>DASXUX010000066.1:0-5185 GCA_036504595.1 Planctomycetota bacterium | reverse complement strand
TAGCAGCGCGTACCTGGCCAGCGTCACGGACGGGACGAATTCGCTGACCTATACGCAGCGCACGGCCGCGGGGCTGCCGGTGGCGGCGGAGTATTCGAACGGGATCGATGTCAACTGGCAGTATCAGTTCGGGCGGTTCGTTTCGGAGGTGCGGCTGAACCGGCACCACGAGGGGCCGGGCTGGCTGATCGGGCAGTGGAACGCGACGTACGATCCGAACGGGCTGCGGCGGACACTGTCAACGTGGCCGGCGAACGAGCAGTATGCGTATTCCTATGATACGGCGTCGCGGCTGGCGACGGAAACGCGGCAGGTCGGGGCGGCGCAGACGGCGGCTCGTTATACCTACGATTTCGTGGGGAACCGGACGAACAAGACGGTGGTCGGCAGCAATCTCACCAATGACGATTATACCTACGATTCGCGGCTGAAGCTGACGCGGATCGACCATCGGGCCGATTTTGGGCACAGCGAGCTTGCCTATGATGCGAACGGGAACCTGACGGCGAGCGGCCGGTGGTGGTGGGGGAGTTTGGTCGAAGGGCACGTGTACGAGTGGGACGCTTTGAATAGGCTGACCTATAGCAAGAAGGGCATCAACATCGATGCCAGCGGCGAGGCGGAGTATTTGGAGGAGGGGACGTTCGAGTACGATCCGTTCGGGTGGGAATTGAAGCGTTCGTCCGTTGTCAGTAGTCAGTTGTCCGTTGTAACGAACACCGAGACGCGGGAGTACAAGTATGGGTTTGACGGCGAATTGCTGAGCGAGTCGGTGACCGGTAGCGCCGGCGTCCCTGCCGGCTTGACGCGCACGTATGTCAATGGCGGGATGGATAATGTGTTGTGGTCGCTGGATCATAGCGCAGCCGATCCCACCGGCACGGAGGCCGGCGCCACCAAGTTCTGGTTGACGGACATCAACGGGTCGGTGTTTGCGATTGCCGGCGCGACTGGGAATGTGCTCGAACGGCAGCGGCACGACGGGTACGGGAAGACGGAGTTTACGGACGCGAGCGGGACGGTGCTGGGGCAATCCAATATAGGGAACAGGCTAGGGTTCCAGGGGCGGACGGGGATACCGGAGCTAGGACTGCAGTTCTTCAGGAATAGATGGTACTCGCCGGAGCTGGGGAGGTTTATATCGCGGGATCCGCTGGGGCTACAGGCGGGGATGAATGAGTACCTGGCGTTTAGTGGGGATCCGGTGAATAGGATTGATCCGTTGGGGCTGGATGATGATGGACCATGGGGCTTCTTAAAGCGGACGTTGGTGCGAATTGGCGGAGGCTTCAGGATTGTCGGTGGTGCAGTGACCGCTGCAGCGGGAACGGGGCTGGTTCTCGCGCCAGAGCCTACCACATTGAGCAAGTTAGGCGGGGTCGCACTTGTCTCAGTTGGAGCAGACCAGGTAAACACCGGCCTCAGCGAGGTATGGCATGGCGAAAGCAAGCAGACCCTTGCATCAAAAACCGTGCAAGGAGGATTGGAGGCGGTCGGAGTTCCGGAGAGGTATGCACGACCGATTGCCGATGGCGCATCGGACGCCGTGACAATCGCTGGCACTGTCAACGGGACGGCGCGAGCCGCCAGCGCTGAGGCGGCAGCTTCCGCCAAGAGGGTGTCTGAGGCGTCAAGAGTCGAGAATGCGATAGAGAAGGAGGCTGAGCGCGACATCGTTCGGATGCAGCAGCCGAAGCAAATGCCGGGTGGTGTGCCGGAAAGTACGGGCGTAAAATCGGTAGACCCGAGGACGGGGGAAACGCCGCCACACAATCTCCCGGAGAGTGCGGCGCGCTCGTCGGCGGCAGAGACAGGCGCGAATACGGAGCGAGGCATTACCTATGAACTTAAGCGCCCACCTGGCGTATCAGATGAAGCGTGGCAGAAGAAGATGGACGCCCTGAATAAGGGCGCGCAGGAGGGCAGGGCGAAGGTCGTATATAATCCGGAAAGAAACGGAACCGCGCAACGACAGGCCCGCGCAGAGGGAGCGATCAAACCGGGGGACGACGCGGACCATGGGCTTGACCTGCAATTTGGAGGCAAGGATACGAGGAAGGAGATTATTTCGACGGACAAGTCTGTTAATCGAAGCGTTGGCGCGCAAGGAAGGAAACGGCTACAATATGCTGATGGGACGTCGATTGACTCCTTTGTGGAAACGAAATAATGATTAATGAGATCGATCGTTTGCTGCGCCGCCTGTCTGCGCACGTGACTCCAGGGCATCTGGGCAGTCTGCCCCAGGCGCTGCCGCCGCACCTGCCGAGCGAATACTTTGAGATCCTCAAGGTTAGCAACGGGTTCTGTCTTTTCTCCTCGGCTTTCCGTTTCTTCGGCCTTTCGTCGTTTGATGGGATACCGTCTATTATGGAGTGGAATCGTTCGGACTGGATCAATGAATATGGACATCTTGCGCGCGGGTTAACGTTCTTCGCCGAGGATCTCTTTGGCGATCAGTACGCCTTCAAGAGCACGCTGGCCGGAGGAGTCGATCTGGTGAAGTTCTGGTGCGAAGGCGGTCGAGCAGATGTTCTGTGCGCGTCGAGCCTCTTGCATTGGCTGACACACACTGTCCTGGAGGAAAAGCCTGATCTTTTCGACCACCGGCTCGCACGAGAGGCAACCTTGACGGGACTTCGTCCCAGTACTCGAGAGCACCTCTCGTTTGTTCTCCCATTGATCTGCGGCGGCGCGTATGAAGTATCCAATCTGGAGGTATTGAACGGAAGCGATCATCTCAGCATCCTTGGTCAAATATCCTTGCGGAACCTAAACCTGCCCGACGGTGCCAAGATTCGCGAATTTCGAGAGGCCACGGACGATGACGACTCGGGAACGTAGTTGCTGGCTGCGCAGTCGGAGCCATTTGTTGGGGTGGCGGTTCGTCTGACGGGGCTACGCGGTATAGCGAGACCTAAAGGCTCTTTGACGACTGAAGAACCTTGATGATCGGAGCGGGAAGGGGTGGCGCCGGCGCCGGCGCCGCCCCCTTCTTCCCCCCGCCCGACCTAACAGATCGCTCCTTAACGTACCGGGACGTGCCGGAAGGCACCGGAACGCTCCTCAACGATCCTCAAGCGCATGGACGCACCGGAACGAACCTCAACGTACTTTGAGCGCGTGTATGTCAAAAAGTGGGATTTCGACTGCTTTATATTGCAGAGGGGCTTGGTGTCTGGTGGTCTGGTGTGAGGACGCCGATAGCGCGCCGGGTTGGCGGGTTGGACCAGATGGATCACATGGACCACCTGGGTCACATGGATCACATGGGTCACACAGACGCACTTTAATCACATCTATGTCAAAAAGGGCGATTTGGGTTGCTTTATACAATAGAGGAATGGGTGTCTGGTGGCTGGTGGGCGACGGCGCGAATGTGACGTGACGTTTCGGACGTTTGCGGGCGTTTGAGGCCCTATTCGGCCCCCTGAGGACTTCAAGGGACTTCTAGGTCAAAAACCGCAATTCCGATTGCTTTATACATTGCGGGTGAACTGCATTCATCTTCTAAGAGGAGGTGCGGCATGATCGCTTCGACGATCGGCGGGGGTTTTCAGTCACCAGTGATCAGTGAACAGTCACCGGTGGGGGTGTGCGATGCGGTGGCGGAAGAGACGGAGAAGCGCCTGGCGGCTTACAAGCGCGAGCAGGAGAAGTTTGGGAAGCATCCGATGTGGCGGAGGCTCACCGGGCTGACGTTTGATTACGAAAGCCGCGTGACGCCGAAGGCGCGCAAAAAAGGGCTGAAGAGGCTGGTGGCGTGGCTGAAAGAAAAGTCGAGCTGCGCGGAAAGTGCGCGGGCTGGAGGGCTCACGGGCGCGGAGAACGCAGCGGCAGTAGGCAGCAGCAGTAGGCAGGGAACAGAAACTGAGACGCGGCGGGAGGACGAGCAGCGTAAGCGGGATGCGCGGATCACGTTGACGAATTCGTGGGACATCGAGCCCGCCGAGTGGGTGCGGGCGGAAGTTTGCGGGACGCAGCTTGAGGAGTTGTGCCGACGGCTGGAGATCTCTAGCGCGCGGCTAAGCGCGCTGACGAAGGAATGTTGCGGGATGACGGCTCAGGAAGTGATTGACGGGTTCAAGATGGAAAATGTGCGGCGGGCGCTCGGCGAAAGGCTGCGGGAGGCGGCGCGGGAACTGTGGGGGCGGCCGGGCGACTGTGCGCTGGAGAAGATCGGGCCGCATGGACGAATTCAGAAATCAGAATTCAGAATGCAGAATTGTGGCTGCGATTACGCTGGTGGGCCGAAGCCGTCGCGGTTTTTTCGAGGCACGGGAAGCCAGCGGCGGCGCGAAGACGAGATTGAGGAGCGCGAGCGGAGGGTGAAGGAACTGCTGGCGCGCATGCGCGCGCAGTGCGATACAAAGCGATTTGCGATGATGCTAGGATTCGCGAGCAGTTCGCGCTTGAGCGGGGCGTGCTTGAACGTGCTGGGGCGAAGTCTGCGGCGGGTGGAGCAGATGCTGGCGGAAGAAGTAGTTCGATACTACATCTGCGCCGAGGACAGGCGGCTGCGCGAAATCGCGCTGGGGCCGGACACGGCGCTAGGATATGCGGCGCGGGAGCTCTATTGCGGGACGGAAGAGAAACCGGAAGCGCCGTTCCTCGACAACTGGTCTTTGCAGGAAACCTTTGCGCGGGACTGGCTGATGCAAATGGCGGAAGCCTTCGGATAAGTAAAAAGTCAAAAGAAAAAAGAAAGAACGGCGAGGCGCGAAGACGCGAAGGAAGGCGTTCTATCATCGTCACTAGGATTCCCGAGGCGCGGGGCGCGTGAGTTTGCCGAGGGCGCTCTGATCGCTCGCCAGCGTGCTCATGCAAATGAGCGCCGGAGCCGTCGGGACAGACGGCGCTGGCGAGCTTTGCGTATGATGGGAACACGGCGGTCAGCGACGGGAACTTGAGCTGGAGCCTGGACGACGCGGGGCGCGTGACGAGCGTCAGCGGCGGCGCCGGAGCGGGGGTGACTTACGCGTACAACCATCCGCTGGGCCAAGTGACGCGCAAGAGTTACCTTGGGACGACGCTGGATTATGCATATGATAGCAGCGCGTACCTGGCCAGCGTCACGGACGGGACGAATTCGCTGACCTATACGCAGCGCACGGCCGCGGGGCTGCCGGTGGCGGCGGAGTATTCGAACGGGATCGATGTCAACTGGCAGTATCAGTTCGGGCGG
>DASXUX010000065.1:0-134777 GCA_036504595.1 Planctomycetota bacterium | reverse complement strand
GCATGAGGCACTGCACGGTTTTTGATGTCTGCGCCGCTGGCGACCAGCATCGTTCCGAGCGTGTGACGCAAGGCGTGAAGATCGAGGTAGCGGCCCGCAGAATCCCGGGTGTCGATGATCCGTCGCTTCGAAATGCGCGTGGCTCTGCCCTGCTCGTCCAGCGGAATGCGCTCGCCGTTCGCGTCAATGGCGCGCCGCTTCGCGACTCCAGCGATGACCATCTCGTCGTAGAAGCGACGCAGCGCTCGATCGCTCGCCAAGATGACCTTTTTCGGTACGGCCTCGGTCGTTTTTTCGCTGCGATTCAGGTTGCGCCGGCGTACTCGAAAATGGCACACGATTGTCATGAACATTTGATCGAAAAGGAGAAGCGCCTGTGAGCCGATTCGTTCGTTGCGTTGCCATATTCTGCGCGTTGGCGGGCGCCTGTGTGCGTGCAGACGTCAAGTTGCCCGCGGTGATCTCGGACAACATGGCTTTGCAACAGGGTCAACCAGTGCCGATTTGGGGTTGGGCCGACGCCGGGGAGGACGTAAGCGTCACTTTTGCCGGACAGACCAAAACCGCCAAGGCCGGCGAGGACAAAAAATGGAGCGTGACGCTCGACGCCCTGAAAGTTGGCGAGCCCGCCGAGTTGACCGTCAAGGGTAAGAACACCATCGTCGTCATGAACGTGATCGTCGGAGAGGTATGGGTGTGCTCTGGGCAATCGAACATGGAGTTCGGCATCAACAATGCCAATAACGCGAAAGATGAAATCGCCAATGCGAAGTTCCCCAAGATCCGCCTTTTCACCGTGAAGAAGAAGGTCTCCGATGTGCCCGTGTACGACTGCGAGGGCAAGTGGACCGAATGCTCGCCTGAGACCATCAATGGTTTCACCGCCGTCGGATACTTCTTCGGACGCAAGCTGCATCAGGAACTAAACGTGCCCGTGGGCCTGATCCACACGTCATGGGGCGGCACGCCAATCGAAGCGTGGATGAGCCCCGAGGCGCTCGGAAAAGACGCGGACTTCAAGCCGATTCTGGAACGCTACGCACAGGCCAAAGCCCAGGACACGCCGGAGAACTGGACGCTGAAGATGGACAAACACAAAGCCGAGATGGAAAAGTGGAAGCTCATCGCAGCGAAAGCCAAGGCCGAAGGCCAGCCTGCTCCGAGAGCGCCCAGACAACCGCAGCACATCCCGAATTCGAATTCGCCCTCAGCGCTTTACAATGCCATGATCGTCCCCATTCTGCCTTACGCCATTGCTGGTTCCACCTGGTATCAAGGCGAAGCAAACGCGGGCCGCGCGTACCAGTACCGCAAGTTGCTGCCGGGATTGATCGCCGATTGGCGAACAGCGTTCGCCTGCATGAATTCGTCTTTCATGGTCGTACAGTTGGCGAACTTCATGGACCGGAAACCAGAACCGAGCGAGAGCGCGTGGGCTGAATTGCGCGAAGCTCAGACGATGGCCGCGCTTAACGTTCCCAAGACCGGCATTGGCTTGGCCATCGACATCGGCGACGCCAAGGACATTCATCCCAAGAATAAGCAGGACGTCGGCGCGCGCCTGGCCCTGCAGGCACTGAAGATCAGCTACGGCAAGAATATACCGTTCTCCGGCCCGCTTTACGATTCGTTCAAGTCTGACGGCAGCAAGGCGGTCGTGAACTTCAAGTATGCGTTCGGCGGGCTGAAGGCGAAGGACGGAGAACTCAAAGGCTTTGCGGTCGCCGGAGAAGACAAGAAATTCGTCTGGGCGACGGCGAAAATCGAGGGCGACACGGTCGTCGTGAGCAGCGACAAAGTCGCCAGGATTGCTGCTGTCCGCTATGCATGGGCCGACAATCCCGAGGCGAATCTTTACAACGGCAGCGACCTGCCCGCCGTACCGTTCCGCTCGGATTCCTGGCCGGGCATAACCGAAGGAAAGAACTAACCGCCTGCCGCCGCGCGCATTTGGTCCAGACGTACCGAGACTTGAAATCGCATTCTGAGAGAAGCGGCTATTCAATTTCGGAAAGAACGATTGAACTGGAGAGAAAATGCCTGAAAAGCCGGCACACGCGTTTCGAAATAGGAGCGAGTACCCCTCCGTTCTGTCACTAGCGGCAATCTGCGCGGCAACCTTGTCGTGCCTTGCAGCCGATAACAACGACAATCTAGCGCGCGCCAAGGGTGCGATCCCATTTGGCAACTGCTCAAACGGTCCATTCCTGGTGACCAAGATCAACGATGGTAGATTGGACGCGCTGGGTATGTGGTGCAGTGACGGGCGCGCCGGAGCGTTTGGTGGAGTCAAGCTTGGCGACGCTCCGGTCAAGTTTAACGCGGTCCGATTCTATCTCTTCAATGGCCGCGCGGCGTTCACCGGCTGGCGTCTGGAGGGGACGAACGACTGCGAGATCGACGAAGACTCGAACATGGCGACATTCTACGATCCGGAGCTTATCGCCACCGACGTGGACGGCCAATTCGCGAACTCCAAGGTCAAAGAAAACAGCGTTGTCTCCATTACATTTAAGGCCGTCAGCTACAAGTACGTTAGGCTGCTCTTTCCGAACAAGTCTGGCCTGGTGGGCGTTCCCGAAATCGAGGTCTTCAACCGCGACGACAACTTCACGCCTGACGCCGTCGTCAATTCCGGAAACGATGCCGCCCTTGGTAGCATCAAGAACACCCTCGTGATTCCAAGACCGATTGCAGCCGCCGAACTCATCGGCAAGCTCAAGAAAACAGATGGCTGCAGCGCCGCTGGCTATGACGGCCAGGGAATTAAACTCAACGGCGCCGATATGCTGAAGAACGAATGTCTTCTGTCGATCAAACACACTTCCGGTGGAGTCGAGTCACCTTCAAAGACGGAGTACACGTTTCTTTCGATTGTGGACAGCAGCGCGCCGCCGGCTCCCCCCAAGCCGGTGAAGGTTGTTAACAGGCCGCCGCCGCCGCCAAAGCCCCTGATGACACCCGTGTCGGCGCCGGACGCTCCCAAGGACACGGTGAACCTGGTCGAAGGAAAGACGATCACCGCGAGCATTGATCCTGAGCGTGCGGCCGGTCTGGCAAAGTCCGGCGACGGCAACTGGTTCGCTCAGCAACGTTATCCGCAGTGGCTGTGTGTCGATTTAGGTTCGGAAACAGTTTTCGATTACGTATCTATCCGCTCGCTAGGTCATTTCTCGTTACAGCACTTCTGGATTCAAGTTTCCAACGATGGCGCCGCCTGGAAGAATCTCGTCGAAGTCGACCACGTTAGACGAAACACACAATGGAATGGTTTCTTCGAGAAGACGAAGGCACGTTATGTCAGAGCCGTGCTGGTGCCACCCTCGACCGATGTGCACGTGAAGAAGTTCGTTTTGGCCAATCTCGCCAAACCGCTCACGGATAAGGATGGTAATCCGGTGCCCGCCCTCAAGCCGACACTCGGAGAATCACCCGATCTGGCCACGTTGCCGAAGCCCGCGGCGGACTAGCGGGCAGCCCAATACAGCGGAGAGGGAAGCCATGAAGAACTTCTGGCAGATCTGCCCAGCCATCGGGTTAAGCCTAATGGTCAGTGCCGCGGAGCCGCCGGACGTGCCATGCCAGAAAAAGAACAGGGACGGAAGCTTCGAGGCGCACTTCATCAAAAAGCACGAAAGCTTTGTCGAAGAAGCCAAAAAGGGTAACATCGACCTTCTGCTCGTGGGCGATTTCCTCACTGACGACTGGCGCGGCAACAACAAGAACAACGTGAAGACCATTTACGACAAGGCGTTTGGCCAGTACAAGCCGGCGAACTTTGGGAACGGTGGCGACTATACGCAGCACGTGCTCTGGCGATTGCAGAATGGCGAGTTGGAGGGCATCAAGCCAAAAGTGCTGATGCTTCTGATTGGCGGCACAAACGGCTCCAATAACGATCCGCCGGCGAAAATTTACGACGCTATCGTGGCTATCGTGAAGTATGTGCAGGAGAAGTCACCGACGACCAAGATACTACTGCTCTCCGTTCCGCCGTTCGGGGAAAAAGACGGCAAGCCACGCGCGCGGCATTCCTCTGTGAATCCATTGCTGCCGAAAGTGGACGATGGAGGAAAGAGCGTGAAGTTCGTAGACATCTTCCCGAAATTCCTCTCGCCGGACGGTACGGTTTCGCGCGAACTGATGCCGGACGGCGTGCACTTCTCGGATAAAGGATACCAAATGTGGGCCGACACAATCGAACTGCCGCTTAAGGAGATGATGCTGGCCAAATAGTGAATTCCAATTCGTGACGAATCAGCAAGCATCCGCATATGAGACGTTTGTGACCAGACGCCCGGAACCTCAGATTCACGATTGGCTTGCTAACCGTCAGCAATTGCACCCGGTACTACCGTCGCGGCATGCGGCATCTTCTTGGACGGGGTTAGGTCTGGCAGGTTCGCGACCGCCTGTGCCATGCGCTTTTCGTCTTTGTGTACGTAGATGGCCAACGTAAGGGTGTGCGCTTGCAAAGCGCGGCCGCTTCCGCCACTCTTGGCCGCAGTTCTCCACATGAGCGCGCAGTCTCTCTATTGGACAGGCGCTCGCCTGAACTGGTGACTCCGGAGTGCCGGGATGCTCCTCCCCGAAGCTGACACGCTGGCCGCCCATGCGCTGGAGCAGATCCGCGCGACCTTGCCAGATCTGCGGGAGCTGTCCGTCACCGGTCGGCTGCGGCGCGGAGCGCAAACCATCGACGAGGTGGCCATCGTGGCCGTGTCTGGCGACGCACACCGCTGGCCCCGCATGCAGTTCATCGCGAAACTCGGTGTGCGTCTGATTGTGTGCGATCCGGCGCACCGCGGCGTTGCGCTCCTATGCACTACCGGATCGCAGGGACATTTGCAGGATCTGCAGGCCCTGGCCGCCCGGCGCGGGCTGCGCCTGGACGACTCCGGCCTGAGGAAGGGGCCTCGCGAGATACTTTGCAGCACTGAGCAGGAACTGTACGCGGCGCTGGGACTGCCGTTCATTGAACCTGAACTGCGGGAAGGTAGCGGCGAGGTCGAACTGGCTCTGCGCGGCGCCCTGCCAGCGTTGCTCACCGAGAAACAAGTTCAGGGCGCGCTGCACAACCACACCGTGCTGTCCGATGGCCGCGAGACGCTCGAACAGATGGCGCAGGCCGCCCGCGCCAAAGGCCTGACGTATCTTGGAATCGCAGACCATTTCTGCGGGCTTGAGGCGCTGGAACAGCAGCGACGCGAGGCCGATTCGCTCAACTTGCGCTGGGCTTCGGAATTCCGGATCTTCACGGGATTGGAGGTCGACATACAGGCGGACGGAAGCCTCGACCTACCCGCTCAGTTGCCGCCCAGCGTGGACTATGTCGTCTGCGGAATCCATGATCATCTGAGCTTGGACCGTGCGGCGCAGACGGCCCGGTTGATCCGTGCAATCCGCCATCCCCACACATTTATGCTCAGCCATCCCACAGGCCGACTGCTTCCGGGGTTCGATGGAATAGATGTGGATCTCGAAGCCGTTCTGCGCGCGTCCGCCAGCTTTGGCGTCGTCGTCGAGATCAACGCCAACCCCCGGCGGCTAGATCTGGACTGGCGCTGGCACCAGCGCGCCGTGGAACTGGGCTGCCTTCTGAGCATCTCGCCAGACGCCCACTCGGCCAGTGAACTGGATTTTCTTCGCTGGGGCATCCTTGCCGCGCGCAAGAGCGCCCTAGCAGCCAAAAGCCTGCTTTCCTGCGCCGACGCGGACTACCTGGACGGCCTGTTCCAAGCCAAGCGGCGGCGAATCAGCAGACTCTAGGATGCTCGTCGGAGTCTTCTCCGAGTTTTGTCGAACGGCAATGCCACTCCCAAAATAACCACAGTCTACGCTTCCTAGCCATTGTGTTGCGATAAGTGGAATAACAGGCCTTTAGTTTCGCGTGGCACCAGCGAGATTAAGGGCCTCAGCTCCAACTCCGGCGCGACCAACACGGGGGTCACGCCCGGCCGCACCACCAGCATCGGCCAACTCAACATCTTGAACGCGGCGGATTTCTCGGGCGCCGCTGGGTTGACCTTGACCCTGCGCGGCCGGCTTCACTTCGGCGGGCACGGACTATGAACATTTCGGGAGTTCGAGCGGCACGTTGACGCTGGACGGATCGTCGGTGCTGCAACTGGACTGGCGCAACTTAACGGGGACCGGCCGCATCACCCCGATCAATTTCGGCGGCGGGATCATCGGCACGTTCTCCACGATCCAGGTGCTGACCAACAACAACCTGTTGCCGTCACCGGCCATGCACGACGATCACCTACGACCTCTACATCCTGAAGCCCACGGGGGCAACGCTGGCCTATTACCAGGGCGTGTCGCTCACCGGTGGGCAGTTCGCGCTCACCTTTGACCTGCCCAGCGGCGATGATTTCTGGCGAGTCCGCGCGCGAAATTCGCTCAACCAGATGAGCAACTGGAGCCCGGCGTGGAAGATCCGTGCTCCATAGATTGACGCTACTTTAAGAAAGAAGCGCGGTTCGGCCTGCTTGCCGAGTCTCACCCTTTGCAGAGGCTAGACGTAGGATCATATGCAGGCTTGCTGCGCATGCATGCGTTCTGGCCCTGTCTTGCCCTTTGCAACCCACTTCTGCCCGCTTGACGCCGCTGCGTTAGGACCGATAATCCGCGAAACCAACGACGTCAGATTGCGGGACACAGCAGTGATGGAGATTGCATGCGCGCACTGGCTCTGATTGTTTTGGTGATGTTACTGGCCGCAGCGCTGTCCCTCGTCACAAGAGCCGCACCGGCGCCCGCGCCGCTTGCGCCGGCTCAGCCCCAAAAGGTTGTTCATCCCCCGTCGCAGCGGACGACGACAACACCGACCGTCCATTGCGAGAGTAACCCCTCCCCGGCGATGTCGTTTTCGCGTGAGGGGCCCAGCGCCAAGATTATCCAGGCGGTTGAGCAAGTTTGCGGCAGCGGGAACTCGCAAGTCTCCTGGTTACCGCGGGGCGCGGCGCGTTGGATCTGTATCGTCGTGCAGGAAGAGGGACGCTATTACTCGCTCGACGAGGGTTTGACCCCGCAGGATTTTCCCGCGCTGGATGCGGGCAATTTCGCCGCGCCACCGGAGCCGATCCTGCGAACCATGAGCATCTACAGGTCAGTAGCCAAAACCCCGCTGGGCTATCGCGCTGAGCAAGGCGATCGGATCATCGTTCTTCTGTGTCCCAAGAAGGACTGGGCTACCCTGGACTTAAGCTGGCCTCAACGCAATTGACGGGGCGCTAGCCGCTGCTTGATGTGCGGAGTGCCGCACTAGGTATGCCACTTGGCAAAGTTGGCAACCTCTTGACGCTCCCCAAGAGCCGTATACGATTCGGGAAAACATAGAGCAATTCGTTGGCGTCTACTTTCGAACATTGATCTCGTGAGAGCTGGCGTAAGAGGGTCGCAAGGCCGGAGGGTGCCATGCGTTCTGCGAAGTTCGAGACTCACGACGTGTGCGTGCTGGTTCGAGTGGCCCCGATCTCGCTGTTGGCCTTGGCCGTGGTACTTGGGAGCTTCGTGGGCTCCTCCGCCATCGCTGGACAGGCGGCGCCAGTCGCGTTTCCAGCCCCTCTCCCAAAGCAGAGGATCGTTCCACCACGTGAGCCCAGGGTCAAGCCAGTCATCAATCGTCATGCGGAAATCGATATCGATGGCGACAAGATAGACGACAAGATCAAGCCCGTTGGCGTGGCCCACCTGCGGAAAGATCAGAGTGAACTTATCCGGGTCGAGCTCGTGTTCTCACAGCAGATCACACAGGCACAGCTTGACGCCTTCGGCGCGCTCGGCGGCACGATAGATTACATTTACGAATCGGTTAGCTACGGGTGGAGCGGCGTTATCGCACGAAATCAGACTGAAAAGCTTCCGGCAGCGTTGGGCGATACGTTAGTAGTCGTTGCGCAGGACCGGCCTGCTAAGCTTCACCTTCTTGATGCCACGAGGAATGGTCGCGCGCGCCCGGTCTGGGTGCCGGGGTTCGCGGGCAGCGCCAGCGGCTTCGCAGGCAACAACAACATCACCGTCGCGATCCTGGACACGGGATTCGACGCATCTCATCCTGACCTGGGTTCGGCGCGCATGGAGTATTGGCACGATTACACTGCCGACGGGGAGCCCATTCCAGTCGATTACGGTGGACATGGCAGCCACGTTTCAGGCATCGTGCTGGGTACCGGTCAAACCGTCGGCGCTAACCCAACCCAAGTGTCCTGGACCGATAATGGAGACCTCACTGGCGTAACTAGCGGAAGTTTCTATCCCAGCCCGATTCATTTCCCTGCCGGCCAGACCATCAATTGGAGCTCGGTGGCGACTTGGGTGGGGGGCGGCAGCACCACGTTGTATCCGCTGTACCAGACCGATGGCGGCGGCAGTTGGACCGATATCTGTAATGCAGTGGACGGCATGGTCACTCAGCGCATCGCGCACAATATCAAAGTGGTGAACATGAGCCTCGGTATGACGGATGCCCAAGGGCACCCCACGACCTACACCCTGCTAAGAGACAAGGTGAACACGATGGTGAACAATGGGATCGTCGCCTGCTGCTCAGCCGGCAACGATGGCCCGACCCTGACCGTGGGCGATCCCGGTCGGGCGGGGCTCGCGCTTACCGTGGCCGCGGCGAACCGAAACGACCAGTTGACGCAGTACACCTCTCTTGGTTTCACGCTTGATGGTAGCGGTACCGACGACATGAAGCCGGACCTGATGGCGCCAGGCGGGTCCCAGTACTTTGGCGTGATCCGCTCCGTGGACAGCAACAACTCTGACGCGGAGAACAGCAGTTTTGCGGACGTGCAGGCCAATGACTACACCCCGATGATGGGGACATCCATGGCCTCACCGTTCGCTGCCGGATCCGCCGCACTGGTTATCGATGCCCTGCAGCAGTCTGGAGTGACATGGGATTTCAACTCCGCCACGCACGCAAAACTCGTAAAGGCGCTGCTATGCGCCACGGCGACAGAGAGCAATGCCGTCCGAGAAGCAAGCGCCGGCGCCAACCCGGCACTCGGCCGCGCCGCTGCCCCCAAGGACATCTACGAAGGTTACGGCATGCTGAATGTGGATGCCGCTATTGAATGCGTTATGACCGCCTATAGCGGTGGCACGCTATCGGACTCGACCGCGGGCGGCATCTTTGATCGCCGCGCGTGGGGCCGCAGAGTCTCTCTGGTACAGAGCCGGCGTGTTGTTTTCAACCTGGCGACGCCATCGACCGGTGACTTCGATCTGTACCTGTATTCGGCCGCCCCTGATGCCAAAGGCAACCCGGTGATCCTGTCTTCCAGCACCAACTCAGGCAACGGCACCACCGAGAGCATCAGTTACACCCCTTCCAGCACGCAGAGCGCGTATCTGGTAATCAAGCGCGTCTCTGGCAGCGGCAGTTGGACGCTTTCTACGGCGGCCACGCAACTGGCCTTCACGACGCAGCCCGGCGGCGGCAAAGCGGGGATTGGGTTCGGGATACGACCGGTTGTGGCGCTGCAAGACGGCTTTGGAACCACCGTTACCACGGAGGAACAAAAACGCTGTCAGCTCTCAGCGGTGTTGCGACATTCAGCGGGCTCTCCATTAATAACGCGGCAACAGGGTACACGTTGACGGCCAGTGCGTCCGGGCTGCCCGATGCTATCAGCAGCGCGTTTGACATTACGGTCGCCTCCCCGCTGACGATCAGCGGTGTCAGCATCGTTGCGCCTGCAGATCCGCAGGCCGCGCCTAAGTACGGCAAGGTCGAACTGGTGGTTGCTCTCACCGGCGGAACCTACATCAACAACTACGATCCGCGCCCAGGTTCAGGCGGTCTGGATCTGAATGCAACGTTTACCGCGCCCGATGCCAGCCAGCGACCGGTTTGCGGCTACTATGATGGCGCCACCTGGCGCCTGCGTTTTGCTCCAACGCAAACTGGCACATGGACCTTCACTGTCAGCGCTCAGGACAGCGGCGGGACGGCCAATTGGTCGGGTGGCAGCTTGACCTGTGTCGCCTCAGCTTCGCCCGGCTTTGCGCGAATTGACGGCAACAACCTGCGGTTTACTGAAGGCCCCGTGCTGTACGCCATCGGCGCCAACAACGGCTGGCAATACGATGTCGAACAGCCGGCGTTCTCCAGCCTGGCTGCGCAAGGGATCAACCTGATGAGCTTCTGGGTGAACTCCCCGTGGATTACGCCAAACGATTCGCAGCCCCGCGCCCCGATCGAGAACATCACGCAAGGGATCGGCGTTTATAACCAGCCGGCATGCGCCTATCTTGACGGCGTCGTCGCTCGCGCTGAGGCGGCCGGGGTGTACCTGCTGCCATCCATTTGGTCACACGGCAATCTGCGTCAGACCGGTACTCACAGTTGGGGCACTGGCTACTGGGATAATCTCGCCTACTCAAGCCTTTGTACCGCCACGAACTTCTTTCAAACCACAAGCGGTTCCAACGATACAGCGCAGTGGGTGTACCAGAAGAATTACTATCGTTACATCCTGGCGCGGTGGGGCTATAGCCGCGCCGTGGTCGCATGGGTGAATCTGGTGGAAATCGAAGGCACCACGGGCTACGCCGGCACAACCGGCGCCGATCCTGCCCAAGCGACCGCTTGGTGTGGCGCCATTCGCACGTATTTTGCCAACAACGATCCCTACCGGCTCAGCGGCGCGACGTATCCTGCGGCCGTCTCCAAGTCAGACTGGCAGGCCGATGCTGCCACGTGGAGCAACAGCTGCAACCTGGCCGCAGTGGATTCAAAACCCAAGCATAGGATCCCAGAAGCCCAATAGCAGCCAGCAACTTAGCGCAAACTCAGAAGCAGCATTACCGCCCAGATGTCCGCCTAAAGAGCCTAGCATAGGTCTACCACTTGATTTGCTACAGATAGTCGCGTCATGGCAGGCACTTCCCGAACACATCAAGGCCGCAATACTGACGCTGATCGCAGCAGTCGCGCGCTAGGAAAAACTAAAAGGTGTTACCATAAGCCCACGCGCCAGCTTGAAACCGGGGAATCTTCATAGCTCCTCTTAGGATAGGATATCCGACACCGGCCGATCTTTTAAGCGGGAATGCCGCCGTACACCACTGTTCGAAGGAGTTCGTGATGGCTTCATAGCCTTCGCGCACCGACCGCTCCTTTAAGAAAATGCTGTCGTACGCCTCATTGCACGCATCAGTTAGTTAGTTGTGGCTTTCTCCGCCTCGCGCTCGAGTCGTAAGCTTGAACTTCCGCCGCTCTTGCTGCAGGTCTCCAAGTAAGCATGGTCCCGTTCCACGGCAAGCGTTTACACGGCCCGAAAACTGCAGCCGCCTATCCTGCTCATCGTCGAAGTGACCGCAGCGCACTGAAGAATACTGGCGACTCCACCATCGTGCGCACAGAAACAAAGCACCCCGCTACTCGTTTCGCGGGGGTGCTCTGGACATCGTGAGTCTTCGCTCGTCTTCTACTTCGCCCGGCCTGTCTTTCCGGTGCCGGTGTAGAGCATGTTCTTATCTGCCTGATAGAGCACGCCGTTGAAGATAAACTGCACCTGCAGAACGACTGGCTTGTTTGCCGCAGTGGCGTTCGTCAACCCCTCCTCCACAAATGCTGGCGAGTGGGTGCCGGTGAGACACCTCATAGAGCGCGGTGTCTGCATCGCGCAACACGTCGTCGGCACGCTGGTACCGCGGCCTGCCGATCACCACACCGACGCTGGTGGTGACGTACATCTGTCGCCCGTGGACGTTCAGCGGAGTCTTGAAGTCCGCGTGGATGCGCTCCGCGGCTGCCGTGGCCGCCGGTAACCCGCCGCTATTCTCAAGCAGCACGACAAACTCATCACCCCCCAGACGGGCGACAGTATCGGAGGCGCGCCCTGACTGGCGCAGGCGGCGAGCGAACTCAATGAGCAGGTGGTCGCCGATGCCGTGGCCGAGGCTGTCGTTTACGATCTTGAACTTGTCGATGTCGAGCAGCAGCACGGCATAGCCGCGCGCCGGATCGCGCTTCATTCGCGCGATGGCCTGGGCAAGACGATCAACCAGAAGGGTGCGGTTGGGCAGGCCGGTTAAGGAGTCGTGGACGGCGTCATGACGCAAGTGGAGTTCCATCATCTTGCGCGTCGTGATGTCGGTCTGCGACCCGGCGATCCGGCAGGCGACGCCATTCTCGTCGCGGACCGCCATTCCGCGCACCAGCACCCAGCGGAGTGTGCGGTCTTTATGTTGCAGACGGCACTCGACCGAGAAGGTCTCGGTGACGCCCTCCAGATGTGCGCGGAGCGACTGCTGGAAGGGCTCCACGTCGGCAGGCGTGATACACGCGAACCAGTCCTCGGGCGATTCGAAGTGGGCGCTATCCGGATGGCCCAGCATGCTCTTCCACCTCGGCGAAAAGTACACTTTGTTGGTGCGCAGGTCCCAGTCCCAGAGGCCGTCGTTCGAGCCTCGGGCAGCCAGAGCATAGCGCTCCTGGCTCTCCTTCAGGGCCGCCTCGGTCTGCTTGTGCCCAGCGATCTCCCTCTGCAGGTCTTCCTCTCGCGCCTGCAACTCTACGGTCCGCTCGTGTACCTGCTGCTCGAGCGTGTTGCGAGCGCTGCGGAGCGCCGCCACTGCGCGTTTGTACTTGAGCAGCGCGCGAATGCGGGCGCGGAAGACGAGCTCATCAAGCGGCTCGCGCACCACGTCGTTGGCGCCGCAGTCGAGCGCATCGATTTGGCTGCCTGCGGCGCTGCTGGAGAGGAAAATGACGACAGGAATGTATTGCAGGCTTGGCACCTGCTTTAGCGTCCGGCAGAAGTCAAAACCAACCGGGTTGCCTAGCGCCGCGCCCAAAAGGATGAGGTCCGGCTTGCCCTCCTCAAGGCTGGCCATGGCCTCCCCAAATGTGGCGACGGACTCAACCGAGTTGTTGTCAAGAGCTAGCACACGCTCGATGTGCGCCGCTTCGTTCTGAGAGGCCGAAACCAGCAACACCCGGCTTGGGCGAACAAAGGCGCCGGTCATGAGAACCTCGCCCTGCAAGGAAGTCACGTCGTCGCCCCTTGTGCTCACTCGCATCAGTCTCCTGGACTCTTGCACGTACTAGCGAGTCAGAAACAGCTAATGTGCCGGCGAAAGCCGGCTCCGGCGTTCGTCCTTTTTCGGCGCACTTTGGTTGGGGCGCAGCACCTTTGTGATCAGCTATTGCCCGCGCGGGCCTTCCATCCAGGCTTACTGCCCGGCAGCCCTAGGTTGCGGTTCGGAGTCTAAGTTGAGATGTATAAAATGCAGTAAAAGTGTGCCGTTATTCCTATAACACCTTAGTACTATGCGGCCGGTGCCGTTTTTAGGCCGGCGGCGCGAAAAAGAGAGCACGTTCGCCACTGGCACAAACGCAGCTTGCGCTAGATGACGCACTTAACGTCCTTTTAAAGCCGGGGTAGCGGATCCACCGCGTAAGTAAACAGACCCAACCACATCGCCAGAACTCGCTGGTCGCACAGCGAAGGCCGTTGTGGGCGCTTTACCACGCAGTGGTCTAGTTCAACGCACAGGTCCAGTTCGGGTGAACTCGGACGAGCAGAACGCCGCGCCGACCTTCGAGCACAACCCTGAGATTGGCAGGTGCGAGAGTCTTGCTTTCCCAGGAACACGACTCCATCAAGGGTGTAACAGTTACTTGAGGACAGCTGTCGTGGGGCTAAAAAGGCGACACCAATGACGAGAACATTCGTTATACTCGCCTTGCTTTTGTCTGCGGTCCATTGCCCTGCGGCCGGTTCGCCACGTGTTCGTGAATTGTTTGATTTCGACTGGCGATTTACCAACTCCGACCCCGCTTGCGCAGAAACACCCGCCTTCGATGACACACCTATCAGGGCCGGGCGCAACTGGTCGTGCGCAGCAAACGTAAGCCGGGGGATATCTTTATCCGCGCAGAATCGGAGGGACTGCAACCTGGTTTGATCACGATCCACGTAGAGTAGTGGCTTACACAACACTCATGGGCATCACCGCGTATGTGCTTTCAACCAGAAGAGTGAACGCGTACGCGAGTAGAGCGCCCACAATGACCTTCGTTGTGCGATTAGCGCGTGAGCGCATTGTTCGGCAGCCTGCTATAATTCGAAAACTCTGGTAGTATGTGAAGTGCGAACGTACTGCTAGAGGGCGATGGCATGAAACACTGGATCTTGGGCGTGGTCTGTTTTTCGGCCTCGTGGATTGGCGTCTCCGCCGAGCCTGGAGAACTGCAGAAGATAACGCAGTACGGTATCACGTGGAGATTCGACAAGCCGTATTCGACTGGGAGATTCGTAACGGGCGACTACTGGGTTGTTGGCCCAGTGAAGATCATCGGTATTACCACCGACCTCCACGCGCCGGGGTTTTCGCCGGAACCGGGACAGGATGGTTCGATGGCCAACCCCGGCACGACCGATAAGCAAGGATACGACAATCGCATCAAGGGGAGCTACGCCCCGGCTTTAAACGCCGGACTGATCGACGGCAAACCAGTTTCGCCGGAATCGCCTTTGGTGCTCGCCCCCGATTCGAGTTTGGTATCCATGGTGAGCTGGCTCTTTAAGTCGGAGGCGGACACAGAGCCCGGCACGCCGCACTTTGCCGGCTATAGTCATGCTCCGCGTTCGGCGACTCGCTCCGCAGCCGTCTTGACTATTCTGAAAGGTCCAGCCCCGGAAGGAAGTTTCCGCCCGCCGTACTGCGGTAAGGACAAAACCGTAAAGTACAACTTAAAACAGCTCGACCTCTCTAAGCTAAAGAATCTGCCACCGCCCCC
Organism: Planctomycetota bacterium; assembly: GCA_036504595.1. GTDB lineage: Bacteria > Planctomycetota > SZUA-567 > H5-PLA8 > H5-PLA8 > DASXUX01. The sequence continues at coordinate 120,010 of DASXUX010000065.1, read as the reverse complement.
AAAGACGCCCGATCCGAACGAGATTGCCAAGAGTATGGAACGTCCCTGGATAGACCATGTCACTCAATGGCTGGGCGCGGATATTCATCCAACGGAAAACATGCCGAATTACGGTCGCGAAATCAGCGCAATTTTATCCCAGGCGGGACTTTTGATGAATCTCGATTTCAGCAGGCTGCCTGGCCAGCCGAACAAGGAAAAGCTCTTAATCAATATGGTGCAGTTCGGAATCGATTTGACAGGCATTTCCGACGCGAGCGGCGGCTGGCCAGCGGATGGCGGCCACGGTGCCGGTCGAAAGCTCCCCATACTCATCGCCGGATTGGCGCTGAATGATCCACACATGAAGGATGTCGGCCACTGGAAAACCCGATTTCAGGACAATGAGCAGACCTTCTATGTGACTCAAGCCGATGTGGACCTCAGCCACAGTCCAAGGTGGAAGCCGGATCAACGCGCCAAAGACAAGGAGCCCTATGAGGCCAAAGATATAGGGATGCCAGAATGGGGCATCCGTCATGCTCTTGAGCCTGAAAGAGACAACCGTGGTTGGGACACGCCTTATCGGAGCGTCAATTACCCGGGCATTGTGGCGGTTGCCTTGGCAGTCCTCATAATGGAGCAGAAGGATGCCTGGAACCACGACGCTTTCCTTGACTACGCAGATCGAGTCATGCAGCGCGGTAGCGACGCAGGTCAAGGTGCGAACAGTGTATCCCCGTTCTGTAGAGACATGTGGGCGGCCTACCGCGACAAGTACCCGCATGGGAAATGGCCTGGGTCAGGTCGCTAATTTTAAGAGCATCGACTTAGATGCATGACCACCTTGGACGTTTCTGCCCATTTGGGCTGCGCATCTAGCGATGCTTAGATAACGCGGTGAATCAATACAACCGAAAAGTCCGGCAGTATCGTCCGGTAACGTTATGTTAGGTTAATGCAATCCGAACTTGGCGCAATCCGTCCTATTTAGGCGGCAGAACCTGCGGCACACTTTCGGAACGATCCTGGTCTTCTGTCCCTCACGCCCGCGCTCAATCGGACTATTTACGTCGACAAAGACGAAACGCACGTGGCTCAGACCGCCGCAAATTTGCCGGACTTGACTCCTGAGAAGGCGCTTTTGCCTGCCTCGCAGGATGAAACGGTTATCGCCCCGATCCGCTCTTTCCCGCAGTCGCCTTATACTGGAACGTCTTCCTGGTCTGATAGACGAGTTGATCTACGAGAACCCGGACGCTCGTGGATACAGATGCCACATTCGTATCGCTACTGGTGAATCCAAATGGCTCAAGCTTCTTCAGCAGGGGTTCACCCTTAACAATAAGTGTGAAGTTGACGGGCGTGGCCTTGAAAACGCCCTTCTTCATCTTCCCATTCAACTTCAAGCGGCTCTTGCCGTCAGCAGCCTTTCCCTTCGAGTCCAACGTGAACTCTTTTTTCAGTTCTCCCATTAAGAACGTGACCTTTCGATCATTCGGCTTGAAGAACTGACTGATCGGAAGAGTACCTGAAAGCTGCAACATATCTTTGGCTCCATCAACAAACGAGAACTTCACCGATCCTTTCGTGATGACAAACACGTTGTTCTCACCTTCCATCCAATGCGGATCTCCGCCGTTATCCGGGCCCGGTGGCACCGCGGACATTCCGACTACTAACTCCATCTGCTCGGTCGTGCTGGTCGTTCCATCCCAGACGGACAGCGTAACTGTGTACACTCCTGCGGCACTATAGATATGAGCGGGGGATGCGCCGGTGCCAATACTGCCATCGCCAAAAGGTCAAAGAGCGCGGCGGCAACCGCGCGGTTGGCCATCCCCCGCGAATCGTCCGGATTCCCGCGCACCGCCATCGTCAGCAGGTCGTTGGCGCTGCCCTTGCGGACCTCCGAGCTGAGATGCGCAATAGCATTGCACGCCATGCATTGCAGCCACGGATCCGGATCGTTGAGCAGTGCGCGCAACTGCGGCGCGGCCGCGTCGGCCCGCGGCCCCAAACAACCGAGCGCCTCACAGGCGCCGTAACGGGCGTTGCGGTCGGAACCGGCCACTGACTTCAGCAGTGCCGGCACAAAATCTCCCTCGCGCCGGCCGAGTGCTCGGGCCGACCGCAGGCGCACTGCCGGAGACCAACTTGCCAACCCGGCCAACAACTGGCCGGTCTCGCGCGAATCGTACCCGTTCTTTCCGCTCACCGGAAAGAAGTCGCGCCCGGCGGCAATGACTTCCGTGACTTCCTCACGCTTCAGCGGCGGCGGTGCAGATGGATTCTTGCCAATCACATACAGACTCTTGAGCGGCAGCCCGAAGGACAAGAGATAGCCGCCGGTCAAATCCCATGCATTATAGTTTTTGTTTTCGTCACCTTCCTCGACCTCTTGGTATACGAAGCCGCCTCGCCAGTTGCGGGCCAGGTCGTAATACCAGCTTTGCTCCTTCAGGTATGCGCCCGTGGCCAATGGACCGCAGCGGGATGCGCCGGGAAGCGCCCAAAGATAATTCCAGAAACAGCCGCAGTGCCCATATTCCCGCTCGTCGTAGGCCGCCGTGGCCATCCGGGAGAAGAACGACGTCGCCTCTCGATCGTCCAGCAAGTCGAACAGCACCGCCGCACAGGAGCACTTGCCGTTATCATCGTGTGTCTGCCAGGGCGCATGATCGCCATAGGGAATCGCTCCCTTGTTGACAAACCAGCGCGCCACTCGAAGGTACCTTTCGATCGCCCGGTCGACGGCCGGATCGTTCACGCCCGCTTTGCGGGCCAGCACCAGCGAGAGGGTCAATGGCAACCCGATCTGGTTCATGCCGCCATAGCCTTCCGAATGGCCGTCGGGCAGGGCTGCGGCATGTCCCCACATCCCGTTCATGCACTGGGCTTTGGCCGCTTCCACTGCGACGCGTTTGAGTTCTGGCAGGACGGTCTGGTCACCGGTGGCCAGGACATACTCGGCCAGGAACAGGTTCCCGTACGCGTAGTACCAGTTCCATACGCTTGGCTTGAGCGATGCGGCCACCTTTTTGGCATAGGCGGCCAGCATGGGACGGTACTCCTCTTTGCCGCTGGCCAGCAGCGCCAGCGCGTTGAGGTCTATGGGAATGTCGGCGTCTTTCAGGCCCTTTTTCGCAATAAGCTGACAGCCTTGCTCAAAGATATTTTTCGACTTGGCGCAGTTGTAAGGCGCGGTGTCGCTGTAGGCGCCGAGCACCGGCAGCTTCAGCTCCACGTTTGTGCTCTGCCCCTCACGCCAGCGAATCAGCGCCAACACGCCGTCCTTCTCCTCGGCTGCCGCAATGGCGTGACCGAGGTTCTTGCGAGCGTCGTTGACAAACTGTTTTCCGTTCACGCCCAAGATCACGTCGTTGGCCTGCAGAAGTCCCTCAGCCGGCGAACCTTTTTCAACGGCGGTAATCAGGATCTGTCGGGACGCAGCCGTCTGATCCTCGTGCCGGAAGAAGATCCAGCCTCGGGCCCCGGTCGGTCCCAGCAACCAATCATGTTTGTTGTCCCGCTTGCCGCCCTGCGTCAGGTCCGGCGGAGCAGGCAGTGGTTTGTCGGTCGCGGCCGCAGTCACGACCCAGATGGTTGTCGCAGCAAGCACCCAGCTTAATCTCTTGATTGTTGTGCGGTTCATGGTCGCGTCTTTCCTTAATCCTGCCAAGTTTCGAGTCGCGTCGTGAAAACCGGCTCTCTTCTTCTTTCAATGGCGGTACGGTTGTGCCGCCAAGTCGCCCCAGTTCTGGCGGGTCGCGATGGGACCACTTGTCCAGCGCCCCTGGTTCTCCTTGTCCCTGATAGCGTTCGCGGGCGAGGAAGGCAACAGGATCGCATACAGAAGCGTCAGAACAACCAGCGCGATTCGTCGAATAACCCCGCTCTTCGCATCCCCTGCCGACATGATCAAGCAGCCGCTGCAGCACCCATCGACCACTTATACTTCGACATGTCCGACAAAGCGGCGAAGTGATCCGGTTTTGCGACACGTGCCTAAACCCACCCCAACTTCGATGCGGGAGCAAAGCATGGTCACCCTGTTCGCAACGCACCGGGGAACGCGGTTCGGTGGGAGTGGTTGTAATGCGGATCGGCGCGTCCTGATAGGCCGGCGTTTGGACGACCTCACCAGCGGTATCGCCATCGATGCCGACGTTGATTTTGAGTTTCCCGGCGAGCAAGTTGTGAATGATCTTGTAGCGCGAGTCGCGAAGCGCCCGCCTGGGAAAGAACGGGCGTTCACCATGCTGATGGAACTCACCCGCAAGCGTGGTGCGCCAACCGGTGTTGTTGCCGGCCCCGACGTCACGCAGCGAGCGTCCCTGAACGTGCGAGGGGATCAACACCCCGGCCGCATCAAGAATGGTCGGCAGAATGTCAACCGAGGAGACGGAGGCCTCGCTGACGAGGCCCGGCTTCGTCACGCCCTTCCAACGGGGGAGGAACGGTTCGCGCAGTCCAGCTTCGTAACTGGCCGGCCGCTTCCGCCATGGCGCTGACCTCGCGCGCGCCGGCCGGACCGACCTTGGCGTTGAGATTGAGGTCGAACGGGAAAACGCTTTTGGGATTTACATGCAGCTTGCCAATGATCGCGGTGCGATAGCCGGCGGCCTTCATGAGTACCGGCAGTGTCTGGTTGCGGTATTCCTCCCGTAGCGGGGGATTCTGCGGTTTCGCCAGTCCGAGGTGCCCGTGGGTATGGGGAAACAGTCCCGTGTAAATCGAGGCCCGCGAGGGACTGCACGACGACTGCGCGATGTAGGCGGTGCGGAACAGCGTCCCGGACGCGGCCAGCGCATCGATGTTCGGGGTGTGAATGTGCTTGTCGCCATAACAGGACAACTGGAGACGCAAATCATCCGCTATAATAAGCAAAACGTTCGGCTTCTCCGCTGCGACTGCAAAAGCCTGGGCACAGAGCAGCAGACAACTCGTCAGGATGGTGAGACTTAGTTTCATTTTCTTCTAGTTTTGCGGAGCGGGAACGAGCTTTTCTCCCGTGCCCGGGGCTTTGAGGGTCGGCTCGCCGATGAGCAGGCCGCGCTTCACGAGGAATTTGTCTGCGGCGATAAGGGTGACGGTGCGCCACGGCTCTTTATTGAAGAAGCTGTGTGTCTGGCCGGGAGCGATTTGGAGATCGATGGTTTTGACGCCGAGGGATTCCCATTTCGCGTAGGCGACTTCCCAGCCTTTCTTCCATGTGTCCTGATCGCCGAAGAAGACGATGGCGGGCGGTAGCTCGGCTTTCAGGTGGGAAAGAACATCGATCTCGGGATCCTTGTTATCGTCTGGGGAAAAGGCGGGGTTAAACCAGAGGTAGGCGACGACGATGGTATCGATATCCTTCGGGTCGGCAGGATCGTTGAGACCGGGGTTCAGGGTAGCGAGAGCGCTAATGTGGCCGCCCGCGCTGCCGCCGCCGGTAATGATGCGAGCGGGATCCATGCCGAGTTCGCCCGCGTGCTGCTTGAACCAGCGGATGGCGCTTTTCGCGTCGGTGACGCAGACACGCTTGTGCGACTCGCCCTGGGGCATCTCACTGCGGCCAATCATCTGATACTCTGCCGTCGCGCAGACCAGCCCGCGGCCGGCGAAGTAGGCGCAGGCGGCGCGGAACTGATCGAGCGTGCCGCCGCTCCAGCCGCCGCCGTGAAACAGAATCAGCCCCGGCACTTTCGACTTGGCGGGGTCATGGTTCGGCGGGAAGTAGATTTCCATCTTGCGCGGCTTGCCGGCGGATGTCTTGTAGATGTACTCCTTGCCGGGAGGCGTTTTGTCAGACGCCTCTCTGGCGGACTTTTCGCCCGCAAAGGACAAGGCCGGCATCGCGATCAGCAGCAACGCGTTGAGTAGAATAGCGTGCTTCATGGTTTGGTTGATCCTTTCGCTTTGCTTCACGGAACTCTCCAAGTGCGCGAATCAATCGCCCATGACACCCAGTTCAGCGATGGAGGCGAATTCGTGGCCCTCTTGTTCGGAGCGCATGCGGAGAAGGACATAACGGCCCTTCGTTTCCGGGCATTTGACCGGCTGCGCTTCCCTGGTTTTGGCAAGCGTGGCTTTCGCGACGGGATCGCCGAACTTATCGGCCGAGGAACTCACACAGAATTCGATGTCCCTGACAGCGCCGTTCCAGCCCCCGTCCTGACGGCCAAGATAAACGAAGCCTCGGATGGTGTGTTCCGCGCCCAGATCAATGACCAGTTCGTGCGGCGGTAGGGCGACGCCACCACTGAACTTCGTATGCCAGATCGTCGAAGGGTCGCCGTCGATGGAGTTGCGCGCAAACTTCTGATTGGCCGCGTTCTCGCTGCTGAACCGGACGATCTTCCAGTCCTTATTCGGCAACAATCCCTCCGTGGGCATGGAGCCTGCAATCTCTGCGCTCTTCTTCCGCACACCGGAAGGACGGGCTTGAGCGTCCGATTCGTCCTCCCTGCCGAACTTCGCGCGGCGATCGCGTTCGTGTCGGTCCGTCCGCGAGAACGTTCCCTCGACAGCCGGCTCGTGCGCCTTCTGTGCGAGCGCCGCGAGCTTCGCGAGAACGTCGGGCTGGCCTGCGGCGAGATTCTTCGATTCGCTGGGATCCTGCGACAAATCGTAGAGTTCCCACGGCGCCTTTCTAGCGGGCTGCACCGCGCGCCAGTCGCCCTGCCGGATCGCGGTCCAGCCGCCGATTTCCCAGTAGAGATAGTCGTGCTGCTTCTGCGCGTGCCCCGCAGCCGTTTCTCCGATCAACTCGGGCACAATTGAGATACCGTCGATGTCCGGCGGAGCGGTCGCGCCGGTGACCTCGGCAATCGTCGGCAGGATGTCGGGGAAGTATCCGAGATGGGTGCTCGTGCGCCCGGGCTCGATCTTTCCCGGCCAGTACGCGACGAATGGAATACGCAGCCCACCTTCGTAAAGATCACCCTTCTTTCCGCGATACTCCACACCGGTCTTGGGGTCCTTGTTAGCACCGTGGACGCCGCGTGGAAATTCCTTCGACTTGAAATAATCCGCGCCGCCGTTGTCTCCGCTGAAAAAGATCAGCGTGTTTTTCTCGATGCCCAATTCGTTGAGCAGCGCGAGAATTTCGCCGACTCCGCGATCGATCATCGTGACCATCGCCGCGTAGCGCCGCGCCGCTTCCGGCCACGGCTTGTCCTTGTAGATCGCCCATGCCGGATCATCGTCGGGAATGCTGAAATCACCGTGCGGCGGTGTGTAGGGCAGATAGGCAAAAAATGGACGATTGCTGTTCTCGCGGATAAACTTCATCGCCGCGTTGTGGATGACGTATTGCGAGTAGGTCTTCCCATTGTCTCCACCCTTGTTGCCGTCCAGCTGCACCTCTTCGCTATTACGGACGAGGTACGGCGGATAATACGTGTGCGCGTGAACCTGATCGTAGTAGCCGAGAAACTCATCGAACCCATGCTTCTCCGGCACGCCGGTCGAGTCGCGTCCGCCGCAACCCCACTTGCCGTAGCCGCCCGTAGCGTAACCCAGCGGCTTCAGGATCTGCGCAATCGTCACATCATTGGCCCGCATCGGCGTGCCGCCCCCATTGGAACGCACCGATGTGTGGCCGCTGTGCTTGCCCGTCAGAAAGCAGCATCGCGTCGGCGCGCACACAGCCGAACCTGCGAAGAGATTCTTGAAGCGAATGCCCGCCATCGCCATCTTATCGACGTTGGGTGTCTGGATGTTCGGGTTGCCCATATACGACGGCTCGAAATAGCCGAGTTCGTCGATCATGAAATAAATAATGTTGGGCTTCTGCGTCTCTGCCGCGCGCAGCGCGAACGGCAATGCGAGCAACAGTGGCACCAGCAGCAGGACGGTGATGAATGGGAGTTTGTGTTTCATGAGGATCTCCAGCTTTTCGGTCGTTGACCGCTCTGTTTAGCTTACTTTGAGAAATCCAATTGCCGTTGCACCGGGCCAATGAAGAGCATCCCGCACGCACGATTCTGCCGGGTAATACGCCGGCCGCCGGTTCAGGTCATGGTTTTCCGTGCCCAGCAGCAAAAGAAGATCGTTCTGGCCGATGTCAGCGAGCCGGCTTTCGCTGCGGACCCAAAGCCAGAGCGCCTCCTTCATTGCCGCTTCCGTTTCCGGCTTCAGACGCCCCGGAAAATGCGGGCTTTTCGAATGGAAGAGGCAGAGCGTCCGCACGTAGTCGGTAACGGAAAAGAACGTCCACGGCAAGTTCCCCGGCGCTTCCGGCGACGTGCGCGCCGCCAGGGTCGGGTTCGACGCAATATAATCCTTTGCCTGCTTGAGCAAACGTGCGTTGGCATCGTCCGTTTTTTCGTTCAGATACAGTGCGGAGAGGCACCACAGATTTTCGCCCCAGACGCCCTGGGGCCAGGCAGTGTCTTTGGCGATGGTCTTGCGCAGAGTTTCTTGGCGCAGGTTGAGCGAGCTGGTGTGGGTTTCCGCCACGAGTTGAGCGAGGTCGGATGCCTCGTTGTTTTCGGCCGCTTGCAGCACGGCAAAGGAAGCAAGCAGTGCGAGTGCATTGGTCAAAGAGAGCGCCGTTCTTTTAATGTCGTTCATGGTGCTTCTTCCCACCGGGGATTAATTGGATGTGCGAGTTGTATCCATGACAACGTGCGATGGTTTCTTTCAGCGGGCCGAGCCGATCCGCCGCGCGCGAATGCCCGAGCCGCCATTTATGATGAACTTCTCGACCGCGCCCACGTTACCTTCAACAACCCAGTAGTTGACATCGCCAGTGCCGAAATTCTTTGGGTCGTCAATGTTGTATTCGGTGGCCTGCCATTCATTGTTGCTATTCGTCTGCCGCGGTCCGGCAATCTCGATATCCAGTTGTTCGATGGAAAAACCGTGCCGGCCCGACACCGCGATGTTGTGAGTGCAACGCTGCGCACCCACCCGGCCAAAGCGCGAGGCATGATGAGCGGTCGCGAATTCCAGTCCGTTAAAGTTGCAGGCCAAATTGATGTTGTCCCCGTCGGTGTGCTCATTGACAAGGATGCCGGTGTGATAACCGGTCACGATCACGTTGCGCAGAATGGTCAATGCGGCGTTATTGTTCGTGGGAGTGATCAGTCCGCTGGTTCCGTGGGTCGGTTTGGCGGCTTGCACGCTGTAAACACCGGTGTTGATGAACACATTCTCTATGCGGCATTGCATCGCGAAGTAGAGGTCAATGCCGCTGATGCCGGGATTGTCGTAGGCTCGGACATCAAGGTTGCGGATGACCACGTAAACTGCGGAGAATCCGCCATAGAGAGAATTAGGCGATTTGCTGGCCGAGATAACCGCGGTTCCTGATTCGGCCAGGCACTTGACGATGGTGCCGTGATTTTGCAGAGGAAAATTACCGATGGTACCGAACACCGGTGCTGGTTCGCTCTCACCAACAATTTCTACGGTGATCCAGCTCGGCAGGGGCTTCGACACTGGGGGAATCGTAATCCGGCCGCGATAAAGACCGTTCGGCAGATACATCTGGCCCCCTCCGGCCGCTATAACTGCGTCGATACATTTCGAGAACGCGGCGGTGTTGTCCGTCTGGTCATCGCCCAGCGCTCCGTAATCGCGCACGTTGAAGACGCCCGCATGCGTTGGAACAGCAGCGGTAAGCAGCAACCAGAGTGTCGCCACCATGGCAAACTTGTTTCGCATGGCAGCGATTGGGCCGCGGGCGGTGCCTGTGGCGGTCGGCGGCCCTGCCGCCCATTTCGTCCAATCCAATTTCCCGAGAGAAGAACTGACAAGTGCTTCGGAAATGAGGCGCTTATTCATGAGCTCGACAACCACGAGGTTTTTCATGTTGTTTTCCCATTCGAATGCAGCGCGGCCTTTTCATTGGCGGCTTTTTGCTCTCCGGTTTGTTTTCATTTCGTCGGCTCGTCCGCCGGTTCCTCAGCAGAGTGACCTTTCGGGTTCATCTTTCGGAGCGTTTTTGCGTCAGGTCCGCCGCCGAACTGCCTCCAGTAGAGTTCCTTCATCGGATTGATCTTCGGGCCGACGACATTCTCGTTGACCAGGAGCGGAAGCGTTTCGCGCCACCACTTGTCGTACGCCGCGCGCAGGCTGGCAACGATATCCGGATGCGCGGCAATGACGTTCTTAGTTTCGCCAGGGTCGGCTTTCAGATCGTAAAGTTCCTCGTTCTCCACAAGCGTGAATCGCGAATTCTGGATCGCGCACTTGCGGAATTTCGACTGCTCGGCGTTGCCCTTCCCCCAGCGGCCCGCATGATGGACAAGCATGCGCTCGGGCCACTCGGCCTTGGGGTTCTTCAGCAGGGGCAGGAGACTGCGGCCTTCGACCTGGTGCTTCACTTCATCGGTGAGCGTGGCGCCGGCGATTTCCGCCAGCGTGGGGAAAATATCGAGGTGCGCGCTCAACGCGCCGCATTCTACCCCGGCAGGAATGCCGCCGGCTGGCCAGCGGAAGAAACACGGTGCACGCGTGCCGCCTTGATAGACCGACCCCTTGCCGCCACGCATTCCGGCGTTGAAAATCTTCACGCCCGCCGTGCCGCCGTTGTCGGTGCCCACGTAAATGACCAGCGTGTTGTCAGCGATTTTCCAGGCATCGAGTTGCTGCAATAGCCGGCCGAAATTCGTGTCGATGTTTTCGATCATGCCGAAGAACTTGGCCACCTCGTCGTCGAGGCCCGGCTTGCCGAGAAACTGTTGATAATACGCCTTGGGCACTACGAGCGGCCTGTGCGCGACGTTCAGCGGGATATAGGCAAAGAACGGCGTTCCGGCGGAGCGCTTGGCATCCATCCATTTTGTAGCCTGGGCGAAGAACAAGTCTGTGGAATAGCCCTTGGTTTTCTCCCACTTGCCGTTGTGCCAGAGAGCCGGGTCGATGTTCGTGTTGCCCGGTGCGTCGCCGCAGGAACCTGGATAGGTCTGCCCGATGCCGCCGCCGCCGTGGATGTACACCTCGTCGAAGCCGCGGCTTTCAGGACGATAGGCTTCCTCATCGCCCAGATGCCACTTTCCAAAGATGCCCGTGGTGTAACCGACCGTCTTCAGCATCTGCGGCAGAGTGAAGGTCTTCAGGCTCATTCGCTCGCGTTCAAGAATGGTGTGGGTGACGCCATTCCCGAACTCGTGCCGCCCGCTCATCAGCGCGGCTCGCGTGGGCGAACAGGTCGGGCTCACGTGAAATTGCGTGAAGAGCAAGCTTTGTTTCTTGAATGAGTCCACCGCCGGCGTGTGCGTGATTGTATTTCCCAGGCACGCGTAGTCGCCATAGCCAAGGTCGTCGGGCATGACGAGTATAATGTTGGGCTTCTGCAGAGCGGCAGCCCAAGCCTGAACGCAGAGGAGCACACAAGCCATCAGAATGGTGGCGATGTGTTTCATGGTTTTCTGTTCCCGATGAGGTGCGGGAGTGTTGTTGGCTGCATTTAGTTCTTGGCCTTTCTTTTCATCCGTTTCTCATTGTTGGGTTGGTCTGGCGACCAGTCGGGCTTCTGGGGATTGGGGACTTGCAGCGGGGCGTTGTCGCTGAACTGGTGCTGGTGTTTCTTCAAAAGCTCCATCATTTCGTTGATCCGCCCGGCTTGCTCCGGCTTGCCGGAAAGGTCATTCATCTCGTGCGGGTCGGCTTGGAGATCGAAAAGCTGGGTTTTGTCGATCAGCGGATAGCGGATCAATTTCCAGCGTTCGTCGCGGATCGCGCGCTGACAATCCTTGTAGGCTGTGAAGCAGTAATCGCGAACCTTTGGCGACTTGCCGGAAATAACCGGCGCAAGGCTTTTGGCATCCAAGCCTGGCGGCACGGAAACGCCGGTAAGCTCACAGAGTGTGGGATAGACGTCCATCAGATAAGCGAACGATTGGGTCTCGCCCTTCGGGATGCCGGGGCCAGCGAAGATCAGCGGAACGTGCATACCGCCGAATTCGTAGACGTTCTGTTTTCCAAGCAGGCCATGTTCGCCAAGCGAAAGCCCGTTGTCGCCAGCAACAACAAAAACGGTGTTGTCGAACTGCCCGGCCTTCTTTAATGCGTCGATTACCCGCCCCACGTGCGTGTCCCAGTACGAGGTTGAAGCGTAGTAGCGCGCCAATTTACCAGTGACGCTTTCCTCAGTGCGCGGCCACGGAAGCGTCTTCTCGTCACGGACCGTCATTTCACCGTTGTCGAACGGATGAAACGGCAGGAAATTGACCGGCAGCGGAATATTCTCAGCTTTGTACATCCTGTAAAATTCATCTGTCGCAAACTGCGGATCGTGCGGCTCGTGCGATGCCATGTAGATGAACAGTGGTTTCTTGCCTGCGTTTTCGTGGATGAAGCGGATGATGTTGTCGGCGTTACCGGCGGCGTCTTTGCCGTCCAGATTCTGATCGAAGCCGTCATCGAGCTTCTTCGGGCCGTTATTGTGTTTGCCGCTGCGAAGGGACGCAAAGCCGGTCGCTTTGATCGTCTGCGCGAGCGTCGGGGTTGTCGGCGCGGCGCGCAGGTAACTCTGTCCCGTCTGGATCATCGTGCGGCTGGGCAGGCAAACCGCGCCCGAGTGCGAACCCAGCACGTAGGCGTTGCGGAAGATGAAGCCGCGTTCAACCAGTTTGTCAATGTTGGGTGTCTTGACGATTGGGTGGCCGAGTACGCCAAGGCAATCCGGTCGCAGATCATCCGCAAGAAAGAACACTATATTGAGGCGCTGCGCAGTGTTGGGATTGCCGGCAACCGGTTCTAGCGCCCATGTGGCCACAGCAATCAAGGCAAGTCCGGCGAGAACGATGTGCTTCATCAAATTTTCCTATCCGAGTTCGGCGCGTTTTTCCGGTCGCCAGACGCTGCTTAATCAAATGAAGGGTCTGCGGCCAACGCCATTTCTCGGGCGCGCTCGGCCTCCGATTTCCCTGTGGCCTCTGCCTGCTTGTCTTTCTTCCTCTTCCTGTTGCGGCCAGAAGACTCGTCAACGGACATGGCGGCATCGTTTTTCTGCGGAGCGCCGATGGTGCTGCGGCCGTTGTCGATGTAGCGGCGCATGAGGACCGTGAGATATTCAACGACATCCGGGTTCGCTTCTGCGACGTTTTGCTTTTCGCTCAAGTCAGTCTGCAAGTTGTAGAGTTCGCGCTCACCGCCCTTAAGGAAGATGAGCTTCCACGGGCCCTGGCGGATGGCGAGATCGCCATGGGGCGATTGATGAATGGTTGCCTCGCGCACCGGCCCCTTCGCCGTGCCGAGCAGGTCAGGCAGGATGCTCACGCTATCCTCGCCGGCGTTATCTGGAATTTTCGCGCCGACGATCTCCGCGCAGGTGGCCATGAGGTCGTTGAGGCAGATGGTGTCTTCGCAAACGGTGCCGGCTTTGATTTTGCCGGGCCAGCGCGCGAGGAATGGCTCGCGGTGTCCGCCTTCGTAGATGCTGGTCTTCGCTCCGCGCAATGGCTCGTACGAGCGCCCAGCGGCGCCGTTGTCGCTGCTGACCATGATGAGGGTGTTGTCGGCGAGCTTGTTCCGTTCGAGCGCTTCGAGCACTTGGCCGAGCACCCAGTCGCCTTCATACATCCAGTCGCCATATTGGCCCTCTTTGCCTCTGATGCTGCTTTTGCCGACAAACTCCGGCGCGGGCACAATCGGAGTGTGGGGCGGGCAGAGCGGCAGGTACAGGAAAAACGGCTTCTCCTTCCGCGCGGGATTGTCGAGGAATCCCACGACTTTTTTCGCGAGACGCGGCTGCGTTTCCACCTCCTCGACATTCGCCTCCACCTTGTCCTGCTCGATGACGGTCCCGATGTTCCGCGCATGCGTGTAGCCGTAGAAGTAATCGAAGCCGGCTGCGTTCGGACTCGTCACAAGCCGGGTGCCGACGGGAATGCTTTTTTCATTTCCAGGCTTGCCACCCCAGTGCATGCCGAGGTGCCATTTGCCAATGCACGCGGTGTCGTATCCGTTCTGCTTCAGCATCGAAGCCACCGTGAGGCGCGTCTTCGGAATGATCGGCTCCGAGAAGGTCGTGAGCACGCCATACTGCCCGATGCGCGAGGGATAGCGGCCTGTCATCACGCCATAGCGCGTTGGCGTGCACACCGATGCCGCCGAGTGCGCGTCGGTGAAGCGCATGCCTCCCCTGGCGAGTCGATCCATATTGGGCGTCTTAAACTCCGTGCCCTCGCGAAAACATTTCGGCTGGCCATAGCCCATGTCGTCGAAGAGGACGAAAATGATGTTGGGCTTCGGCTTTGCTTCGTCCGCGGCATGTAGCGCGGCCAGCATTAGCACGCTGAATACGAGACAGGCAAGCTTCATCGTAGCCATTTCTCCATCGTCCTCGATCAGAGACAATCACGGGATTCTTCTAAACGAAAGGCGTCATGTACGAAAACTGTTTGCTGCTGACTCCCCCAACTGATCCGCCACGATATGGACGAAATCGATAGCAAGGCGGCCACGCGCTTCTAATAGTCCGCTTTGGCGGCCAAGGGCAAAAAGTCCAGGCTGCTCAGCAGGCCGCCTCGGCGGACGATATTCAGAAGAGCGGAGAGGGTGATCGACGTAGATTTGTTCATTTCTTTGTCCCTTGCCCATTTTCTGCCGAAAGCAGGGATTCGAACCGGTAGGCTCCGGAACCGATGGCGTAGACGGCGGCGTTGTTTTCCATACGCAGGAACTTTACGCCTTCGGCTTTATCGGCTTGTTTGTCTGATTCGGTCACTCCAGCGGCATCCTTGGCCGGAACGAAGACCGTCGCCGTGGTGTTTGGCGGAACGACAGCGTGAAGGGTAAATTTCGCCTTTTCACACGTCCACTCACTGACGATGCGTCCGTGGACGGAATCGTAACTGCCCCGCGCCGAGGTCAGAACGCTGGCCGGGTCGGGCTGGGGTGCGAGGATGAACTTCTTGAAACCGGGTCCGGCCGGATCGGGGCGGATGCCCAGGACTGACTGATACAGCCACATGCCAATCGCGCCGCCGCAGGACGGCATCTGCGCACCGCCACCTTCCCAACCCTCGGCGAGGACGCCGTCGTGGATGAGAGTTTTCCAACCGGGATAATCCTGTTGGTTCACAATTTTGTTGGCCAGCGCCGTCTCGCGGTGTTCGGTCAAGGTCGAGAGCAGAAAAGGCAATCCGACAAAACCGGTTCCCAAATGATCCTTGCGGGCATGAATCGCATCAATCAGTCGCTGATACGTCAGTTCGCGCTGAACAACGGGCAAAACATCCAAAGCGAGCGGTAATACCTGCGCCGTCTGGCTGACGGTGATGACTTGTCCGGCGTGGCCGTTCACTTGCACCCGCGGCCAACCGGCGGTCAAGATCTTGAAGAAGGCGCGGTTGCCTTCCACGCGGTTCGGCTTGAGTTCGCCAACCACGCGGATCTGGCGACTTCCATCCGCATACTCAATTTCCGTTTGAATCAACACTCGCACCGCCCCGTGGCCGCCGTGACGCTCGCCAAAGCCCCTCCTGGGGGTGCTGAAGAATCCATTACCCAGTGTCGCTCCAATAACGTTCTCCCCGTCGCCCAGCAATGCAGTGATATCATGCGTGAGATAAACCACTCGCTTCGTGTAATCCGTGAACGGCGGCCCAAGGACGGCGTCGGTCACAGACCTTCCATTGATGGTGACATCGGCCATGCCAAGCGCGGCGACATACAGCGTGGCGCGATTGACTGGCTTCTGCAGCGAAAAAGTTTTGCGCAGCAGCGGTGCGGCGGTCGTCGGACACGCATCCGGCGGACATTTGCTGCCGTCATTGGCCGAGGGCATGCCGTCCACAAGGAAGACGGCGTGGCCTCTGCTCCATGCAGTGCCTTTTTCCCGCGTGGGCCGCATCAGGGCAACATTCCGGCCACCCGACATCACTTCCATCTGGCGCACCGTCACATTGCCCTTACTCCGCGCGCCGGTGATCCGAAGACGGATATGGCGCGCGGTCGTCACCTTCACCGGAAACACCTGCGCACTGGCGCCGGCAGGTTGAAAATCTTCCGCCGTGCGGTCCACAAGGATTTGCGGCTTATAGAATTGTGGCTCATCCGCGCCTTCAACCAGAAACCGCGTCGGAACGGAATCGGTGCCGGTAAAATAGAGTCGGATTTCGTCAATGGGCAGCGCCGCGCCCAGATCTACATCGGCCCAGCCGCCGGCACTGACGACCAGGCCATTGGGCCGGAGACTTGGCGGCATGAACCACTTTGACGCCGTGATCCATTTCGCCTGCCAGTCCGCCGGCTTGAGCAACCCCATGGTCCAGGTCGCCGGCTGGCTCCAGGCTGATTCCTTGCCATCCTGATTCCAGATGCGCACTTTCCAGTGGCAGCGCATCCGAGACTCAAGCGGTTTGCCCTGGTATTCCACATGGCAACTCTGATCCGAATCGACCTTGCCGCTGTCCCACAAATCGCCCTGATCCTCCTTGAGCAGCGCTTCCGAACTCGCCACCAGCACCTGATACGCCGACTGCCTCAGCCCTCTAATCTCAGACTCTTGCTCTCCGAGCTCCATCTTCCAACTCAGCCGCGGCTTCTCCGAATCAATGCCGGGTGGATTGGCGAGGTAATCGCATCGCAAGTCACGAACCTCGACGGCGTGCAGCGCGGTCAGAGACGGCAACAACAGTGCGGTTAGGACTGTGAGTGTGTGTTTCATGGTGAAATGCCTTTACTAAACGACGGATAAGAGGCACGGCAGCTACGCGAGATCATTCTTGCGTATCATACAGAGCCTTGAGGACCGCTTGGTAGGTCGCACACGGATGGAACTGCTCGTCAAACAAGCGGGCCTTCTGCCCGACCAGCCAATGTTTGTTGACCGCTTCTGAGAGCCCCCAGACATCAATGCGGTGCACGCCGGCTTCCCGTACCGCCTTCACGATGCCATAGAAACGTTCAGCCTGCAGTTTTTCATAGTCGTTCGGGAAGGGATCTCCCTTTTTCCACTCCATGCCCATGCTGACGTCCAATTCGGTCATGTAGACTTCCAA
This sequence comes from Planctomycetota bacterium, assembly GCA_036504595.1. Classification (GTDB taxonomy): domain Bacteria; phylum Planctomycetota; class SZUA-567; order H5-PLA8; family H5-PLA8; genus DASXUX01. The sequence goes on along the minus strand of DASXUX010000065.1, from coordinate 103,085 downwards.
TCCCAGGTCTTTGAAGCGCCGGATATTCTTCTTGATACTCTCCCAATCGTAAGACCGGTTGACATTGAGATGGCACTGAAAGCCCACCGCATCGACGCGGACACCACTGTTGAGCAGATGCTTGATCAACTGATAGAGGGAGTCGCTCTTGCGATTGATTTCTTCTACTCTCGGCTCGCGAATCTCCAGCTTTCCGGAGGCCATGGAGGCATACTGCAGCGCCTTCCGGAAAACGACGGGATGCCGCTCGTTGATTTTGGCCTTCCCCGTCAGGCCGGAACGATCCGCCTCGAATCCCATGCGCATCCACACACAACTCCCCCGCTCGGGACCATCCTTTTTGTATCCACCGCCATCCTCTTTGGGCATGATCATTTCATTGGAGATATTCCAGCCGTTCATCTTACGCTTGTTGTCATTCGTGGTCATGAGGGTGGTGATGTATTGCTTCAGGAGCTGATCCAACTCCGCGGCGGTGTAATTGTTTTTCCAGAACCATTGAGGGAAATACTGGTTCGGACCGATCATCATGTGATGCAGGGTTTCCTGCTTGTGATCGAGGCCCCAGTTCACCAAGGCACTCAGTCCGTCGGTCTTGAAGGTCATCTTCTCAATGCTCTCGGGCGCTGCATTGGGCCAGGATCCTTGAAAGGATGGATAGACCTGGACTTGCACGCCGGTGCAATGTCTCAAGAGCAGTTCGGCGCATTTCTCCGTATGTTCTCCCGCGATGACGGAATCCTCTCTCCCGGTGGGGTCCGACTTCGAGCCGATAATGGTCTTACCGGCATAATCCTTGAGACCCTTGGACGGATCAAAGGGTGCCTTGTCGTTATGGTCCGCCGCCAGCGATGAGGCGGAGGCGAGCAGGCCTGCGCCCAAGGCGAGTAGTAATAGGCTCAGGTTTTCCCAGTCGAACCATGTCATCGGACTTCTCCGGGTCGTTGGATGATTGTCCGCACGATATTGATCACCTTGCTTCCCACCCTATGATTTTTGTTCGTGTAGATCATCGTTCCCGTTTCGCGCAGATAATCTGTGTCGATCTTGCTGATTCCGTGCCTGAGGTCGACGACACGCATATGATCCTGGTCCCACAGGCGCGTAATTTCATGCGAACTCGTAATCGTTCAGTCCTGCAGAAGGGAGAAACATCTCACCGCGGAGGTCGCAGAGGAACTGATTTTTAACTTCTTTCCTTCTGCGTCCTCCGCCTCCTCTGCGGTTTGCGGCTTTGCGCCCCCGACGACGATCACGTTCCTTTCACTTCTTGCTCAGCTCGGTGACTGGAACTTCGCAGCTGGCAGGGACCCGAGATCTTCAAAACTCCCACCGCTTTCTTCCACCGTCGCCTTGAATCTCGATCCAGTTGAGTTCGACAGTTTCCTGCTGGGCGGGAAGGTAAAGGCGCACGATTCCCAGCGGGCCTTGGTGGGGGATTCTAACGGTTATCTCCTGCCAGTCGCCGCCGGTGATCGTGTAAGGCACCGACTGCTGCTTCTCATCATTCCTGTCGCTGCCTGGCGCGATCCACTCGATCTTCGCCTCGGCGTTGCGGCCGGTGCGCATGCGGAATTTCACGGTCGCGGGGCCGCTCGTGCCGGCGCTGATGCCCATGAAAGGCGCGGCGTTCGTCGGCGCAATACTGGCGATGCCAACCTTTACTTTGAAAGTAAATCCGCGCGCCTTCCATCCTTGCAGGCCGGGAAACTCTTCCTCGTTCGCCTTGGTCTTCGCCTCTGGTTTTCTTCTGGACGGTCCCTGGACTTTGGCGGCGGCCTTGTTGAAGTTCGGGTTTCGCACGGGCACCACGGCGTCGGAGTCCTTCAGGAAGCCGGTGACGAGTTCGTTCAAGTCGCGGACGAGTTCCGGCTTTTCAGTCGCCAGATTTTTCGCTTCGCTGATGTCGTTCTTCAAATTGTAGAGCTCGAACCGGTCGCTGCCGTCGTCGTTGTCCGCGAAAAAGCGTAGCAGCTTCCAATCGCCCTTGCGCACATAAGTGCCGGGCAGAAAACCGGGAATCTGCTCTGCCTGCGCGGGCGTGCCGTGCGGGAAATGGCAGAACACACGGTCGCGGGGGGATGGTTCTCCAAGCAACGTGCGCGATTGGTCCAAGCCGTCGAGTTTCACATCCTCGCGCGGCTTCAGCCCGACCATTGCGAGCAGCGTCGGATAAAAGTCAGTGCTCTGGAAAAGGGAATCATTCACCGAGCCCGGCTTTGTCTTGCCGGGCCAGACCACGATCATCGGCTCCCGCGTGCCGCCTTCGTAGAGGGATGCCTTGCCCGCGCGCAGCGGCGCGTTGCTCGTCGCAGGCTGGTCCGCGAAACCCTCGGGATCGGTCGTCTTCGGTGGATAGGACCAGCCGCCGTTGTCGCTGAAGAAGATGATGATCGTATTGTCTGCGATGCCCGCTTCATCTATGGCTTTGAGTAAGTTGCCCACGCCGTCGTCGAGACTGCGCACCATGCCGGCGTAAAGCGGATTGCGCTGTGGATTTTTCAGGTCTACTTTCTTCTGGAAGTATTCGATGTAATCGCGCCGCGCGTTCCACGGCGAATGCACCGAGTAGGCCCAGTAGTTCACAAAGAACGGCTTGTCCTTGTGCTCACGGATGAACGTCGCGGCCTCCTCCGACATGCGATCTTCGATGTGCGTTCCCCGTGGCGCGGGCAGAGGCGGATTAATGAATTTCCAAGGCGCGAGATAGCCGCCGTTAGGTCCAGGCACCGCGGGTGTGTGTGGAAAATCCAGATCGAAGCCCTGGTCCTTCGGCTCGAAATGATCGTTGCGGGCGAGGTTGTGTCCCAGATGCCACTTTCCAAAATGTGCGGTCGCATAACCGGCCTCGTGCAGCGCCTCCGCGAGCGTGAAGTACTCCGGTTTCAGGCGGGTGAGACTGTCGGCATTGATCGCGCGCTGCGTCGGCGGCGGATTCACTACCAGCTTCTTTTCCAGATTCACGCGAGGCTCATGGCAGCAGGGCGATGTGATCCCTGATCGCGCCGGATAAATCCCCGCGAGAATGCTGCTGCGCGTCGGCGAACAGAGCGGGCTCGCCGCATAAGCCTGTGTGAATTTCACCCCGCGCGCCGCCAGTCGGTCAATGTTCGGCGTCTCATGGAAGGTGCTGCCAAAACACCCCACATCGTGAGCGCCCAGATCATCCGCGAGGATGAAAACGATGTTGGGTTTGCCGGCGGACTTCGACGAGTCGGTGGCATGGGATTCCGCCAGCGAAATCAGGAACAACGCGGTAATGAGCAGGAGGCGGGTTTTCATGAACGAGTCTCGTTTGTGTGATTGCTGAAATGCCGAAAGGCCTTCAGTCGAACTCGGGATTCATCGCGTTGATGACCTCGGCTTCCGAGTTCTCCTTCGACTTTTTCCGCTACCGCCACTCCTATCCGGAACTTCGCATACTTCTCGTCGATTCGTCCCTGCGTGTCAGGGCCGATAGCCTGCTAGACGTCATTTGGCGCCTGTCCGGATACTGACCCCTGTGACGAAAATCATGCCGTCATTGGGGACGGTTTGGCCTTTCTTTGAGCCACAATACATCCCCCAGCGGAAGCTGATCTTGTTGTCTTGCGCTTTGGTGCAGGATCCTTTGGTCACGAGCTTCCAGGGACCGGCATCCACCGGCGCCTTCTGATAGACTTCGTAATCCTCCCCATTCGCCCGGACTTTGACGCTGATGGATTTATCCGCCATGTTCCCGGCCATGGCGATTTCCCTCTCCAGACCGGGCATGGGTCTGCGGCGGAGGAAGTAGACGTCGCCCTTTTCGGACATTTCGATGTGGAAGGGCCACAGGCTACCCTCGTGCATCAACTGGAAAATGCACGCGCGAACCGGCTTGATGATCGTGTAGGTTGCTTCCCACTCACTCCATGTTCCGGGGGTGACGGTGATGTTATGCGAGAAAGCTTCGACGCGTCCCGGCGATCCATCCTTCTCTTCGCCACTGCGGATATTCTGTTCGCCCTTGAACAGGCGGAATACCTGGACGTTGGCGTCCTCTTGATACCAGCGCGTCCATTTCTCGAAGTCCTTGCGGCTGATGCCGCCGCTGAATTCCGTGTGCAGGCCGATGTCTTTGGGGATGGGGCCGGTCTTCCCGACCTGCTGTTCCAGCAGCTCGCGGTTTACATGGATGCGAGAGCCGGGGGCACCGCCGCGGTTGAATCTCTCGCCGGGATTGGCGCCACCGCTCTTCATAACGTCGGCGAATAACGGGTCGCTGCCTTCTTGCGTATAGAGTGGCGTGTTCGATTCCGCCGCGCTGATCGCTGCAACGAAAGCAAACAGGAGTGACAAGGTGAATGGGTTGGTATTCTTCATGAAGTAGTCTCTCGCGTTGCCAAGCGGCAGTGGTGATCGAGTTGACCGCCTCACCATGGGAAAGCACACCAGGTCTCCCGATTGAGACATGTGCTTTTCTTAAGGATCAAAGACCTGCCGATGTTTGCATCGAAACCGGAAAGCCCAAACTATGAACGCGCTGTGACGCCCAAAGAGCAGAGCGGACTCCTAACTGAGTCTACAAGGCGGCGTACTTGTTTTAGCGACAAAATGGACTGTATTGCGGACATTAAGCAGGCGTTTCAACGCGGGCCAGGGGCGGGTACAAGTTCGCTGCGGCCTGCAACGCGCTGCCATGATGAGCCGGTAAATCAAAATCGAGAAACCTGTTTACCTTTCGTCAGCCCAAAAGTGGTTCAATTTGCCGGAAGTACTTCTGCCATTTGCAGTGTTACCGGGCCGAGCAGTCCTGATGGAAACAGCGGCGTGGCCTTCGTGAACTTGCGAATGTTGGTTTCGGTGAGCCTCTTTTCCGGTGGCAATCCCGCGTCGCCGATCAGCCGGTTCGGCCAGAGGTTTACGACGGTTATCTCCAAATCATTCGCCCCGAGGCGCGCCGCGCCGGTGATGTCCACGCGCGCAGGCTTTGTCCAGACCACGCCGAGATCTGTGCCGTTGAGTTTCACCACCGCTTCCTCGTGGACTTCGCCGAGATCGAGCAAAAACTTTTGGCCGGCGGCGGGCATCGCGGCAAGTTTGAATTGTTTGCGATAGACCGCCGTGCCGGAATAATATTTGATGCCGTCTTCGGGGCGCTTCGTCCAGTCCACGAGCGAGTCGAAAGCAACCTTCTCCGGCCCGCCCCATTTCGGGTCGAAGGAAACCTCCCACGCACCGCTCAGTTCAGTGTGCGGCGTGATTTTTGGATAATTGGACGCCGCCGTTCCGGACGCGTTGGGGGCAATCGGCTTGCGGAAGACGACGAACACCGACCCGCGCGGGTTGAATTCCAGCGGCACGGTGGTGCAGCCGTCTTTCTGCGTGAACGCCTTGGCGTCGCGGATCTCACCCGTCACCGGATCCCACAGTTCCGGCTGCTTGCCCGAGATGCGGAAGGTGCAGGACACCTGTTCTTTCGGATCCCAGCGGCTGGCGACAAAATAAATCTCCGTGTCACTGGTCCGCCGGTGAATCCAGTCCAGGTCACCACCACCGCTCAATCCCGTGAACGCAAAGTCCGGCAGAAGTTTCATTTCCAGCAGGACGTCACCTGGAGTTTTGCCCGCGATCACTCGGCCGGTGCCGACCTGGTTCTCGCCCTGAGCATTCGCCCACAAACGTGCCGTCAGGGCATCAAATTTCGTCTTTTGTTCCGGCGTCACCAAACCTGCGGGGCCTCCGGGACAAGGACCGACCACGGTCGCGCCGCCCTCAACCAGGGCGGCGATTTTGGCCAGTGCTTCGGGGGCCATTGAGGCGTTATTCGGCAGCACCAGAATGCGGTAGCCCATGCCGTCCGGCAAAACCAGCCGGCCCTCTTTTACGCTGACACGCGTGAGTAGCGCGTCGAGGTTGCAGTTGTCGTGGTCGTAGCCCTCGGCCGGTAGCGCGGGCCTGCTCTTCATTTGCTCTCCCTGGCCGATGGCGTCGCCGCGATAATAAAGCGCGTCGGCCACGAACAGTCCCTGCTGCAGGAGGAATGAACAGCGGCCCAGATATGCGTTGAAAGCCGGCGTCTGCTCCCACCAGGTCGTGGTGCGGGTGTAAAGCGTGCCGGCAAAATACGAATAGCCCGGCTTGGCCGTAAGCGACGGCGAATGGCTCCAGTTGTGGATGACGGTGAGATTGCAGCCGTCGCAGAACGCCTGGTCCGCTGAGTTCTTTAGATCGAAAAAACTCTCTTCCCAAAACGGACCGAGTGAGGTGAGGCTTTCGCACGGCGTCAGCCGCTTGCCGTAGATGTGGTTCGCGCTGGCTGCGGCGCGCAGCATGAAGCGCCGGGGCGGCGTGGGCCGATGCACGGACGGGTGCCAGTATTCGCCCATCGCGACATCCACGCCGCTGCAATCCTTCATCAGATCCAACTGTGACGTGTTCGGGCCGGCCGGCTCGGCGAATGTCACGAGGCCGTTTTGCCGGGAGATTTCGCCCAGGCGGCCATAATGATTCCTGGCCACCAGATCGGCGATGGTGCGGTAAAAATCCCGCTTCACGCCGGGGGACTCGGACTGCCCCATCCGCTTCCCAGCCAGGGCAGGCAGCCAGCGAATCAGGTCATAGCCGCGCAGGTTTTTGAATTCCTCCGGAAACCGCTTCGTCCATGTTGTTGCGCCCGACTCCCAACTGTCATCTTCGATGCCATAGAGTCCCTTGCGTTCCGCGGGAGTCATTTCCCGGAGCATCACGCCGATGGTGGAGTCCCACGTTTTGTCCATCGCCTCGGCGCTCATGCAATCGGTATATGTTCCCCAGACGTTCCTGGCACCGGTCGGCGCATAGCCGAAGCGCAGGATTTTCCACGCGCCGGCCGGCACGTCCCAACGCAAACGGCCCGCGGCGTCGGTATTTCCAGAAAGGTCAACCACCTCGTCCGGCGAGAAGTTCTCCTTGTCCGGCGCGGCCAGCACGGCGATGGAATGGGCGTTCGCGTATTTCGTGCCAGCCCGTCCCAGTTTCTTCGGCGCAGCAACAGGCTTGTTGCCAGCGCTCGTGGCCGGCGATGAGCCGAGCGTAGTTGCGACTTCGGTGTCGGGCGCGGACAACAACGCATCAAACTGCTGTGGGCCGGTGACGGCGGTTTCGGACCAGACCAGTTTTTGCTGACCGTACTCGGGTGCAATCGGGCCGGACGTGCCGGCAAGACCGATGGTCAGGACCAGTTTTATTCCCAGTCTCCCAGACTCCTTCGCCGCGAAACGGACCCGTTCACGAAAGCGCGGCGACCATGTTTCCAGGGGCGCCATGGGGATCTTATCAATGTGGGCGCCGTCATAATCGGCGGTGGGCACGGCGTGATAGCCCTTGCCCTGCAAGACCATTTTGGAGGCAAACCCCAGCCCGCCCCCACCAAAGCCCGAGTCATAAAGAATCGCCCCTTCGATGCCTTTGGCGTGCATCTCCTCCAGATCCTGGGTGATGGCCTCTGGCGAGGTGTCCACGCGCAGCCACATCCAGAAAACCCACGGCCTCGCGGACGGCGGCGGCGATTGGAAATGCTCGGCCATCTGCGGATCCGAAATCATCAAAGATGTACTCAGTGATTCCATCGATGACGCGGCTGAAACCGCGCACAGTGTGATCAGGACAGAAGCGAGGATCATTCGGCTGAAGAAGGTCTTCATATATCAAGTTGCCTTATCGTTGAGTCTTGTTGTGCCGTTAGGTGGGTTGCCGTTTTTGAACTCAGGGCTTCTGCAATGGAAGCAATGCTTCAGCGAACGCTTTTCCCATCAGCGCGAACGTCTTCGCACAACCGAGGTAATGAAATCCGGCATTCGAAGCGCCGCGGTTCCAGAGGGCCTTTTCCGCAGGGGAAATGAGATCGTCCTCAAATTTCCTCGCTTCCTGAGCCGCCGCTTCCTTGGTGAGTTTGCCGGCTTCGGCCTGTTTGGCGAGCACCGCTTTTTTCGACCGTACCTGCTCCAGTTTCTTCGAAATCAGGCCTAGCGGTTCGTCCCAGAACGGAGCGGTCTGCACGGCCACCACATTGCCCTTAAATTCAGGATAGCTAGCCGGCGCGGCCATGGCTTCGCGAAACGGCAGCGCGTTGGTTGAGGCGTTCAGTCCGCCGACTCCCATGACGCCGATGACGAACGGCATCTGCGGCGCGCTCAAATCCTTGCGGACATCCCGGATGAAATCCGCCAGCCATTCGCTGTATCTGGCAAATTGGTTGCCCTGACCGTCTTTCAGCTTGGGATAAGTCGTGCCATCCACCGCGTCATTCCAACCCTGCAGCCAGACAAAGCCGGCGACCTCGTAGCCCTGCTTTTCGTCGTAGTCCGGGATTACGCGCTTGATGTCCTTGAGAACCATCCGCACATGATCCACCATCAGCCGATAGTAATGGCCGGTCGCCTCGGCGCGCTTTTGCTTCTGTTCCGGCGTTTCATCCTTCAGCGAAACATAAGGCCCGGCGCTCGGCGGACGGAAATCTGTGTTCAGCGATTTGCCGCCCCAAGCGGTTTTAATGATCAGCACCGGCTGTTGGAGCGCAGGTGCGAACCTTTTACGGCCAGTGTCAACGGCAGGAAAAACTCGTCCTTGCTAAAGTCCTTTTTCCACAACGGCTTCGCGGACGCGGCCTCGACAGCGGTGATGAATCGAAAACCCGACGGCGCGGGCTCACCGCGCTGAAACAGCCCGCCGCCGGTTCGTTCCACCTCTGATGTGCCGACGGCAAGGTAAAGGCTGCCGTTCTCAGCGAGGATCTCTTCTGTGCGCTCAGTGCCTTTGTATTCGCACACCGTCTGGCCGGTAGCCGCGTCCAGCGCGAGGACCGGTCCCGCGAGGTTCGGTGTCACGTACACCCGGTCGCCGACTGCGACGAGCCGGCGCGGCAGGTGTGCCGGACCCGAACGGAATTGGCGAAGGTGATCCACCCACGAGGTAATAGGATGTTTCCAGAGCAACGTGCCGTTGAAAGCGTCACGCGCGACAAGTTTCCAGTCAGCGAGATACCGAATTGAGGCCAGCGGCGCCTCGTCCTCGATATAGAAGATGCGTCCCTGCGCTGTCACGGCGGCGCTCATGCTGGCAAGTTCCTCGTGGCTCCGGCCCCAACGTGGTTCCGCGACCCACTGGATGGAACGTGGAATGTCCACCACTGAATCTCGTGCCACCGCGTTGTTGTCCGGCCCGTGCAGATAATGCGTCCAATCATCGATCTGCTTCGGCCACGGCTTTACGGTCTTTTTGCCGCCGATCAAAGCAACGCCCCTGGGCGTCAACACGCGCAGCGCTTCGTCCATCGGTAACTTGCCGAGATCATTGGCAACAATGAGGTTCACAAGATTATCCACGTACGGCAGACGGTCGCCGGCCCACTGCTCGACCGAAACCACACCATACAAACCCGTCGACTGAATGTGCTTTCGGGCTGTGGCGACATTGCTGGGGTCTGCGTCCAGGCCGTGGACGATGAAACTCTCGCTGGCTCGCAATGCGGCTGTGAGTTTGCCATCTCCGCAGCCGAGATGGACAACCAGTCCGCCCTGCACACCGCTGGCCTTCAGAATGTCCTGCGCCTGTTCGGCGCTCGCCGCCTGGAGAGCCAATAAGCAAGCGACAAACAGCGCGGCAAATCGTGTGTCTCCGGAATGGCTCACTTTTCAGTTTCCTCCGCGACAGTGGCACCCTTTTCCAGATGGCAACTGTAACGTCGTTGGCTTGCCTTACGCCGGGCGTGCTGCGACCATCGGCAGTGATCTCTTCGTGGTTGCAGCGATGATCACACTGTCAAAATACACCAACCCGGAGTGAACCCGCGCATCTGCGAATGTAGAAACTCAAAATCCTGCAACATTACTGACGTCGGGGATTTGCTCCGCAGCGCAGAGCGTCAGACAGAGCTTTTGGGTTTATTGGGATTTGCCATCTAGCGAGGGACGGGGGACGGCTCGAACCTGCGCCCCCTTGAACAAATCCGTGTCCGCGATCTTCTGCATGCGCGTGTCCTTGCCATCGAGCCAAATGGGAGTGGTCGTGCCGTCGGCGTGCCGAACGCGCAGGTTGTCCAGAAAGACTTTGAATGTCCCCGGCTTGCGGCCAGTGAAAACAAGTCCATGGCGCGGCAGAATACCCGGCGCGCTGCTGCACAAGCCAATGACGCGGTGTTCCCACACGCCCGGCCCGCCTTTCGGCTCAGGCCCTGTGGACTGATCGCGCCCGAACTGATCGATTCCCTCGCCACGCCGGAAGTCAAGCTGCACCGCTTTCTGGTCGTTGCCTTTGAACGGCGAATAGTAGAAACCGCCGCGCAGGCTGTCTGGCGCAACGGCAACATCGTATTCGATGTAATCGGTCGCGAAGTGCGAGCCTGCCATGCTCGCAAATGGAACCACAATCCAATCTTTCGGCTTGGCTTTGTCTGTCACTGTAACGGAAACTTCAAGGACATCGCCATCTGGCGCGGGATTGGCGTCGAGTTTCGCGGGGACTGGCTGATGACTCAGTGCTGCGCCGAGCGACTCCGCCCACGCATTCATTTTTTCTGTCAGCGACTTCGCGACGTCCGGATGCGTTTCGACCACGTTTTTGGTTTCACTGATGTCATTGTGCATGTCGTACAACTCGAAGCGATCGAAGTAGCGATGCAAGCGCCAATCCGCCGTGCGAATCGCGTCCTCCCCGTGCCACGACCAGTAGTAGCTTTCAACAGGGGTGGGACCGCCGTCCCGTAGTGCCGGCCAGATATCTTTGCCATCGAGCGGGCGCGTTTTCGGCAGCTCCAGCCCGGCCATCCCCATCAATGTTGGGAACATATCCAGCGCGCCGCACAGTCCATCCCATTTGCGGCCGGAAACGTTGCCTTTGGGCCAATGTATAACAGTGGGCATGTGCGTGCCGCCTTCAAAGATGGTATGCTTGCCGCCGCGGAAGGGTAGATTGCTGCCGTCTTTCGTCGCGCCGTTGTCGCTGGTGAACACGACTATCGTATTGTCGCGCAACCGCAGTTTTTCCAGTTCGGCGAGGATGGCGGCGACGTTCTTGTCCATCGCCTGCACCATCGCAGTGTAGACACGCTTCGTTTCGTCCGTCACCTTCGCGTCCACGCCCTCCAAATCCGAGTCTTTCGCCTGCAATGGTGCGTGGACAATGTGAAACGGCACGTAGCAGAAAAAGGGGCGATCCTTGTTCTCGCGAATGAACTCCAAGACGTGCCCGGTGATCAAATCCTCGGTAAAGCCAACGTCTTGCGGCCGGAACTCGAGATTGTGCCACCAGCTTACCGGGCCGTGCCCCTGCTCGGTGCGCCGCGTGAAATAATCCGCACCGCCGCCGTAATAGACCCACGCTTCGTCGAAACCATGTTCATTCACGCCAAGACCGACTTTGTGTTTCTTGTTCGGCATGTCCTTCCATGCTTCTTCAAACGCTCGCCGATACTCTGGCGTGTCGGGGTTGTTGCCGTTATGCCACTTGCCGAAGATGCCGGTCCGATAACCGTGAGCCTTGAAAGCTTCCGCGACGGTCGCTTCCTCTTTGGCAAGTTCGCCGCCAACTTCCGGCCCGGTGCCGACGCGAAACGGATGACGGCCGGTCATTAACATCGCACGTGTTGGCGAACACACGCACCAGGCCATGAAGTTGCGCAGCTCGACGCCCTGCTGGAACAGGCGGTCGATATGCGGCGTCGGAATGCTCCCGCCAGGATGAATGCTTAAATCACTCCAGCCCAGATCGTCGGCCAGCATGTAAACGACGTTGGGCTTAGCGACTGGCTTTTCTGCATCAGCGGCCTTTAGTCCGGCCAGCGGCGCCAGCAGCAGGGCGGTGAGGTAGATACTCTTCTGTGGCATGTTCATTCTTTCTTTCCCCGCTGAGAAGCGAGAGCCTAAGTTCCATGATTTCCAGGTGACCCGAACGGTTTGAGTCTCGAAATGCAGGAGCAACGCGGTGCGGGTTCCTCTTATCGCGCGTCTTTCTTCTTTCGTTTCGGCGCTTCTTCTGCGGCTTGCGGATCGAAAGCTGGTTCATACTGCAGTCGCAAGCGCTCAAGTTCGGCTTTCAATTCCTCCACCGTTTTCGCGTACGCTGGATCAGCGTAAACGCTGCGCATTTGCTGTGGATCTTTCTCGTTGTCGTAGAGTTCCCACTCTTTGACAGGATAGAAATTCACGAGTGTGAACCGGTCCGTGCGGACGCCGTAGTGTTTTGTCACGCCATGGCCGGGATCATAGTAATGGTAGTAAAGGCTCTTGCGCCAATCCGCAGGCGGCTGGTCGCGTAGAATCGGCACCAGCGATTTCCCGTGAAGGCCTACCGGTATCTCGCCGCCAGCGATGTCCACGAACGTCGCGGCGTAATCGATATTCTGCACAAGCGCCGTTGGACGACTGCCGGGTTTGACCACGCCGGGCCATCGCACAATCAACGGCATGTGGATTGACTCTTCGTAAATCCAGCGCTTGTCGAACCAGCCGTGCTCGCCGGTATAGAAGCCCTGGTCGGATGCATAGATCACGACCGTATTGTCCTCCAGCCCTTCAGCTTTGAGGTAATCCAATACTTTACCGACGCTGTCATCGACGGCCTTCACACAGCGCAGGTAGTCCTTCATGTATTCCTGATATTTCCAGCGTGTGAGCGCCTCGCCCTGCAGATTGGCTTTGTGGAAAGCCTCGTTGCGCACGCCATATGTGGCTTGGAATTCGGCCTCGGCTACCTTTTTTTTCGCGGCGTGAACTTTTAGATCGCTGGCGAGCGTCATTTCGCGGCCGATCTCCATCTTCTGCGTGTGCGCCGGGGTGCCGCGGCCGGAGTAATCATCAAATAGCGTCGGCGGCTCGGGGATCGTCACGTCAGAGAGCCATCGGTAGTAGCGCGTCGGCGGCTCCCACGGCCGATGTGGGGCTTTGTGCTGCAGCATCAACATGAACGGCTTCGATTTGTCGCGTTTTTTCAGCCAATCCAGACCGAGATCGGTGAGCAGATCGGTCGCGTAGCCCTGGAGATTCTCGGTGCCATTCGGACCCGTCATCGCCGGGTTCCAATAGTTCCCCTGCCCGGGAAAAAGCTTCCAAACATCCGTGTTCGCCGGCGTATTGCCCAGGTGCCACTTGCCGAAAACGGCGTTCTGATAGCCTGCCGCGCGGATGGCCGCCGGATACATCCAGAGGCCAGGCGTCACCGGCTGGCCGAGATTTCTCACGCCGTTAGCGCCGCTGTGCAGCCCCGTGAGAACGGCTCCGCGGCTGGGCGAGCAGAGTGAGTTGCAGCAGAAGCTGTTCGGAAACAACGCGCCGGCCATGGCGAGCCGATCCATATTTGGCGTGACGGCCTGCTGCCGACAGAACTCGGAGAGCCGCCCATTGTATGCGCCGATGGTCTGAATCGCATGATCGTCCGAGAAGATGAAAACGATGTTCGGCCGCTTCTGAGCCGTATCCCCGGCAGCGTGCAGCGCGGCCAGCGGAGCCAATAGCAGTGTCAGCGCTAATCTCATGAACAGGGTTGCTCTGCTTTTGCGCTTCATGGTTTGCCATTCTTCCGCTTTCCGCGCCGAGCGTCCTCGCCGGTGATGTAGAGCAGGGTGGGATTGTCCACTTCGCCAGCGGGGCGCCGACCGGGCGGATTGTTTCCGCCGATTTCGGCAGCCATCTTTTCAGCAAGCGCGCGGAGTTTCGCGACGATCTCCGGGTGCTTCTCCGCGAGGCTGGTCTTCTCACCAATGTCTTCATCGAGATTGTACAGGCGCGGCGTGTCGCCACGAATGTCCTCGGCGGCCTGTTTGCCCATCGACTCTTTCTGCGCGGCAATGGCGAGCTTCCACGGCCCCTGCCGGACGGCCTGCAGGTGATAGCCATTGAAATAGTAGTGCGCCTCGCGAGCGGCTTGCGTGGTTTGGCCAAAAAGAAGCGGAGAAATGTCGCGGCCGTCAATAATGGGCTCAGCGGGCAGCGTGCCCCCTGCAAGCGAAACCGCAGTCGGCAGGATATCGATCGTCCCGGCGACCGTGTCGCACACACTGCCCGGCGCAATGTGGCCAGGCCACCACGCGATGGTCGGTTCGCGCATGCCGCCTTCCCACGTGCTGCCTTTGCCACCCCGCAAGGGACTGGCACTGCCCGCATTCGCGCCCTTAATCAGCCAGGGACCGTTGTCACTGGTGAAGATCACAAACGTGCGACGGTCGAGTTTTAGTTCGCGTAACGTGTCGAGGACTTTGCCAACGCTCCAATCGACTTCCTCAACCCAATCGCCGAAGCGGCCATTCGAGGACTTGCCGGTAAACGCGGCACCGGGATGAATCGGACAGTGAACCGCCGTGTGCGGAAAGTAAAGCAGGAAGGGTTTGCTGGCACTTTCGCGGATGAAACGCACGGCCTCGTCGGTGTAGCGCTCAACGATATGGTTCTGATCGTCTTCCGTGAGCAGCTCCTGCACTTTGTCGTCGCGCACCAGCGGAACGACAAGCGCGTCCTTCTCTTTCGACTTGCGCTGCATGTCGTTCGAGTAGGGAATGCCAAAGTAATGATCGAAGCCTTGCTTCGTCGGCAGGAATTCAGGCTGATCGCCGAGATGCCATTTGCCAATGCACATCGTTGCATAGCCACGCTCTTTCATCCGCTCGGCAATCGTAATCTCCCTGGGGTTCAGGCCGTGCTTGCTGGCCGGAGGATACACGCCTGGCACCGAGACGCGCGCGCCGTAACAACCGGTCATCATCTGCGCACGCGAAACCGAACAGACCGGCGCCGCGTAAAAGCTTGTGAGTTTCATGCCCTCACGCGCCATGCGGTCGAGATTGGGCGTCTTCTGCTTGGTCGCGCCGAACGGACCGATGTCCGCGTAGCCCATGTCATCGATAAAGATGATCACAACGTTGGGCTTGTCCGCAGGCTTCTCGGCATCGGCAGCGTTTAACGTGTGCAGCGGCGCAACGATCAGTGCGACGAAAAGCAATCCAATTAACGCTAGCGCTGGTTGTTGTTTCATCGCCATCCCTCCTGTACTCGCGCTGTAACTGTCTCTTGGTAGAGCGATAAAGGCACAATATCAAGGCGTTGTTTGTTACATTGTGTCGTGAGAGGATGCGTTCTCCGTCGCCGGAGGCTGCGTCGCCTTGACATTTGTACGTGCGGACGAAATTTCTTGCCGTTTTTCCTGGCAACATCTTCTGCAACGGATTGCGCGACGTTGCGAGATGGGGTAAGCAGAAACAGCTGTTCTGAATGCTCCGATGCAAACGGTTCGGGCTGTCGGGACCTTCTTAGCAGAGGTAGACGAGCCAATTGGTCAAAGGTGTGCATCGCGTGCAGAGCGAAACGAATCGGATGAGATGCCTCGTCATAGTGCTGCTGGCGTTGTATTCAGGGTTGACTTTGTCCGCGCATGCCGGCGAACAGAAGGCGGCGACCCGGAACGCGACCGCAAGCGACGGCGCAATCCATGCGGACGTGGCGGCTGCATGGCAGAGCGAATTTGATCGCCTCGAAGACGCGCTCAAGAATCGACGCCCCTGGTTCAAAAAAGTGGCGAGCCAAACGTATCGGTCAGACGCCCTGGTTCTCGATGCTGACCGTGATCCACTTGACGTTATCCTTCGCCCGTACGACCTCGCTGCTGATCCACCTCAAAGCGCTGCCTGGCGTCGCGGACCTCTCCATCAACGAGAAGCGGCTGACGCAGTTGTTGGCGACGGCCACGGCCACCAACCCCAGCGCGGCTGCAAAGCGTGAGCAGCTATTCATGGAAGCCAGCGCGTTGCAGCGGCAGATTGCGTTCTCCAACCCGCTGCTGCGTTTCACGAAGATTCTGTTCATCAAGGACAGCCTGCAATTTCGCCCGGGCAGCAATGGCAACATCATCAATTGTATAACAGGTTGCCAGATTCATGTAGCATCAGCCCATGTCGGAAGCGGGCTTTACCACTTGCTCACGGTACAAAACAGCATTGCTTCTTAGCCCAGGCACCGCTTGCGATAGCCAGTCGGGGTGTTGCCAGTCGCTCGCAGGAACGCTTCGGAGAAGTAGCTGGCACGGGAATAGCCGCAGTGTTGGGCGATTGTCGCGGTCGCCAGCGTCGTGGTGGCGAGCAGGTCCTGCGCATGCTGCATTCGCAGCCGCTGAATCTCTTTCTGCGGAGTGCTGTTGAGCACGGATCTGAACCGGTACTCAAGTTTCCGACGAGATTCGTCTATCTGAGCCACCACTGCTTTCACGCCGATATTCTGGTTGAAGTGGGCGAGAATGAAGGCCATCGCGCGTGCCACAACCGGGTCGCTGACTGCCACAATGTTCGTGCTCTGCCGCGGAACGAGTCGCGCGGGAGATATCAAATGCCGCACAGGCTTGGAGGGGCGGCCTCGCATCCACTGGTTCAGCAGAGTGGCCGCGAGGAAGCCCTGCCGCGTGCCATTCACGTCAATGCTGGAAAGCGGTGGCGTAGCAAGTTCGCAGACCAAGTCGTCATTATCCACGCCGATGACTGCAACTTCCTGCGGGACTGCAAGCTTTGCCAACAAACATGCCTCGGCAATGTGTCGTGCAATCAGGTCGTTGTACGCCATCACCCCGACAGGCCTGGGTAACGAGACAAGCCACGGGGCTAACTTGTCCCGGGCACGCCGCCTCAAGTCCAGCGGTGAGTACTCGTATCTCCAGTTAAGTGGCCCCGTCGTATGCGTCTGCGATCTGATCTTCAAGAAGAACCCTTGGCCGCGGTCGGTGTTGGCACTGGCTGCTGTAACCCCACAGAATGCAAAATTCCGCAGGCCGAGCCCAATCAGGTGGCTTGCCGCGAGCGCTCCAATGACGGCCTCGTTGTTGCCCACACATGGCGCGCGGATGCCTTGTTCGTACGGCCGCGTGTTGAGGTTAACGAAGGGAAGGCGGCGCTGCTGTAATCTCTCAATGATCTCCAGATCGGCAGTGTTGATAATGGCGCCATCAATCGCGTCGAGTTGGGCGACGAGATGCTCCGGCTTGACTTCCGTGGGTTCGGCCAGCAGCAACCATGAGCGCGTCTGTCGCATAAACTCAGCGACACCGTGCAGCACGGAACGCCCCCAACCGTAATGGAGTCCGATCGCAGTTGCAACCCGCATCAAACGCGGCATTCGTCAATCTCCGTCAGCGTGCGCAAAAGTGATAGTATTATGCGGTATTGCCGCAGCGACGCAAGCGGGCGTTCGGTGTAATAGCAGCGGGGTGATGGCCATGTTGGCAAACGTGAGGCATTAAACAATGGCGGGAATCGGAAGAACAGGCGTCGCGATTTGCGGAGTATTGCTGGCCATTGTTGGGCTGACCAGCCAAGCGGGAACAACGCACCTCTTGTTGAACGAGCATTTCAATGCGCATGCCAATGGCCCGGAGTTCATTGATGCGGAGTCGATGCTCGCCGAACGCTTAGGAGCGGGCTGGCAGACAGTGCCTCAAGATGTCGTTTCTCGCGCCATTACCGACGGCGCGCTATCCCTGCCAGTCGGTGGCGCCATTGACCTGCCCCGTTCGGTTCCCTGCGGATTGCTCGATTTCCGCGGTGTCGCCGATGGCGTGCAAATCACCGGCGGTTATGGAGGCACGCTGATACTGGGCGGCGGCCAACGCAGCATGCAGATCCTCTTTTCCGCGTTGAACCAGGTGTTTGATGAAGGTCTGCCGAGAACCAAAGCAGGGCCAAGCGGCGTACTGTCGGACTTCGCCACGGTGACGCTTTTCGAGAAGACTCAGCCGACGAGCGATATGCTCAGCCTCTTCTCCAGTGGCTCGATCCAGATCAAGAATGACGTAAAGAACTGCGCATGGATCGCTGGCGACAATGCGTTCGGACGCAAAACGGTTACGGCTACGGCGCGCGTTGACGATAGCCTGTTCCTTTGGTTCGGCATCAACTGGCCGTTCGCCGACTACAACGCGCACAGGGATCTCAAGAACAAGGACCGTAACTGGCTGGAGAACGCGCAGCTTCACTTCGACTGTAAGGGCGGAGGACAGAACACGCGGCTCTACCTGATGATTGAGACAGGCTATGGCAATCCGGGCCCGAATGCGATTCTTGAGAACTGCAGTGGTATGTCGCTCTACCACGGCTCGACCGAGCGCTCGTCATCGCAGGGCCCCGGTGTCTACTGGCTAAGAAACTGCACGAACGTCCACCTCGGTCTGCGCGCCATCAACGCATTCTATCCCAACAACGGTGGACCTAAGGCTCCGTGCCCTTCCCACGACCTCAGCATCGAGGGTGGCTCAGGAAACATCCTCCACGCGCTGCGGGCCTGGAACTACTCCGAGGGCGCCACACTGGTCAACACGTGCCCAGATCTGCAGGCGTGGATGTGCGGATTCGAGTACGAAGCGGAAGGATTGGATAGCGACGGCATCCTGCGCTTCGCTGTGACCCCAAGTCTGGAGAAGCCCGCGCCGGACTTACCCGAATTTGAGAAGGCTAAACCTGGCTTTCGCGCCCGGGCTGAGAAGATTCTCACTGACAGGAAGGAACCCGTGACCGATACGGCCTGTAAGGAGATCGAGAGGCTGCTGCTGAACGGGCGCTACCAGTTCTGGCCCTTCAACGCTCGGGACGAGCAGACGTTCTTTTTCGGCCAGGATGATCTGACGAAGGCCCCGGACAAGCTCCGCAACGGCAGAAAGCTCCCGCCACCGCCGTCGATGCCCGCCACCGATGCGCCGCGCTTGCGCCGCCCAATCGCTTTCACACAGGCGCCGGAATTCGGCAAGGCTCTGCTCGATGCCGGCGCTGATCCGACCGGTGCGAAACCCAGCGACGATGCGTTCGCGCAACTGATGTACAGCATGCCTCGCGACAAGGTGGAGGAACACTTGCTGGCGACGTACCAGGCCGATGCGGCGTTCCGCGAGGCGAAAAGCAGGCAGGATGCCCCCGGAATAAAGGCAGCGACGGAGAAGCTGAATGCAGCCATGGGCCAGCTCTGTCCAGCCGATCCCGCCGACAAGAAAGGCAAACGAATCGCGGCTCGGCCGCGTTTGGAGATTCCCCCTGGCACGTTCCTTCTGACAAGGCCGCTGGTCTGGGTGTCGGCCACACCGGCGATCTGGGGCGCCGGTCCGGACAAGACGGTGCTCAAGGCGAACGGCGAATTCAAGGTCATCGAGCAGCACACGAAGGGCGCGCTCGCAAACCTGACGATTGAGGGCGGACGCGTTGGCCTGGCGATCACCGGCAAGGACCACGATGCCGGCTTCGCGCCGACGCTCCAGTCCTACATCGCCGGACAGAGCTACTATAACGTCACATTCCGCAATCAGACATTTGCCGGCATCCACATCGGCAACGACGATCCCGACATCATGGGCGGTGCTGAGCACGACCAGAACCGCTATGTAGATCTGAAGTTCATCAACACCGGCGATTATGGCATCTACATGAACCAGAACATGCTCGACAAGTGGCTGTTTCTACACGGCGAGTTCGAGGGCCAGCGTAAATCGGGAATCTCGATCAAGTTCAACAATCTGGTTCACGGCGCCGTGATCGGAACGGCATTCCATAACATCCAGGGGCCGGGAATCGACATTCTCGGCGGCAATCCCGAGATCGCTTACCGCCCATGGGGCGTAATGGTCGATCAATGCGAGTTCCTGGAATGCGGCAACGAGAAGGAAGCGGCTGTCGAACTCGGATACGGCGAGCTCATGTCCTTCACCCGATGCCGCATCGAGACCAAAACCAAGACCGTTTTCTGCGGCTTCCGCGGCTCTCCCCAGATCGTGCAGGACGTGACGGTGGATGTAAAGACCGCTACTGGAAAGCCAGCCATGATGCTGCGCGGCGTGCGACAGATCATCACCGCTCGGGCCAACGGGCATGTGTGCTCGAAGGTCAAGGCCAGTGGGCCCGTTGCATTTGTGAACGATGCCAACGCTAACAACGAACAGTTTGTCAAAACGATGAAGCTGCGCGGCAAAGACACCAACATCAACTGGGACGCCTGCCCGGCCGCACATGAGTTCAAGCCCAGCAACGGCTGGACGCACCCGTTCGTCTTCTACCGCTGCGACTTTGGTGGAGCTACGTACTCGTATACGCTTCTGAATGTGGACACCGACGCGGGCAAGGTGCTCCAGCGCATTGAACTCGGCGGCCTGGAGTGAGAATCATGGAGAGCGTAGCCATGTTCAAGCAGCTTGCAGCGGGATTCGCTTGTCTCCTCGGGTTCCTCGCCAATGGTCAGGCCGCGCAGGTGGTGACCTATGCCGGCGGCAACGAGAACAAGGCGTTCGTCACGGCGTGTCAGCTTTCCGACGGCTCCATCCTCCTAGGCGGCTGGGCCGAATCACTGACGTGGATCCCCGCCGATGTTCCTCGCACGCCACTCTCGGCTGAGGGCATCAAGGGCTCGCCCGAGAACGGCCGCATTGGCTTTATCCTGCAGGTGAGCGGCGATGGACAGAAGCTGCTGCGCCTGATTCATCTCCCGCCGGGCGCAGTCGATACCATCCGACACATTCGCGTCAGCAGCTTACCGGGTGCTTCCACGGGCGAGGTGTTCTTCTCGGCTACTCTGAAAGACGATCCGAAGGGCTCTGGTGGCTATCTGCTCACCAAACTGGATGGCAACTTCATAAAGGCGCCGCCGCAGAAGCTCCTCTGGGTACGCAACGTCTTTGCCGCCGGCGACACGCGCGAAATACAGCCATGGGATGTCGGCGGGGACGGGAAAGTCGTGTATGCCAGCGGGCAAAGTTACAGCCGCGAGTGGATGGCCGTCTACCGGCTTAAGTCTGATGGCATGGACGACACGGTGGAGGACTGGCGCTGCCATTGGGGGGTAGATGCAAAAGGAAAGGAAACGGAAGCCCAGTTCACCCCGCTTTCCAGCCGGCCGGATTTCAAGGCGACTCGCAGCGGCCTCGCGATGAAACTCTGGGGGCGCGGTTGCCTGCGTTCGTGGACGCAGGAGGACTACGACGCCTGGCTGCCGGACGGCAACGGCCGTCTCAAGAAAGGGCGCTGGCCGGACGACTACTACTTCAAAGGGCCGTTCGACCCAGCCAAGCCGACGAATGATGGACCGGGCTATACGGGCTACTCCATCAACTCTCCCTGCCCACGCGTCGGTGCCATCCTGGTCGATCGGCGTAACAACGACTTCTACGTCGGGTACAGCGTCCAGACGCGCCTGCCCGACGGAAATCCGGATTTCGAACCGGCTTTGGTGGCGATGACCCGCACGGGGAAACTCAAGTGGTGGAGCCGCTTGTATCACGAATTCCTAAGCAAACAGAAAGACGGCACGTATCAGGCGGGCGACGCCCGCAACTCCACCCCCGACCAGTACGTTGATCACCTCGCTATGGATGTGGCCGGGAATAACGTTGTCGTCGGTGCGCGCTGTCATGGCAACAACGTCGTAAATTTGTGGGCGGGAAATGAAGTCGCTGCACGGCCGGGTGCGCGTGGCTTCCAAGATCATTTCTCGGGCAAGAACGGAAACATCCACATCTCGTGGCTGGGCAAACTGTCGGTCGACGACGGACACCTCTTTGCTGCGACCTACGTAGCCGAGTACGTGGATGGAATGGATGGCGCCGGTGCGCCTTCCAGGGAACCGCTGCTGGAAGGCTGGCCCAGCTACAACGCTGGCTGGCCGAACGTCAACACGACCCGTCTGCATGATCTGCAGGTTGACGACAACGGGCGTGTCTACATCATAGCCACGGGCCGACGTGTTGTAACGACCGCAAACGCGTATATGAAGATGCCGAAGAAGGGCGAAGGAGTCTCGCAGTGGTGCAATTTCGTCCGCGTCTACACACCTGACATGAACACGCTGGTATACAGTTCCATATTGAGCGGCAAGTGGGATCCAACGACTGGCGCGGAGGGAGGCAAAGTCGAGCTACGCTCCGTCGTGCCGGTCCCCAATGGTGCTTTAGTTGTCGGGGCCAATGCCTTGGACGAGAAGCCCAAGCAGCCCACCGGCACTCCGCTGCTCACCACGAAGGTGCCGACATGGGGCACAGAAAAGCCCATCGGCATCACGGGTATCTTTTCGCGGCTCGAATGGTAACCGACCCGAGGCACGCACTTTCCCACCCGTCACGGCTGCGATTCATCGGTGACGGTTAGATTCTCCAGTGTAATCGTGGTCGCGTTGTGCCAGTCGGGCATCAGCGGCAGGAAGACCAGTTCGTGCCCTGCCGTCAGTTCGATCTTGAAGTCCAGCGCCACCGCCTCGTCGCTGCGCGGCAGCGCAAACGAGCGCACCTCGCTGGCACGCTGTGTGTCTTTCTGAAAAATCCCCAGCTTGAAGGTTCTGGCCTGGCCCTCCCAGGGCTTGCTGTGAGCTGTGCCGCTGACGCGATAGACGCCCGACTTTGGCGCGATGAAGCAGAGCCCCGCGATGCGCTGGCCTTCCGCGCCGGTCCACGATCCCCGAACGGAGAAGTGCGCGATCCCGTTTTCGACTCGGATTTCCGGCTGCCCGCCCATGCCGTTCTTCTCCGGGATCCAGCCCGTACCGTTCCAGAGCAGCGGCGTGTAGTGCGTCGTCATGATCGGATTGTCCGGCCAGACCTGGTCCACGCGCCAGAGCGCCTTGCCGTCCGCTTCGATGGGGTTGCCGCGCGCGGTCCCTCTTTGTGGACCTTCCCAGGCCAGCGGCAGTTTATAGGACACAGCCCCGACGCTCCCAATGGCGACGCTGACATCGCGCAGTACCACATCGCCGCCGGTGAACATGCCTTCAATGCGCGGCAGAATCACCAGCTCATCGCCGATATCGAGCTGCACCGTCACCGCAATGGTTGCGCGCTGGCCTTTGGAGAGCTTCTGCGAGGCCACTTCGGTTGCGCTGGTTTTCGTTTTGCGCAGGTACGTCATACGAACGGCATTGTTGGCGTTCTCCCACAGTCGCATTTCGACCGAGCCGCTCAAGGTATGCGTGCCCGCCTGAGTGGCGCTAAACACCAGAGCGCAGAGCTTCTCGCCGGCGCTGGCACTGTGCGGCGCACGGAACTCCATGCGGATGGCGCTGTCCTTCATCTCCGCTTTGGGCTGGCCACCGAATCCGTCCCGCAGCGCGACCCACCAGCCGTCGCGCCACGCAAGAGGTCTGTAGCTGTCGAGTTTCAGCGGTTGCGGCGGCCAGACTTGATCGAGTCGCCAGACCGGCTTGCCCTCCGCCAGCGCCGGATTGCCATCCGTGCTGTCCTTCTTGCTGCCTTCCCAAGCCGGCGGCAGCCTAAATGACCCGCCGCCCTTGCCGGCAAAGCTCGCGTTCTTGCGGTCGAGCGGCTTCATTTTCTCTGCCAGCGTCTTTCCATCGACGCGGCCATCGCTGGCATAGAGGAACACCGTGCGGCCGGATTTCGACAAGGTCAGCTTCTGGCCCAGCAACTGCACGGGATTTCCCATGCAGTCTTCGGCTGCCAGACCGGAGAACGGCAGATCAACGGTCACGTCGGCCTTGGCGTCGCGGTCAGCATAGGCGATCATCACGCCGCGTTTGTTGCGCAGATCGTCGAAGATGCAGAAGTTCGCACCAGGCGGACGCACAAATCCGGCGGGGGTGCTCAGCCCGATGTGGTAACACAGCGCGTTCCAGGCCGGCACCAGCGGCAATGGGTAGCCGTAGTAGTCCCACAGCATCGTTCCTGGACCGCAGTAATCCCAGAAGCTCATGCCGTGTTCTTCGTAGGACGTGTGAAAGAGAATGCACTTTTCCTGGCCATTGGCGGTCAGTTCGGCGATGGAGTTGACGGTGCAGTTCGTCTGGCCCGCTGAATCGTAGTGCGTCAGAGCCACAGCCGGCTCGTCTACAATGGTATTAGTGTAAGCCCAGCCTTCATTGAACCAGATTTCGATGTGCCCGCAACCGAGTTCCTCAAGGGCGTTGCGCATACGCTTGATGGCCGTGGCGTCTGCCAGCCAGCCGTCGTGGTAGTCGTGCCAGGAAATGATGTCGATCCACTTGCCGGCGCCTTTCTGCAGCAAATGCCGGTTAAGGCCTGAGGGAATACCGTACACGTTGTCTACCATCACTTTCGCTTTCGGATCGACCTGCTTGATCAGGCGAGCGGTGCGGATCGTAAACTTCGCATAGAGGTCCCTAATGTTGTCCCAGCCATCGAACTCTGGTTCGTTTTCGATTTCGTAGATCAGCGACTTGCCTTTGTAGTGTTCGACAGCGGTCTTGACGAACTTGTCCCAACCTGTCTCAACACTCAAATCCTCCCAACGCGGATCATCCGCTTTCCACTGCATATCTTTCGGCAGTTGATCGCTTTCCTTTGTGAACGCCCACTTCGGCTTGCCGTACAGCACGGCGTTGACGGAAATGCCCAGAGCGGCCAGTTCGTCGATGCGCTGGTCGAACCAGACCCATTCGTCGGGGCTTTTGGGGTGGTGGTCGGCCCAGTTCATGTGCGGATGCCAGCGGCTCCAGGCGAACCCGATCTTCTGGACGCCCCGGGCATTGTGCAGACCGAACAGAGAGCCGCCGAAACGTTCGCGGGCATCCGGTCTGGTTGCGGCGAGCGGATGTGCCAGCGAGGTCAGCGGCAGGTCGGATTGGTCGATCACGGTGCCGCCATCCAGCACCGAACAGCGAGCCAGCACCGTGCCGGTGGCAGTGAGCGGCATGGTCACGGTTTCAATGACGGTCTGACCGGCGGGAACATTGACCTTTTTCTCCAGCGGTTGGTTGAGCGGCCGGACACCTTCGTAGTCGATGAGCTGCCAGCGCAGCATGACAGCGCGAGCTTCCGTACCCGGGTTATTAACAATGCCCTGCAGCGTGACGGTCTGGCCTTTCTGCAGAATGTTGTGGCTTTCGTCACGAAAGCCTTTCAAGTCAGGGCTAGTAACGAAAACTTCGAGCGCTTTCCACGGGACGTACTTCTCGGCACCGGATTCGTACGCGATGGTGACAGCGTCGAGCAGAATCGGTTTGTCGGCGTCGCCGAGCTGCAGCATGAAGGTGGGGCGCGGCCAGAAACCATCTTGCGCAATGTTGGGCGTGAAGCTAACGGAGTAGCGTTTCCACTCGCCAGTGATCGCAACGGGGTGCTTGCCGCGGAGCCCCCAACACAGATTGTGTTTGGCACCAATCTCGCGCGCGCAAGGCGTGCACTGCCAGCCCATCGTGGCAGGGCCATTGGCGCCTCTGGCGGAAAAACTGATGGTGACGGGCTTGCCTTGCTGCAACATGAACGCAGCACTCTGGATGCCACCCTTGGGGATCTTTAGCGCCCAGCCGCCGTGGGCTGCGTCGTCTCTGACGAACTCGTATTTGTCAGTCTCGAACCAGTAGCGCGAGCCGCCTTCGAAGGAACCATTCCGCAGAAGGTTGCTGGCAGGCTGATCACCTGCCCAGGTTGATAGCGCGGCCAAAAAGCAGAACAGCCATCTACATCGAATCATAATGCATCTCCTCGAAACGCGAGTTGCTGCTAGACACGCGCATGCGGCCCATTCTGAGCGTTGGAGCCTGGTTCCCCATTCTCTCGTTCAAGCTGGCGAACCGCACGTCTTTCCTTCATGAAATGCGGCTGGTATCGCCAGCGCTCTCATCCGCTTGCGTGGATCGGCGATCTTCTCCAGGAGCATGCGAACGGCTGCCCGGCCCATCTCGGAGACCTGCGGCAGCGCGACGGTCATTTCCGCACCGAGAAATTTGGGCACTGGCCAGTCCACCGCGACCATCGACATCTGTTGCGGCACATAAATGCCAAGCGGCGCAGCGGCCATAGCAATCGTTGGCGCAATCGCTGCCGAGTACATCACGATTCCTGTTGGACGGTTTGTACCGGAAAGCCAGCGCCGAGTGAATTCCAGTTGCTCGCCGCCGGGCAGGTCAGGGGGGAGTGCGATCACGTGAGCCGGCAGACCGGCCGCTTTCATCGCAATCTGGTATCCGGCAGCGCGATCAATCACGCTATAGTGCGCCGTCTCGGGCCGATCCTGGGAATGGTCGTAGTCAATGTACGCAACACGGCGGTGCCCCAGTTGCAGCAGCCGCTCGGTTGCCAGACGCCCTGCCTGAATGTCGTCAATGTGAACGCAGTCGGCAGCCCGCCGCGTGTTGATCCAGACCGCGGGAATGCGGTGCTGCTCGATGAGCTCCGCCATTTTCGGCGGAATTCCAAAGTGATAGTTGATCAAAAGCCCATCCGCCATGAACTCTTGCAGCGCTTTGGGCAGAGACTGCGGGTCAGTGGCTTTTTCAGTCGGCAGCGCGCCGATTGTGATGTGGTAGTCACGGTCAGAAGCTTCGGCGACGATGCCGCTGAGCAGTTCGTGCTCAACGAAACCGCGGTAGCGTTCCACGCTGATCAGTAGCGTCAGGCATCCCATCCGACCGCTGCGCATGGCACGAGCCGCCCAGTGCGGGCGATAGCCCAATTTCCCGGCGATCGCCTGAATCTTCTTGCGTGCTTTCTCACCGACTCCGGGTTGACCGTGCAGAGCACGTTGCGCCGTCAGGCGCGTTACCCCGGCGCGCCCGGCGACGTCGGCGAGTGTTGGAGCAGAGAGAAGCTTAGCCATGCCCATAATTTCCCAAAGATGGTAAGCACGTGCTTAGTAATACACCGGTAACGCGTAGATGGTCGCTCGAAGCCTGAAGATCTGTAGTTTGCCTGTGAAAAACGAATCGACGGAGGAACAGAACAGAGCCTGATTGATAGTCCGGAACTTGTCAAAACAGGAGCGTGCCCCTCGCCCCAAAACTCACAACGCTTTTTGACGCTTTTCAACGGGTTGCTGGAGCCCGTGGATCACGCGATGGGCGTGGATAAGCGGCGACAGATCTTGGTTTTTCTCGGTTAGAGCGGTTTGAACTTCATGTCACTGGGTTGAAGTGGCGTACCCGGAGGGATTCGAACCTTCGACCTCAGCCTTCGCAGTTTGATTTGGAAGCGCTGCCTTTGTAAGGACTTAAGTAGAATTGGCGCGCAAGTGAACGCAATTCTTTGCAACCCAAAGCAATAGGAAAACGATCTTGAGTCGCTAGCTTCCGCCTAAATTGCAGAACAATGCGAAGAAACGCAGGTCTTCGCAATGGCTACCGCAAAGGAACCGCAAAGAAAAACGTCAAAGAAAAAGAGCCCCGACTGCGCTGAACGCACGCCAACATTCCTCGAGTGTTCGAAGTAGATTCTGACACCACAGAGCCTCACTTTTTGATCACCCGACGTAATGATTGGCGTTTTGAGCAAATATCATATATCGTTTCCGTGGATGCCCCCACCTTCTGTGCTCAGACGGGAGAATGGAATCATCATGGAACAATCTTCCTGCAATGTTTTTTGCTGCGTCATGCTGGGCCTGGTGCTGCTGGCCTCTTCTGCACACGCGGCCAACTGGGCAACCACCGGCTCGATGTCCACTGCGCGTTATTCGCACACGGCGACGCTGCTGCCCAATGGTAAGGTGCTCGTCGTCGGGGGAAATGACGGCACTTACCATTATCTTGCCAGCGCCGAGTTGTACGACCCGGCGACGGGCACCTGGACGAGCACAGGCTCATTGGGCGTCGCGTGCGGCGGTCACACAGCGACACTGCTGCCCAGCGGGAAGGTGCTCGTTGCAGGGGGTTACAACAGCATCACCAATTATCTTTCGGTTGCCGAAGTGTACGACCCTGCGACGGGCACCTGGACGAGCACAGGCTCATTGGGCGTCGCGCGCCGCGATCACACAGCGACACTGCTGCCCAGCGGGAAGGTGCTCGTTGCAGGGGGTTACAACAGCAGCACCAATTATCTTTCGGTTGCCGAAGTGTACGACCCTGCGAAGGGCACCTGGGCGGCCACCGGCGTAATGGTCACCGGGCGCCATTCTCACACGGCAACGCTGCTGCCCAGCGGGAAGGTGCTGGTCGCGGGCTCCTTCGGCAACTTATCCAGCGCCGAAGTGTACGACCCGGCGGTGGGCGTCTGGGCGAGCACCGGCTCAATGTCCACTGCGCGCTATGCGCACACGGCGACGCTGCTGCCCAGCGGGAAGGTGCTCGTCGGGGGCGGGGGTAACGGATTTACCGGTCCTCTTTCCAGCGCCCAGGTGTACGACCCGGCGACGGGCAACTGGACGGGGAGCGGCACGATGGCAGCCGGGCGGGGGTATCACACGGCGACGCTGCTGGCCAGCGGGCAGGTTCTCTTTGCGGGAGGCATCGCCAACACTTCCCTTGCCAGCGCCGAAGTGTACGACCCGGCGACGGGCAACTGGACGGGGAGCGGCACGATGGCCGCCGCGCGGGGGTATCACACGGCGACGCTGCTGCCCAACGGACAGGTGCTCGTCGCGGGAGGTGATGGAGTCGGCGGTGTTCTTTCCAGCGCCGAAGTCTTCGATCCGGCGGCGAGCAACTGGGCGGCTACCAGCGCGCTGGCCGCTGCACGCGATTACCACACGGCGACGCTGCTGCCCAGTGGAAAGGTGCTCGTTGCGGGCGGGTATAACGGCGCTAATCTCTCCAGCGCTGAAGTGTATGACCCGGCGACGAGCGCCTGGACCGACACCGGCGCACTGGCTACCGCGCGCCGCTACCACACCGCGACGCTGCTGCCCAGCGGGAAGGTGCTCGTTGCAGGGGGTTACGACAGCACTTATCTCTCCAGCGCCGAAGTGTACGACCCGGCGACCGGCAACTGGACGAGCACAGGCGCGCTGGCTGCCGCGCGCCGGTTCCACACGGCGACGCTGCTGTCCAGCGGGAAGGTGCTCGTCACAGGCGGGTATAAGAGCGGTTATCTTAACAGCGCCGAAGTGTACGACCCCGCGGCGGGCACCTGGACGACCATCAACCCGATGGCCGTCGCGCGTTACCTCCATACGGCGACGCTGTTGCCCAGCGGGAAGGTGCTCGTTGCCGGGGGTGCGAACGGCGGCGGCAGTCTTTCCAGTGCCGAAGTGTACGACCCGGCGACGGGCAACTGGACGGTTACGGCCGGCTTGATGACCGCCGCACGCGGCTGGCACACGGCGACGTTACTGCCCAATGGGAAGGTGCTCGTCGCGGGCGGGTCTGACGGCGCTACTCTCTCCAGTGCCGAAGTGTACAATGCGGCGACGGACACCTGGACGGCCACGGGAACGATGGCCGCTGCGCGCGAGCAACACACGGCGACGCTGCTGCCCAGCGGAAAGGTGCTTGCCGCGGGGGGTACTGATGGCACTTATCTTTCCAGCGCTGAAGTGTATGACCCGGCGAAGGGCACGTGGACGAGCATGAACCCGATGCCTGCGGCGCGTGGAGCGCACACTGCCACGCTGTTGCCCCGCGGGCAGGTGCTCGTCGTGGGGGGGTATAGCTCTAGCGGTTTTCTTTCCAGCGCCGGAATGTATGCTGAGGATCTGGGGTATTCGTCGTCCTGGCAGCCAACCTTGGCGCAGGCGACCTCGCCGTTGAGCTTAGGCTCCTCTTTGATTATATCGGGCGGACAGTTCAAAGGCCTGTCTGAGGCGTCAGGCGGCGCCACCAACGATTCGGCGACCAATTACCCGCTCGTCCAATTGCGCAGCCTGGCCAACGACCAGACTGCCTTCCTGCTGCCCGATCCGGCTCATCCGTGGTCTAACACCTCCTTTACGAGCAAGGCTGTCACGGGCTTCCCGATCGGACCTGCCTCGGTGAAGGTTTACGTCAACGGGATCCCTAGCGACTCTCAGATGATCACCATTGTGGGTCCAGCGGTACGACTGCAGGTCGGCGGCTTCCCCACACCTACCACGGTGGGTGTCGCGCACGAGCTTACGGTCACCGCAATGGATGCCGGCACGAACACCGCCACCGGGTACACCGGAACCATTCATTTCACCAGTTCAGATCCGCAGGCCGTTCTTCCGGGGGATTTCACGTTCGGGGCGTTCGCTCAAGGCACGTGGATCTTCGCGGTCGGATTCAAGACGGCGGGAACGCATTCCATCACAGCCACGGACACGGTGACAGGTACACTGACGAGCTCGCAAACAGGCATCGTGGTCAATGCTGCCGCGGCGCAACGCCTGACCATTCAGACGCAGCCGTCGGCGCAGGCCAACATCGGACAGGCTTTCGCCCAGCAGCCGGTCATCCGCATTGAAGATTACTGGGGCAATCTGCTGACAGCGAATAACAGCACCGTGGTGACGGCCGCACGAAGCAGCGGCTCAGGAAACCTGCTTGGCACCCTGACGGCGACGGCATCCGGCGGTGTGGCCACGTTCACGAACTTGGCGTGCGACACGGCAGGGACGATAACGGTGCGATTCACCAGCAGCCCGCTCAATAACGCGACGTCCAGCAGCATCGTGATTAACAAATTGAGCCAGACGATCACGTTCGGCGCGTTGGCCAATAAGACGTACGGCGACGCAGCGTTCACCGTCAGCGCTACGGGCGGAGCGTCGGGCAATCCCGTCACCTTTTCCATCGCCAGTGGCCCGGCGACGGCAACTGGAACGAACGGCAGCACGATCACCATCACGGGCGCAGGTGTGGTGACGGTGCGCGCATCACAGGCTGGAAACGCGACCTACAGCGCGGCGGCCAACGTGGATCAGTCGTTCACCGTCGCGAAGGCGGCGCAGACGATCACGTTCGGAGCGCTGGCCAACAAAACCTACGGCAACGCGCCGTTTACGGTAAGCGCCACAGGCGGAGCATCGGGGCATCCTGTCACATTCGCCATCGCCAGCGGCCCGGCGACGGCCACTGGAACAAATGGCAGCACGATCACCCTAACGGGTGCCGGTGTGGTGACGGTGCGCGCATCACAGGCTGGAAACGCGAACTACAACGCAGCGGCCAACGTAGATCAGTTGTTCACCGTCGCGAAGGCGGCGCAGACGATCACGTTCGGAGCGCTGGCCAACAAAACCTACGGCAACGCGCCGTTTACGGTAAGCGCCACAGGCGGAGCATCGGGGAATCCTGTCACATTCGCCATCGCCAGCGGCCCGGCGACGGCCACTGGAACCAACGGCAGCACGATCACCATCACGGGCGTGGACCTGGTCACCGTGTGTGCCTCGCAAGCGGGAAACGCGAACTACAGCGCGGCGCCCGATGTAGATCAGTCATTCACGGTGGCAAAGGGGGCACAAGCGATCAGCTTCGGCGCTCTCGCAGACAAGACGTGCGGCGACACGCCGTTCACGGTGAGCGCCACAGGCGGAGCATCGGGGAATCCTGCCACATTCGCCATCGCCAGCGGCCCGGCAACGGCCGCTGGAATCAACGGCAGCACGATCACCATCACGGGCGTGGGGCTGGTAACGGTGCGCGCGTCGCAAGCGGGGAACGCGAATTACAGCGCGGCACCGGATGTGGATCAGTCATTCACCGTGAACCCCGCCGGCGCCAGCGCACTTGTCGTGTCCGGTTTCCCATCGCCGACAACGTCCGGGGCTGCTGCCGATGTCACAGTGAGAGCCATGGATCTCTACGGAAATACTGCAACGGGATACAGCGGAGCCATCCATTTCACCAGCACGGATGCGCAGGCGGAATTGCCAGCCGACTACACGTTCCTTCCCAGTGACAAGGGCGTTCACACCTTCAGCGTTAGGCTGAAAACCACAGGCACTCAGTGGATTGCCGCGACAGACACAATGACCGGAACGCTTACAGGCACACAGTCTGATATTACCGTAAATGCCGCAAGCGGCAGGCTGGTTGTTTCGGGTTTCCCGTCGCCCAAGATCGCCGGAGATATGGGAAGCGTGACGGTGACCGCCAAGGATCTTCTCGATAACTTGGTGGCTGGGTACAGCGGAACCATTCACTTCACCAGCACGGACGGACAAGCGGAACTGCCAGTGGATTATACTTTCGTCGCCGGCGACAATGGCGTTCACACATTCAGCGTCACACTCAAGACCGCAGGCAGTCAGTCCATCACCGCAACGGACATAGAACCTGGGACGCTCCCCGGCTCGCAGTCGAGCATCACCGTAGACCCCGCTGCTGCTAGTGCACTAGTGGTATCCGGCTTCCCCTCGCCAACGATTGCCGGAGATACCGGTGATTTCACTGTGACGGCACAGGACGCCTATGGAAATACTGCCACCGGATACGCAGGAACGATCCAGTTCACCAGCACGGATGGCCAGGCCGTACTTCCCGCAGACTATACCTTCGTTTCCGGTGACGCCGGCGTTCACACTTTCAGCGCCACATTCAAGATCGCAGGCATTCAGTCCATTACGGCGACTGACACACAGACAGGAACGATCACGGCCACGCAGCCCAGCATCACCGTGAACCCCGCTGCCGCCAGCGCACTGGTGGTATCCGGCTTCCCGTCGCCAACGATTGCCGGGGATCCCGGTGATTTCACTGTGACGGCACAGGACGCCTACGGAAATACCGCCACCGGGTATGCAGGAACCATCCATTTCACCAGTTCGGATGGACAGGCTGTGCTTCCCGCAGACTATAGCTTCGTTTCAGGCGACGGCGGCGTTCAGAGCTTCAGCGCCACATTCAAGACCGCGGGAAGTCAGTCCATTACCGCGAGGGACACAGAGACAGGAACGATCACCGGTACGCAGTCCAGCATCACCGTAATCCCCGCAGGCGCTATTACCCTGATCGTCTTCGGCTTTCCATCGCCGATAACTGCCGGGGATCCCGGTGATTTCTCTGTGACGGCACAGGACGCCTATGGAAATACCGCCACCGGATACGCAGGAACGATCCAGTTCACCAGTACGGATGGGCAGGCCGTGCTTCCCGGCGATTATAGCTTCGTTCCCGGTGACGCCGGCGTTTACACTCTCAGCGCCACGCTCAAGACCGCAGGCAGTCAGTCCATTACCGCGACGGACACAGAGACAGGAACGATTACCGGCACGCAGTCCAGCATCACCGTGAACCCCGTAGGCGCTACCACCCTGGTCGTGTCCGGATTCCCCTCGCCAACGACCGCCGGCGACGCCGGCATCGTGACGGTGACGGCCAAGGATATCTATGGGAACACTGCCACTGGGTACACGGGAAACATTCACTTTACCAGCACTGATGGATTGGCGGACCTGGCAGCGGACTATACATTCGTGCCCGCTGACAACAGCGTTCAGACCTTCAGCGTTACATTCAAGACTGCAAGCAGCCAGTCCATCACGGCGACGGACACAGAAACAGGAACGATTAGCGGCACACAGACCGGCATCATCGTGAACCCTGCTGCCGCGAGCACACTGACGGTATCCGACTTTCCATCACAAACGATCGCCGGGGACCCGTGCGATTTCACTGTGACCGCGCAGGACATCTATGGGAACACTGCCACCGGATACGCAGGAACCATCCATTTCACCAGCACGGATGGACAGGCCGTGCTTCCCACAGACTATAGCTTCGTTTCAGGCGACGGCGGCGTTCAGAGCTTCAGCGTCACACTCAAGACCGCAGGCAATCAGACCATTACCGCGAGGGACACAGAGACAGAAACGATCACGGGCACACAGTCCAGCATCACCGTCAATCCGTCAGGCGCCAGTACGCTGGTCCTCTCCGGCTTCCCATCGCCGATAACTGCCGGGGATCCCGGTGATTTCTCTGTGACGGCACAGGACGCCTATGGAAATACTGTCACCGGATACGCAGGAACCATCCAGTTCACCAGCACAGATGGACAGGCCGTACTTCCCGCGGAATATGGCTTCGTTTCCGGTGATGCCGGGGTTCACAGCTTCAGCGCCACACTCAAAACCGCAGGGAGCCAGTCCATCATCGCAGCCGATACCGTAACGGAAACGATCGATGGCGCCGACGCCGGCATCACAGTGAACGCTGCGGACGCCGTTAGGCTGGTCGTGTCCGGTTTCCCTTCGCCGGCAGTCGCTGGGAACGCCGGCGCGATCACTGTGACAGCCAGGGATCCTTATGAGAACACAGCCACCAGATACACGGGATTAATTCAGTTCGCCAGCACGGATGCCCGTGCTGCGCTTCCGCTGCCGTATCAGTTCCAGCCTGAGGACAACGGCACGCAGACGTTTAGCGCAGCACTTGCAACAGCAGGCACGCAGGCAATAACTGCCACAGAGACTGTGACGAGCACCATCACCGGCACGCAATCCAACATCGCGGTCCAGGCAGGATTGGCGCATCATCTAGCCATGGAGACCGAGCCTTTCCCTCATAGTCAGATTGGGCAGGTCTTTACAGAGCAACCAGTGGTCCGCATCGAAGACGCCTGGGACAACTTAGTCGCATCCGACAGCAGCACTGTCGTGACCGCCGCGATGGGCAGCGGTCCTGGCAGTTTGCAGGGAACACTGACGGCGATGGCGTCCGGCGGCGTGGCCACCTTCTCCGATTTAGCGTGTGATGCCGCTGGGATAGTGACTCTTCGATTCAGCGGCGATCTGCTGCTCGGAGCGATATCCGGCAGCATCGTGATTGACCAACGCAGCCAAACAATCGCCTTTGGTGCGCTGACAAAAAAGGTATTCGGCGATGCGCCGTTCACGGTTAGCGCCACCGGCGGAGCCTCAGGCAATCCGGTGACATTCACGATCGCCAGCGGGTCGGCGACGATTAGCGGCAGTGAAATCACGCTTACCGGTGCGGGACTGGTGACAGTCCGCGCTTCGCAGGCCGGCGATGCCAACTACAGCGCGGCGCCAGATGTCGATCAGTCTTTCGACGTGACCCAGGCGGCGCAGGCCATCACATTCGGTTCGCTAGCGAACAAGACCTATGGGGACGGTCCCCTCACCGTCAGCGCCACCGGCGGCGCATCGGGCAACCCCGTTACATTCTCGATCGCCAGCGGCCCGGCGACGGCCACTGGAGCCAACGGCAGCACGATCACCCTTACTGGCGCTGGCACCGTGACAGTGCAGGCCACGCAGGCCGGAAACGCGACCTACTTGCCGGCGGCACCGATAAAC
The DNA here is from genome assembly GCA_036504595.1 of Planctomycetota bacterium. GTDB lineage: Bacteria > Planctomycetota > SZUA-567 > H5-PLA8 > H5-PLA8 > DASXUX01. Next base: position 68,242 of record DASXUX010000065.1, on the reverse strand, counting down.
CAGTCCTTCACAGTGGGTAAAGCCACCGCGACTGTTACGCTCTCCAACCTGGACCAGGTCTACACTGGATTGGCCAAGACGTTGGGGGTGGCCACGACGCCGGCTGGATTGGGCTACGCCGTAATGTACGCCGGTTCCACAAGCGCGCCGACTGCGGTTGGCAGCTATGTGGTGGTCGCAACCATCAACAGCAACGATTATCAAGGCGGCGCCACCGGCACGCTGAACATCACCAAGGCCAGCGCGAGCGTAACCCTGGCCGGTTTGTCCGCGACTTACGATGGTCAGTCAAAAGCTGCGACGGCGACGACCTCACCGGCCAACCTGACGGTCACCATTACCTATGATAGCTCCGCTGCGGCGCCGACGAATGCAGGTTCCTATGCTGTGGTGGCAACGATCAATGACAGCACCTATGAGGGCTCGGCGAGCGGCACACTGGTGATCGCCAAGGCCGCGCCGCGCATCACTTGGAGCAACCCGGCCGACATCCTGGCTGGCACGGCGCTGAGCGGCTCACAGCTTAATGCGACTAGCAGTGTGCCGGGTGTTTTCTCGTACTATCCAGCAGCCGGCACCTTGTTGCCGATGGGAGCCGCGCAGAAGCTGTTGGCAACGCTCACACCGACTGACGCCAATTACGCTGCGGCGACGGCAACGGTGGAGATCAACGTGCTCAACACGGGGCCAGCAATCGCTTCACCCCCGACAGCCACGCCGAATCCGGCTGCCGTGGGAGAGGCCGTTTCGTTCTCAGTGGTTGCCAGCGACGCCGATCAGGACGCGCTGAGCTATGCCTGGCAGTTTGGCGATGGCACAACCGGCAGCGGCGCGACGGCGACTCATACCTACACTGCGGTGGGAACGTTTAGCGTGGCAGTGACTGTTAGCGATGCCGCGGGCGTAGCGACCAGCAGCAGCATGTCCTTGAAGGTGTCGATTTCGAGTGCGGGCGGCGGAGCGCAGCCACCAGTGGCTGGAACCGATAGCGACAGTGACGGCTTCCCGGATACGGTGGAGCAGGCGGCTGGAACTTCGCCGAACAACGCCAGCGACACGCCGACCGGCCAACCGGCCACCAGTTCGGTGGCACTGCCAGATGCCAAGATGAAGATCAAGCTGGGCTTCGGCAAGCCGGGCAACGACAGTATCACTTTGGCGGGGACGCTGGTGCTGCCCGGCAAGGCTCAGCTTGGCGGCCAGAAGCTCACCCTGGGCATCGGCGATGTGGCCAAGTCCTTTACGCTTGATCCGAAAGGCGGCGCCAAGAGCGGCGGAGACGCTGTGAAAATCACGAGCAAGCCCTCCGCCAATCCGAGCACGGCCAAGCTGTCAGTGAAGCTGACCAAAGGCACGTTCGCCAGCGCTCTGGCGAACTACGGCCTGACGAACACGACAATCAAGAGCAAGAAGGTTGATGTCCCCATCTTCGTGATCTTCAATGAGACCTTTTGCCAGCAGTTGCAGCACCAACTCTACTCGGCGACCACCGACAAAACCGGAGGTACAAGCGATACCAAGTAGCGCAGTCGAGCTCAGGACAGCGCAACTGCCGCCGGCACTTGGCAGCCCCTTTTGTGACGGGCGCGAGGCGATATGAACCCCACGTAATACTTCTTACCGGAAGCTGAGCGGTTGGCGGCGGCAGTGGCGCAGTTACCGAACATTAACGTGGAAGCAACACGCCTGGAAACGAACGAAGCAGCAGTGAGAGTCAGCTAAAACCTCCGCCATATCCCCGTTTCTGTCCTACTACGGTAGATTGCTCTACCTACCGCGGCTGAGGTCAACCTGCTTCAGCCATATCTTTCTGGGAAGGCCCGAGTAATCGTAGAATACTGCCCTAACGAGATCACCTTCCCCGCCGAGCGCCGTCTGTTCTAAATAGCCGTTCGCATCATAGAGCACACGGCGTTCACCTATCGCGCCATCAAGCGCGACGCGGGCGAGACGGATCTGGTACGGGGTTTCGGACTTGTCATGCCAAAGGACGGCGAATCCGCCGGTCACAGGCGCAGGTCCGGCGAAGGTATGAGTTTCTTCGGTACTGATCTGCTGCGGCGCTGAAAGGTTCTCGCCAGTGGTATTCAGTGTACTTGCGTGCAGCAACCCGTTCTGCAACCACAAAACGCAAAGTGTATCTCCAGAATGGCCGATTCGCCCGCTGCTCGTACTTCGACCTATCTTAAGGCACTTTCGTGGAGCGACATTTTCATCCAGGAGGAACAAATGTAGCTCGGAATCTTGGACTACAGCGGCGGCCACTCCACCATTAAACTGCTCGAGCGCCATGACCGTGCCCTCGCCTGCCTTATATTTCTCGCCGGGCAACTGAAGCGGTGCGGGCTGCTCTAACGTCTCGCCGGCATCGTTGAGCACCAGGAGCTTGTGTTCTAGTCGCGGCGGATTGAGCTTTTCGGCGCCGGCTGGAATGTAGGAGGAGGCGAGCAGCCAGCGATCTTTTGGAAGGGGGCATACAGCCATCCGGCGCACGCGTTTTAGCTTGAGTTCCACGGGCGTACCTTGGCGTGTCGCCGGATCGACCGTCATGAAGAACACTGTGTCGCGCGTTGGCTCCCAGTAGAACTCATTCCACGCTATGCCAACGCGATTATTCGTGAAAGCGGCGGCCAACTGAAAGGGTTCGCGATTACGGTCCTTCTCGGGGGCTTTGTAGACGCAATCGTCGTTGGGATTGTCGCCAGTAAGATTAAGCAGTCGTATCGCAGCGCGGACCGGCACTGGCGGATTTTGGCGCAACGTCGTTATGATCGCCATGCGTCCCCGAGGGTCAACACAGATTTCGCTGGGTGCCTGTTGGCTGTTCACTTCGATCAGCTTCCGCAATTCTCCTGGCGCAACTTCCACTTTCGGGAACGGATTTGCTGTGAGGCTCTCCCGCCACCAGCGCTCCCAATCTGCTTTCGTTTCCGGCGGGCGTTCCTTAGCGCGGGAGAGTTGGCCGAAAAGATGGTGCAGGGCCTGAGCGGCCTCGTTGCCGATCGTGCGACCGTCGGCAGGGCTCAAGTTGTCGAGCAGGCGGATGATGTGCGGAATCAGGATGTAGTTCATACCGCGTTCTGCCATTCGGAGTCCGGCGAACTGGCGGGTTGGATCTCCACTGGTCAGATCTTCCGCGCAATCGAGGATAGGCTTGCGGATCTCATCTGCGTTCAGCGCGAATGGAGTGTCTTTGAGTTCGGTAACGGCGTGTGTTCCATCCGGCAGAGGCATCAAGGCCCACCGGCCGCGGGCCTGTTTGCATTGCTTCAGCGCGAGGGCGACCTCGTTGAGAAAGTAGACGTCCAGCAACTTCTGATGAGAGGAGTTCTCGCGAACCTGTGGTTCAGGGCCGCTGATCACCCGCGTTAAGAACAAGGCTGCTTGGGCGCGGGTGTAGTCGTAGAGATCACCTTTGCGCCACGCCAGTAGCCTGCGGGAGGTAATGTTATCGAAGCAACTGAAACTTCCTGACCATTCCGCCTCTACGACCAACTTGCCGAGGTCCTCAGCAGCGCGTTTCGAGCGCTCTTCCGCGACTTTGCTTATCTCTACTTCCGTGATCTGTCGTTCCTGGCGCCGTTTGCGCAACTCGCCGGCTTTCTTTCTTTCCGGCTCTGTTGCCAGACGCGGCTCGTCTGAGCTGGGCCCGCCTTCACGGGTTAATCGGTCCAGCTCCGCCCGCAGCCGCTGGGACATTGTCTCTGCCTCGCGCAGATCATTCTTGAAACCCTGGATCTGGAGCCCGGCGTAATAATTGTCCTGTGTCATCTTTGCCTTGCTCTCCAGAAGCGCCGCAACTTCCTTGCCTGACGGGCGACTCTCGAGATCCGCTTTAAGACGAACGAACTCGGCGTTCTGCTCGTTCAGTTTCGTTTTGAGATGCTGAATCCTCTGCTCGGCGGCGGTTTCGGAATGCTGCCGGCGCGACTCTATGTCAGCTTTCTTGGCGGCGAATGCAGTGTCGTTGGATCTCGAGGTAAGAAGATAGCCTGCAGCAAAGCCCAGCAGCAGACTTATAGTGAGTCCAACAAGCGCAAGTGGAAGCGTTCGCATCGGCGCCGGCTCCTATCGCTCTGCCTTCGGCAGCTTGCCCAACTCAAACTGCTTGAGCCACACCTTTTTGGGCATGCCGCTATAGTCGAAGAAGATGGTTCTGGCGCACTTGGCGTCGGCTCCAAGCCCAACGACGAAGAAATCTTGGGTGCTCGTACGGAGCACGACCGTCTGCCCTGCTTTGCCGTCGAGCGAGAGCTTCATTGTACGCAGCTCATGGGACTTGTCGGCTGTTTCCTCGTCAAAGATCAGCACGAACCCACCGGGAACTGCTGCGGGACCTGCATAGCCGTAATGCGCGTGCTGTGTGAGGCGTATGGGTTGCGATAGATTCTCGCCAGTGACTTTCAGCGTGCGAACATGCAGGCTCTGGTTTTCCAGCCACAGAACACAGAGAGCGCCTTCTGAATAAGCCAGCCCGACTTGGCAGTGTTGCGTGCGATAGTAGGCGCGCTCGCCAATACATACGCGTTTTTTCGTTGCGAGCGATTCGTCTGCGATCACAACCCACACGCCCGAACCGTCCACAAGCGCCGCGGCCACTCCGTCTGGAATCTTCTCGAGGGCGGCAATACCCCCTACGTGGCGAGGGGTGCTTTGGCCGGGGACGCTAAACGGTAGCGGCTCTTCGATTACCTTGCCGGAATTGTCCAGAAACAGCAGTCCGTAGTGCAGAATGTCCGGATTGAGGAAGTCCGTGATCCCGTCAGGAACAAACGAATATGCCAGCAGCCACTCCTCGCCAGGCATGGGGCACACGGCTAGGTGCCGAACGCTTTTTCGTTTGAGATCGACAGGAAGTCCCCGCCGCGTCGCCAGGTTCACGACCATGAATTCGGCGCTGTTCTGGTCGCGGAACATCGTGTTCTCCGTCCAGGCCAGCGCCAAATGTTGTTCAGTCGCCGCTCCGGTCACGTGTTCCGGCGCTCGAAACTCGTTTGGGCAGCGATAGACGACATCGTCCCGGGTGACATCGGCCAGGTCTAACAATCGCAATCCTGAAGGCGCATCAATAACTGCAAAGCGTCCGCTTGGTTCGACGAAGATGTTAGGAAAATGTCCTTCAAAGGGGATACTGAGCAGTTCGTGCAGTTCTCCGGCTTTGATCTTGGCGGCGAGAACCTCTTTGCGCTGCGCTTCGGTGGCGGGGACTTTTTCTTCCGTCGCTTTTGCTTTGGAATCCGCGGTCGCGCGGTAATCGACCTCGGCCTTAAGTTTCGCCGCCTTTGTCCTTGCCTCAAGGGACTCCTGTTGCAGCCGAAAGAGCTCTAAGGCTGTCTCGCGATGAACTTTCTTCAGCGCTTGTTCACCGCCGTGCAGTTCCATCAGTTGTTCTGAAGTCAGGCGGGTTTCGAGTTCGGACCGGAGTTGTTGGACTTGCTGTTTTCGTTCAGCAAGTTGTGCCTCGAGCTGTGCCCCCTCGGCGTTCAACGACTTCTGCTGGGCCTGCGCGCTCGCTTCCATTTCAGTGATCTTGGCAGCAAGCGCCGGGGCTTTGGTGCGGTTGAAAAACGCAGCGCCGCAGAGAGCTCCAATGCCGGCGCACGCCGCAAACCCGACCAGCATAAACAGAATTGGCCGGCTCATGTAATAGGCCTCCAAAGGTGCCATAATCTGTGACGAACTGTTATTGCGCGCGGAAGGGAAATATCCAGCGGCAAATGAGGGCGAACTAGTTAGCGGCGCGAGTACTCATCGAAAGCATCCTTCTTGGCGAGCGATCCTCATCGACAATGAGGGGGGTGTGTGATTCTTGTCCGTTCCCGAATTTCGGAGCGGATCCTTGTACCGATGCCGTTGCACAAGATCATTCTTGAACCTCCGACCTCAGCCTTCTGCGCGCGAATTAGCGGCGGGTTCGCAGGCGTTTCCCTTGAGGATTTCCCGTGGTGGCTGGTTTTCCACTGCAAAAGAACCGCAAAGAAAGCCGTTTGGCCTCCTCGCGGTTTTTGGCAGCGTTCGTACAACTCTTTGGGGCTTAGAAAGATAAAATGGCGTACCCGGAGGGATTCGAACCTTCGACCTCAGCCTTCGCAGTTTGGTCTGGAAGTGCCTGCTTTGTAAAGACTTACGTAGAATTGGCGCGCAGATAAACGCAATTCTTTGCAGTCCAAAGCAATAGGGAAACGAGGTTGAGTCGGTAGCTTCCGCCTAAATTGCAGATCAATGCGAAGAAACGCAGGTTTTCGCAGTGGCTACCGCAAAGGAACCGCAAAGAAAAACGTTAAAAAGAAAAGAACGCCATTGCGCTAAACGCACGCCAACATTCCTCGAGTGTTCGAAGTAGATTCTGACGCCACAGAGCCTCACTTTTTGATCACCCCAGGTAATGGTTGGCGTTTTGAGCAAATATCATATATCGTCTCCACGGCTGCCCCCTAGCTTCTGTGCTCACACAGGAGAATGGAATCATCATGAAACAATCTTTCTGCATTGTTTTCTGCTGGGTCGTGCTGCGCCTGGTGCTGCTGGCGTCTTCTGCACACGCCGCCGACTGGACCACTACCGACTCCATGGCTATCGTGCGCAGAGAACACACGGCGACGTTGCTGCCCAGCGGGAAGGTGCTTGTCGCGGGCGGGTATAACACCACCACCTATTATCTATCCAGCGCCGAACTGTATGACCCGGCGACGGGCACCTGGACGGCTACCGGCTCCTTGGCCACCGGGCGCCATGATCACACGGCGACGCTCCTGCTCAACGGGAAGGTGCTCGTTGTGGGTGGGTCTTACGGCTACGGTGCTCTTTCCAGCGCCGAAGTGTACGACCCGGCGACCGGCGCATGGACGAGCACGGGTTCGCTGGGCACCGCGCGCGCATCTCATACGGCGACGCTGTTGCCCAACGGGAAGGTGCTCGTCGCGGGAGGATATAACTGGAACGGCGGCACTTATCCTTCCAGTGCCGAACTGTACAACCCGGCGACGGGCACGTGGACGGCCACGGGGTCGCTGCCCACTGCGCGTATTTCTCACACGGCGACGCTTCTGCCCAGCGGGAAGGTGCTCGTTGCCGGGGGGTACAACGGCGCCTATCTGTCCGGCGCCGCGGTCTACAACCCCGCGACGGGCACTTGGACGTCCACGGGTACAATGGCCACCGCGCGCCGCTATCACACGGCGACGCTGCTGCCCAGCGGCAAAGTGCTCGTCGCGGGGGGCCTTTCCTCCAGCAGTCGTCTTTCCAGCGCCGAGGTGTACGACCTGGCGACGGGCGCCTGGACGAGCATCAATTCTATGGCCGCCGCGCGCGACTGGCACACGGCGACGCTGCTGCCCAGCGGGATGGTGCTCATCGCGGGAGGGACGGGTCTTTCCAGTGCTGAACTGTACGACGCGGGGACAGGCAACTGGAAGAGCACAGGTTCGCTGGCCACCCAGCACTATGTACATACTGCGACGATGCTGTCCAGCGGCAAGGTGCTCGTCGCAGGGGGCTACGGCAGCAGTATTACTCTTTCCAGTGCCGAAGTGTACGACCCGGCGACGAGCGCCTGGACAGGCACCAGCTCGCTGGCCGCAGCGCGCTATTATCATACGGCGACGTTACTGCCCAACGGGAAGGTGCTCGTCGCGGGCGGGTATAACGGCTCTTATTTATCCAGCGCCGAAGTTTACGACCCGGCGACGGGCTTGTGGAGCGCCACGGGCTCCCTGGTCGCGGCGCGCCGTTCTCACACGGCGACGCTGCTGCCCAACGGGACGGTACTCGTCGCGGGGGGGTGGAACGGCAGCAGTTATCTTTCCAGCGCCGAAGTGTACGACCCCGCGACGGGCACTTGGGCGGCCACGGGCTCGACGCTCGCCAGCGCCTACCAGACGGCGACGCTGCTGTCCAGCGGGAAGGTGCTCATCGCGGGCGGATATAACGGCTCTTATCTGTCCAGCGCCGAAGTGTACGACCCGGCGACGGGCCTATGGACCGCCACGGGCCCGTTGGCTGCGGCGCGCCGTTATCACACGGCGACGTTGCTGCTCAGCGGGAGCGTGCTCATCGCGGGGGGCCAGAACGGCGGCGGTTACTTAGCCAGCGCCGAAGTTTACGACCCGGGGACGGGCGCCTGGACCACCGTAAGCTCGTTGGCCACGGCGCGTCGTTTTTACACGGCGACGCTGCTGCCCAGCGGGAAGGTGCTTGTCGCAGGGGGCTACAATGGCGCTTATCTGTCCAGCGCTGAAGTCTACGACCCGGCGACGGACCTCTGGACAAACACGGGCTTGATGGCCACAACACGGATCTCGCACACGGCGACGCTGCTGCCGAGCGGGAAGGTGCTCGTCGCGGGGGGCTATAACGGCTCTTATCTGTCCGGCGTCGAAGTCTACGACCCGGCAACGGGCATCTGGGCGAGCGCTGCCTCAATGGCCTTCGGTGCGCGCGAGGTTCACACGGCGACGCTGCTGCCCAGCGGGAAGGTGCTCGTCGCGGGAGGCTCTAATGGCACTTGGATGTCCAGCGCCGAAGTATATGGCGAGGATCTAGGGTATTCGTCGTCCTGGCAGCCAACCCTGGCGCAGGCGACTTCGCCGTTGAGCTTGGGATCCTCTTTGACTGTATCGGGCGGACAGTTCAAAGGACTGTCCGAGGCTTCAGGCAGCGGTACCACCAGTTCCGCCACCAACTACCCGCTGGTCCAACTGCGCAGCCTGTCCAACGAACAGACGGCCTTCCTGCTGCCCGATCCGGCGAAGCCGTGGTCGAACACGTCTTTTACGAGCAAGCCGGTCACCGGCTTCCCGATCGGGCCTGCCTCAGTGACGGTATACGTCAACGGCATCCCCAGCGACTCTCAGGTGATTGCGATTGTGGGTCCAGCCACACGGCTGCAGGTGGAGGGCTTTCCGTCGCCGACGACAGCCGGGGTTGCAGGCACGGTCTCAGTGAGAGCCCAGGATGCCTACGGAAATACGGCGGGATATAGCGGAACCATCCATTTCACCAGCACGGATGCACAGGCGGCGTTGCCTGGCGACTACATGTTCCTTTCCAGTGACAAGGGTGTCCACACCTTCAACGTTACGCTCAAGACTGCAGGCAGTTGGTCCATCTCCGCGACGGACAAAGCGGCAGGAACGATCACGGGCACGCAGTCCAGCATCACCGTGAACCCCGCCGGCGCCAGCACTCTGGTCGTGTCCGGTTTCCCATCGCCGACAACGGCCGGGGATGCCGGCGATGTCACAGTGCGCGCCATGGACCTCTGTGGAAACACAGCGACTGGATATAGCGGAACCATCCATTTCACCAGCACGGACGCACAGGCGGCGTTGCCGGCGGACTATACATTCGTGCCCGCTGATAACGGCGTTCACACCTTCAGCGTTACGCTCAAGACCGCCGGCAGTCAGTCCATCACCGCGACCGACGCAGCGGCAGGAACGATCGCGGGCACGCAGTCCAGCATCACCGTGAACCCTGCCGGTGCCAGCACGCTGCTCGTATCTGGTTTCCCATCGGCGACAACTGCCGGGGCTGCTGGCGATGTCACGGTGAGAGCCATGGATCTCTACGGAAATACGGCAACGGGATACAGCGGAACCATCCATTTCACCAGCTCGGATGCGCAGGCGGAATTGCCAGCCGACTACACGTTCCTGTCCAGTGACAAGGGCGTTCACACCTTCAGCGTTACGCTTAAAACCACAGGCACTCAGTCGATCACCGCCACTGACACCGTGACCGGAACGCTCACGGGCACACAGTTTGATATAACGATAAATCCCGCAAGCGGCAGGCTGTTCGTCTCGGGTTTCCCGTCGCCAAAAACTGCCGGGGAATTGGGTAACGTTACGGTGACGGCCAAGGATCTTTTTGATAACCTGCTTACTGGGTACACAGGGACCATCCATTTCACCAGCACGGATGGACAGGCGGAGTTGCCGGCGGACTATACGTTTGTGTCCGGTGACAACGGCGTTCACAGCTTCAGCGTCACACTCAAGATCGCAGGCAGTCAGTCCATCACCGCCACGGACATAGTGCTGGGGACGATCCCAGGCACGCAGTCCGACATAGACGTGAACCCCGCGCCTGCCAGCACCCTGGCCGTGTCCGGCTTCCCCTCGCCAACGACCGCCGGGGACGCCGGCATCGTGACGGTGACGGCCAAGGATGTCTATGCGAATACTGTCACGGGGTACACAGGAACCATTCAGTTTGCCAGCACGGATGGACTGGCGGAGCTGCCTGCGGACTATACCTTCGTGCCCGCTGATAACGGCGTTCACACCTTCAGCGTTACGCTCAAGACCGCCGGCAGCTGGTCCATCACTGCGACGGACAAAACAACAGGAACGATCACGGGGACGCAGTCCAGCATCGTCGTGAACCCCGCTTCCGCCTGCGCGCTGGTGGTATCCGGCTTTCCATCGCCGACGATCGCCGGCGACCCGGGTAATTTCACGGTGATGGCACAGGATCTCTATGGAAATACTGCGACTGGATACACAGGAACCATCCAGTTCACCAGCACGGATGGACGGGCGGAGTTGCCGGCGGACCATACGTTCGTGTCTGGCGACAACGGCGTCCAGACCTTCAGTTTTACACCCAAGACGACGGGCACTCAGTCGCTCACCGCGACGGACGCAGCAACAGAAACTATCGCCGGCACACAATCGGGCATCGTCGTGAACCCCGCGCCTGCCTACACCCTGGTCGTGTCCGGTTTCCCCTCGCCAATGACCGCCGGGGCCGCTGGCGACATCACGTTGACCGCAAAGGATGCGTACGGAAACACCGCCACCGGCTACACGGGAACGGTGAGTTTCGGGAGTACGGACGGAAAAGCGCTCCTTCCCCAAGACTACGCCTTCGTTCCCGCTGACGCCGGCATTCACAGCTTCAGCGCCACGCTGAAGACCGCAGGCAATCAGTCCATCGTCGCGACAGATACTGCGGCCGAAAGCATAACGGGCGCTCAAGACAATATCAGTGTGAACTCCACAGCCGCCAGCACGCTGATAGTCTCCGACTTCCCCTCCACGACAACCGCCGGGTATGTCGGCTCGATTACCGTAACGGCCAAGGATCCTTATGACAACACAGCTACCGGGTATAGGGGGGTGATTCAGTTCACCAGCACGGATTCGCGAGCCGCGCTTCCGTTGCCGTATCAGTTCCAGCCCGAAGACGGTGGCACCCAGACCTTTGGCGCAGCCCTTTCAACTACAGGCGCCCAATCAATCACCGCCACAGACAACATAATGAGCACCATCAACGGCACGCAATCCGGCATCGCGGTCTATGCAGGATTGGCGCATCATCTAGCCATCGAAACGCAGCCCTTCCCTCAAAGTCAGATTGGGCAAGTCTTCGCAGAGCAACCCGCCGTCCGCATTGAAGATGCCTGGGACAATCTAGTTGAATCCGACAGCAGCACTGTCGTGACCGCCGCTCTGGCCAGCGGCCCGGGCAGTTTGCTGGGAACACTGACGGCGATGGCGTCCGGCGGCGTGGCCACCTTCTCCGATTTGGCATGTGATGCCGCTGGGATAGTGACTCTCCGATTCATTGGCGATTCGCTGCTCGGAGCGACATCCGGCAGCATCATGATTGACCAACTTAGCCAAACAATCGCCTTTGGCGCGCTGACAAACAAGGTATTCGGCGACACGCCCTTCACGGTTAGCGCCACTGGCGGTGCATCGGGTAATGCAGTCACGTTCACGATCATCAGCGGGCCGGCGACGATAAACGGCAGTGAAATCACGCTTACCGGCGCGGGGCTGGTGACAGTCCGCGCTTCGCAAGCTGAAAACACCAACTATAGCGCCGCACCGGATGTCGATCAATCGTTCATTGTGGCGAAAGCGCTAGCATCGATTTCTCTTGGTGCGTTGAGTCAAATTTACAGCGGTTCCGAACATCCCGTAGCTGCAACGACGAATCCCGAAAACTTGGCTGTTCTTATTTTGTATGATGGACAGCCAGAAGCACCGACGCACTCCGGGAAATACAAGGTCACCGCCACGATAAGCGATTCGAACTACTTCGGCGATGTCAGCGATACCCTCGTGGTAAACAAGGCATTCGCGACTGTGACAATCGATGACGCGACTCTGGATCAAGTGTATACAGGCACAGCCCGAATAGTAACGGCAACAGTTAGCCCTTCTTCAGTATGGCTGGAAACTCTTTACAACGGAGTTGTAGACGCGCCTCTCGCCGATGCTGGCACATACCTTGTCGAAGTCAGATGTGGCGCTGGTGACTACGAAGGTGGCGACGTCGGAATACTGGTTGTGAGAAAGAAGGACGCGGCTTTGTCACTCACACCAGCAGATTTGTCTCAAGTGTACGATGGAAACAGCAAATCCGTCCGAGTCACAACTACGCCAGAAGGCCTCGGCTCAGTCAGCGTTTACTACAACGGCAGCACGATTCCCCCGACCAATGCTGGGACGTATGCAGTCTATGCCGAACTGAACAACACGAACTACAGAGGCTCCGTAAGCGGCACGTTGCTGATCGCCCCAAAGGCTGCCACTGTCGCACTTAGCAGTCTGGAACACGTATATGATGGCACGGCCAAAATTGCTGTGGCGACAACCACGCCCAGTGGACTATCCACGAGCGTTACCTACGAAGGTGGTTCGGTCCCAGTGAACGCGGGCACCTATACGGTTCAGGCTGTGATCACTGACTCCAATTCTTTCGGCAGCGCTACGGATACACTTGTGATCGCGAAAGCACCGCAGGCCATCATCTTCGATTCGATGGCTGATAAGACGTATGGTGATGCGCCGTTTACTATCGGTGCCACGGGCGGCTCATCGGGCAATCCCATAACGTTCGCCGTTATCATGGGCCCGGCAACTGCAGCGGGTGTGAACGGCAGCACGATTACGGTTACCGGGGCAGGACTTGTTACGATCCGCGCTTCGCAGGCCGGAAACGCGAACTACAATGCGGCTCAAAATGTCGATCAGTCCTTCATTGTTTCAAAGGCTGCGGCGGCGCCCGCAATCGATTCCACGCCCACCTTCAGCCCCGCCCAACCGAAAGCGGGAGAAACGGTCGCATTCTCGGCCATCGCCAGCGATGCCAATGGAGACGCCATTACCTACCTATGGAACTTCGGCGACAGCACCACGGCCAGCGGATCTGGCGTCAGTCACGTCTATGCAGCGGCAGGAAATTACACGGTGATGCTCACCGTCAGCGATGGGAAGCTCTCGAGCAGCGCGAGCGCAAGCCTGACGGTCGCAGCGGCAACGACTGGCGGTCCGGTGCTGCCGCCCGGCGAAGATGCCGACGGAGATGGTTTCTCGGACGAAGTCGAAAGAACGCTGGGCTCGAATCCCAACAACGCCAGCGACATCCCCGGCGGCGCTGAGAAGGTGCAGGAGAAGGGCGTGCTGTCCGTTCTAAAATTGAGCATCAAGCTGAACTTCGCCAAGCCAGTCGGGAATGATTCTATCGGCCTGAGCGGCCTGCTGCCGATCCCGGAGGGCTTCACGATCAACGGCCAAGTGGTCGTTGTTGATGTCGGCGGCGTGGTGAAGTCCTTCAAGCTTGACTTGAAGGGCCAGTCGCCCAAGGGCAACGACAGCCTGGCGGTGGGCGTGAAGGCGGGCAAGACCGGCACGCCACTGCAGGTGGCCAAGTTCGCGGTGAAGCTGTCGAAGGGCAGTTTTGCAGCAGCGCTGGCCGACAGTGGGCTGGCCAACGCGACGACGTCGGGCAAGCTGACGGTGCCGGTCTCCGTGATCTTCAACGGCATGCTGCTGAGCAAATCCGTGCCGCAGGCCTACAAGGCAACGAAGGATAAAAGCGGCGCGACGAAGTAATTGCGCGTCCGCTGTTGCTCTTTGCCTCGTTACGTGAGGCGCTGGGTCAGCAGGGCTTCGCCGTGAACCACACATAACAGCGCCTATCGGACTATAACATCTGGAGTCACATTGCTACCGTGTTCTAGCATTGAACTTCAAACACAGCATGAAAACGCCGGCGGATATCACCAGAATCGGTGCGGCCAAGATAAAGCCGAACCAAGACAACAGGTAAAGGACGCCTTTCAAAGATGCCCATGCGTCGCCGGGGTTGCCTGACAGCGAGATCCCGCAGAGTATCGTCGTGTATTCGCGCCATCCCAGGAAATGGCAGAGCACAAAGATAAACACCAAAAGGAGCGCGCGCAGCAACATGCCTTGCGGCGAAAAGACCGGTGCGCTTGCGGCCACGCGCCAACTTCTGCGTTCACCGTCCATGGCTTGGTTTCTCCAGATCCTTTACCTTTTGCCAAAGAGGTCCCAGCACGGTTGCATAGAGGAGCACGGCATCGCCGACTTGGTTGCTGGCGCGGTACTTGAGCGTATCGCCGCACTGCGATGGGAAGGCAGCGAAATTCAACGTGGTCAACAGGCTTTTCAGGCATGCTTTGTCCTCGCACGTGCTGGCCCCGATAAAAGCCATGCCGCTAGAGCCCGCACTTACGCCTAGCACAGGAATGATGGGGCCTGAGTCCACGGCCAACAGCCAAGAAGAAGGCTCTGGCCCGCATCGAGGCCGCAATGGACGACACGCCCGCAATGGAACTAAGCGCGGCGAATGCCGCGATCGCTGATCGCGTAGACACGATCCTTGTCGACGAGCCGGTCTCCGCGCCGTCTGCGAAGACTGAAAAGACCAAAGACAGATGGCAAGATGAGCGGTCTTGACGCCGCCGCGAAGGTTCTCAACGATTCTGCCACGCCTTTGAGCGCCAAAGATGCTCTACCAGGGCATTTGGTGGCCACGATGATTTCCTGCGGCTCTTCGCGGTCAACGAGCCGGCGTTGCGTGCGTTTGTGCGCTCTCTGGTTCCTCGGCGCGAGGACGCGCCGGACATCATGCAGGAAGCAGCGGTTGTGGAGACCATGTTGTGTAGACGTTGTGTAGGATCGTTTCTCTCATAGGTGCGCAGTCGACTCTTAATCACCGGGTCGAAGGTTCAAGTCCTTCAGGACGCATTTTTTCAAATTCAACAACCGTTCGGAATCTCTTCTTTTCATAGGTAATCCGGGCGAGAAGAGAGTCTGTCGCGCTATCGCAGAATCGCGAACTCAGCGCGACCGCTGCCGAATCTCATTTGGCAGACACCCGATCTCGCGGCGCATCCATCGAATCAGCGACTGCTTTGAACCGAAGCCGCATTGCTGAGCGACTGCGGCAACGGTGAGCTTCGTCTCCGTCAGCAACGACGTGGCCCGCGTGATTTTCGCGCGCGCCAGATAGCGCGACGGCGGCAGTCCCTGGCGCTCCACAAACACGCGCGTAAGGTGCTCGCGCGAGACGCCGTATTGCGATGCCACCGCTTTCAGCGCTACGTTGCCGTCGGGACAATTCAGCAGTTCGTCCACGGCGCGCTCAACCGGCGATTTGCCGCTCAAGGAAGCGGTCTCGAGAAACGCGTAGAGGTGCCTCACGAACGCGTGGATGTCCGACGCGCGCTGAACCAGCTCGGATAAATTCTTCGGGCGCTCGAATTGGCACAACCGTTTCGCGTGGTCGATCACACTGCAGCGTTGGCCGAGCTGGACCACAGCGCCGAACCGCGCCCGAATCGCGCTCCAGTGCTCAGCCATTCCCGCGCCGGAAAACGATAGCCACAACGTTTCGTAGGGCTCTTTAACCTGGCGCGTAAACCCGTAGCCGGTGTTTTCACCCGAGATCAGCAGCACGGCGCAGCCGGCGGGCACACTCCGCGTCCCGTCCGCATCACGGTACACCATCATCCCGCGCAGAGTGTACTGAAACAACACGACGCCGTCGGGCTTCCGGTCGCGCTGCTCCAGCCACCACGCACGCCGGCAATCGATGCGCTCACAAAGGTTGGAATTGCGAATCTGCCACCATGTTCCCAGCGGCGCATCATGCGGAAGCAACTGAGCCATATCACAAATCGTAACCTTTACCTCGGTACAAGGCTATGCGAAAAAGAACCTTGCCATTGGAATTCGAAAAAGATGGGGGACGGTCGTTCAGGGCTTGCTCCCGTATAGATCCGCCGCCAGCAAGCCGATGTCCGCAGCGTCCTCGTCCACATACGCGCTCGGATCTACTATGATCTGAACCGCACGCGCTTCCACCGGCGCGAAAACCAGGCGATGCTCGCCGTCCATCCCGGTGCAACCCGCGCGAGCCGCGACTTCTTTCCAAGTCTTCTGATCCAAACTCACCAGAACTTTGCAGTCGCCATGCCGGTTGCGCACGGCCATCGGCCCGAAATCACGCCCTGGAACATAAAGCCTGAAGCTCAATGCCTGCAGCGTAACAGGCTTGGCCAGGTTGCACTGATAGGTGGGCACCGGAACGCGCTCCAGCCGCCCAAATTTCACCCCTTCCACTTTCACGGATTCTGCCGGAATGTCCGGATTGGCCGGCAGCAGCGGCGGTCGCGAGATGCGCAGCGCCGACCATCCCGCTTGTGCAGGGGTCCGGCCCCAATACTTCAAGTCCCATGGCGTGACCTCGACGCCGGTGACCGCGAAGACCGCGTCGTGAAATTCGTATGTGCCTTGAGCCTGCTCGGGATTGGGCAACTGCAGCACCAGCCGCTTGATTTCCTTTTCCGGATACGGATTCACAAACTCATTGACGAACACATTCGCGCCGGCCCCGCTCAGCGTGTTCGAAATATGCGCGACGCGGCACTGCGACAGCAGGAAACTTTGCGGCGATGATCCCATCCGGTTCCCGTAGTAGAAGCATTGCGTCCAAATGTCGTCCCCGTGACGACGCACTTCCCAGTCGCACACGCAGCGCGTGCCATCGGCATACTCGAAGACGTACGCCGGCGTCAGGTGGTTCCAATACTGTGTGAAATCCCCCTGGCGGAACACCGTCCGCAAATAGCAGCGCAGCACACACAGACTGGCCGCCTGCCGGCCCACCGGAATCTCCACGTGTGATACCGTGCCCGGAATCAAGGCCTCCTTGCGCGTTGCACAGACCACAATCATCGATTTCCAGTTGTTCTGAGCTGGATCGATGACCTCGAACGGCACGTCGGCAAAGACCTGTTTCCCCAGCGGAATGCGCCGTAAGTCGTACGCGCCGCCGAACCCATTCACGCCCTCTTTCGGCCCCGATCGGCTCGCTCCGGTCGCGGTGCCTTCATCGATGTGGCTGCGCGTGCAAAACGGTTTGATATCGACACTGAAGAACTTCGGCGTTATTCCCGTGCGCCAGGATGGATACTCGATGCCGGTGTTGACGCGCTCGTTCATGCGCACGCATGCATTGGCCGAAAGCTGTGCGTAGTCGTCCGGACTCAGGTGGGGCGGGCGTCCCTGCCCGCCCGTTTCCTGCCCGCCCGAAACGGCGGGCACGGAGGCCCGCCCTACGCCGTTCCAGAACGCATCGGCCGTCAGCAGCACGCGCCCAGAAAGCTCGCTGCTCCACCACCAGTCGTAATCCGGCTTCTCGCCGGCCACGATCGATCCCTCCACGCCCGCCTGACCGTCCAGTCCCTCAAAGAAATCTTTCCCGCCCCATTGATAGCCCTGCCCCGCCGCTCGCGGCGTGTCCCACGGCTTCGAGATCGTCCAGAAGCCCGATTTCAGAATGTCCATCGCGCTCAGCGTCCGATCAAAGCGCAATCCAACGCTGCGATTCACGCTGTCGAACGCCTCCGCTGCGCCGACGCCGGCGCTGGCCTTCTGAATGGCTTCGCTCAGCATGATGCCGTTGGTGAACACAGGTGTCCGCCCGCGCGCGCGGCAGAGCGTCCCGATCTTGTTCACAAAGTCTGCGTACAATTCAAAGCCCGAGACATTGCGCTGTCGGCACATCCGGCACACATTCCAGCCGCCGGCGATGCAGCCCATGTAGCCGACCTCCACATAGCGGCCCGCGTCGTGCGTGCGAAGTGCTTGATCGAGAAACTGCTCAATGGCCTGGTACGAAGCCGGATTGGACGGGCAGAGATTCGCGCTCTCCCAAGTGCCGTCCGAGTTCGCGATTCCGCCGCGGTTCTCCGGCTGATCGTCGGGGTTGCTCTCGATACAGTTGCCGGGCACATCGCGAACCCATAGCGCCGGCCGGACGTCTACCATCCGCTCCCCGGCGTAGTGAACCAGTTCGCGCGACTTCGCCTCGGATTGATACGGCGTCACCGGGTCCCAATTGATGACGGAGTTGAACCGCAGGTGCGCAAGCGCATTGATAATGCGATAGTAGTTTGATTCAGCGCGCTTGTACGGAAATAGCGGCTGCCGGTGGTCGGCCGACGGGGCCAGCGTTCGCAGTGTCAGCAGCGGCCAGTCGCGCACCACGACGTTGCGCAAAAAGGGTAGTTGCTCGTCATGATCGATCCACTGCATCAGCGCTTGCACGCCTTCGCCGGCGCCTTCGATATCCGCTCCGGCCAGCAGCACGCGCTTGGCGCTCACTTTAAGGGTATACGCTTGCGCCTGGTTCGGCACCGACAGGCTTTCGGCCTGAGCCGCTTCACTCAGCTTGGGACTGGCTTGCGGCACGCCCAGCCAGATCACATTCGAATCCAGCGCCGTTCCGTCTTCGCCCTTGATCGCCAAGTCGACACAGAAGCGCCGCGAGATCTCCGCCTGCACCTGCCGCGCCAGCTTTGGCAGCAGACCCTCCGCGGCGCACACGATCGCCGTATTCGGGCTGATCGCGAAGCGCCCCTCCTGGTGCGCCATCTCCTTCGGCCGCGGCCAGATCACCGGCTCCGGCAGCTTGTGCAACTGCACGCACTTCAGCGGCGCCACTTCGTTCGGCACGAATGCCTTGAAGGGCTTGATCTCCGTGTCTGCGCGATTTCCTTTGGGCTCGCCCCAAATCCAAACTTCCGCGATGCCGAAAAGCCCCACCTGAGCGTTCGGCCGCCCCAGATTCGGCGCCGAAACCGCCGCGCCATTTCCGTAGAGTCCCGCCACGCCCAGCGACAGGCGGACCTGCTGCGCCACCGAATCGAGATCGGTCGCGCTGAGATAGACGCTGAAGCCTGAGCCAATCTGGCGGTCGGTTCCCGGCCCATTGAGACGGTAAATCGTGTTGAACATCCGCTTCGGATCGTCCGACTCCCGCACGCGAATGTCCAGATTGCGAAAGCCGGTGTTGATCTGCTGGATGTCGACGCGGCGGATGTAGTACTTGTCCTTCAGGTCGAACAAGAGATCGTGCGCGACCGCTCGCGACCAGCGATCGACCGGCCAGCCGGCCCAGGACTCGTCCCCGGTGACGCTGCCTTTCGAGAACGGAATCGAACCCTGCACGCCGCCGGAATCGAAATGTCCCAGCGGCAGCCCCACGAACTCGGGGATGTACCGATCCACATAACTGGTTTCGAACGGCGTGTGCTCGTACTCGTCTTCCCCAATGTCCGGCCGCGCCGGCGGCTCTTCCAGAGGCATGCGCGTGGGCCGTCCGATGCAGGACTGTTCCCAATTCAATTCCTTTTGATCCGGCCGCGCGCAGCCGCGTTTGGTGTAGAAGCAGTAGTCAAACTCCTGCATCGGCGTGCGCAGCCACGTGTAGCAGCCTTCCGGCGCATTCGGCACGCGGTTCTTCAGATTTCGCGACGGAATCCAATCGTTGTTCGTCAGGCAGATCCATTCCGCAGGTACGTCGTCCAGCAGTGATGAAAGCTTCAGCCCCGGCGCCTTCCCACTGCCGCGCAGGGTCACCTTCACCGTAACCGCGTCTTTGTCTTTCGGAAGCCTGAAGTCCAGCCGCTGTACCGCCGGCGTACCGCCGGCATTGCCTCGGGCCGGCGGGACGCCGGCGGTACGACCTCCCTCCAGCGTCCTGCTTCCCAGCTCCGTGCCGCCCGCTGACACCGCGAGTGTCCCCTGCCACCCCGCAGTGCTGCTCGCTTCGAGCGTGAAGCTCGAATTCCCGCGCAGCTTCAGCGCTTGCGCCAGCAAAACGTCATTCGCAGCCTCAATCCCATTGGCTGTGAACTTCGGTTGCCCCGAGACTTCCCATGCCGGCAGCTTTCCGTCTTTCGCTTCGAGCTGTCCGTTCTCCAGCATATTGTCGGCGCCGAAACACAGCGCCGCGTTGTAGATGATGACGTCTTCCGAAATGGTCGGAATGTGCGGCCAACTCGAACGCATCCGCGCCGCGCCTGTGTCGGTGCTCTTGCCGTAGCGCGTAAACTTTACGCCCCACACTTCGCCGCGCAGCGGTGTGCTCGGCGCACCGGGAAGATTCTTGAACGGAATCCCCATCTGCACGAACCACCGGTTCGGACCGGCGGCGCACTTGTACGTCAGGTTTCCTTCGCCAAAGGTATGCCCCGCGCGATTGCCCATGATGCTGCAACGCGGACCGCGTCCCCGCGTCCCGCCGATCTCCAGATGGACGCCCACGTGATCGCCGGCGAGAATGTTCTTGTTGTCGATCTGCTGCTGGTCGAGCTCCGTCTCTTCGCAATCGAACGCCAAGTAAAGGTTCTTGTCGTCGTAGCAGGCGTAAACCACCGTCTGCCGGCCGCACGGTTCCTTAACGGGAAAACTCGTGAACGCCGACGCCGTTTTGCCCGCCTGCTGCCAGATCGGATGGTTAAGCGTGCCGTCGAGCTTCGGAGCTTGCTCCATGCGCGTGCAGATAATCGCCGTGTTTCCTGGATCGTACTGGCGCGCGTACTTCGTGCGGAAATTAAAGCCCTCCTCCGCCGAGCACACGGCACAGAAAGCAAGCGCGACGAGCGCGAGGAGTCTTGGCGCTTTGCATCGTTCGATTGTCTGCGGCATTTAAGCGACCTCTGCCAGATCCTTCGCCTTCAGCGCTTCTTCAATCAGGTCACGCGACGTCACGTTTCCCGCCTCGCCCTCGAAGTTCAGCATCAGCCGATGCCCCAGCACCTGTCGCGCGACGCTGGCCACGTCCTTCGCCTCCGCGCACATTCGGCCGTCGATCAGCGCGCGCACTTTCGCCCCCAGAATCAAGGCCTGCACGCCACGCGGACTGGAACCATATCGCAAGAACTTCCGCGCCGACGGCAGCCCCATCTCCGAGCTCGGATGCGTCAGCAGAATCAACTTGATCGCGTACTGCTTCAGCGCCTTGGGCGCTTCCACCGACAAAACGAGCGCCTTCAGCGCCTCCGCTTCCGCCGCGCCGCACACCCTTCGCAGTTCCGCGTCTTCCTCGGCTGACGCCTGCTGGCTGATCGCGCGCAGCGAATCGATCCCCGGTTTTTCGAGCCGCAGCTTGAAGAAAAAGCGGTCGAGCTGCGCCTCAGGCATGGAGTACGTCCCCTCCGTGTCCTGCGGATTTTGCGTCGCGATGACAAAGTACGGCTGCTCCAGGTCGACGGTCTTCCCAGCCACCGTCACGCGCCGTTCCTGCATCGCTTCCAGCAGTGCCGACTGCGTCTTCGGCGTCGCGCGGTTGATTTCGTCCGCCAGCAGAAGCTGCGTGAAAACTGGGCCTTTCTGAAATTCGAAATACCGCTTCCCGTCGGCGCCTTCGGCCACGATGTTCGTACCGATGATGTCGGCAGGCATCAAATCCGGCGTGAACTGAATGCGCGAAAATTTCAGGTCCACGACTCTGCTGAGCGTCTTCACCAGCAGCGTTTTGCCCAGCCCTGGGCTGCTTTCGATCAGCAGATTGCCGCCGGCAAAAAAGCAGATCAGCATGTCGCGGATGATCTCGCGATGGCCGATGATCGCCTTGCCGAGCTCCGCTTCGAGCGCGGCGAACGTGTCCTGAAACTGTTTGACCGTCGCTTTGGGTGCGTCGCTCATCGGTGTGCCAGCTCCTTCGCTTCAGCTTCCCCTTCAACAAACTCCGGAACGCTTTTCAGCAGGTCGGCGACCAGCGCGTCCGGCGCAATCTCCTCCGATTCGCCGTCAAAGTTGAGCGCGATACGGTGCCGCAGCGTCGCCGGCGCGACATTCTGGATGTCCGCACAGCCGACGCTGTAGCGCCCATCCAACAGCGCCCGAATTTTCCCGCCCAGAATCAGCGCCAGGATCCCGCGCGGACTCGAACCGTGCTTGGCGTACTTGCGGATCATCGGCGCTGCAAATGCCGACAGCGGGTCGCTCGCCAGGCACAACCGCGCGGCGTAGCTTTCTACAGGCCCCGCCACTGGCACGCGCCGCACCAACTGGCGCATGCGCAGGATTTCGTCCCGCGAGGTCACCCGGTTGATCTGCGGTGGAACCGACGATGTCGTGCGTTCGATGATCGCATCCAGTTCATCGAACGTCGGATAGTCCACCAGCAGTTTGAACATGAACTTGTCCAGTTGCGCCGCCGGCAGCGGATACGTGCCGGCCTGCTCCACCGGATTTTGTGTCGCCAGCACGAAGAAGGGCTCGTCCAGCCGGTACGTCACGCCGCCAACCGTGACGCTGTGTTCTTCCATCGCCTCCAGCAGCGCGGACTGCGTGCGCGGCGTGGCGCGGTTGATTTCGTCGGCCAGCAAAAGGTGCGTGAAAATCGGCCCGCGCTGAAACTGCAGCGTGCGCCGGCCGCCGGAATCCTCGGCAACCATGTTCGTGCCGACGATGTCCGCCGGCATCAGGTCCGGTGTGAACTGCACGCGCCGGAAGTCGATCTGCAGCGCCTGGCTGAGCACCTTCACGAGCTGTGTCTTGCCCAACCCCGGCACGCCTTCCAACAAAACGTTCCCGCCGGAGATCATCGCGATCACCACTTTCTCGACGACGTCCTGCATTCCGACAATCATCTTGCCGACTTCGGCCATGACGTGGCGAAAGTCCTGATTGAATGCGCCAATCTCAGCCGCCGCATCCGCCTCGGTCATTTCACTGAACGCCTTCGGTTGCGCACGCGTTGCACTCATAGGTTGACCTCTTTGTGTCTGGTGTCTGGTGGTCTGGTAGTCTGGTGAATAGCAACGCCCGAGACCAGACACCAGACGACCAGGCTACCAGACGACCAGACTACCCCTCACCGCTCACCACTCACCAACTTCACCAACACCACACGCCCCGTCTTCGCCATCAGGCACAACGTCGTCCCGCTGACATCCCAGCTCGACAGTTCGTCCAAAAACCGGCTCTCCAGCGCCTTGGTCAGATCGAGCGGCTCGCCAACCGCGCCGTTCTCGATCCGCACCGGCCAGATACAATGGTGAGCCAGATCCAGGTGCAGCAGATAGCCCTGCCAGACCAGCGGCGGCAGGCTAAGTCCCTCCATGCGCATGGGCGTGCCTTGCTTCGAAGTCGCTTCCGTGGGCTGCACCAAAGACGCCTCCCAGACCGGCCGTCCCGTAACGGTATCCAGGCACTGCAGCGTCAGCGCGCGCTTTCGCAGCGTATGAAAGACAACGCGTTCAGCGGTGGGGCCGGTGTCCCTGCCGGCCGGCACGGAGGCCGGCACCACTGGATCGCAGACCAGCGCATCACGCAGCCGCCGCGTGTAGCGCATCTCGCCGCTGCGCAGATCGTACGCGGTGACCTCATTGGAGAGATCGTTGACCAGCAGCAGCGCGTCGCCGGCGATGATCGGGCGGCGATAGAGCGCCTTGCGATCCAGCGGCGCGCGCCAGAGCAGTTTTCCGCTTTCAACATCGAATCCAGTCACCTCCGACGCGCTCCGCACCGCGAGCAATTCGTCGCTGAGCGTCATCTCACCCGTCGCCGTTTCGCACTGCCAAAGCTCCTTGCCCGTCGCTCGATCGAGTACCTTCAACGGCGCATTCCTAGCCGGCCGTTTCGGGTCGGCGTCGCAGAATATCGCCAGCACACGCGCTCCTGCAGCAATTGACTGCGGCACCAACGCTTCGCTCTTCCAGAGGCACTTCGACGAGGCGAGGTCGCACGCTTTGAACGAGCCGTCATCTACCAGCCCGATCTGGTTTGCGTCCAGCCAATATCGAACGGATCCTTCTGTCAGTTCCGGAACCGAAACGCTGTTCACGGCCGCCTGATTCAGGTCCACGCGATAGAATTGAGTTCCAGTGTCGAGCCATAACGTCTCCCCGGAACCCATTTGCATCGCGGAGATCAGTGCCGGCAGATGCAAAACTTTCTTGGCGCTCACGCTGAGGTGTCCGGCCGGAAGCACCGGCAGAGCCGCCTCGCCAGAACTCTTGCCCGCCGCGTAAAGCGCCAGTAGATAGCGCCCTCGGATGGTCTGCAGGCTATCCCACCAATAGGCCGCCGCCGGCTGAGCGCTCGCCGTCGCACGCAGAAGCTCCTCGCCCGCAGTCTTCTGGCCCAGCGCCAGCATGCAGCGTGCGCGCTGCATGTTCAAATCCGCCGTAACACCATCCTCCTGGATTGCGCCCCGCTCCGGCCGCGCAATCCGGGAGGATTGCGTTACGGTGGCGAGCGCATCGCTGTAGCACTGCAGCGCAGCGTCGAAGCGTTTGGCCGCCCAATACGAACGGCCCAGGGCGATCTGCACGTCCATGAGTCGCTTCAGCACTGGCGAAAGGAAATGCACCAGTCCTGGGTTCTGGCTGGCCATCTCCACGGCGACCTTGTATTCGGTCACGGCATCCGGGTACTTCGCCGCATCCGTGCGCGCAACCTCATCCAGCAAGTTCGCCAGCGTGACGTGGAAACGGAATTGATTCTTGTTCGCCGCGACCGCTTTCCGCGCAAGCTCCACCGCCGCGTCCAGCTTGCCGGCCTGATACATGCGCACCGCGAGCTGATGCACTAGATTCGGCTCCGTCGTGGCCTGTTCCTGCACGCGCTCCCAATTCTTCAGCGCCTTTTCCTTTTCTCCTGCGAGCGCAAAAATATCGCCGGCGTTCATGATGTACTGCCACTTGCCGACGGGACTGAGCTCCTCCAACACCCAGTTCTCCTGTACCGCCTCCTTTATGTTGTCGGCGGTCGCATGCGACCGGGCGAGCGCCGCGTGCGCGTCCAGGTTCTTCAAATCCATGTCCACGACCGACTGGTAGAGCGCCAGCGACGCGGCCAGGTCAGTCTTGACATCCTGTCCGTCGAGCTTGGCATCGACCTGCACGGTATCGTTGATCTGCGCCAGCAGCATCATGCTGTCGCCATCCTGGGGATTGGCCGCGATCCTCAGCCGCAGGTAATAGACCCACGGCGCCAGACCTTCGCCCTTGGGGCCACCGAGCAGTCCCTTCGCCTTCTCGTCCTCGGTGGGTTCGGCCATGAAGTTCTTCACGCGGCGGCCGTAGTTGAAGGTGAGCGTCACCAAGCGATCGTTCACCAGCCGCTTGAAGTAGAAGTTCGGGGCCATCGCCAGAGCCAGAACATAATGCTGAATCGCCTTGTGGAACTCTTTGCGCGAATAATGCAGATCGGCCAGCGCGCTGCGGCACAGGAAACTCTGCGGAAACGCTTCCACGGCCGCGTACCCGATGATGCTCTTGGCCTCCTCTGGCCGCTGGTGACTCTCGAAGACTTGCATCAGCCGCACAAACCCGCTCTCGTCCAGCCTGCCGCTGGCCATCAGCGCGTCGCGGATCTCTACGGCGCGTTGCAGGTCCGGATCGGTCTTCTTCCCTTCCGCACACTGCAAAGCGAAATCGCAGAGCTCCATCAACGCCCCGCTGTTTCCCGGATCGGCGGCAACGGCGCGTTCAAACGCATTGCGCGCTTTCGCCGGCATGCCGTACTTGCGATACGCCCGCGCCAGCACCAAATCCTTCTCAGGCAACCGGCTGGCGTTCTCCTGCAGCATCTGCAACGCTTCCTGCGTTTGAGCGGCGTCGCTCAAGTCCCAGTACGAATCAGCCAGAGCCACGTAGGCGTCAAAGTTCTCTGGCATCGCCGCGATCAGCTTGCGGTAAAGCGCCGGTTTCTTCGCCCGCGACGCAGGGTCTGCTGAGCGGCCATAAAGGAGCAGCAACTCCGAAATAATCGACGTGTCCTTTGGCGAAAGCGCGTGCGCCTTCTCCAAGTCCGCGGCAGCCGCCGGAACGGCATCGCTGCTCGCATGAGCCAGCGCCAGATCGCGCAATGGCTCGACGCTTTGCGGGCGGTCCTTCGCGAACTGCTCCAACTCGCGCAAGTACGCATCCTGCTCGCCCAGTTTCTTGCGGTACTTCAAAATCTGAGCAACCAGCCGTTTGTGCAGCCAGTGGTTTTCATCCACTAAGGCCAGCGCCTCGCGGTAGGCATCGATCGCGGCCTTGTTGTTGCCGGTCTTTTCCGCGAGTTGGCCAATGGAATCCAGCGTGGCCACTCGCGCGGGATTATCCTCGCCGATGACGTTCGCCAGACACGCCTGGTACGTAGCCGCCGCCTTCTCCCACATTTCGTAACGCTGGTAGATCTGCGCCAGACGCTCGTACGTCGGCTTGTCGAAGCGCCGTTCATCGGCGATCAGGCGGTCCCAGATCTGAGCGGCTTGCGCTCTGGTGGCGCCGGCCTCCGTGCCGGCGGCCCCGGAGCGATCCATGACCAATTCGCCCCATTCCTGGAAGATGCGGCTCTTGTGCTCAACGTCCGACGCGCCCACGCGCGCGGCGGCCGTCCGGTAATGCTCCAGCGCCTCCTTAAAGGAGGCGTCACCCTCCTGTTTGCCGAGCAAGTGCGCGAGCTGGTAATGCGCGTAGTAGTCGTCCGGCGACGTTTTCAGCGCGTCGCGGAAATACGTGATCGCCTGCCCGTAGTCGCGGATTTCCTTGTAGAACAATCCGATCAGCGTCTTCAGCCGCGGGTTGTCGCGTTGTTTTTCCGCCAGCAGCTTGCGCAGAATCTGCGGCACTTTCGATTCCGCATCGTAGGTCTGCGCCATGCGGAACATGCGATGAAAGCCGTCTTCGTCGCGTGGGTTGATGATCAAACTGTTGAGCTGCGCGCTGAACGAGGGCCACGCCGCGCCGAACAAATCCTGCGGCTTGATCTCCTTGTAGCCGCCCTCGCCGGCGCAAAGCGCACCGCAGAGGACGCAGAGGGCGCAGAGGACAACGGGGCTACGGTTTCGTGTACGAGGATCTGGATTTGCGAGAGGCTTCACAATTTCCGCTCCCCGGCCCTGAACCCTGAACCCTGAACCCCGAACCCTGCTGTTTTGCGCACAAACAGCGGCGCCAGCGCCGGCCAGCGGCGGGCGAGCACATCGGCCAGGAAAAGAACCGCGGCAAGCAAGATTCCCCAGTGGCTCACATCCGTCATCGTCTCGCGTTGCTTGCCGTCAAGCGACAACGCCTGCGCCGGGTCAACGCCACTCTTTCCGCCACCCGCGCTCGCCAGTTCGGAAAGAAACGCGCTGTTCGCCGTCAGCGACAGGTATTCCTTGAAGTTCGAAAGCACCAGCCCCGTCGTCACGATCTGCCCGTGCTCCGGCCCTGCGACTTTCAGCGCATACAAACCTTTCTTCGACAAGCGCAACCCGCCCGCGTAACGCCCCGGACCGTCAGCCGCCAGAGCGATCTTCTCCTGGGTCGTGCGCGAATAGAGATAGCCCTGCTCGCCCAGGTAGTAGAGCTCCCCGCGCAGCGACTGCCCGCTGATGAACTCGCCGCGCGCATCGAGAAAATCCACGTTCAGCGCAAGCTGCTGGCCATTCAACCGGACTTCGGGAATCAACCGGCTGCGTTGCGAGCGTCGTGTCAGGCTGCGCACCACGTCCGACCAAAACGTCTCGAAGTTGCGGCCCCATTCGCGCAGCCACAAAATCGCCCAACGGTCCGACGCGTCGGATGTAAACACCGCCGCCTTGCCGTCGCCGCAGTTCCAGACTGCCAGCAGCGGATCGTACTCCGGCGGCACGGCCAGAACGTTTGCCGCACCGAGTTTCAGTTTTGTGCGCACATAGCCGAACAGTGTCGGCGCGGTGGAGACATCGATATCACCGACGAGCGCTGAATCGGCGATCTTGCGCGCGCGGAACGGCTCTTCGATGATCAGACTCGCCGCCGAACTGTCGAAGACCTTCTTCACGACATCCACGGTCTGGCTGGCATCTTGGCTGGCAGCGCCGGACTCCGCGGCGGTCTGGCACAAGCCGCCACCCCACCGCGCGAGTTCCTGCATGGCATTCGTGTCGCATTCCGGACCGACGGCAATCGCCGAAATCTGAATGCCGTCGGAGTTCATCTTCGCGGCCAGGCGCGGATAATTGAAACCGGTTTCAAAGCAGCCGTCCGAGAGGACGATCACGCTCTTGCGCCGCGTGTCTTGCTGAGCCAGCTCGTCGCCTGCCCGGCGCATCGATTGGTACACATTCGAGCGCATGCTGAAGGCGTCCGGCGCGGTGAGTTGCCGCTGAATATCGGCGCAGATCCGTTCCTTGTCGTACACTTTCTGCAGCCGCACCAGCCAGCGCGGCGTCACACGCTCGTTGCCCGTGCCGATCATGCCGAAGAAGTCCTTGGGCGAAAGCTGCGCCACGATCAGGCTCGCCGCCTCCGTCATGTACTTTACGCCGTCGAACTTCTCGCCCGATTCCAGGTGCTGCGTGACCATGCTGCGCGACGTGTCCACCACCAGCACCACGGCCGTGGAAGGCGCCAGCATGCCTTCGGCCGAGCAGGTCACCGGCAGCGCATCTTCCAGCGGCGTAGCGCTGTATTCGCCAGGACCCAGGCTGCGGTTCCCACCGGCCACCAGCAGACCGCCGCCGAAATCCCGCACGTAATCGCGAAGCATGCGCATCTGGTTTTCGTTCAGTTTGCTGGCCGGAACGTTGTTGAGGACGACCGCGTCGTAGCCGAAAAGATCGAGCAGCGTCTGTGGCGCGCCGAACGCATCGCGGTATTCCACAATCATCTTCTGCGCGCGCAGCGCTTGGACAAGGCTGGCCGCTTCGAGTTCGTAGGCGCCAATGACGAGCACTTTCAGGGGACCGGTCGCCGTCGTGTACGCAAAGCCTTCATCGTTGTCCTTCGGCTGCTTCTCCTGCGTCTCGAACACCGCGCGATAGAGGTACTGCCCGCTTTCTTTCAGGCTCTGCCGGAACACCACGCTCGTCGCACCGGCCGCCAGGGACACGTCCTTCGCCCCAACCAGAAAGCCGTTGCGATACAGCCGCACCTTGCCGCTGGCGGCGCGGCTGGCGAGCAAATTGGCTTTCACGTCGTACGCTTCCGCGGTACGCACTTGCGTCGGGGCCTCGACGGCAGCCATCAGCACATCCAGCGGCCTGTCCTTGGCCTCGACGACGCGCGCATTCAGATCGATGCCGCTGCGCCCCAGGCTGCTGGCCAATCGCAAGCTGTTGCCGTCCGTCTCATTGCCGTCGGACCACAACAGGATGCGCTTGCCAAAGCCCGGCGGAAAAGTTGACGCGGCCAATTCCAAGGCGGGTTCGTACCGAGTCTCCTGGCGCTCCAGCGCCTGGTACTCCTGACTGCCGCGCGGGGCTTGAAGCGCTTGCTGCAGCGTTTTCAGAAGATCGGCTTCGGCGAGCACATTGCTCGACGGCGCCAGCGCGACCCGGCTGCGGCCAGCGAACAGAATCAGCCCTATCTGTTTCTCGGGCCCAGCGCTCTTGGATAGTTCGGCCAGCTCTCGAGCCACGTCGGCTGCCGTGTTTTCAGGCATGCTTTCCGAGACATCCACCAGCGCCAGAATGCACAGCCGTGTCTCGGCGACTTTCCGCCAGACGCGCAGGCGCACCAATCCGGTCACCACCAGAGCCACCACGAGGACGCGCAGCACGCCCATGGCGATCTGCCGGCGGCGACTGGTCTCGGCAAACGTCTTAAAAACGAAATACAGCACCAGCGGCAGGAGCAGCAGGAGCGCCCAAAGCTCTGGCACCAGCATTTCACAACGCATGCGGCACTCCTGCACGGGCAGCCAGCGGACGCTGCCGTGCATACTCAGAAGAAAATGCGGCGGTGGAACACGTAGTTCTCCGCCAGCAACAGCGCCAGCGCCAACCACAGGAAGCGCACCCACCACTCACCGCTCAGCCAACCCCGCCCGGGCTGCGCGCCGCTGTCCTGCGCAATCCGGTTCTCCACGACCTGCCCCTTCTCATCTTTGCGTCCGATCTTCAGCTCGCCGGACGGCGCCAGATTGCTGGCCCAGAGCGCCCCAAAGAACACCGCGCAGCCGCGCTTGAACGCCGTTTCGTTGTCGCCTCTATATTGATAGATGCCTTGCCTGAACGTTTCGAAAAGCAGCGCGCTCTCCGCGCCCTCGCGGATGGCGATCGTCTGCGGCATGGCGCCCTCGCCCGGCGGAAGTACAATCAGGTTCTTCCACGACGTGTCGCTGACCTGCAGCGGCATCGGCTGTCCCGGTGCGATTTGAGTGACGGGCTCCGGCCCGCGCTTGAACCATTCGAAGCAGTTGAAGACCAGCAGCGGCAGTTCTTTTCGAAACTGAATGTCCGAGTCTGCGGGATTGAAGCCGACGTATGCGATTTTTCGGTGAGCGAACTCTTTGGCCACGATCAGCGGCGAACTGACCAGTTCCGCGACCACGTCCGTGCTGCTGTCGCCGAGACGGAACTCCTTGGCCAGCTTCAAGAACACATCCCGCAAATTCAGGAAATTCATCAAGGGGTGGCCTTCGTCCCACCTGCGAATCACGGGACGCTCACCCAGTACCTTGAGCACCTCGCCAGGAATGTCGGGCGATTCGGCATTGATGAACAGCGCGTGCACGGGCGGAAGCAGATCGGCCGGCGGCGCCCAGTTGTCAAAGACGGCCGCCTCCATCGCGGCTTTCAGTCCATTTTTGTCTTTCGCGATCTTGAGATAATCGTCCGCGGGCAAAAAGACGCCTTCGATTCCGGTGTCGCAGCGCAGGATCTTCGACAGGTAGTACTCGTTGACCTGCTTCTCATCCATCGCGGTCCGTGTGATGAGCGCGACGCGCATGCGCCGGGGCGCGGGCAAATAATCCAGCGCCTCGTTGTCCTCAGCCAGGGCGTCCTGCACCAGCAGGCGTGCCTTCAGCACGCCGCCGACGCGATAAGGTTTCGAGAATGAAACCGTCTGCGTTCCGCCGGGCGGAAGCTCGACTTCTTTGAGATCCAGCGTCCGATCGTTCAGCTTGAGTTCCACCTGAACTTTGACGCTCTGACTGCATGAGCTGACGACCGTCACCATGGCGTGAAAATCCGCCGCGCTGCCGAGACTCTTGCGGCTCTTGAACGCCGCAATGCCGACGTTCTCCGCGGCTTTGCAGAACGATACGTGACGGACGCTTCCGGCTTCCAGCGGCAAATCCGCGAGCGGCTCAAATTGCTCTGGCTGCGGCGTGCTTCCGGTGAGGAGCGTCAGGTGTGAATGTGGAACGGCCCGGGCCAGTTCCACCGCGAGCTGACAAGCGGGGCGGAAGTCGGCGACTTCATCCTGAGCCTGCAGTTCATTCACGCGACGGGCGAGAATCGCCGGCTCTCTTTCATTGCTGGCCAGAATCGCCGGTCGCGCGCCGACGCCGATCAGCGTCATGCGATCGTCGTAACTCATGCCCGTGATGAGGCGCAGCAACTCGGCTTGCTCGTGTTCCAGGCGCGTGCGTCCGCTGACCTTCGGCTGCTCCTGGTTTTGAAGCGCCTTGAGTGCGACCGCATCGCGCGCACGCGTGGGACGCGACAGGTCCACGAGCACGATCTCGTGGCGCGCCTCGGACCCGCCGGTGACGTACGGTTTCACATACGCGAGCACCAGCAAAATGACGATCGCCACCTGCAAGCCCAGCGAGACCAGCGTGCGCCGCTCGTTGCTGATGCGCCGGTCCGCCCGCGAAATCGTCAGCCACGGGGCGAGATCCGGCACCGGGCGCCGGCGCCGGGGCAGTCTCAGCAGATAAGCGAGCACCACGCCGATCAACAGCGTGAGCGCCAGCAATCCCCATGGAAACAACAATCGCATTGTTTGGCTCGCTTGCGCCTCAGCACTCAGCACTCAGCACTTCCGTTCACTCCATTTGCATCAGGTGCTGCAGTTTTTCCGCCGTGCCTGCGGGAATCTCACCCTTCTCAATCTCTTTCTTCAGGATTTCTTTGTGCGCGCTGCGGACCCGTTTTGCGGCAGCGCTGCTGGGATCGGCGATGGCGGCTTCCGTTTCCTTTTGGAACTGCTCGCTGGTCTGAAGCAGCGCGCTGGCATCGACTTTGGCGCCAGGATTGTTCTTTAGTCCAATCTTGCTGCGCGCTTTCTTTGCGTTCTCGGAGGCTAGTTCTTCCTGACGCTGCAGCCGATCCAATTCCTCTGACTCGCTGGGAGCCGCGACGCCCAGGGAGCTCTGCAGCCGCGCGCGCGCAATCTTTTCATCCGGCACATCCGTCTTGATGCGCGTGGCCTTCATCTTCTCGCCGGTGCTCAGGGCGATCTGATAATCTTCTTTGTTCTTCTGCTCGATCTCGGCGGCCAGTTGCTTCTGAAATTCCAAATCGGCCATCGCGTTCTTGACGGTCTCGAACGCCTTCGCTTTCTGTCCGCCTTTGTACGTGATGCCTTTCTCATTGAGCAGGCGCATGATGTCGGCCTGGCTCATCTTGCTCATCTCCTCTTCGGAGATATTCAGGTCTTCGAGCAGCTTCTTGAAATCTTCTTTCTGCTCGTCCGACAGGCCCGGCAGGTCACCCAGTCCGCGCAGCATCTTGCGCATTTCTTCCTGACTGGCCTGCGCGACAGCTTGCTCAGTGGTGAGCACGACCGGTGGATACAGCAGTCGGCACGAGCTCAGCGCCAGCACGCACGCCGCAACACCCCAGGTGCCACGCCTTGGCCAGCGGAAGCCCCCCAGCGTGCCCAGCTTTATTTCTTCGGCGGCGGCCATGCCGTCGCGAATTGCCAAAGTCACAAAAGGTGATGGATGCGGACCGGCGTGTTTCAACAAATAGAACGCATTCGCTATGCGATCGCTATATCCAAGCTGATGGTCCAGCAGCTTGGCGGCCTGATCGTCGCTGTAGTGTTTGGCACGCATCGCGAGCGCGGCGCCGATGATGAACGCCAGGGGTATCGCGATCAAGCCCAGCAGCGCGAGCGACTTTCCGGCGCCCGCAACTTTTAGAATGAGAATGGCCGCCATCGCCGCCGCCGCGCCCCAAGGCAGCGCGCTCAGCCCACCGGCCAGCGTCGCGGCCAACAGCAAGCGCCGGCGGTAACTGGCGATCAAACTGAACAGTGCATTGGCCGCCATCAAGGACGCCTCTCTTGACCGGAATGATCCGATGCCAGTACTACACTCCAGACGTCCGACTATCGCGGCCTTGTTGTGAGACAAAGGTTGCGATTTGTGATATTGAGCTGCTCCCGAGCGATCTTGCTTGTAAGTGAATAAACCAGTATCACCCGAAAACGTGGCGCGGGGTATTCAAAATCGCCGAGTCACGTTGACAGGAGACTGCGGTGAACAATCCAACCTCGACCGAAAGACCCGAAGAACTGCTCGGTCCGGGTCTGATGGCCAAACTCAGCCAGGTCAGCCTGGCCGCGCCCAA
This sequence comes from Planctomycetota bacterium, assembly GCA_036504595.1. Taxonomy (GTDB): domain Bacteria; phylum Planctomycetota; class SZUA-567; order H5-PLA8; family H5-PLA8; genus DASXUX01. Next base: position 34,912 of record DASXUX010000065.1, on the reverse strand, counting down.
AACGTTTCCCGGTAGCAGCACGGGCAAACGTTTCAGCCGTGCGCGCGGCTCGGAAGGCATGGAGTTCGCCGACCACAAACAATATTCCCCCGGCGACGATTTCCGCAGCATCGACTGGAACGTTTACGCGCGCCTGGATGAACTGGTCGTCAAGAATTTCGAGACGCAAGAGAACCTGCGCATAAATGTCCTTCTGGACGCGAGCGGCTCGATGGCATTCGGCAAACCTGCAAAGGGAGCGGTGGCGAAGTCGCTCGCCGCGGCGCTGGCCTATATCGGCTTTATCAACGAGGACTGGACGGGCGTCTTTGCGTTCACGGACGCACTGCGCGAACGTTACCTGCCGAAAGGCAAGCCCAGCACAGCCGCTTTGCTGGACGTCCTCGACCGCACAACGCTGGAAGGCAAAACGAATTTCAGCGCGGCGCTGAAAGCATTCAGCATCCAGAACACACGCCCGGGACTGGCGTTCTTGATTTCCGATTTCTGCTCGGCCAGCACGCTGGACGAAGGTCTCCGGTCGCTCGTCTACGCCAACTACAGTATCGTAGCGCTGCATATCACCGATCCCGCCGACGAAGCGCCGGACCTATCCGGAGAAATGGACCTGGAGGATATGGAAAGCGGCGAGACGATTCCGCTGACCGTTCGCGGCAACACGCTCCAGGAATACAAACGGATGCACCAGCAGCACTGCACCGCGGTGGCCAAAGCGTTTGCGCTCTACGACGCCGTTTACCTCCGCATTTCGACGCAAGAACCCGTGGAACACGTCATCTTAGGTTCGCTGAAACAGCAGCGTGTCGTGAGGCAACGCTAGTGCGATAGTTTCCGATACGACCTGGATTTAACTCCGGGGTCACCGGAATTCTGGCGATAGGGTGCTCTGTCCACGAATTCCCGCTAGTGTCCGGACGTATCTGCAAAATTCTCGTCCAACGCCTTCTCCATCAGCCGGATTGCGGCGATGCGGCGGGCGATGTTCATTACCTCGCGGGCTTCGTCCAAGGTCAGGTCGCGGCCGAGCAGGGGTTTTTCGCGGTAGGACAGCCACTTCTTGATGACCTGGTAACCGCCGAGCGTGTAATCCCACACGCGGGCGGGGATGTTGCGCCAGTAGGCCACGCCGTTTAGATACACGTCGAAAGTCGTCTCGCCGAGCAGCCGCAGCGCGTCGGCGGGTTTCAAGCCCAGCGCTTTGGCACCTGCTTCGATTGCGTCGCGTTCGGCTGGCGTGTAGGGGCGCTCAATGGCCTTGCCCTTGCCGGGCATCGTCACGCCGCCTTGTCCGCCGTGGCCCCAGCCGGCCGTTACGGCCAAGTCGCCGGCATTCGGGTCCAAGGAGCCACGCGCGCCCTCGCGCGTGGAAGAGTCGGGCAAGGAGCCACGCGCGCCCTCGCGCGTGGAAGAGTCGGGCAAGGAGCCGCGCGCGCCCTCGCGCGTGAAAGACTCAGCGGGCGGGGCGCCCGCCGCTCCTATGTTGCGCGTGGAAGATTTGGCGGGCGGGGCGCCCGCCGCTCCTGTGTCTCGCGAGATCACGCCGATGACTTTCAGTTCCGCGCGTGTCGTGCCGCTGGTCACGCCTTTGACCGGCGCTTCGGGGTCCAGCAAGCGGGCCAACTCGCGGCCCAGCTCAGCCGACGCTTCCAGCGCCTTCTCGCTCTCCGGCAGCGGGATGCGCGGCCAGTCCTGCCGCAGCGCCCCGGCGTTTTGCTCGCGGTACACAGGCGCGTGCAGCACTGCCAGTGTGTGGAAGAAGAGCAAGGAGCCGCGCGCGCCCTCGCGCGCGGAAGATTCTGCGGGCGAGGCGCCCGCCGCTCCTTCTTCCAGCTTCGCCAGATACTCAACGGCCTTGTCCGATAGGTTCGGCACCTTGCCCGTCTTGGGCGGGCCATCCAGCAGGCCGTGCGGCAGGTGCGGGCCGCTGAGATACAGCGGGAAGAGATTCGCTCCACGCTCAATGAGGTGGCGTGCGCAGCGCAAACGTGAAAGCACCGGCGGATCCCAATCTTTTCGGTTCTTTTGCGCTATCGCGAGGGATAGATTGCCTTCAAAGAAATGCGGGTACGATTCTTCGCGTTTTTCGTCCAACAACTTGGTTTCCGGCTCCCAATAGAGCCACCGCGCATCAAACGGCCGATAGCAGTGGCGGATGATGTTGTCCGCAAGCAACCCGCGTTGACGCAAGATTTCGCGTGTCTTCTCAGCCCTAAAGCGAGCCGAGTCCTCCATGATGCCTGGATGCCGCCGTCTCATCTCTTCATGGGAGACGTCCGAGTTGAAATACTCTTTCAGGCGCGCTAACAAAGGCTCACGCTCGATAGAGACAAGAAAGTCATCCCTGCCGGTCTGAATCCCCGGGAAGTTTGTCGGGAAAAGTTCCGGGAGTGCTGGCCACTCGAAGTATGCCGCGTTCGACTTGGACGGCATGAACGGCAGTCCCATCGCCAGCATCGGAGCGACCGGCTCATAACCGCGCTGCGTCAGCTTTGCGGCTGCGCCTGCAAGGTCCGCGCGCTTCGTTTTGCCCCAGAAGTGTCGGAAGAAGATTTGTGGCCCAGCCGCCCCCGGCTGGGAGTTTTTTATCTGCACAGCGGAGGGCCGCTGTGCTACATCTCCCCTGCGCACCATCAGCGTGACGGCGGTGCCGACCTGAATGCCTTCGCGGTTGTACTCCGTGGAGAAGATGCTGGGGTCCGGCGCGCCATCTGGCGTAACCTTCCCGGTCTTGTACTTATCGCCGTTCAGGCAGTCCACCCAAACCTTGTCGAAGGCTTCCAGGTAGCGCTCGCGCATGGCGGTGAACGAGAGGCCGTCCAGCCAGGAGTAATTTGAGATGAAGCACACGACGCCTTTGGCCGGCTTGTTCATCTCGACGATGCGGCGCTCAGCCATGCGGAAGAAGCGCACGTACAGATCGTTGAGGCCCTGGCCCTGCGGCCCGGCGACTTTCTTTGCGGTGCGGTAGGCTTCGGTCAGTTCGCGCTCTTCTTCGACGGCCAGTCCCGCGAATCCGTTGTACGGCGGATTGCCGAGGATCACCAGAATCGGCGTCTCGCGCTTGACCTTCTCGGCCGCTTCGCGTTCCTCTTCCATTTCAGGGAACAGCAGTTTCGTCTTGGGCTGCTTGGGCGGCGTCCAGCCCGTCAGCGCGTTGGTCAGATACACGCCGACGCGCTCGCTCTGCTTTTCGGCCAGCGGCGCGTTCAAGTTTTGCAGGAGCAGGCCGAGTTGCAGATGAGCGACCACGAACGGCGCGGGCAGAATCTCGAAACCGAAGACGCGCTCCATTGCCGCGCGCTTCAAGTCCTGGCCGGCCAGCGCGTCATCGCCCTTTTCCTTCAGCGTGGCGGCGATGCGGCGCAGCACTTCCACCAGATATGCGCCGGTGCCGCAGCAGGGATCGAGTACAAAGACGTTTTTGTCCGCAAGACCATCCGCGATGCCCAACTCGTCCTTGAGCACGGCGTCCACGCGGCCGACCATGTACTGCACGACTTCGGGCGGCGTGTACCAGACGCCCAGCTCTTTGCGCAGTTCCGGGTCGAACGCCTCCAAAAACGGTTCATAGAAATACTGGACTGCGTGGCCTTCCTCGAATTTCGAGAAGAACGCCGCGCGGTCCACACGGTTGAGCGCGGCGGCGGCCCAATCGAGGACTTCGACAAGACCGAGCGGCTCCAACTTCGCGGGCGAGGCGACCTGTTCGAACAGCGCCCGGATCATCGGCACGCGAAGGGACCACGCGGCTTCGTGCCAGTTGAAGCAAGGAGCAGCGGGCGCCCCGCCCGCTATTTCCCCGCGCGAGGGCGCGCGGGGCTCCTGTACGCGAGGAGCAGCGGGCGCCCCGCCCGCTTTTTCTCCGCGCGAGGGCGCATCCACGGGCGAGGGCGCATCCACGGGCGAGGGCGCATCCACGGGCGAGGGCGCCCGTGGCTCCTGCACTTTACATTTCCCGCGCGAGGGCGCATCCACGGGCGAGGGCGCCCGTGGCTCCTGCACTTTACATTTCCCGCGCGAGGGCGCGCGGGGCTCCTGCGAGGGCGCGCGGGGCTCCTGCGAGGGCGCGCGGGGCTCCTGCACTTTACATTCCCCGCGCGAGGGCGCATCCACGGGCGAGGGCGCCCGTGGCTCCTGCACTTTACATTCCCCGCGCGAGGGCGCATCCACGGGCGAGGGCGCGCGGGGCTCCTGCGAGGGCGCGCGGGGCTCCTGCAAGGGCGCGCGGGGCTGCTTCTTGCACCACAGCACCCAGGCCGAGAACACGCCGTAAAACAAAGTCTGCACGAAGGTGGAGCGGAAGAAATGTTCGCCGCGCTCGCCCTGGAATTTCATACCGAGCGATTCTTCGAGCGCCTGCCGCACCATCGCCAGCGCGGGAAGCTGGGAGTGTTCAATGCGGGCCTTGGCAGTGCGGGCATACGACGCGAGAAACCACGCTACGTCCTTTGGGTCTGCAAGGCCGGCCGCGTGCAGCAGCATGCGCCGCAGGAACTCTTCAAAGGCGACGCCATGCCGGCCGACCGCAACGCGCGGATGCGCGGCCGTCTGCCAGAAAGCCGCTTCGCTGTCGGCGAGCTGGTACGATTCAAGCTTGGTGGATTTGCCGTCGGGGCCTTCGCCGACCAGAACCCAGTCGCGAAGATTTGTCACGAGCACTTGGCGGTAGCGGCCCCAGTAGCGTGTGACCTGCGCGCCGTCCGCAGTAACCCATGCGTCGTCCTTCGGCGACTTAACTTCCAGCACGCCGCGCGATGGCAACTGACCCGCGAGCGGCCCGTCGCCGCCTTTCTGAAACTGGTCGGGCGTGAACAGCCCGCCGTCAGGAATTCCCGCGCCGCGATTCTGCAAGTTGATGACGCAGTGCACGCGCGGTTTCATGCCGCCGCCGATGGCGTTCAGGAGATTCGCCAGCGCCGGATAGTACGAGGTCTCCGGCACGCTCGCGCCGGTCGAGCGCGTGGCGTGGACTTCCTGAAGATATGCTTCGAGTGGCGTCATGGAAGGTCGTTTCCGCGAATACTGTAATTCAATATCGGCTCTTTTACACCGCGTCGCGCCCAGTTTCGAGTTCCGGCTAGAGTTCGCGCCTAAGCAGGGCGCAAAGGAATTCGTGGACCGAGCGCGCTGAACTTTATAGATTACCTAAAATAAAACCAAAAACAGTGCAGTAATTTTGAGGCTGGATCGTCATAGTTATACGGGGCAGAGTTGGAAACTATGCCTTGGCTGAAGGTGTTCTTTGATAATCGAATAACGGCAGGGTTCAGGGGTCGGGGTCCAGGGGGCAGGGGTCAGGGGTCAGCGAAGTTGCACATGTGCACTTTTGGACAGGTTTGTGGTGACTTCGCCGCTCCCTCACGGTCACGGTTCTGATGGACCACCACATGGACGGAAGAGGCTTGAGGCTTGAGACCTGAGGCTTGAGGATGGAAGTCGGGCGATCACCACATGTGCAGGTTTGGACGGAAGAGGCTTGAGGCTTGAGACCTGAGGCTTGAGGATGGAAGCTGGGCGATCACCACATGTGCACTTTTTTACAGGGTTTGGCGGAGGAATGCAGTGGCGCACTGCACAGGTGCAGGTTTGGACAGAACTCTTCCCAGGCTTTCATCATGCACGCCTCTCAGCGATTGGGTTGCAGCCAGATGTAGACGCCCAACGCACCCGTGGCCGCACGCCCGAAGCCTGCCAAGTCCGGACGGCCATCGCCGTTAAAGTCGGCCACGCCAAAGCGCGTGTCGAAATGCGGACCGTAATCGAGTTTGATCGGCAGGACGCGCTGGGCGCTGAGGCCATCGGTTGCCGAGCCGCTCAGAATAACGACGCCGCCTTGTTCCCCGCGGCTGTGAAGGATCAGGTCTGGGATCCCGTCGCCATTCAGATCCGCGACGGTGGGGCCATCGCGGCAGACGTCGGTCGCAGGCACCACCAGTTTAGGGCTCGGTTCGGCAGCGAAAGGCGCCTCCGCGTTCTTCGTGTTGCGATATAGCCACACGCAAGCGCCTTCCGTGCCGCCGGCCAGCAAGGCTACATCCACTGAACCATCATGATCGAAATCGGCGGCGGCCAGCCACGTCCAGCCCTTCTGTTCAGTGAGCGGAGGCTTCAGACGCAAGGACGGCGTTGGCGAAAGGCTCCCGTCCGCCTGACGCAAGAAAATGTCGCCATTGGAGAGAATCAGGTCCGTGCGCCCATCCCCGTTGACGTCGGCCACCGCCATGTCCATGTAGCCGGCGGAGGTGTTGATCTGCCGCATCTTGAAAGTGCCGTCTTCCTGCTGGCACGCCAGCGAAACGCCCGATACGAAGCGCGAGCCGATCAACAAATCCGTTCGGCCGCTGCCGCTGAAGTCGCCGTTGGCGACCTGGCAGCCACGCGTGACCAAAAGCGGCACGTGCTTGAACTTGAGCGGCTCCTCCTGAGCGAGCAGCAGCACGCACAGGCCTTCTGACGACACAAAGAAATCGGGGCGCTTGCCTTTGCTCAGTTGAATCGTCCGCAGCTTCCACGGGTTCTGGAGCTCGGGCAAATCCACTTCGGCGTCGGGCGTATTTGCGAATTTCCCGCCTTTATTGAGGTAGACTTTGATCAGCGAGCCCTTGCCTTTCGCCACCAGCACCGCGACATCGGGGCGGCCATCACCATCAAAATCGCCGTACGCTGCCGCAATGATTGGTTCGAGCCAGGCCGCGACGAGATAGTTGGTTTGCGTGAAACGGCAGAGAGGATTCGGCTTGGTCGGCGTCATTTTGGACCAGCCCGTCTGCTCGCCCGCCTCGATGCCTTTCGCGATGAACTCATCCGGGCCGCCACCGCCGTGGCCGCCCAGAACTACATCGGGCTTGATCGCGGCAAGTTTGCGCAGGCTGCTCAGCACATCCTGCGCGCTGAAATCCAGGCTGCCCGAATATCCGAGCACGCCACCGGGCATGATCAGGTCGCCGGTCGCCACATAGGTCTTGCCGTCTTCTTCAAAGAGGTAACCCATCGAGCCGTAGGTGTGGCCGGGCAAGCGGATCGCTCTGACCTTCAGGCCGGCCAGATCGAGATCCTTGTCTTCATGGATCACGATGTCCACCGGTTGCGGCGGATGAAAGCCGTAGCCAGTGCCGCCGGGCATATGGTGCTGCATCAAGTACGCGGATTCCGCGCTCGCAACGACCTGCGCGCCGGTCGCCAGGCGCCACAGGCACGCGCCCGGCGCGTGGTCGCCGTGTTCGTGTGTGAGCAGCACGTACTTCAAGCGCATCGGGTCGAGTCCCGCGCCCTCGATCAACGCCCAGTTTCGCGCAAAGGAGCCCCCCGCGTTCGGGTCTATCATGAGCAGCCCTTGCGGCGCCTCGATCACAAGCTGCGAGCCCAGGTCACTGTGATACTGGCCATGGTTGGTGCGCCAGATGCGTGGACCCACACTGCCGGGTTTGGGCTTCTGAGCGGTGGCACGCTTGTGTTCGCGGCTTGCCGCGGACTCAAGCGTGTCTTGCGCCGCTGCGTTCAGGTCGGTTTTCCAAAGCAGTTTGCCGTCTCCATCCAACATCTGAACGCAGCCGGCGGTCGTCGCAACAACGATCCGCTTTCCTTCCGCGGCGGCGCGGACGAGACTGACCGCACCCACCGCGACTCCTTGCGGGACGTTTGCCTTGGGCTGGCCCGCGCTGTCCAGCAGGTAGACCTTGTGGTCCCAGCAGCCGACAGCAATCGTGCCGGCGCTTACGCCCACGGAGGCGATGGCATCGGGGAACTGCGACGCTTGAAGCGCGCCGCTCGCGATGTCGAGGACGTAGAGCGTTCGGCACTTCTCGTCCGCTGGCAAAAGGGGCTGCCCGCCTAAGCCGCGGCTGGCCCAGTTGTGCGGCCAGATCAGAAGCTTGCTGCCGTCCGGCGAAAACGTCAGGTCGCACCAGAAGGGTTCAGAGAACGACTCCGGCCCGATTCGGCGTATCGTTTTGCCGGCAGCATCGTAGATGTGGATCGTGGGTCGCGAAGGCATGAAGCGCGTGCCGAAGTGAATTGAATCACTGCCGTCGCGCGGGCTGAAGACGCGCTGCCAGCCCGCGTAGTCGGCGACCGCCAACTGGTCGCTGGCCGTGCTGAGCGCCAGCGCCAGCGGCGCCACAAACTTCACGTCGCGATACGGCGGCGTCGCCGGGCCGTAGACACCTTTCTCGGGTTCGGGCGATACAGCAGCATCAGCGCTCGGCTCGCGCGACCAGACGATCGCACCTGGCTTCTTGGGGTTGAGCAACAACAGGTCGCGAAATTTCTCTGTGCGCTGCGCCTGGCCAACGAACCGGCCCACAGCCACTACGCCCGATGGCGATGCAGCGAAGGCCGTCGTCACACCGGCGCCGAGGTGCGCGCTCTGCGCGCCGCGCGTCTCGTCCAGCGCCGGTGGCGCCGGCGTCCCTGCCGGCGGCGCTTCCGGCAGTGGCAGCCAGTGCACTACGTCGTCGCCAGCAACGACCCAGCGGCCGCCGGCCCAATGAGACACGTTCGGAATGTGGTTCGAATGCTCGCCATAATGAAACATGAACCCTGCGGGCCGGAAGTCGCGAAACTTGAAGCGATCAGAAAGTTGCGCCAGCGCTTTGCCTTGATGAAAGCCGAAAAACTGCGGCGTATCGCCTGCGGTGCCTTCCGGGATCGTGCAGAGCGCAGCCGCGAAACTGCCGTCGTCCGAAAGCGCGACCTCATTGAGCCAGCGGTGGCCTGCCCGGTGCTGTGCGACAAGCTTGCCGTTTTCGTCCAGCACGAACAGGTTCGGGACGCCTGGCGCAGCGGTGGTTCCGACGGCGACGAAGCGGCCGTCACGGCTGATGTCCAGACACGCAATCGCCTGCGCGGGCGGCAGGCCCACGCCGCGGGCGTCCCAAGGCGGAACGAGGGTCTGAGCGAGCGGCGTTCCGATTTGGATGCCCTCCACTGCTCCCAGCGTTGTGCTGCAGGCTAGAACCAGCAGCACTGTTCCTCGCAGTTTCATGCGAATCTCCCCTGGCACGCAACCGCGCCAATGAACAAGCAGCCGCGAACCTGCACTACTCTTCCAGCTTCAAATCTTTAACGTCGTCCTTGCCGTGTTCGATGCGCAGAGGCGGTTTGTCCCGGTCGGTGGATTGCCCGGAAAAGCGCACCCAGCCCCACAAGTTGGGCGTTAGCCGCGCCTCCGAGGGCGCGTCGGCCAGCGTCGAGGTCGCTTTGTTTGCCCAGTAATTGCGCGCCAGCACGGCCGCGCCTTCGGCGTCAGTTTCGAGCACGCCCCAGTCCAGTTTCAGCCGCGTATCCGCGTGGATCTTCAGCCCCAGGGACTTCAGCGGCACCGCCGCTTCCACAATGTAGCCGACGACCGGCGCGTCTTTGAACTCACCCTGGTAAAGGATCCGATGCGCGACCCTCGCGTCAGCAAGCCGCTTGACCGAATCAAACTCCGCACGGGCCACCGGCGAGACCACTTCCCACTTTTCGCCGGCCGGCGCTTGCGGGTTCACCGCGTCATAAAGGACCGCGACCGGTTGCCCGTGCAGCGGCGCCAGTAGCAGCCGCTTGTCGCCACGAGTGGGAGCCTTGCGCGCCGGATCGGCTTTCTCGTCGCAGGCAATCATCAAGTCCACGCAGGCGCCGGTTTTGAAGAGCTTGTCCCACTCGTTGCCCGTGTTCTTGAAGGGGCCGGCATGCCGGACTTCGTAAAGCAGGTACAAGTTCTCGGCATCGTAACTCATGCGGAACGCGAAATCGCGTCCCGAGGCTGCATTCTCCGCCGGCTCGCTGTGCGACGCGGGAATGTTCGCCCATTCCTTGGGATTGCCGTCTGGCTCAATCTTCTCCTCCGAGCGGCCACAATCGATCACCTTCGCCGATTCGTGCGCGCGGTAATTCGCAATTTCTTTTTCCCATTCCTGGGCTTTCCGCAATTCCTCGGCGGTGACTTCCACCGTTCCGCTGGAGCGCCTGAAACGGTCGATTCCTTGCACCTCCACGATGCTGGCGTGATTGTGCCCGGCCACGGCGTAGTACTTGCCGTTGTCCGTTCGGCAGAACCAGCCCTGGAAATGCTCCTGGCCGGAAGTCACGTCATCAAGCGCCATGCCGCGAGCATGCTCGCGCAGGGTCCAGGAGACGCGCTGGGGATCGCGCAGATCGCGGAAGATACGTCCGGCCAGAAGACCATCGGCGGTCCAGATATTCCAGGCGCCCAGATTGCCGTTGATCACATAGAATTCGCCCAAGTCGCCGGCCGCGGCTGTCTCGTGACCGACGATGTAGAACTGACAGACGATCTGCTCCGGCGTGTATGGCCCGCAGGTCAGGTTCGGCCCGACGCCGGAACCCTCCTGCTTGTACGTCCACTGCATCCTGCCATCCGGCGCGACCACAGTCTCGGGCTGCTTCTTGTCACTGCCCATCTTATAGAAGTTGCCATTGTTCAGACGATACCATTGCGCGTCACTGAGGCCGTTGAGCGGCAGCGGCAGCTTCTTTTCGACGTAGACTGGCGCGCCGGAGGGGAGGAATCCGTTGACTTCGAAGCGCGTCTGGCTAGCCTGAATTCCCAGATCCCGGTTGAACTGCGTCAGACTCGGGATGGCTCTGGGCTTGAACTCGCATTCTTCAAACTGAACTTCGCCATCAGCATTCTTGTCGGTCCACAGGAACTGCAGGTCGACGAGCGTCTTTCCCCCTAGCCGGCCGGTGATCTGCGAAGCAGAAAGCGGTTTGAACGCGGCGGCGTGGCCCATCGCCGCGACGCGCTTGAGATGATCCTTTTCATAGAGATAGACGATGCCGCACGCCATGCTGTTGTTGGAATCGTTGGGGCGCGTGACGAGATAGGTGCGCCCGCCGATGTGAATTGGAACCTCGCCGGCGGCCCAGCCGTCCTCGACAGGCCACGTCAGGTTTTTCAGACGCGAGGTGCCCTTTTCCCAATCGATTTCGAATTCCATCGGCCCATAGAACAGCCGCCGTCGGTCCGCCGGATCAAGCACCCCGGCGCTTCCGTAACAGGTCGGGCCGAGATACTCGCGCAAGAACGTGCCGTCCGTCTTCCAGCAGCTCACGCGCTTGGGGAAGTACGTCGTGTCCACGGCCCACAGCTTGTCCTCCTTGTCGATCGCCAGAGCCGTGATCTGGTTCATCCGCTTCTGCGTCCACGGGCCGACGACGTATCCACCCGGCTCGCCAACCTCGTGAAGGAACTTGCCGGAGCGATCGTAGACCCGAACGTTCCGGCGTTCCGGCGCGCCGTCGAAGACGTACACGTTGCCCTGGTTGTCGCAGGCCAGCGCACCGGGCTTCTTGACGTCCGCGGAGAAGGCGGAGTGCCCCCTCACCCCTAACCCCTCTCCCTCGCGGGGGAGAGGGGAACCGGGGGCAAGCGCGATCCGGACCAGTTTGTCATCCGAGCCGGCGTAGAGCGTGCCGTCTGGCGCGAATGCAAGATAACCAGGCTTGTTCAGTGGGACATCCCTCTCGATCTTGCCGCTCTGGCTGTCTAGCACCTCAAGGCGTCCGACTGAGAGTGGGTCGATGGGCGTTTCGCCGCCGGCGTATTCGAGCGGCGCGACACCGAAAATGCGGCAGCGCGACGGGCTCAAGCCCAGTTGGTCCTTGGCGCAGCTTCCTTCTCGCGTATTGGTTGCCCACTGGGCGACGACGCGGATGCGCAGCGCCCGCGTTTGAACTTCCTCTCCGAAATCGAGGGTATCGTCCATATAAAGCGCCAGCGCATTGTGTCCTTGAAAATTCGAATGCTGCATGCGGCGTCGAGGCACATACGTGGCAATTTGTTTCCAGTTGGCATCGCCTGAAAGGGGAATGGCGCCGTCGGCCGGCCCGGTCCACACGTCGATTCGCGCTTCGGAGCCGTCGATCTCCTTTATCGCCATGCCGCGCAACTTCTGAATCTTGCTCCATTCCAGGAGGTAGATCGCCGGATCGGCCAGAGAAAGCGGTTCGGTACGCTTCGCGTCCCAGACGCCTGTCTTGTCTACGGCGCCGGAATTGACCTGGACCTTCGCGCTTTCAGCCACATTGCGGAATCGCCGCCGCAAAATGCGCATGCCTTCGAGTTGGCCATGCCAGGTGTTCCCCGGCCTTTCGTCCGGCACAGTCGCGCGGTTCTTGTCCAGGTCGCCGAGCAGATCGTCCTTGCCGGCCTCTTTTGTGCGCGCGGGCCTGGCCGCATCGAGTTCGGCGGCCTCGTCCAGTTCGTCGGTTCCTTTGTCGAAGGTGATCAGGAGCGCTCGCGTGCTGCAGTTCGGCGGCGCCAGCGCGACGTCCCAAGCCAGCTTCCCGCTGGTTTCGAACGGAATCCAGTGGGCCTTCTGCGTGGGACTGGGCGGATACGGCGCGTCCGGCCTGGCGGCGCTGAGTTTGATCGTATAGCCGGCCGCCTGCGGCACCGGGAAGACGCAGCAGCCGATCTCCACTGGCTTGAGGAACGTAAGCATGATCCGCGCGCGTTTGCTGATGCTCTCGTCCGATTCCAGCCAGATCAACCCGTGGCCGCGAGGGTGGCCATAGCCCGGCGGGTTGCCTTTGAGCCGGAAGAGCCGCAGGAAATCATCTCGGGAGTCCGGCACGACTTCATAGGCAAGCTTCGGCTTCCGCGGCGGCGCATAGAACGGGATGCACGTGGCAACATCAACAGCCGCGGCATTGGCCGCAGTGGCCAGCCAGTTCTCCTTCGCGCGGATGGCGAGATAGAGTTTTCCACCGCGGGCGGCCATACCCGAGATGCCGCGGCGGCGATTCTCGTTTCCATCCGCCTTGAGCAGAGTTCGGTACGTCTGTTTCTCCGCATCCACGGCCCAGACGCGGTCGATGTCCTCCATCCCGCCGCCGCCCCAGTTGTTCTCGACGTAGATCGTATTTCCATCGGCCGTCATGTGCTTGGCGCCGGACCAGGCATCGAAGGAATGAATGCCCCAGAGCTTTCGGCCGCTCAAATCGCACGCGACGAAGCCCACGCCGCTTTCCGGGCAGGTCGCGCCGAAGTACATGCGATCACCCGCAGCGCATCCGCCAAACGGAGGAGAGTGGTCTGCGAGCCAGCCGCCGGGGCCGCTGGGGCCGTTGAGCCAGGCCGAGTTCTCCGGATGGTGATCGGTGACGTTTGGGTAAACCGTCATCTCGTAGCGCAGCTTGAGCGGCGGGTGAGCGATGCCCTTCCAGCGATAGGTTCCTGGCGGCACAAGCTTGCCGGCTTCGTCCTTCAAATCCCAGCCGTCATTGTACTCGCCTGCACGGCGATCCGCGCGCGCGACGAGATTGCGGGCTCGCGTGCCATCGGGCCTGTCCACGACCAGGGTGAAGAGCCCGTCTTGTTCCATCTGGGTGTGAATGGCGCAGGGCGGGGGCGGCGGGCCTTCGCGGAGCGCAGGAAGGGCCTGCGCCCCCAAGTCGCACAGGACCAGCAGACTGTCGATGCTGGCGACCTGCGACTGGTCGAGCACGCCGCCGGAGCGGATCGCCAGCGCTTTGAGGATGCGAATGCGCAGGCCGCGCGTCTCCACCGCAGCGGGGAATGCGATCCAACGGCCGGTGTGCTGTTTCGTATCCACAAACTGCGTGTCTTTGAGCGGCGTCCATTCGCTGCTCAGGCCGATTTGCGGGTCCATCGTCGCCGGACCGGAAAACGCATCGAGCTTGAAAGCACCGAAGTTGTCCTGGAGGTAGATGGCCGAGATTCGTTGGGGTTCATCCCATCCGAGGACGAACCAGGACGGATTCTCCTCCGTGATGAATGCGCCGATGACGTTGCCCTTGTCGTTCTTCCCGTTCGATTGCCACGTGCCGCGACCACGCACGAGGTTCGCGGCGCGATAGACTCTGCCGCCGGCACTTTCGGGCGCGACGTATTCCGTCTTGGCGCGGGCACTCGCGAGGCTGGCTATATTGTGCAGGCGGCTCTTGAAAATGCGCGCCAGCGACAGGCAACTGCGGCCCGTCTTCAGCACATCGATAAACAGCACTGCTCGTGTTGCGGCCGCCTGCGGCAGCGCCGCGCCACGCACGGCACCTTGCGACGGGGGAATAGCGACGGGCGCCCACTGCGCCGGGTTGCTCGGATCAGGCGGGTACGGCGCATCGGCTTTAAGTAGCGCGGCCTGCTGCGTCGTAAACAGGAGCGAGCCGATGGCGACCGGGCTTTTGAACGCCACAAGATAGCTGAATGTGTCGCCGTCTTTGCTGTCGTCCGCGGCCTGCCCTGCGCTCCAGGGATGGAAATACTCCTTGGACACGGGAAGCCCCAGCACCCATTGAAGCGTCTTCGCGTCGATTGGCGCTGCCTTGCCGTTCTTGAATGATTGACATGCGGCAACGTCGAGATCTTCGGCCGCCAGCGCCGCTTCCAATGGATTCACGGCCGGCGCGGCCCAAAGCGTGCAAGGGAAGCACGCCAGCGCACCGAGAAACAACGCGACCGCGTAGCGCATGAGAGCCCTTTGCACTCCTCACTCTCTATTACACCACGTTTGCTCCGCCAACGACACGATGTGCGTGCGGCATAGCGACGCTGACGTTCATCGTGGGCGGTGCGATCGTCCGCAGGATGGGCGCACTGAGCATCGCCAGTTCGCGGGAAGTGGGCTCGCCGGCGACGCGGAGCACCAGCACGGCATCAGCGGGGGCTTGGCCGATCGCTTCTCGCACTTGCTGCTCGAACATAGGGCCTTCGACGCCGGCTTGTATCTGCGCCACCACCATCGGTCGAGCGGGAAGTGTCGCAAAGTGGGCCGCGGCCAGCGCGCCACCAACATTGTTGGGGGCAAAGTCCAGACGCAGGTAGCCTTTTGTTTCGTCTTTCTCTGCGATAGAGGTGCGCTCGATCGAACCGGGGTACAGAACCGGCGCGGACAGCGTGCGCCCGTAAAGATCCGTCGTGAGCGTCTGCCGGCGGTGAATGTGTCCAGCCAGAACGGCGCCAAAACCCGGCGGCAGGTCGCGCGTGTTCACTACATTCTCCACGTCACGGAACGTGTAGTTCGCCGGACCTACTTTGGCGCCATCGACACACTCGTGGATGCAGAGCAGCCGAATGTCCGCGGCCGTCGCCAAGCCCTGTGTTCGCTCGATCAACTCACGAAAACGTCCCCGGACGCCATTGCCGACGAAAGGAAATCCGGCGAACGCCACGCTGACGTTGCGGACATTCAACACGAACGTGCGCGGCCGGTCGAAGACGTGAATGTTTGGATGAAGCGAGAGCAGAGCGTGCGGAATGTGCGAGCGCTCATGGTTGCCTGGCACCAGCAGCACGGGGACGCCGGCATCGGCAACTTGCTTCAAGGGCGCAAACGCCGCGTCAACAAGCGACGGCGGCACGCGGCTGCGATAAAGCAGATCGCCGCCATGCACCACAAAATCCACCTCACCTCGCAGCGCCGGCTCCAGTGCGCGCTGCGTGTTCGCGAAGAAGTCGGGCCCGCGGCGGCGGCGCTCGACGCGCGGGCGAGCGGGCTGGTCGAAGCCCAAATGCGTGTCGGCCAGGAAAAGAACGCGGATCAAATCCATTGCAGCGCCCTGGAGACACCCTCTTTGTCGAGCACTCGTTCGCGACCCAATCGCAGCCACATCTGCGTGCTTTCACTCACGAGCCGGCGCAACTCGGCCGTGAGCACCACAAGGCGGTCGTAGGTCGCAATGTCAAAACAGCGCTGGCGCTCCAGAGTGGCCTTGGCCTGCCCCGGCGGCACAGGCGGCATTGTGTCTTCATCAACATTCCCTGCTTGCACAAGCTTGCCTTGCTCGATGATAAGCGAGCGGCATTCGTCTCCGCGCCAGATCAGGCTGCATTCGCTGAGATCGCACAGCCACTCCGCTCGCCGCTTGGCATGAGCGGCGCGCAGAGTATTCTCCTTCAGTGCCCGAGCGACGCGGCTGGAATCCCACGCAGGCGGCGCGACATCCTTTTCTGGTGTTGGGAGCTCCTCGGCCGACTCTTCGTCTTGCCGGTCGCGCTCCGCCAGACGCTGCTCCCATAATGAGTCGCCCACGCGAAGCAACGAACTCTCAAGCGCGTCGGCCCCAAAACCCGCCAGACATTCCGCTCGGAAATAAAGGAGTCCCTGCGCGAAGCACTCCACGGATGGCGCGTTTTCTGGACGAACGGTGAGCACGCTGCAGATTGCTTCCGTGGTCAACTCCGCGCCGCGTAGAACGCTGCATAATTCCGCGAATGCGGTCACAATCGCGGCCGCCGGAAATGGGCCGAGTGGAAAACCGCGCTCCGGCACGGGGCTTTGGGTGCTGAAGTCCGTACTGGCAAAACAAAGGCTGCGATTCTCGCCGCGCAGCGCCACGTTGTAACGCGGCGAATGCTTCTTGATCTCGTCACTTTCCAGCAGCGCGGCTTCCAACGCGGAAGACGTCGTGGTGGTCTCGACCGAATGCGCCTGCGTCAGCATTTCAAGAAGGCGATCAGGCACGCGCGTCTGCTTTCGAAAATAACTATTCACGCGCTGCCGCAGCGAAGCGGCTTTTCCGATATACAGAATGTCGCCGTTGCGGCGCAGGAAGCGGTACACGCCCGGCCCGCGCGGCAGCGCCAGTCTCATCGCGCGCGGCAGCGGATATTCGTGACAGCGTTTCCCCGGTCGCGGGTTGGCCAGCCACTGGCGCAGGGCGTCGAACGTGCGGATGCCGAACTGCTTATCCAGGAGTTCCACGAGATGACGCCAGACCCACACGGTGGCCGAGATGTGATCGCTGCAACGGCGCAACATCGGCGGCGTCGCGCCAAAGTATCCCACCAGTGCGCTCAGCCCGCGGCGAGGCAGATTCGGCAACAGACGCTGCGCGATCTCGCGCGTGCAGATGATTTCCAGCGGAAAGGGCGCGCCCGCTCCGTGTGTCTCGTGCAGATGCTGGAGAAAGGGCTTTTCGAACTGTGCATGATGCACGATCGCGAGGGCTGTGGCGTCTCCGTTTCGTGCGGCGGCTGCAGCTTTTGCCAGAGCTTCCCACGCACAGCGGGGCTCGACCGCGGCAACCAGATCCGCCATCGCGATGCCTGTCAGCGCCTGGACGCGCGACGGTATGCCGGCCCCGTCAGGCAAGCGGACGAGGAACGATGTCGGCGCCGCTGCCGGCTGGGACGCGCGCGCGGCCACCCAGCCGATTTCAAGCAGATGGCCGTGCGCGGGATTGGCGCCGGTGCTCTGGCAATCGAGAGCGATTACGGTGGTATCGCGCAGGCTGCAACCGTCTATCAAGGGCCCGCCCATGCTTTCTTCGGATGAGTTTTTCACGCCGTAAGCAAGTGCTACACTGGCCGCGGCGCGACGCAAGAGCAGTTGGGAGAAGCTGACCGGCGATGGCTGTGCGAGTTGACCTTGATCAAAAAACGATTCACGCCGCAATCCGCGATCTAATCGAACCGCCAGAGGACTCACGCAGCATCGGCATCCCCTTGCGACTGCGCGCCGAGCTGGGCCGGCAAGTGCACCGCCGCTATGGCGAGGCATCCGCCACGGGCACGTTCACTCCGGAAGTCAGCGTCGCGCTAGAGCGGACTGTGGATGGCTTTGCCGCGCAACTGCAGGGGCAGCTCGATGGGCTGATCGACACTGGCGATACGCTGATTGTCGAAGAAGTGAAGTCGGTCACGCTGACTGGCCCGGAGCTGCGCGCCGCAACGCCGCAAGCTTTTCCGGACTACTGTCTTCAGCTCCTGCTTTACGCGCTGAGCATCAGCCTGGACCGTCCGGGCCGCCGCGTTCGCGCTCGGCTGGTGCTGTGCTCACTGCACAACCGAGCGCAGCGAGTGCTGGAGGTTCCGTTCGACCCAGCGGCAACGCTGGCGCGTCTTGATGAACTGCTGCGAGCGGCCATTCGAGAGGCGGAGGAGCGCCGGCGGCGCGCCGTGATGCGGGATGAATCCGCGAGGCGCCTCACGTTTCCGTATTTTTCGCTGCGTCCGCACCAGCAACAACTCATGGACGCGATGGCTGAGGGGCTGGCGGCCAGACGCCCAGTGCTGGCGATGGCGCCAACAGGTTTGGGCAAAACGGTGTCTGCGTTGCTGGCGGGCCTGCGCTTCTCGCTCGCTCGCGACGCGACGCTTTTCTACGCGACTGCCAAGCGCACCCAACAGCAGCTTGTCTCTCGCACGTTCGAGGATATTTGCGCCGCCTCCGGGCTGCACGCCGGCACGGTTGCAGCCGTGACGCTGCGCGCCAGGGAGCGCATGTGCCCGCCCGGACACCTGATGTGCAACGTCGAGACCTGTCCTTTCCTCAAGGATTTTGGCTCTCGGCTGGCCGCAAGCCGTGTCGAAGACGAACTCCTCAATCAAAGCCTGCACGTCACGCCGGATGCCATCTACGCTCGCGGGACCGCGCTGCAGCTTTGTCCATTTCGCGTGAGCTTACGTCTGGCGGCTCGCGCCGAACTCGTCATCGGGGACTACAACTATGTATATGACGGCCCGCCGCAAGAACGAGATGATGATGAGCGGCGCAGCGTTGTCATAGTGGACGAGGCGCATAATCTATTCGACCGAGCGCGCGAATACGATTCGCCCTTTCTTGCACGCGAAGCCATCACTGAATGCCGCAAGCGCATCCGTTCGGCGCCTTCGCGCCGGCGCATCAACCCGGACCAGCTTCTGCTGCCGATTGCGCACGCCGCGCCCAAGCCGACGCTTTTCACGCGGCTGGCCGTGTTTTTCGACCGGCTTATCGCGTACACCGACCGGCGGTTCGAAGAGGCTGTCGAGTGCGGACTGGCGTTCGCAGACGGCTGCGCGGCGGTCGAACCGGACAGCCAGACATGGCGCGAACTGGCTGAGCAAGCCGCGGGGCTTCTGGTCGCCTATGCTCTGCACAATCGCGCGCGCAAAGCTTTGCAGGCCGATGACCCGGTGCTGGCCGTGCTGCGGGCTGTGCTTCGCTTGAGCCAGTTGCTGGAGGAGCCGGCAGCCGAGTTCGTGCCGTTCCTGGCGGGGCCTGCGGCGGCGTCGGGAGCGGGGATCGGCATTCTCTGCGTCAATCCGGCGAACCGTTTGGCGCAGCAGCACAGCAAGGCTCTGGGCACGATTGCCATGAGCGCCACCTTTACGCCGCTGTCGTACTATCGCGACGTGCTTGGATTCAGCGCGCTTGATCCGCTAGCGGTCTGCGTGCCGTCGCCGTTTCCGCCGGAGAACCGCGAGATCGTCATCGTCCCCACGTTGGATACCTCCTATCGCCGGCGCGCAATGCACTATCAGGCAGTTGCGAAGCTGATCGCGGATGTCGTTCGCGTGCGGCCAGGATGTTACGCAGCATACTTCCCGAGTTTCGATTTTCTCGAACAGGTGCGGCCGAAAATCGAGCTGCCGGGCGCTGAGGTGCTCGTGCAGACGCCATCCATGTCCGAAGACCAGCGGCGCCAGACACTGGAAACGATGCGCAGTGGGGCGGGCGTCCCTGCCCGCCTGCTGCTGGCGGTGATGGGTGGCGTGCTGGCCGAAGGTATTGACCTGCCCGGAGAGGCGCTGGTAGGCGCGATTGTCATCGGCCCGGCTCTCCCCAAGCCGGGCTTTGAGCGCGGGCAGATGCGCCGTTACTTTGACGAGTCCGGGCGCGATGGATTCGCCTATGCGATGCTCTACCCTGGCATGCAGCGTGTGATCCAAGCTGCGGGGCGCGTGATACGCAACATGGACGATCGAGGCGTGATTGTCCTCGCCTGCCGTCGTTTCGCTGAGCCCACGTACGCTGACTGCTTGCCTGCCGACTGGCGGCCGGATGGCATTTACGCGCTGCTGGCGCCACAGCCCGCGGAGCGACTGCGCGCGTTTTGGTCCGGGCGGTAAGCGCCGGACTGCGCTGTCTCGAACTCCAACTTCTTCAGGACCAGCCGGCCCCACATAGAATTTTGCCGGAATTTCCTTGCGTTAGTGTCTGTCATACACTATATTAGTGTTGTAAGGACACTAACGAAGGAGGACAGGCATGAGAAACACCACTCGTTCCATGCAGTTGCCGGTGCCCGATCTGTACGAACCGGCGAATGCCGAGCGCTGGGCCTTTCGCCCGGACGCGCAGAAAGTCTTTGAAGCCGCGTGCGCGTGGCGGACGCGGCAGGGCATCAAGCCGGCCGGGTCGGATCGCGTCAAGATCCAACTGCTGGTGATCGACGTGCAGAAGGACTTCTGCTTTCCGGACGGCACTCTGTACGTTGGCGGCCGCAGCGGGCGCGGCGCCGTGGAGGATTCGGACCGGATCGCTCGGTTCGTGTACGCGAATCTGGGTGTGCTGACGGACATCACCTGCACGATGGACACCCACTTCCCGTTCCAGATTTTCTTCCCGTCGTTCTGGCTGGACGCGGCCGACAAGCCGCTGACCGCGCACACCGTCATCACCGCGGCGGACATTCGCAGCGGCAAAGTCCGGCCCAATCCGGCCGTCGCGTGGTGGCTGTGCAACGGCAACTACAACTGGCTCTGCGAGCAGGTCGCCTTCTACTGCTCCGAACTGGAGAAGGCCGGCAAGTACACCCTGTACCTGTGGCCGCCGCACTGCCTGCTGGGCTCCGATGGCCATGCGCTGGCGGGCGTCATTCAGGAAGCGCGGCTGTTCCACTCGTTCGCCCGTGGCGCAAAGAGCTGGGTGGAGGTCAAGGGCGGCAACACGCTCACCGAGAACTACTCCGTGCTCGCGCCCGAAGTCCTGATGCGCCACGACCGGCAGCCGCTGGCGCAGCGCAATACGCAGTTCATCAAGACGCTGCTCGACGCCGACGCCGTAGTGATCGCCGGCCAGGCTGCCAGCCATTGCGTAAAGAGCTCGATCGAAGACTTGCTCAGGGAGATTCGCACCAAAGACGAAAAGCTCGCGCGCAAGGTCTACATCCTTAAAGACTGCATGTCGGCCGTCGCGGTGCCCGACCCGGCGGCAAGAGGCAAGTTCCTGGTGGACTTCACGCCGCAAGCCGACGCGGCGCTCAAGAAATTCTCCGACGCCGGAATGCATGTGGTAGACTCCACCACACCCATGGTGGACTGGCCGGACTTGGCACTGGGGCAGTAAGAACACAAAGGAGACACACAATGAATTCCAATCCTGTCAACGTGAACGAACTGCTGCAGAACGCTCACAGCGAAGGTGATCTCTCCGCTCAGGCCCTGCAAGCATTGACCATCAACGCGGATATCGGCGCGCAGATCCAGGCTGGACTGGGCATCACGCCCGACGATGTGCCGGCCAGCGAAGTGGCGCTCGTCTCCATGATGCCCGACGATTCCGGCTCGATCCGCTACGCCGGCAACGCGCAGCTTGTGCGAGACGGCCACAACCTGGTCATTCAGGCGCTCCGGAACTCCAAGCAGCGCGACGGAATCCTGGCGCACACGCGTTACCTGAACGGCTTCGTCCTCTTCCCGTACCGGCGTCTTGCCGACGCGGTGCTGATGGACAAGAAGAACTACGATCCGAACTTGGGCACTCCGCTCTACGATCAGACCGCCGTGCTCCTGGGCACCGTTCTGACGAAGACGAAGGAGTTCCAGGACACGGGCGTCCCGGTCCGGTCCATCACGCTGTTGCTCACCGATGGCGCGGACGCCGGTTCGCGTCAGCAGACGCCGAAATCCGTCCGCGCAATTGTCGAAGACATGCTGCGCCAGGAATGCCACATCGTTGCGGGAATGGGCATCGCCGATGGCAGCACCGACTACCGCATGGTCTTCCGCGAGATGGGCATTCCCGACGAATGGATCCTGACTCCGGGCAACAGCCCAAGCGAAGTCCGAAAAGCCTTTCAGGTCTTCTCGCAGTCGGCGGTGCGCGCCTCGCAAAGCGCCGCGCAGTTCCAGCAAGCCGCGCTGGGCGGACTGCTGAACTGATAGGGTTCAGGGTTCGGGGTTCAGGGTTCAGGGTTCAGGGAAAGACTGACGTTATCCGTTCCTTGACCCTGCCCCTTGGACCCCAAAACCTTTTTCGTCCTTTGAGCCTTTGCGGTTCAAAGAGTGAAGTTAACCAAAGAACCGAAACTCTCCGCAAGAGGACGCTAAGTCATGTGCGCAAACGCCGAAGAGAACCCCGCGACTTTGTCTCCGCCTCGGACGACACACTTTCAGGTCGCCTGCGGAACCGTCCTGGGTCGCGAACACGCTCTGGCCGGGCGCAACAGTCAGGACGCCTACTGCTGCAAGCAAAACGAGAATGGCCTGGTCGCAGTCGTTTGCGATGGCTGCAGCAGCGGAAAGCACAACGAGGTCGGAGCAAAGCTGGGCGCCCGGATACTCGCCGAAGCGCTGCACCGCTGCCTCCCGAAACTCGATCGCGCCCATTCGGCGGAACTTCTCGAGTCCGTTCGCAGGTACGTCCTCCGCCGTTTCGAGACGCTGACGCGAACACTTGGGCCTGGACGCGTGGCCAATGTCGAAACCTACTTCCTCTTTACGGCGCTCGGCGCGCTGATCGGCCCGTCGCGCAGTCTGATCTTCGCGCTCGGCGACGGCATCATCTTTCTGAACGGTCGTCAGCTCGCGCTCCCCGTCTACGACAACCGTCCGCCGTACTTGTGTTACGGTCTTATAGAGAATGCGCTCAGCGGAATCAGCGCCGCCGACCTTCGCTTTCGCGTGCTCGCCGAATTGCCCAGTGCGCAGATCGCCACCCTGGCCATCGGTTCCGATGGAGCGGCGAAGCTCGCCGGAGAAATTCCCAAGCTGTGCGATGACGACCGCATCTTCACCAATCCGCAAACGCTCACGCGGCGCCTGTCGCAACTCAATCGCGAAGTCCGCAACATCGATTGGGAAGCCCGGCGCGTGGACCGCCGCCCTGGCCTGTTTTCCGACGATGCCACCTTGGTCCTCGTGCGGAATCGCTCAGCACCGGCACGGAGGCCGGCGCCACTGCCGCCCCCGGAGGGAGGCTTGTCATGACGAAACTCCTTGTTCGCAACCGGACGCTGACGCTCAAGCCTGAGCAGGCCATCGGCAAAGGTGGCGAGGCCGACGTGTACGACATCGGCGGCGGCATGGCGCTGAAGCTCTTCAAAACGCCCAACCATCCCGATCTGGCGCTCAACCCGAACGAACAACGCGCGGCGGCCGATCGCCTAGCCGAACACCAACGCAAGCTGCGAGAGTTTCCCACCGGCCTGCCCGAACGCGTCGTTGCACCGCTCGACCTGGCGACCGACTCTGCAAGCGGAATGATCGCCGGCTACACCATGCGCCTGCTGCAAAACGCCGAGGTGCTGCTGCGTTACGGCGAACCGCTGTCGCGTCAGAACGGCGTGCGCAGCGAGACCATCGTCTCGATCTTTCGCGATCTGCACGCCACGCTGACGGAGTTGCACAAACGCGGCATCGTCGTTGGCGACTTCAACGACCTGAACGTCCTGGTGAAAGGCCTGAGCGCCTATCTGATCGACGCGGACAGTCTGCAGTTCGGTCCCTATCTGACGCGCGTGTTCACCGAACGCTTCGTCGATCCACTGCTCTGCGATCCAGGCGCGGAGCGGCTGACGCTGTGCCGGCCGTTCGTTCCGGCATCAGACTGGCACGCGTTCAATGTGATGCTCTTCCGTTCGCTGCTGCTGGTGGAGCCCTACGGCGGCATCTACAAGCCCAAGGATGCCGCGCGCAAGATCCCGCAGACGGCTCGCGCGCTGCGGCGGATCACGGTTTTCGAGCCGGAGGTGATCTACCCCAAAGTGGCGGTGCGTTACGACGTTCTATCCGATGCGCTGCTCCAATATTTTCATGGCGCGTTCAAACGAGATCAGCGTGGCGCATTTCCCGTGGCTTTGCTTGAAAACCTTATCTGGTCCGTGTGCCCCAAATGCGGCGCGGAGCACGCACGCAAGACTTGCCCGCTTTGCGAGCACGCCACGCCGATGTGCGTGCGCGAAGTCGTGCAGATTCGCGGGAAAGTCAAAATCACGCGCATTCTGCAGTCTGACGGGACGATCCTGCATGCATCGGCCGGTGACGGCGTCCTGCGTTGGCTGGCGAATGAAAACGGCGCGTTCAAACGCGAAGATGGCCGCACGGTGTTTACCGGCCAGCCCTCGCCGGCAATGCGCTTCGCGCTGACGGCTCGCACAACCTGGATCGGCAGCGGCCAGAAGTTGATCGGCATTTCCCACGACTCCCAGCCGCGTCCTGAAAATGTGGACGCATGCGGCGGCCGTCCCCAGTTTGCCTGCGCGGGCGATTCGCTCTTCTGGCTGCGCGACGGCTGCCTGATGCGGCAATCGTCCGATGGCCCCAACATCGCTCTGGGTCCAGAAAGCATCGGCACAGTTCTTCCACAACAAACAACGTTCTGGGTGGGACGCCGCTTTGGTTTTGGGTTTTACCGCGCCGGGCAGTTGGGTGTCGCGTTCGTCTTCGGCACGCGGTCGCGAGGTCTGAACGACAGCGTCAAGTTGCCGCCGCTGAACGGGCAACTCGTCAGCGCGTCCTGCACGTTCGCCGAGGAACGCTGCTGGGTATTCCTGACGCTTCAGCAGGCCGGGCAACTGCTCACGCACACGCTGGTCGTCAACGCCGACGGCAACGTGGAGGCCAGCGAACTGCACGCTCTGGACGAAGCCGAGTGGCTGGCCGGAGTCGCTGGCGCGTGCGCGACGAACAAGATGCTGCTGGTGCCCACGGATGAAGGTCTGGTGCGGATCGAACTCGATAACGGCAGAATCGTGCAGACACGCACGTTCCCGGATACTGAGCCGTTCGTCGATACGGGCTCGCGCCTTATCCTGGCCCGTGATGGCCTGTACATTGTCGGATCACGCTCGATTTCGCGTCTGGACATGGAACCGTGACGCCGCGATGAGACGCTTCTCGTTAACGGGGCGTTTTGCGATACCCACCGCGCTGGCGCTTATAGGCGAAGATGACTGGAGGCAGGCTTCCCGCGATCACGACGGAAAGCGCAATCCACAACGGCCATGTGATCGGCTCATTCCAGTCTTTGCGAGACTGCTGGCGCTGTTGAGCATCAACACGCTTGTACTTTAGGGTGTTATCCACAAAAGCCGCGGGCTTGGTGTTTTTGTACCACCGATGGTAAAGGCCATAATCGACCGGATGATAACCCCACAGCCACGGCGCATCCTCGCGCGCCAGCGTCAGCATTTCGCGAATCAGCGCGGCGCGTTCCGGAGAGTTCGGCATGTTTTCCATTCGTTTGAAAAGCTCGTTGAAACGCGGGTTGTCGTAATTAGCGGCGTTGACGCCCTGCGATTTTACCGCGGCGTTCGGTCCGTAGAGCAAAAAGAGGAAGTTCTCCGGGTCGGGATAGTCGGCCAACCACCCGCCGCTGTGCAGTTGCACGTTTCCCTTCACCAGCTTGTCCTGAAAACGGTTGTAGTCTGTGCTGCGGATCTGCAGTTGCACGCCAATCGTCTCGAACTGCTTGCGCAGCCAATCCAGGTAGGCTTTGCCTCCCGGTCCGCCGGAAACCACGTCGTAGTAAATGACCAGCGGATTGCCCGCCGCGTCGCGTCCGTTCGGATAGCCAGATTCCGCGAGGAGCCGTCTGGCCACGTCGAGGCTCTTGCGCCGAGGCGTTTGCGTGGCCTCATCCCAGTCGTAGACCACCGGGTTGATGCCTTCTTTGCCTTCCTGATAGCCGAAGACTCCGGGCGGAATGGGGCTTTGCGCCGCGACGCCACGGCCGTTTCCGAAGATCTGAATATACTCCTCGTGGTTGACGGCGATTGAAAGCGCTTGCCGCAGTTTGCGGTGCTTCTCATCATAGCCCCCGACAACATCGTCCAGCATGTTGAAGGCGTACATGTGAGTGGCCATCGCAACGGCTGTGTCCAGGCGAATGCCCTGCGCGCGCAAGTCATCCGTCAGGCCCACGGCGCTTTCGGTCTGAAAACGCACGGCCTGATCGAAGGTGTCCGACGCAATAGCTGAGCTATCGTAGTAGCCCTGAAGGAACTTGTTCCAGCGCGAAACGCTTTCCTTTTCCAACATGAACACGGCTTCGTCGAGAAAGGGCAGTGTCTTGCCCCGGTCAACCAGCAGCCCTTTCTCCTCGTCTTCTGCCATGCCTTCCGACGGATACCTGTCCGAATGGTAGTTCGTGTTGCGGCGCAGCACTATGCGGTAGTGCGGCTGATTCTCCGCCAGCACGAACGCTCCGCTGCCAACCGGAAAGCGGTCTAAGGTGATGTTTTGTTCGGTCGCGGCGGCCTGCGTGTAGAACCGCTCGGCTTCCCACGGCATCGGGCAGAAGAATGGCATCGCCATCCAATAAACGAACTGCGGGTAACTGCGCGTCAGCGTGATGCGATAGGTCAGCTTATCGACAACTTGCACGCCGGGCAGATCGAATTTTCGCAAGTCGAGATAGATCGGGTTGCTTCGTTCATCGGCTTCCTGATTGTAGAAGACGCCCGCCGCTTTGCGCCGTTCCGCGCGGATACGATCGAGTTCCCCCGACAGCTTTGTCTGGAATTCACTGAATCCCTCGACGTAGTTGCTCAGCACCGGCGCGATCGGGCACTGGAGAGACGGGTGCGCGAGTCGCTTGATCTGGTAGACGTAATCCTCGGCCACCAACTCGCGCGTCGCCGTGTGTTCGTCGCCGGGCGCAAGAGCCAGGAGCTCGGATGGATGCTCGATCTTCTTTGGAAAAAGCTCGCCGGGCAAAAGGTGCCAGACGTATTTTCCGCCGGCTGTCTTGAGAAAGCACGGATGGTCTTGATAGCGAGTTCCCGGCTTCAGGCGAATCTCGTATACCGCCTTCGCAACGTTTTCGCCCGGCGCGCTGGCGGGGAGTGGCTGGCCGGCCTTGTCGAAAAGGCTGAGTTCGGGAACGCGCTCAGCCGTGAGCGCCTCGATCAAAAAGGGACGCTTCAGGTAATGGTACTGAACGACGGGCTCGTAAATCTGACACATGAAGGCGTACATGTCCGCGCCGTATGCCATCGCCGGGTCGAAGTGCTTGGGTTCCTCTAGAAAAGTATCGTAGTAGACGTTGCGGCTGGATTCACTTTCGCGGTATGGGTTGTTCGTGAAACAGGCCGGCAGAAACACCAGGAGTAAGGCCAGGAAGGGCGGGACAACTCCTCGCGCTCGGGAGAATCTGCGCGCATTCGTCGTTGTCCGGCCTTGGTGAAATTTGCTGGCGTTGCGCGACACCCGTTCTTCTCCGTAGAAGAAAACACACTCTGTGCCCCCGCGGCAGGCGAGTCAAGGAGTAGCGCATTGTTTGGCGCGTAGTAAAGTACAGAAATCACCTTGGGGTTCTGCCCATGACAGGCGCTACCGCCACTCGACTTGCCTTGTGCATCGCTGGAACGCTCGGTCTGATCGCGGCCAGTACGGCCATTGCGGCCGAGAAGACCCCGGCTGCCGGTTCGCGGGCGATCCTGCTGGTGCCGCTCACGCCCGAACCGGCCTGGCAGGATATGGCCTTCCTGGCGGCAGTGCCGGCGGCAACCGTCGTCAATCAAGGCGCGCCAGCGCTGATCGCGATCACCGGCGCGGAGGCCGGCACCACCACCGGCGCGGAGGCCGGCGCCACCGGCACACTTTCGCCTGAAATCCAGGACTACGCTCGCCGCTACCGGCCAGACGCCGCATGGCTGCTTGGCACGGAGTCGGGCGCTACCGTCATCGCCGGTCGCACTTGCGGGATTCTGCGGGCGACTTCCGCTGACGAAGCCGCGTGCGCATTGAGCGCGGCGTTTTGGCGCACGTCCGCAGCAGCCGTTGTCTGTCCGGAAGACGACTACGAAGCGGGCCTTGTTGCCGCGCCGCTCGCGGCCCGATTGCGCGCGCCGCTGCTGTTCGTCGGTGCCTCCGGCGTGTCGCAGCGGACCGAACAGGAACTGCGCAGGTTACAGGGGCGGGAAGTCATCGCGGTTGGAAAATTTCCGGGCGGATTGCAGGGGCTGAAGAAGGTCGCGGAGCAAGTAACAGAACTTGCCGGTGCGCGTGAGGTCATCACGTGGGCACGGAAACGCGGACTTCCGGTGACCTACCTGGCGGCTGTGAACCCATTTGACCGAAGCAAGACGGTCATCAAGAAGCTGTCGCTGGCTGGAGCGCTTTTGGCGGCCGGACGCGAGGGACTCGTCGCGCCGCTGCCGTACGAGGTGCGATGGAAAATCCCCTTCAACGGTGTGGAACTAAAAGGAGAAGCGCCGAAATCGCAAGCCAAGCCGAAGACAGGGCGCATTGTTCTGGATGGCAAGGAGCACGAGTTCGTTCTGACCGGCAAGCCGCAGGAGCGTGACCTTCGGCTCAACATCGACCTGGATGGCGACGGCAAATGCACGGGCGCCGGCGAAGGCCCTTTCGCTACCGGGGACACAGTGCAGATCGACGGCAAGCGTTACGTGATCACGCTGGGCAGCCGGAATGGTGCGGGCAAGGCAGACGTGCGGCTCACCTGGCCCACAGCCGAACAGCTCTGCGACGATCTGCGCGGCATCTACAAGGTTCTGGGCGCGCCGCCGGAGCATTTGTGCCTCGTGGGCTTCCCCGACGCGATTCCGCAGGCCATCATCGGCCGGGGCGGCGTCGTTGACGAACTCACCTCCGACCTTCCCTACGCAAACGCCGATGATGATCCGTTCGCTGAAATCGGCATCGGACGCGTCATCGGCGAAAGCGTCTCTTTCGCAACGCTGTATGCCAGCCGCGTTCTTACGTATAAGTCGCTGCTGGATGCCGAATGGCAGGACCGCGCATGCCAGGCGCGCTGGGAGAACACGTACGCAAAGCTCTTCGAGAACTTTGGCTTTGAGGCCGCGTACCGCCACACCGAGGAGAACCTGAAGTGGATCGTTGCTCCCGAGCAAGGCAAAAAAGGAAAGCGGGCACAGACCTTTGAACAGGACTCGCCCCTTGCGCGCTGTGCGGTTCTGGCGCACATGGACCATTCCTGGTGGCACGAACTCGGACACACGTTCGACTGGGATGCTGGCGTGCTCCTGGCGCCGGTCGTCATTGAGTCCGGCGGATGTCTCACAGCGGCGCTGGATCGCGAGGCCGACTACCATTCGGTGATTGCGCGCATGTTCCGCAAGGGCGCGGTCTCGTTCAGCGGGAATTCACGGCCCGGCTGCGCGCCGCAGGAAGCTCAGCGCATGGAGTTCTGGAACGGCGTGCTGGCTGGCCAGACCATCGGGCAGGCGCATCGGCGCTCGATGAACAGCGCCATCGTGACCCTCATGGACATGAAGGAGAGTTCGGGCGGCGCTTATTGGTACCAGCTCCGCATCCGCACTCAGTTTGGCGATCCGGCATTCACGATGCGCGTGCCGCAAGCTCCGCGTTCAGCGCCGGCCCGTATTGCAGTGGACGGCGATACGGTAACCGTTCACGCGCCGGCGCAATGGTGGCCGGTGAAGATGTGTGTGCCGGAGGATTGGAAGAAGTGGGCGAACAAGGACCTCTACGTGTTGCGTGGAGCGGGGGTCTATGCGCGGCGAACGTGGTGCAGCGAAGAGTACGACCGTGAAGAACTGTACGCGACCGCCGAGTTCACAACGCGCCGCCGAGTGGCGAAGATCGAGCAGGTTCAGAAGCCGCCCGCGCCGCTGGGCTGGCAGGGGACGTACTACGCGGACGAAAATGCCGACGGGTCGCGGACCTACCGCTGGTCTGTGCGCCTGGCCGACTTCGACCAGGTCCACGGCCGCATCGTCAACGCCATTGAGCGCCTGGAGTACCGGGTGACGTATGAGCCGTGAGACGCTCCGCCTGGATCAGGGCTTTTCAAAAGTCGTCGTGACAGCAAAGAGAAAGGTAGGGCGGGCGTCCCTGCCCGCCGGGAGGAACGTCAACGAGGCGGGCAGGGACGCCCGCCCCACCGACTTTTGAAAAGCCCTGCCGCCTGGATTCCAGGCACACGCAAAAATATTCACCAAAAATCAGCCAAAATGTTCGCAATAATAAATGAACTCTATCGTCATAGTTATGGAGGGCCTTGTTGGACATTATGCCTTGCCAGTAGTGTCCTGTAAAAGCCAAGACTTAGGATCGTGCACATGTGCGTTCTTGGACAGAATTGAATCGCGAATTGAGACCGCTGGCGCGAGCTCGCGGCACGGCTGGGCACGCCAGCAATGGCACGACACAGCGTGCGGTCTTGGACAGAAATGGGCGGAGGGCGAACGGCGGGCAAGTCGAGGATGTTCACCACATGTGCATTATTTTACAGGAGAGGTGGCGGCGCTGCTGGAAACTCTATTGAACCGGAGTGAAGGCGGTGGTGCCGCAGCCGGATGCAGTGGCACACCACCACATGTGCACTTTTTTACAGACGTTGGGGTGAAGAGGAGGGGGACAATTCGGCGAAATGTCCTACGACGCACGGTGCAGTTTTGTACAAGAGAACGCGTGCGGCGGAGTTGGGGCACGGTCGCGGGACGCCCGTGATGCGACGGGGCACGTCGTGATACGCGGAAGGCCGCTCCCTTACGGTCGCGGTTCTGATTTCATAAATTCGGCGCGATGTTTTTCGAAGAGCTTCCAGTAGTGCGCGGTGTGGCCGCTGGATTCCTGGGCCTTGATGTAGTCGTAGACGAAGGGCAACTGGTAGGTGTCGAAGCTCTTGGCGTGGCAGACCCAGGTGAACATCGCGTCGGGCATCGTTCCGAGGACGGGCTTGAGTTCCAGCAGCACGTCGCGGTGCAGGCGGAGGCCGTCGTATTCGATCGTTTCGCGCAGGAGGCCGAAAATCTGGGGGCTTTCGAGCTTGCCTTTGCGAACGCGGTCGGCGACTTCCTGGTGGCGGTGTTCCTGATAGAGGTTGGTCATTTCGAAGATGATGATGCTGACGCGATGCGGGCCTTTGAGGCGGTCGTTGAGTTCAATGTGGCCGTGGCCCTCCTTAAAGTACGCCAGGCCGCCGGGCGTGTCGTTGTTGCGGCTGATGCTGTACCCGCCGCGCTTGTCGGCGTTCTCGGCCATGGTTTTGTAGAACTTACTGTTCGCACGGAGCCAAACGTCGGCTTGCTGGTCGGTTTCGAAGTCGGGGAGGGATTCGGCGCGAGTCTGTGCGGCGAGAAACAGCAGGGCAAGAAGCAATGACGCGGGGACGCGGGGACGCGGAGACGCGGGGAAACGGCACGAAGTCATGAGAGGGGCTCCTTCATGGGCAGGCGGGGACGCCTGCGGCACTATGTTGTGCAGGCCGGAGGCCTGCGGTACAGAACCCGCCAACGCTCCAACGCGGACTGGCCGAGGACTTCGGCGGCGCGCGTGAAGACGGAATCGGGGAACTGGCAGGCGCGTTTGATGGCGATATCGCGCTGCAGGAAACTTTTCAAGCGCGAGATGCGCCACGCCTGGTTCAGGCCGAGCGTAAAGACGGAACTGAATGCGGAGGGAGGAACGGGGAAATCGCTGCCGTGGATGAGATTGTTCAGGATCTGCTCATCGCGAGCGAAGCGGGTGATCCAGCGGGTTCGGCCCGGCGTGCAGAAGGCGGAGCAGTCGCCGTAGCAGTGCGGGTACCGCGTCACGAGTTCGCGGAAGTCGGCGCTCCAGTCGTGGTCGAAGAAGCCGCTGTGGGTGCCGGAATGCGCAAGGACGACGGTGACGCCGCGGCCGAGTGCTTCGCGCAACGGCAGAGGGCTGCCGAGGTCGGGGCGGATGACAGTGACCGTATGTTCGCCGGCGGTGTGGACGATGAGCGGGATGTGTTTGCGCGCGAGAAGTTCGTAGATCGGGAAGCAGCGTTTGTCGGACGGGTCCATGCCCTGCGAATTGGGCAGCCACTTCATCGCCACGGCGCCGCGCTCGATCCACTTGGCGGTTTCTTCGAGCGCGTCGGGACGATAGGGGTGCACGGACATCGCGGGCAGGTAGCGGCCGCGCATGCCGTCGCGCTCGGCGCACGCGAAGGCGTATTCGTTGGGGACAAAGAGTTCCTGCGCGGCGTCGGGAGCTTGGCCGGAGTCGTTGTAGACGCGGTCGTGAGCATAGACGACGATGGCGTCGAGAGCGTTGTTTTCGACGGCTTGCTGGACGTGCTGGTCGAGGCGGGCCAGGTAGGCTTGATCGAAGCGTTGGCGGCGGTCGGCGCCGCTGATGCCGAGCAGCCAGCACATGCCGCGGAAGTAGAGGGAGTCGAACTTGCGGGGCGCGATGAAGCAACCGGTGCCGCCGTGGCCGACGCCGGCGAGGTGGGTGTGGAGGTCGATGATCGGAACGCTCACGGGCGACAGGATAGCCGGGACATAGAAGAGGAGAAGGGGAGAAACTGGAGCGGCGAGTAGGCAGGAGGCAGGAGGCAGGAACGGTAGGGCGGGGAGATGGGCGGAAACGCTGCGGAGGCCCCCTCACCCCTAACCCCTCTCCCTCGCGGGGGAGAGGGGAACCGGAGGGCAGGCCGGAGGGCTGCGGCGCTATGTTGTGCAGGCCGGAGGCCTGCGGTACAATTTTAGGCCGACGATGAATCAGACCAGCACTTTAGAGCCCCGGAAAGATGAGAAGGCGACGCAGCCAGGTGCGCCGGTATTGGCGCCCAAGCGCAAGCCGCGGGATCCATTTCTGGACCGGCAGGTTTACGCGATCGTCCAACTGCTCATGACGTTTCTGAATCTGCTGCCGCAAAGGGCCGCGTTGTGGTTTGGGCGCGGGGTGGGGTGGTTGTACTGGCGACTGGACCGGCGGCGGCGCAAGCTCGTCTTGCAGCACATGGAGATTGCTTTTCGCGGCGAGAAAACGCGCGAAGAGAAGGAGCGCCTTTGCCGACAGTACTTCCAGCACATGGCGCTGAGCGTCGTCGAATTTGCGCGCATGCGAAAACTCACGCGCGAAAACGTGGGCGCGCTTGTCGATTTTTCGGAACTGAAGCGCTTCGATGATTTGCTCGCGCGGGGCAAAGGATTGCTCTGCGTGCCGGCTCACCATGGCAACTGGGAACTGTGCGGGTACTCGGTTTCGTTAATGGGATATCCGCTGCAGTCGGTCGCGCGGCCGATCGAGAATCCGTACATTGACGAACTGGTAAAAGAGATTCGCGAGCGTTCGGGAAACACGATCATCGAAAAATGGAAGGTGCTCTGGAAGCTGAAGAAATTGCTCGACAAGGGCGGCATCGTGACGATGTCGGTGGACCAAAACGGCGGGAACGTCGGGGTTTTTGTGCCGTGCTTTGGGACGCTGGCATCCACGATTTCATCGCCGGCGGATCTGCACATAGCGACGGGCACGCCGATTATTGTTTCGACGCTGAACCGCTTGCCGGACGGATTGCATCACGTGCTGCGCGTGTGGGACGTTATCGAGCATCCGCGCAGCGAAAATCGCGAGGCGGACGTGAAGGCCGTCACGGCGCGCATCAACGCGGCGATCGAAAAAGCCGTGCGTACTTATCCAGAACAATGGCTTTGGGGCCACAAGCGCTGGAAGACTCGGCCGGCGGGTGAAGTGCTCGGTGCGGATGGGCTGCCGCCGAGAGTGACGGCCGCAATTCCGGAGGATTGCGCTACTGCCGTTGCGGCAAACGTGACGACGGCGTAGGGGCGCAAAGTGCCGGGGTTGGCAACAATGCGGTCGCGTTAACGTGCTTTTTTAGCCATGGTGCACAAGCGTGGCGCACGGGCCGGGAGCAAATTGAGCTGAAGCACGGAGTATTTAACGTTAAACGTGCGTGCATGAGGGCAGCATATCGGCTTTGGCAGACGTGTTGCTTCCTGTCATAGCGCCCCAGAGGTGCACGTTGCAGGTACGAAGGTGGCAAAATTTTTCCTAAAGTCTTTGTTGACAAGCCGAGAGCGGGGAGTTAAGAACCATTAGTCGGTCTTGACAGGCTTCTATCCCCTCGAAAATCGGCAGCCACAAAGATTACCTGAAAAGGTATCTGCCGCCGGTGACTGATTTGACCAGGGATGGCATTTTGTGTGCAAGACGGCTGCTAGATGGCCGAAACCATTAAACAGCACAGCCTGTGGTGTCGAGCCGAATACGTTGGCGCTTGTTCAGCACCTCAGATTGTCGCCCCCTTGGCCAGCGAGAACTCTGAAACAGGATGACCGGCGCATTTGCGCCGTTTAGCCGGAATTGAGTCCTTCGCAGTCTTTGATGACCGAAATTTGAGGCCGACGCACCAGTGGCTGTGCTTTCAGGCAGGATTTCTAACCGCAAACCGAGCCCGTCCGGATGACGGGAATGTAGGAGAATCGTTCTATGGCATCGTGCTACAAGTGTAGCAAAACCATCACTCAGGGCGTGGACGCGCCCATGCCGGCAGACGCCGTGTGCGAGCAGTGCTCGTCATGGCTGCACTGCTGTGCGAACTGTGCGTTCTACGACGAGTACAGCTACACGAAGTGCCGGGAGTCAAAGGCGGAATTCGTTTTTGACCGGGTGGGAAAGAATGCGTGCGCGTTCTTCAAGATAAAGCAGGGAGCGCGTCTGCAAGACGAGAAGAAGAAGATGTCGCCGCGATCCGAGCAGCATGCGAAGGAAGGCAAAGCTCGCGAGAATCTCGCCCGACTCTTCCGCGTCTAACCCGCTTGCTTCTTGGCCGCCCCGTGAAGTTCGGGGCGTCCGGACCGCCACCCCTTCACCCCCAAACGTCTCCTGAAGCTTAAAGGCTGCATCATCGCGCGGCTCCGAGGCGCTGTCGCGCCAAGTACCGTTTTTTTCTATGGCCTTTATATTTCGAACTGCTATATTTTGATACTGATAAACTACGGGCATACTGCGACGATAGCATATCGGTGCCCGTGTGTTTGTCTGGGCTAAAGACGGGATCCGGGGCGCAAGGAGGGGAAGTTCCATGGCTAAAGACCAAGTCGAACCGGAGGAGCTGGAGGAGGCTCAGGAAGAGGAGCAGCAGCCGGCGGAGGGCGACCAGCCGTTTCTATACGCGGTGTCGGGGCAGACACCGTGGTGGATCGTCTCGATTTTGCTGCACGCCCTGATCATCACTCTGGCCGGCCTGATGTCGATGGCCATCAACCTCGGCGATGAAGAACCGGCCAT
>DASXUX010000064.1:0-3005 GCA_036504595.1 Planctomycetota bacterium | reverse complement strand
TGCTGACGCGCAGGTATTCGGCGAGGTCGAAATGGCCGGCGCCGGCCTCATCCTTGAACCAGGACGCCTGGGACGAACTGCGCCCCGAGAGCGTCATGGCGCCGGCGGTCGACGAAAGACCGCACAGGACGAGGAGGGCCGTGGAAAGAATTGCGGCGATCGGCTTCATCACATTGAAACCTCCTTGCCGTTTTGTAGGTCGAACCGGAATCGCGCCGGAGCGCGGCGCGCAGCGGAAAACAGCGGAGGGGGGGGGCGTCCCGAGCCGGGGTGGGCCGGGGAGGGTGGCTTCCGGTGGGGAAGGAACGGTGCGTCTGCAGCCATGCGCTCACCTCCGTTGCTCTGGTGAGAGTTGACAACCGGACGTCCGAACTTAAATCCGAATGAGAACAGCGTACCATTGCCGCGGCGACAATGCGGCACATTTAATTATGTATGAAAGGAATACTGCCGGAGAGAGTGAAGTGCTACGCGCCGAACAGGATCTCGCGTGCGCAAAAAGAAGCCGGGGGGCGGGCATGAAGCCCGTCCCCCGGCCTGCTTTGGAGCGCCCGGCGGTGTGTATCGCCGGGTCGGGAGGTTGTTGTCGCTACGGACGCGTGAAGCTGGGCGTGCCGCCGAGTTTCCGGATGCAGTCGTAGATGATCCGGTTGGCGTAGATGTCGTTGTGCGCCCACGCGCCGGTGTCCTGGCTCAGGTAGTAGCGGTTGTACGCGACGCCGAGAAGATCGACGTTCGTCAGCGGGATGATGTCGGTCGGCGTGACGTTGTCGGTCGGCGTGACGGCGGCGGTGATGGCCGTCCAGTTCACCAGGTTGTCAGTCGCGGGATTCAACGTCGCCGCGGTGAAGAAGTTCGGCGACGTGTCCTTGCTGAAGTAAATGCCCGCGGCGTTCAGTGCCGCATCGAATTCGGCAAGGCGCGCCACGAACTCGGCCTTCTTCGCGTTGATGCTCGCCGTGGTGAAAGCGTACGTCCCCGCGTGGCAGTTGGCGCACGCCGTGGCGGTGATTGCCGAGATGTTCCCCACGTTGTCGTAGGTGAACGGCAGGAAGCTGTGCTTGCCGGTGCTGTTGTTGCCGGCCACGTTAGGCGAGCTCATGTGGCAGCCGACGCAAGGACCAGCGGTGTTGTCGGCAGGAACGGGACCTTCGGTGACGCCCGTCGTCCCGATCTTGTCGTGCTGGAAGTAGACTTTCTTCGCGTAGTCCTTGCCGGGGAACTGGTACAGGCCCGTCCCGGTGAACGCGTTGTCGGTAGCGTTGAAGTTGTTGTCCTGGAACAGCGTGGCGCCGGCCGGGCCGTGGTGCGACGTGAGGCCGAACTTGTAGTTCGTGAAGTCCTTGCCGGCCAGGTTCGCGGCGGTCTGGGCGCCGCCCTTGCGGCTGGAGTGGCAGTTGATGCAAAGTGCGGAGCTGGACTTGTCGACGGACTTCCCGCTGACGATGGCCGGCCAGATGGCGACGACCTTGTAGCTGGAGGTGGAAACAGTGCCGTTGTCGTAGTAGGCCGGGATGCGGGCCGCCTGCGGCGTGCGGCGGCCGACGGTGTAGCCGGTCGCGGCATTGACCTGGTGGCAGGCGCGGCAGTAGACGGTTTCGTACATGGTACCGGTCACGCCGTTGGCCGTGAAGGCGGCCAGCGTGGCCGCGGGAGCCGCCTGGTTATCGGTGTACGACTGGAACCCGGTCGAAGTGTGGCAACGGTTGCAAGTCCCGCTGGCCTTGAAGTCCTGCTCGTTGAACGCGATGCTGTTGTTGTCGCCGTGGCCGGCATTGGCCCACTGCAGGTTTTCGGTGATGTCGGCGCTGTGCGGGTTGTGGCATTCGGTGCAGGCATTGGCCGAGGCGGTGTTGACGATGAGACCTACGGTGACCGCGCCGACCGCGTGCTTCTTGGTCAGCAGGTTCGCGTGGCTCGTGTGGAGCTGGGGTGCATCCTGGTGGCACGCGATGCAGGTGTTGTACTGGGCCGAATTAGCGGTGGCGCCCTTGAGCAGGGAGACGCCGGCGCCGTGTGACTTGTGGCAGGTACGGCACTGGATGCTGCTGAACTCGGTCAGCGCCGGGTTGAGGACGGCGCAGTCGATCGGGGAGCCGCTCATCACGTTGTCGATGAGGCTGAACTTCCGGGCGCCCTCGTCGGTGTGGCACTTCGAGCAGCGCGCCGACACGGTGGTGCCGCCGTGCAGGACGAGCGTAGAGGACTGGGCGTGGGCCGAGCCTGCGTACGCTTCGTAAATGCCCGGGTTGCCCTTGCCGCCGAAGCCGTTCGGGTGGTAGGCCAGGTGCGCCTGCGGGGGCGAAGTGGCGCTATGGCACTGGGCGCAGGCCGTGGCGTTCGGCTTCGGATAAGCCATCGGGCCGACGCCGAAGTGTTCGGAGCCGCCGCCGTGGCACGCTTCGCAGCCGACAATCGGCGCTTCGGCGCGGCCGAGGGCGGCCAGCTTGTGGCCGTCGCCGTTCGGGTCGTGGCAGCGCGCGCCGTCACAGGTGGGATCCGCGGCAAAGTTCGCGTAGTTGGCATGGCTGGCCGGATCGGCGTTGCCGTGCTTGCTGGCGCCCCACTGGGTGAAGATGGTGGTGGCGTTGTCGGCGGGATTGCTCCCGTCGAGCCGGTTGGCGTGGCAGGTGTAGCACTTGTCGATGCCGACCGCCGTAGCGGTGTCGGCGACACTGCTGCCGCCGGTGAGCTGGAGCGAGGTGCTCTTGGTTGAGCCCCAGCAGCCGGCGAGAAGGAACGCCGTCGCAAGGGCGGTGAGCGTCAGAAGTCCGTGATGCCTTTTCATGCGGATGAATCTCCTTTCGTGTATATGAGCGTTGCGGTTAATGACACTTGACGCAGGTTCTCTGACCCGCGGCCTTGTTCAGCTTGCCCTGGATGGACCCCCAGTTGTCGGGATGCGGGTTGATCTTGAGCCCGGTCCTGGAGCTGTGGCACTTGAGGCAGGTGTCTCCGTCGGCGTGGCACGCCTGGCAGGAGGCCAGGTCGCGTCGGGCCTCTCG
>DASXUX010000063.1:0-13723 GCA_036504595.1 Planctomycetota bacterium | reverse complement strand
GGGGCCCGAAAACCGATCAAAGTGGCCGTCGAGTTGATGACCAACTGTCTCCCGCTCGGCAAGGCAGACGTTGCCGAGAACCCACACCGACTGGCAATTAGGCCGCCGCTCCGACCTATCCCCGAGCTACGTGCCGGGTATTTGCTGTTGATTGGCGAAACCGGCTACCGAATCGTGGACGAGAACGGCGTAACCTGTCACCGGGCTGCACTTCCGCCGCGCTTACAGAAGCTCTTGGCAGCCTGTTGGGCCTGTTGCTGGCTCAAACAGCAGTGTAGCTTGGGCGGCGATGCCGCGAACGTGGCAGTTATCGGCGAACTCGACCTCGGCAAGCTTCGGAAGCTGATCGGCACGACCGCAAACCGGGCGAATGTGGCCGAACTACGGCGCTGCATGGCCATGGATGGCGGTAATTCCGTGCTCGACGTAGGCAAACAGCGCATTTCTCTGCTCGATTTCGCCCTGGATGTGCCGGGCAATCTACCCGCAGAGTCGTTCGCGGAGTATGCCGTTCAGTTCCTCCAAAGAGACGACATCCGAGTTCCCGAAGGTTTCCCCTGCGGCCGTTAAAAGGGGCGTAAAAAAGGGCGTAAAACGGGCGTAAGGATCAGCGCAAAACTTTTCGGCTTGGGAGGGCAGGGAGATGATACCCAGACGCATGATGTTGGCTCTGTTCGGCGCGGCGGCTCTTTGCTGCTGACCATGGCGGCGTTGGCGGTGCTATTCCATGGCGAGCAGACCGGGTTTCCATTGCGCTGCGTCGCAGCGCTGGCAAGTGGCGTGGTTGCACTGGAAGGATCTGGCGACGCTATAGCTCGCCTCAACGTGCGCAGGTGGTAGATTCATCAGATATTCCGCCCTGCGTTAGCCCTAACGGTCTGTAATTCACCTGTGCTCGACATGCGAACTCATCCCTTGGGTGATGCGGGCCAAAGGGAGGACGGGGCAGGCGGCCTTTAGTTCAATTGCGGCGCGGGGCATGCCGAAGACGACGCAGGACGCTTCATCCTGCGCGATCGTGTGTGCGCCGGCATTGCGCATTTCGAGCAGCCCTTCGGCGCCGTCGGTGCCCATGCCTGCCAAAATGACGCCAACGGCGTTCCGGCCGGTGTAGCGCGCCACGGACCTAAACACCACGCCCACCGACGGCCTGTGCCGGCCAACCAGCGGACCGGTCTTGACTTCCACGTAGTAGTTTGCGCCGGCACGGCGGAGGAGCATGTGGTAGTTTCCTGGCGCAAGTAGCACTTTGCCCGGTACGACCGCGTCTCCGTCTTGCGCCTCCTTGACCCCAACGTCGCACAAGCCATCGAGCCGCTGCGCAAACGAGCGCGTAAACTGTTCAGGCAGGTGCTGAACGATGACGATGCCCGGCGCGTTGGCAGACATGTCCATGAGCATCTGCTGCAGGGACTGTGTCCCACCCGTTGAGGCGCCGACGGCGACAACCTTGTTCGTCGTGCGGGCCAGCGAGAGGCGGCGGGGCGACCGAGGCGCCGGCTGCGCTAGGTTTGCAGACCACTTCCACCGCGCCGGCCTCCAGCGAGAGTTCTCCACCCTGGGGGGTGAGTGACGAGACGACCACCACGGGCAGGGGATGGTAGTGCATTAACTTACGCAGGAAGGTGAGCCCGTCCATGCGCGGCATTTCGATGGCGAGCGTAATCACGTCAGGCTTCAGCGTCACGATCTTGTCGCGAGCGATGAAGGGGTCGGGCGCGGTGCCGACAACTTCGATCGACGGGTCGCGCGAAAGCTCCGCCGCCAGGATCTTCCTGACGACGGCGGAGTCGTCGACGATCAGAACGCGAGTGGTGTGGCGGATGTCCATGGATGGCGCGCGT
The DNA here is from genome assembly GCA_036504595.1 of Planctomycetota bacterium. Classification (GTDB taxonomy): domain Bacteria; phylum Planctomycetota; class SZUA-567; order H5-PLA8; family H5-PLA8; genus DASXUX01. Next base: position 11,879 of record DASXUX010000063.1, on the reverse strand, counting down.
GGCTTGCTCCCGCTGCTCTCGGCGGGCCTATGCGGACGGCGTCGGGACGGCTAAGTGCGCCAGGCGCGCTCGCGCCAGATGCGTGAAGAGCGCCCGTTCGTAGGCCGGTTGCAGGCACAGCCCGTAATGCTCGCCGGCCAGCTTCTCCTCGCCGCCGAGCCTGTGTGCTTCGCCCAGCAGGAAGGCGGCTTCGGCGATCTTTGCGCAGTCTTGAACGGCCAGGGTCGCGGCCAGTTCCGAGGCCGGCTGGCGCAGCGCCCAGTGATGCGCGGCCCGGCCCCACATGGATTCGTCGGCCGCCGCCCGGCCCATCGAGCTGGCCGCGTTGGCGGTCTTGCCCCGGCACAGGTAACCCAGAGCCTCCAGCACACGGTAGTAACTCAACTGGCCCGGCCTGAGCTGGCGCAGCCGGACCAGCGTCTCGTGCAGTTCCAGCATCGCCGCCTGGTGCTGGCCGCTCAACAGCCGCAGCAAAATCTGCCACTGCCGCGCCCAGATGCCGTCGGGACTGTCCAGGCCCGCCAGCACGACAGCGTCTTTCAGGTGCGACAACGCCAGCTCGGTCTCGCCAGAGGCCACGGCGACCTCCGCGCGCAAAATGTGCAGGCGGGCCGCGGCGACGTCGGGGCCATAGCGCCGGATCGTGCGGTCGAGGGCCGGCGTCACGGCGCCGAGGATCGACTCGTCAAGCCCCACGCGCGAAAGCGCAAACAGCGCCTCCTGGACAACGTAGGCGTTCTCCGGGCAGGCCTGTAGCAACTGGACCGCTTCTTTTCGGGTCTCCGCGGCCGCGCGGTGCTTCCGCAGCAGTTCCAAGAGCTCGGACGCCACCCGGCCGGCCTCTTCCGGCGCGGCGCGCGTTTCCGCCAGCAGTTCGCCGTAGCGCGCGATCTTCTCGGCGTGACGATCCGGCGGCAAATGTTCGACCATGTTCAGCAGCGCGAACCACAATTCGCTGCGGATGTCCTGCGAATGATGGCGGCGATGGCCATTCTTCAAGGCTTCCCAGGCCCACTCGATGTTGCCATCCAGCATGCCGATTTCGGCGAGCCCCAGCGCGCAGCAGTGATCGTACATGGTGTTCTCAAGCTGCATGAACTCCTGGAACGCATCCTGAAGGTCGCCTTTCAGCGTGGAGCACAACCCGGCCTTGAAGCGGGCGCTCAGTCCCTCCTCCCGGTCCGGGTGGCTCGCCGCCAGACGCCGGTAGAACTCGCGCGCCTCGGCGTACTTCTTGTCGTGGAACAGACGGTCCGGCAGCGCCATGAACGACAGCGACAGCGGCGCGCCGCGGGACTGCAGCGCGAAATTGCGGACGCCGATGCTTCCCTGCTGGGCGGCAATCTCGATGCGCCCGCCGGTCTGCGGAAACACCTCGTGATACTCCAGGTACTTGCGGCTGCCCATCCACAGGCGCAGCGTCTCCTGCTCCATCTCGATTTTCACCGCGTACCACTGCCCGGACTGCAGCCGCAGGTCCAGGCGGCGTTGAATCCGCTGGCCGTTGCGCAGCAACTCAACGAACGGCCGTTCTTCCACCCCCAGCCGCATCTGGTAGCGCGGCGCCGCGTCGCGAGCGGCTTCGACTTCCTGCACCAGCAGCGCCACGGTCCACGGGTTGCCATCGCTCTGCGCCCAGAATTCGAGCTGCGCGCGAAAATCGCCCAGCGCCGGGTGCGCGCAGCGCATGCGCGACTCGCGCGGAAGCGTCAGGCCTTCGGCGTTCTGCGCGATGTTGCCGGCCACCACGTCCCAGCACTCCTTCGCTGGCCCCGGGGCCGCCGTCGCGGCAGGGACGGCGCCCTTGCCGGAACTGCCGGCGATCTTCCGCCACGCGCCGCGCCCTTCCAGGTAGAGCGTCAGCTCTTCGACCAGTTCGCCGGCATCCTGATAACGATCCTCCGCTTTGAGCGCCAGGGCGCGAGTGACCATTTCGCATAACTGTCTGGGCAAGCGCGCCGACTCCGGCCGCGACTGCAGGGGCTCCACCTTCCCCAGCACCGTGTTCAGCACCAAATCCTCGCGGCTCTCGCCGGAAACAGGCAGGCTGTGGGTCAGCAGTTCGTACAGCGTGGCTCCGAGCGAGTAAACATCGCTGGCCGCGGTGACCTCGCGGCCCTCGCCTTGCTCCGGCGACAGGTATCCCGGCGTGCCCAGTACCTGTTGCGCGCCGGTGATCTTCTGAGTTTGCAACCCGGAGGGGCGCATGGCCTGCAGCCGGCGCAGGTACGTCGTGTTGGTCAGCGACAGGCGCTGCTTTGACAAAAGAATCTGCGCGGCGACGCTGTGCCGCTGGCGCGCTTCGTCGAGCTTGGAACGCATGCCGGGGAATTCCTCGCTGGCCGCGGGCTTCTCCGCGCGGGTGTCCTTGGCCAGGCCCCAGTCGAGTACCAACACTTCGCCGAATTCGGCCACGATGATGTTGGCTGGCTTGACATCGCGGTGAACAATGGAGTTTCGATGCGCAAAGGCCAACGCCTCGCACGCGCGCAGAAAGACGGACAGCAGCCGCCGCAGCGTATACTGCTCGGCCACTAGCGGGTCGCCGGCCGCGAGGCCCTCTTCGATGTCCCCGAGCGTGCGGCCCTTGACGTAGCGCATCGCGTAGTAATAGCCGGCGCGCTCGTCAAAACCCACCCTGTAGATCGGCACGATGCCGGCATGGCCCAGCCGGCCGGTAAGCACGGCCTCGGAAAGAAAGCGGGCCGCGTTCCTGGCCTGCTGGGCGTCGTCCAGACTGGGCGTGAGCACTTTCAGCGCAACCTGACGGTCCATCAAGGGATCGTATGCCAGATACACCGAGCCCATCCCGCCGGAGCCCAGCAGCGACAGGACCGGGTGGCCGTCGATCGCGCCGGGCAGCACGTCCGGGCGTGCCGCCGCTCCAAGCGTGGCCGACGAGGGCGGTGCGACGGGCACCACCATCGTCTGCGGGTTCCGGTGAGCGCTCGACGACTGCTGAACACGGCACTTCGGGCAAACCGCAAGCGGGGCTTGCGCCGAAGGCGCGGTCTCGAAGCCGCAGGAGGAGCATTTGAAACCAGCCGTCATGTGGTCTGCCCGCCTGTCCCGGCCGCGCACGCGGAGCCAGCCTGCGCCGTGGCCAGCGCCTGGCGCAGCGCCTCGATCCGGAAGGGCTTGTAGACCGAAGCCTTCGCGCCAAGTTCGGCCGCGCGCGCGGCCTGCTCTGGCCCGGTGTCGGACGAGATGACGATGACCGGAAGATCCGCAAGCGCCGGGCGCCGGCGCAGTTCCGCGAGGAAAGCCAGTCCATCCATATGGGGCATGTGAATGTCCAGAAGAACGGCATCCACCGTGTGCTGATCGAGCGTGGCGAGGGCCTCCAGGCCGTTTGCCGCCTCGACGATATCCGTGATCTGAAGCTGCTTGAGCAGCCCCTTGAGCATCATGCGGATCGTCGTGGAATCATCGACCAGAAGAACTTTCATCTGCATTCTCCAATGCTCATGCATAACTGCAGCGCGAAATCGCCCAGTTCCGAACTGAACGCGACGACCAGGCACGGCGCGCCCGGCTTGTGCCGGATCTCGTGATTGGTCCCGGAGATGACGGTGGGCGTCGAAAGCGCAAACTCGTACGGCGTTCCCACCAGTTGCCCGCGCGCCTGGCCGGCGATGACGTTGCTGATCTCGCCGATGCAATCGCGAACGATGCCTGGCGAGAGCTCTTCCTCGGCCTGCGACAGGATGCGCTTTACGATCGCTTCCGCCGTCGGCTCGGGAAAACTGAGAACCAACGACCCTTCCGAGCGGCCCAGCAGGCCCAGCACGGCGGAGATGTCCCCGAACATCCGGTAGCCGGTCTTTTGGTATGTGCTGCGCAGCGCGATCTCGATCCCGGCCATCTCGCGCAGCGTGGTGATCGCCGCTTCGCAGAAGGGGCCGAGCAGCTTGTCGCGAAGCTCCGTCATCACCGGCCCGGACGTCGAGTGCGCCCGCAGCTCCAGCAAAATGTCCTCGGGGGAACTGTCCGCCTCGCAGACCGCGCAGGCGCCCGCCGCGATCCATTTCGCCTGCGACTCGCGCGACGAGGCCGAACGCACCACGACGACCGGCATGTTCAAATAGCGAGTCTGCTCACGGGCCTTCGAGAGCCACTCGAGGCCGGTCTGCTCGGTTTCCTCGAAAAGCACGATTCCGGCGACAATCTGATCGCGCGGAGACGGAATCTGCCCTCCGTCAGCCGGCGCCTTTAACAGCGTGCAGCCCTTTTGCTGGGCAAACGACTCGAAACGGCTGGCCCGCTCGCATTTGCCCTGGCCGATCACCACGATTTCCACGCGCTAACTCCTCCCGGTTTCACACAACATGGCCTTCCCCGGCGCCCGCGCCAGGTTCAACACGACCGCCGCCTGAACGTGCTCCTCGTCGGCTAGCAGCAGGCGGTCCGCCGGCGGCGTAGTTGACCAGAGCGTTCCGGCCGCCTCGGCCGGCAGCAGGCGCGGCGTTCCAAGCCCCTGAAGCGAATCGTCGTCGAGCATCGAGCGAACCGCTCCGGCGATGACGTTGGCCAGCTCGCGGACAACATCCTCTCGATCTGCTTCTGTCGCGGCATGACCGACAAAGTTATCGCTCGCCGCCACAGCCGCCCGTCCGGTCAAGAACAGCGCGACGCTGCTCCGGGCAGTCGCCCCAAGCATCACCTGCGCGCACATGGAAAAATGCGGCGCGCTCCGCCCGGCATCGGGACGGGCCTGCAGATCCAGGTACGCAAAATTGCGGAAGATATCCTCCAAAGCGGATTTCAACGCAGGCTGTGGAATCATGGCATTTTCTCCTTTAGCGTTTCGAACAGCTCGCGCACAATCTCCGGCGTGAGCGGCTTCTTCTGGTAGCAATTTGCGCCGAGCTGCACGAGCTCCACCGCGGTAGCGTCGTTGCAATCGCTGGTGATCACCGCGACAGGAACATTCCTCCACATTTCGTTTTCCCGCATGTGGCGCAGCAGTTCCCGCCCGTCCATTTCGGGCATGTAAAGGTCGGTAAACACGCAATCGATCCAGCGCTGCTTCAAAATCTCCAGCGCCTGCTGGCCGTTGCCGGCGTGGTGGCAGACTTTCACGTCCGGCTCGGTGAGCCGCACAATGCGCTCGATAACCATGCGCGTCGTGGCCGAATCATCCACGATCAAAACCTCGATGCTCATCTCACAACTCCTCGTACCCTTCCGGGGACTGAATACTGATTCGCCCAGTGCCGACATTCAGCTTCACCGTGCGCCAGAACGTGCCGCCAACCGACTGCCGCGACGGAATCAGGCCGTGCTGCCAGAGAACCCGCTTCACTGCCAGCACGTTCTTGCGTCCGATCTGGAAGTACTTATCTGGGTCCGCCACGGTGGCTCCGCCGGCCAGCGCCACGTTTAAGCGTTCCCGCATGGCGCCAGCGGCGTACATTTGCGAGATCAGTTCGGGAACACCGTACTCCGCATAGGCCCAGACCGACTCGGCATCGCCGGCGACCGGTCCGCGATGCTCAGGCAACTGGATGTGCGCCAGGCCGCCAACACAAGCGACCCCATCGTACGCGGCTACTGCGACACAGGAACCCAGCCCGTACGTGGTCAGGACTTCGTTGGAGTTCCGTGAGACATACAGTTCGCCGACACCCACGCGGACCTGAACGGGAATCTCCGGCTCCCTGTTGATTGTGGAAACTCTAATCATGGATCTCCCGTCTCCCGAGAACTCAGCGCTTCACGTAAATCGACGGACGCACCGATTTGAAGGAACTCATCATCCCCGTCAGGCTCTCCGCGTGGCCAACCAGGAGATAGCCATCCGGACGCACCATGCGATAGGTTTCGTCAAGCAGGCGCTTACGGACGGCGTTGTCGAAGTACATCATGACATTGCGGCACAGGACCATGTCGAAAGGTTCCGACATGGGAAAGGGAGGGGCGAGAATTTCGCCCCTCCGGTGCCGCCTCATCTAGAACTGCTTTGCCTCTTCTTCATTGAGCGGGATCACCTCCGCCGGCTTCTTTGTCTTCTCCGCGTTCAACATAGGCGGCCGCTTTTCTTTCGGTGTGCTTTCGTGCTTGGCCTCTTTATGTCCGTTCCCATATCCCTGGTCGTGCGCGAGCAGGAGTTCATGCACGCGGTTCTTCGCTGCGGGGCGGGTCGCCAGCGACTGAGGGTGCGCGAACTGCGAAAGGTGAAGCGGCGCGCTTGTGTGCTGTGGCGTGACCGCAGTCGCGACGGTTCTCGATATCCCCCCTTCCACGACGGAGAGCAGGATATTCACTTGGTCCTGCAGTTCCCGTGCCTGTGCGCTCAACTCCTCGCTGGCTGATGCAGTCTCTTCAGCATTTGCGGCGGTCGATTGCGTCACCTTGTCCATCTGCGAGACGGCGGTATTGACCTGATCGATGCCTCTGGACTGTTCTTCGCTGGCACTCGAGACCTCCGAAACGACAGCGGTGATCTGTTTCAGGATCTGTTCGACTTCGCCTGAGACCGAGACGCCGCGTTCCGAGTTCTGCTGCGCTTCTTCGATAAGCGCCGATGTGTTTTTTGCGGCCTCCGCGCTCCGCTGTGCCAGGTTTCGGACTTCTTCGGCGACGACCGCGAAGCCTTTCCCGGCTTCTCCGGCGCGCGCCGCTTCGACGGCGGCGTTGAGGGCGAGCAGGTTGGTCTGGAAGGCGATCTCGTCGATGGTCTTGATGATCTTGGCGGTCTGATCGGATGATTTCTTGATGTCTTTGATCGCGGCAGACATGCGCTGCATCGCTTGGGTGCCTTTCTGCGAGGCCAGGTTGGCCTGCTGAGCATTGTCGGCGTTTTGTCGCGTCATCGCAGACATCTCTTCCAGGGATGCCGAGGTCTCCTCGAGCGAGGACGCCTGTTCACTGGCTCCTTCGGCCATTTGCTGGCTTGAGGCGGAGACCTGGCCCGATGCCGACGCCACTTGCCCGGAACTGCCCGTGAGCGCATCGATCACGCCCTTGAACTGCAGGGCGGTAGCCTCGAGTTCAGCCTTGCTGAACGACTTTAGGCCCTTGAATATCTGCCTGAACGGTTCGGTCAGTGAACGGGCCAGCACCAGAGCAAGAACGACCGCCAAAGCCGCGATGCACAGGCTGGCGATCCATGCCACGCCGGCGATACGGTCGGCGCTCTGGACGATCAGGACGCTTGCGCTCTTCTCCTTTTCGCTGGCCTCGTGTTCGATCCTGTCTACGAGCGGTTCAACGGTATGGATCGCGTCGCGCATCTGTTTTAGGGCTTTGCGCGCTTTCGCGTCTTCCGCGACGATGGTCATAAACGCAGTCGAGTAGCGTTCGAGCAAGTCGTTGATGCTCTTCACATGCTCCGGAAGCAAGCCGGTCTCCGTCTGCGCGCGTGCTGCAGCCGTTTTCACGTCCGCGACGGAGGTTTGCACGAGCTTCGAAAACTTCTCGGCTTGGGCATGGGTTTCCTCGTCCACGGACTGGTCGTCCTGTGCATTGAGGTAGTCCTTCTCATGGCGCCGTATCGTCAGCAACAACACCCCCCCGCCCGGCAACGTCGCGCTGTTCAGAGCTTGCTCCATTTCGTGTGCGCACTGCTGCAGAACCTTGAAGCTCTGACTTGCTTTCTCCGCGTCACTGGCGCTGGACGTCGCCGCCGGGAGCGCCTCCACGTACTTTCTCAGTGCGGTCTGCTGAGCGGCTTTTGCCTGGGCGTTACAAGCGCTGCTTCTGAGAAGCGTCTCGTATCGCGCGATGCTCTTCTGCCACTCTTCCTTCGGCTTCTCCGACTTCGTCAGGATGAAGTCGCTTTCGCAGCTTCGGAGTTCGCCGAGCGCGATTTGCAGCATCTCGTTGGTGTGGCCCGAGAGGTCCGCCTCGAGAGCATGCGCGGCCTCCCGCAACTTTCCGATCGCGCCCGTCTCCCGCGTGAGTCCCCGGGCCTGTTGCGCCGCCACGGTTTCCGCGAAGCAGGTCTCATAGGCCTTGCTTTCGGCCGTGATCTTGCGCGCAAGGTCCGCCCAGTCCCGGTTCTGCGCTGACTCAGCCAGGCGCGTCACATCCTGGGCAGCCGAATTCATGGCTGCCAGACTCTTGCGGTGCTCGTCGACGTATTTCGTCTCGAGACGCATCAGGAAGTCCTTCTCGTTACGACGGCACTCCAGCATGGATTTGGCGACGTCACCGGCGTGAATCTGCAACTGCACTTCGACGTCCAGGAGGCTTTGGTACGCCTGCCGAGTTTCGCGAAGCGAATACCAGAAGATGCCTGCCACGCACAGCAGCAGCAGGGTCAAAGCGCCGAATCCGGCAACGATCTTGGACGACAAGCTCATTCGCGAGAACATCTTCTGATTCCTCCTCCAATTTGAGTAGATGAAATCCCCAGGCCGTTCCTAGACGGCTGCGGTCACGGCGGCAGCCGCCTCGATCTGTGTGGCCGAAAGCACTCTGTCGATGTCGAGCAGCATCACGACTTTCTGCCCAACTTTGCCCATGCCCAGGATGAAGTCCGTCGCGATCATCGCTCCAAAGGACGGCGGCGGTTCGATCTGGTCTGCAGTGATGTTGAGCACTTCCGAAACGTCGTCCACCAGGATGCCGGTGACGACGCGCCTCTCGCCCTGCGCGATCTGCACGACGATGATGCAGGTGCGCTCGGTATCCGTCTGCGACTGCAGTCCGAATTTCAGTCGCAGGTCGATCACCGGGATGACTTTTCCGCGCAGATTGATCACACCGCGAATGAATGGGGGCACTTGTGGTACTCGTGTAACTCTCATCATCCCGATGAGCTCCTGCACCTTCAGAATCTCCAGGCCGTACTCTTCGGCCGCGAGTTTGAAGGTCAGGTACTTGCCGGCACGAGCCGAAATTGGAGCCATTGTACCTGCGACACTTGCGCTTTGAGCCATAACGTCCTCCCTTTCCTGGGCTGGTCAGGCGACCTGCGAGGTGCCGCCGCCCTGTGTCTGACCGGCATGCGCCAGACGAACCAGCCCGCTCACGTCCAAAATCAGGCCAACCTGGCCGTCCGGCATGATCGCTCCGCCCGAAACTCCGGAGATGCCACGCATCGTCTCCCCGAGACTTTTCAGCACCACCTGCTGCTGCCCGATCAATCCATCCACCAGAAGCCCGGCCCGTTGCGATTCGTCTTCGACCACGCACACGACTGCCTGGGTTGCGTCCTGGATCGCTCCGGGGACTTTGAACAGGCGGTGAAGCCGAAACACCGGCAGCAGTTGTTCGCCCAGTTTCAGCACCTCGCCCTGACCGAGGACGCTGGTCAGATCCCGGCACTGCGGGCGCACCGAACGGACCACGGAAAGTGTGGGCAGGATGTACCGCTCACTTCCGACAGAGACGACCATGCCGTTGATCACGGCCAGGGTGAGCGGCAGGCGAATGGTGAACACACACCCCTTGCCGCGTTCAGAGCAGATTTCCGCCTGTCCTCGCAGAGCGTCGATGTTGCGTTTGACGACATCCAGGCCCACGCCGCGACCGGAGAGATCGCTGACGGTTTCAGCCGTCGAGAAACCAGGCAGGAAAATCAGGTTGTGTATCTCGCGGTCGGAGAGCGCTTCGTTGTCACGCACGAGCTTCCGATCGCGAGCTTTGGCCAAAATCGCTTCGCGGTCCAGACCCCGGCCATCGTCTTCAATTTCGATGTAAATGCTGCCGCCGCGATGGTACGCGCGGAGCTGAATCTTTCCCGCCGCGGCTTTGCCGGCGCTGCGCCGCTCGGCGAGCGCTTCGATCCCGTGGTCAATGGCATTGCGAATCATGTGAACGAGGGGGTCGGCAATGTGTTCGACGACGCTCTTGTCCAACTCGGTTTCTTCGCCCGACGTAAGCAGTTCGACGTTCTTTCCCGTTCTGTGCGCCAGATCTCGCACCAGGCGCGCCATCTTCTGGAACACTGCTCGGATTGGGACCATCCGCAGGGAGGTCGCCACGTCCTGAAGCTCCCGGGTGATCTTGTCGAGCTGGCCGACGTGCCGTGTGAGCTGCGGGCTGATGGCGCTGCGGCTCAGCTCGGGTGCGCGTGCGACCATCGATTCCGTGATCACCAGTTCGCCGATCATCTCCAACAAGCGATCGAGCCGGTCGGCATCCACTTTCAGGAAATCGCGGGAGCTTGTTTTTCCGGACGGAGTCCCCTGCTGCTCGGGCAGCGCCGGGACCACGTCACGGGACAAGGTGCGCGCCTCCCCGGCGAGTTGCTCTCCCAGCCGTCCGCTGTCGCGACGCTGCTGCTGAAGCGCTTCCGGGAGGGCGTTGGGAGCGGCGGTGCCTGTTTGGATCAGAATTGCACCGAGTTTTGGCTTGGGCGGGGTGGAGCCGGCATCCGCCCGCGCAGATGCCGGCTCCGCTGTCAGGGCAGCATCGCCTAGCCGCCGGATGAGCGAGGTAACCGGCACCGGGTGTGCGGACCGTGGGCCGGTGGCAGACACCTCCGTCACGCCTGCCACGAGTTGCTTGAGCGCGTCTATCACATCCAGCAGGGTGCTGATCCCTGTAGTCCCCAGACCGACCTGATCCCTTCGAACTCGCTCCAGTAGATCCTCCGCCGCGTGCGCCAGTTTCGCGATGTCCTTCAGTTCCAGGCAGGCACTGACACCCTTGATAGTGTGGAAGCTGCGGAAAATACCGTTGAGAGATTCCTGGTTTCCGGGATTCGTCTCCAACGCCAACAAGTTCAGCTCGGCTGACTCGAGATGCTCGCTTGCTTCATTGACAAACTCTCGAATCAGTGCAGTCTCGGTTGGGTCGAACCGCCCAGCCGACGCTTTGCTTTGCTGTTCCGGGCAGAGCAGCGTCTGAAGGGCCGACACGGTTTCCAGGATAATCGGCTTCAGTCCGGACAAGTTCGGCGGCGTTTGCCTCAGTGCTTCAGCTATTCTCGCTCGTGCTGCGTCGGCGGAGTCCCGCGCGTGTGCAGTGGGGGCGAGCGCAATGAGATCGTCAAACTTGGGCAGCGTGCCGCGCCAGAACTCTGGCGAGTCATCGCCAAGCAGAATCGCTTGTGCAAGCGATTCCACGAGATGCTCGGCTTTGGAACTTCTGTCCACCTTGAATCTTCTCCACGGGCTTTTGCCGTGGGGGAAGATACTTGGCGGAGATGACTTAGGATATGCGCGAGGTGCGCAAAATTGATGGCAAAGTGTGCACTTCCTGTAATCTCGGGCTGGGAGGGAGCAGAACAGTATGGTTTGGTTGGAGTCTTGGAACTCTCCGCTAATCAGTTACCACGCCGAACTTCATCGCAAATCCGGTCAACATCCGGGAGACCCCAGGCATGATCGCCTTACAGTATGTGGTGCAACTGCTGCCTAAGTGCAGCCGTCTTGTAATGAATTAAAATATTAAGTTCTTATCGTCACTGAATTTATGTTGCCGAAGGGCGATCCTGTTAAGCTCTGACGAGTCCCGCCAAGGCATGACTTGGCTAAAGCGATGGTACGTGGACAGTAATCTCCGTCCCCTTTCCCGGCAGAGAACTGATGCTTAGGTTGCCGCCGAGATGGTTCAGCCGTTCACGCAGGCTGAAGAGGCCAAAGCCGGAGGCAATACTCCGATTGGGAAGAATGCCAGTTCCATCGTCGGCGACAACAAGACCTGCCGAACCCTCCGTTATTTTAAGTGTCACGTGAACGGCTTTCGCTGACGCATGCTTCATAACGTTGTGCAGTAACTCTCGGGCGGCCTGGTAAAGCAAGACGCGTGTGTTGTGTTCGAGTTTCTGTTCAGGGCCTTCGGCGTGGAGCGTGCATGTCAGCCCGAACTTCCTCTGCGTGCTTTCGCAGAGACCGGACAGAGCGGCCTTCAATCCAAGATCATACAGCACGCGCGGGCTGATCTCGAACGTCAGCGACCTGGTGCGTTCGATCATGGCCCGGATT
>DASXUX010000062.1:0-2183 GCA_036504595.1 Planctomycetota bacterium | reverse complement strand
TCCTGCCCCATGGAGCATCCTGGAAATATGTATCCCAGAAAGACGAACCCACCTACTGGGATTCGCCTCCTGGAGATCGGTCCCTGCTTCTTACGCGGCCCCGTCCTGCGGTACCTTTAAGTAGGGTTCTTTGTGTTTCAGCATCCGCCAGACGACCCGCACCAACACCCGCATCAGGCAGGTCAGGGCCGTCTTTTTGCTCTTGCCTTCCTTTAACTTCTTCTCATAGTACGCCCGGCTCGCCGGACACCGGGGCTCGCCCTTCTTGCTCACCTGGATGTGCGCCACCGCCACATGAAAGAACGTCGCATGCAAGCTCCGGCGCCCGTGCTCCGAGCGGGTCCGGGTCTCTTTCCCCGCGGAACCCCACTCCTTGGGCGCAATCCCCGCATAGCGGGACAGCTTGTCCGGGTTCGCAAAGCGGTTCACATCCCCGATGCCGGTCAGCAGTTCCGCCGCCAGCACCACATCCACGCCGGGCAGGGTATCCAGTTGCTGGCCGACGACATAGACCAGCCGGCCCATTTCCGCCTCCAATTGCGCAATCCCCCCCTGCAGATGGACCAGTTGGGCCACCGCCTGACGGACCAGTTCATCCCGCTCGGCCTGGTACTCCCGTTGCGCCGGCGCCGTCGTTGCCAGCGCCAGGATCTCTACCGCCTTCTTGCGGCCCAGGCAGAAGTGACTCTGCTCCTGCAGGAACTCGCCCAACGCCGCGACGCTGACTCCCGCCAGGTGGCCAGGCGACGGATACTGGGTCCAGAACGCCAGCGCCGTCTTGAGAAACGGCTCCGAGAAGAACTGGGCGTAGTCTGGATACGGATGCGGCAAGAGCGCATGCAGCCGGTTCTTGACCCGCGTCTGCTCCCGGACCAGCCCCTCCCGCTGGTTCACGGTCAGCGAAAGCGTCCAGAGCAGGTCGTCGTGGGCCGTGGCGGGCAACTCGCCCAGATCCTGCATCAGGGCACGGGCGATCATTAGGGCGTCCCGTTCGTCGCTCTTGTCCGGGTGCGGTTGGCGCTTGCGGTTCCGGGCGGTCCGAATCGGCGCCACGTCCCGTACGGTCTGGTCCCGGGCCAGCAGATAACCGGCCAGTGGCCGGCCCCAGGTGCTGGTATTCTCCAGGCCAAAGATCAGTTGCTTGCCCGGCGCAAGCGCTTGCACCGCCGCCAACCACTCGGGGAAGGCTGCCGTGCGATTGACGACCTCACACGTGCCGAGCCGGTCGCCGAAGCAGTCCAGCACCACCGCACTGTGGCGCTGTTTGTGGACATCGCACCCCACATAGGCCAGGTTCAGCCGGTCCCACTTCTGCATCGAGATTCAACTCCTTTTGGGCGCGAAGACAGACCGGGCAGGGCCCGGCCGGCAATCTGCGTGAAAGCCACGTGGGCAAGGACACGTAAGCCAGGGCCTGGCCTGCGTCGGTCCGTCTTCTACCCACTGCTTCGCGGCGCCATTCGCGGGCTCCTTCGGGTAGATAATGGCCCGGCTGCCGCCGGCTGGCGCCGCTGCCAGGAGGCTGGCTGCGAGACAGGCCAGATACCACCGCAGATACCAGAGCCATTGCACGCCGCCCACCCATTCCCACTGACCGCTGCTTTCCGCCGGCGGGAACAGCAGTGCCCGGATTTCGGCCACAGGACGGGAAAAGTAGCCGCGGCTGTAGCGCACCCGGGGTCCCGGCCACTCGCTCAGGTGCTGTTGCTGCGCCTTTTTGCGCTTGCCTACGGTGTAGCCGACCAGATAGTCGGCGGCCAGGGCGGGGGAACGCAGGCGCTGGATGTCCACTCGGAACGAACCATGGGTGTGAAACTCCCACCGCCGGCTCAACCAGCGGTGCGCCGTCGCCGGTCCTTGCACCAGCAGATGCAGGTGGGGCCGGTGACCGGGGGTGCGGCGCCCGGTGGTCAGTTCGACGAATGCGACGTACTCGAAGGGGCCGTAGGCTTGCCGGATTTCGGCGATCAGACGGGTCAGCGCCCGGGTGAGAAACTGCGCCAGGGCGACGGCTTTGGTGCGCAAGGCCGCCTGTTCTCCGGGCGGAGCCGCCCGCCAGAGCGGCAACGGCTCCCGACAGGTGAGGGTGATGAGGTACTGGGGGGCGCGGCCCTGCTGTGCGGTCCAGTTCAGCACGGCCCGCCAGGTTGCAGCGAGCATCCGGGCGCAGTCCGGGCAGCACC
>DASXUX010000061.1:0-1542 GCA_036504595.1 Planctomycetota bacterium | reverse complement strand
CTGGCTGCCATCGGGCACAAACGTGTCGTTGCGATCATCGGCGACTCAACGTTCTTCCACGCTGGAATCCCGCCCCTGATCGAAGCCATCCATGAGGGGCATGCGCTGACGATCGTTCTGCTGGACAACGGCACGGCAGCTATGACCGGCGGACAGGGTGTCGCGCACGTTCAGAACGGCGCGCAGCAAAAGAGAGTCGACCTTGTCCGGCTCATTGAAGCCCTTGGCGCGCAGTGCACGACCTTCAATCCGCATAGGTTGGGTCAGGAAGGTATTCGAAAGCTGGTTGAGCAGTCGTTTGAACAGAGCGGGGTGAAAGTGCTGCTTTACCAGTCGCAGTGTTGCTTGTACTCGCTCGGATACGGGAGCGCCCGCCCCGCCTTGCCCACCGTGAAAGTGGAGCGAAGTCAGCCCGAGGCACCGCCGAGGGCAATTAGAGTCGGTTGGAGCTAACCCATGCTAAACTTCAGCATTCTGGTCACCGGTCTTGGCGGACAGGGCATTCTACTGGTCTCCAAAGTCATCGCCTCGGCCTGCGGCAGGAAGTATCCATTCGTCTGCCGTACTGAAACGCGTGGGCTGAGCCAGCGCGGCGGATCGGTCATATCGGTGGTGCGCTTTTCTTCACACGCGATAACGCCGGTGATCGGTCCGGCGGGTGCAGACCTGATCCTCTCCCTGGACCTGCTTGAAGCCGCGCGCGCTCTGCCCTTCCTGAACCATCATGGGCGAGTGCTGACGAATGGAGAGTTCGTCACACCAGCCGGCCTTTTGGAGCAGTGGCGCAGTACGAGCGGGGAAAAGACGAACGCGCAGGGACTCGCCTCGCAGTTGGCTTCCCTCGTGGATTCGCGCTCCGGCACGTATCGGTTGCCCCTCCTCGAACTGGCTAAGGAGGCCGGCTGCGGCAAGGGCCTCAACAGCGTGCTGTTGGGCGCCGCGAGCCATTTTCTGCCTGTGCCATCCAACGATCTACGACAGACACTGCTTTCTTCCGTTAAGCCTGGGACTTCGGAACAGAATGCCAAAGCCTTCGATGCGGGCTTGGGCGCGCTCGCGCATGGCATGCACAGCTCACTCCAACTCCCGTCCCCTGTTTCTCGGGCGATTGCATAGCGACCAGAGCACTGTCGTTCGTTTTGCTCGCGGCTTAGATTCTGGAGAACGCCCGATGGCACCATTCCAGCTTTGGGACAGATACATGCGCAGCTACGATTTTCTGACGCATGTTGAGAGCTATAGCCAGAACCTGCGCGACGTTCTGACCGCAGCACGCCCTTATCCTGGATGCGAAATCCTCGATGCCGGTTCCGGCACCGGCAACCTCTCCTTGGCATTGAAGGCCGAGGGCTGCAATGTCGTCTCATGCGACTTTTCCCCCAGTGCGATCGCCGCTCATCGCGCCAAAGACCCACAGGCGAATGTCGTCTGCGCCTCGCTGGAGCAACCCTTGCCGTTCGAGACAGACCAGTTCGACGCCGTCTGCTGCGCCAGTGTGCTGTTCGCGCTCACACGCGCCGGCTGCTTGAGTGCCTTACGCGA
>DASXUX010000060.1:0-4827 GCA_036504595.1 Planctomycetota bacterium | reverse complement strand
AGAAGTCGCAGGTCAGTTCTGGTACGTTTCGACGGCCCTCGCGATTTGCAGTTACGTTTTCTGGTTCAGCAAGAAGTCCAGAAGGCTGCTTTGGTTCAACGCTGCACTCTGCATTATTGTTCCGCTTTTGTTTGGGACCATTACCGCCATCTCAATGGCTCAGATTAAAGCGCTCATTGACACATCTCCTGACAGCGTTCCCATAACACGGCGATTGCCTCGTGTGTGGTGATCACCGTTTTTGCGGTTAAGAAGGACAAACGCGTGGCGCTGACTTCGTGGAACTCCGGCGAACCATGAAAGATCCCAGAAAAGGCACCTTCCGGCTTGATTGGTGGAATCATGATTAAGAAGGAACTTAAAGAAGCAATTATAGCAGGCTTTCGGGAACGTCTGGCCACAGCCGGATACAAACGGGCTGGCCCTTTCGTGCGTCCGTCCAAGGACGGTGTTTGGGAGGACTGGGTAGGTTTGAATATGGCGATCCGCAGAAATTTGGCGCACGCGCGCGAGCTATTCCGAACCGACCTGGACGTCGACGATCTCGCGCAGTTCCGGCAACCCTACCGCGAGTCCGTTTTGCTCGACGGTCTGGACGACGCGCTGGCGCGGACGTTGGTTGCTGCCCCATGAGCCGATGCCCGTGCCGGCAGTGGCAGACATCATCGACCTGAGTCGCAGCAGCAGCGTGGGACTTCAAAGAAGTTGACTTTGCTACAGCCGCTGGGGTTGTCTTGTTGTAAGGCGTGGAGGAACTGTGCTGCCCTGCCTTGCGGGCGCAGGCGATGCGGCTAGACTGGCTTCCTCGTGGGGATGCTCGTATGGCTTCGATCTATTCGGAAAACGCACTGCCCAACGCGCCGCCCCCTGCAAAGAATAGAGAACATGGCTTTCGCACCAGCGCATCAGGCCCTGATCCGGTTCCAGAACAGCAACGCACCCTTGATCTGTGTCCCCGACATGGCCGAGCGCAAGCGCGCGGCGGGGCGTTGCAGGAAAGCGAAGGACGAGTACGTGCCCTATTCGATCTATCTCTGGAACTCACTAGCTTACTTACCCTGTTGGCGCTGTTCTTTCCCGGGAAAGGACTCGCGGGAGAGCAAGTGGAGGTGTTGGCCGAGGACGATGCCGCCCCGTGGTCACTCAAGGATGGAACAGGTTACGCCAACGACGTGGTCCGCGCCGCCTTCCATGCGGCCGAGGTTGACATCAAACTGCAGGTTGTGCCATATGCACGCGCCAAGCGGATGACCATCGCAGGCAAGGCGGTAGCCTGCTTCAGCATGTCGTGGCTGCCGGAATTCGCGGACAAGATTGTCTTCTCGGATAAACCGCTGTTCACGTGCCAGGCCGATTATTTTCATAATCTCAGCAAACCACTGACGGCCAAGCGGGAGGATGAACTCGCGCGAAAGATCATTGTGGGAACAGTGGTCGGTTACGAGTATCCACCATCTTTCTGCAAACTCCGCGACAAAGGACTTATCGAAATCGAAGCCACCACCTCGGAGAAATTGAACCTGAAGAAACTGGCCGCCGGACGGCTTGATGCGGCAGTGACCAACTGCAACAAGATCAAGACTGCCGAATACGAGATGGCAAAGGCTGGGGTGAGCGGCAAAGTCGGCCTCGTATTTCACGGTGGAGTTCTGGAATCCTTCATCGGATTCAGCAAGGCGCATCCTCGCGGCTTGTGGGCGCGCGACAAATTCAACGCCGGATTCCAGATCATCGCAGCCGACGGGACGCTCCGCAAGATCGAAGACCAATGGGCGGGCAAGGCTAAGACGGACACTGAAAGAGTGCCCCACCCAACGGGCGGAGCAGAGAAGACGACTGCTCCATAGCACCCAGGGAGCTGAATTCATGTATGACAGCAACCATAAATCCTCCCTGGCTTATCGCCTGATCTGGAGGCTTTCTCTGGCCATCGGAGTGGTTTCGATTATTGCGTGCACGTCGTTTGCCGTGCTCACCGCAAAGAACGAACGACTCGAACTGGCACGGCAGACCGACGTTGCGATCGCCTACCTTGTCGGGGTCTTGGAAAAGCCGCTATGGGATTTCGATTCCGAGAGAATAACCCTTATCTGCGAAACGTTCAGCCGGAACATCGATATCAGCAGCGTGATATGCCGGGACGATTCCGACGAAACACTGTATACTTTCCAGCGCGAGGATGGGGACGGCAGCACAAAGCGTCAGGCGGTAGTGTGGCATAAGGGGAATAAGATAGGCGAGGTGGAAGTTGCCTTCACAAACAAGCCTTATCATGAGCACATCCGGCAGATCGTCCAATTCTCCGCCCTGGCGGTCGCACTCATTCTTTTAATTGTCTTCTTCCTGATGGGGTATCTGGTCAGGCGGCAACTTCGCGCGCCTCTGGGTCAGTTGTCAGAGGTCGTTGAGGCGTACGCGGCGGGAGACTATTCGCGGAAGGCCCCCGCAGCTTCTTTCACTGAGTTTCAACGCTTTGACGCCGTGCTGCTGGAGATGGGAGAGAGGATACACGACCAATTGCGGCAGGTCATGGCCGTCAACGCCATGCTTGCACAGAAGAACGAGGCGCTCGTAACCGCGACAAGAGAACTGCACGAAAGCGAGGAACGTTTCCGTTCGCTTGTCGAGAGCGCGCCGGAAGCCATCTTTGTCCAAAGCCAAGGCCGCTTCGTTTATGCCAATCCGGCCGTGCTCAGGCTTCTTGGCGCCTCCGAACCCGAAGAACTAATCGGAATGGACTTCACGGAGCGCATGGCACCGGAGTACCTTGTGGCCATTCGCGAGCGCATCCGGTATCAGCGCGAAACCGGGAAGCCGGCGCCGCTCATGGAACAGGAGTACGTGCGACTTGACAGTTCCCGGGTGCCGGTCGAGACGACGGCGGTTCCCATCCGGTACCAGGGCAGCGATGGTCATCTGGTCTTCGCCCGCGACATCACCGAACGCAAGCGCGCCGAGGCAGAGCTTCGGGTGGCCAACGCCCGGCTCAACGCCGCTGTGGACCTGGCGGGCCTGGGCTTCTACGAACGGGTCGGAGAGCATCAGTTCGTGTTCCGCAATGAGCGCATGCGCGAACTGATCGGCGTTGGCCCCAGCCATGCCGGTCGTGAGTATGAGTTCTTCATAGGACGGGTGCATCCGGATGATCGCCATAAGTTGTTGGACCTGCGGCAGCAACTGGTGGAGGGACGGGCAGAGCGCGTTTTTACGGAGTACCGGTACCTGCATCCCCAAAGGGGCTCGATCTGGCTCAGCCATCTGGCCGTCGTGCAGGAGCGAACACCCGACGGTACGCTCGCCCGCATGATCGGAGTTCTGCAGGACATCACTGAGCGCAAGCAAGCGGAAGACGAACTGCGTCGCTCGGAAGAGCGTTTCGCCGCCGTCTTTAATGCCAGCCCCGATTCGATCCTCATGGTTCGCTCACAAGACGGCAGAATAGTTCTGGCTAATCCGGCGGCGTGTGTGCTGTCCGGCTACTCCCACGACGAGGTCATCGGAAAAACGTCCCTCGATCTCAACACGTGGGTCAGCCTGGAGCAACGCCAACGCTTCTGGTCCCAAGTTCTGGAGCAGGGCTGTGTTCGAGATTTCGAATATCAGTTTCGCACGAAGTCCGGTGCTGAGCGCCACGGCATCCTGTCCGCGGTGAAGACGCGAATCCGCGGCGAAGACCACGTGGTCAGCGTGCATCGCGACATCACGGAGCAGAAGCGGGCGGCGGAGCAGATTGACTTGCTTCTGCAGACCATCGACGTGCATCCGGACGGCGCCTACTGGATGGATGCCGAAAGCCGTTTTGTGTACGTCAACGAAGCGGCGTGCCGGGCGCTTGGTTATTCGCGGGAGGAATTGATTGGCAGCCCGTTAGCGCTGGTCAATCCAAGAGCCACGCTGGAGCGTATGCGCCAAGTTTGGGAGGTGCTGCGGCTAAATCGCTCGTTCCGAAATGAGTCGTTTCACCGGCGAAAGGACGGCACCGAATTCCCAGTGGAGATCGCATCCACCTATGTGCGGATCGGCGACAAGGAGTTCATCTGCGGATTTGCTCATGACATCACGTCCCGCAAGCGGGCGGAGGAGGCACTGCAAGCACAGCGCAACACGCTGAATGAGCTGTTCGAACATTCTCCCGGAGTGCTGCTCCTGGTGGACGGCGAGTTCCGCGTCCAGCGGGCGAATCGTGCGATCGCCGAACTGGCGAAGACACCGCCGCAGGACATGGCGGCGCTGCTGTGCCGCGAAGTATTTCGTTGTCTGTACGCTACCGACGGCCAGTGCGGAAGGGGCGCCAAATGTGATGACTGTCCTGTGCGAATGCGCATCGCGCGGACGTTAAAGAAATCTGAGCGGATCGTCAACGAGGAAGGCAGCTTGACGGTGCGCACTGATGAGGGTCACGAGGAAAGGCACTTCCTCATCTCGACAGTGCCTGTTCAGGTCAAAGAGGGCCAATCCGTTCTTGTGGCCATCAACGACATTACCGACCGCAAGAGAATTGAGCATGCCATGCAGGAATACAACGTGCGACTGCGTTCGCTGGCAGCACAGTTGGCGCTGGCGGAAGAAACCGAGCGGCGCAAACTCGCTGCTATCCTGCATGACAACATCGGCCAGGACCTGGCTGTCTGCAACATTCGGCTCGGCGCTCTGGAATCTCAAATCAAGGAAACGAGTGATAGGAATGTCGTTCGCGATGTGGGCAATGTAATCCGGGCCATGATCGAACGCACCAGGTCGCTGACGTTCGAGATCAGCCCGCGCGTGCTGTATGATCTTGGATTGAAGGCCGCTCTGTCCGGTCTCTGCGAAAGCACGCAGAGGAAG
>DASXUX010000059.1:0-4091 GCA_036504595.1 Planctomycetota bacterium | reverse complement strand
CGAAAAAACTTTCTCTTCGTCGGCAACGATAACGGCGGACGCCGCGCGGCGGTTTTGTACTCGCTGATCCGCACCTGCGAGCGCCACGGCGTCAACCCTTGGGAGTACCTCCGCGACGTGCTTGTCCGCGTCGCCACCCATCCCGCCAACCGCATCGACGAACTGCTCCCGCACCTCTGGAAGCCGCCGACCCCCTCCCCAGCGCAACCGCCGTTCCTCTCCCACGGCTAAATCACCCTGGGTGTTCTCGGACGCTTACCTACGATGCCGATATCTCCGACGCAAACGTTGAACGCTACGCAAAGATGCCGGGAATAAAAGAAATCGTTGGCAAAGAAGGTCTTCTGCGAGTCACCTTTTCCACGGATGTTGACGAGCGACTAATCCGGGAACCGTGGGGGATCGACGATATAGACAAGATTCAGCGACCCAAAAAACGATTTTTGGTTAAGGGCAGTTCATCCTGCGGCGCAGGAAGTCACGACCCATTCCTAACGCCTTTTTACGAAAAAGCAGCGAGCAAATCACGGGGATCGATTTTCGTTCCAACGCACATTTTTGTTACGCAGCGCAAGCTTAATCCTGGTCCAAAGGAACACCCCTTTTCATATTCTCGTGTGTACGATACCAGTGACCAGAGTATGGAGCGCATTCGGGAAGATCCAAGAGCGAGTGCGTACCACGTAGGGGCCTTTTTTCAGAGCCATGAAGTTACACCCACAGCCCGCGGCACCCGTCGCCACGCAGCCGCCACCGCACATTCAAACCGGCGCATTCACCACATTTTCAAACCGGCTGATTTACAGCATTTTCACACCGGCGCTGACAAAAGGCTCTCTGAATGGCGTGAGATACCTTTCAGACGCCTATGAAGGATCGACATTTCGAGTTTTTTTGTGCGTTTAACACGCTTGTTCAGGGACTAGAACGTCCAGGTTTTAGGGTGGCAGCCGTGAATTCAACGCACTTGTGCACTGGCTGATTTTTCTGGAAAACGCCTTAATCTGCTCAATCAATAGGGTATAATGCTTTGGAAATTTCCTTCGAAACATAAGGGCATTCGCTGTTCGTTCATGGATTCGGCTGTTTATTAGCTTTTGGCGAAGTGGACAGCGCGCCAATCTCTGCGAGATTGGCGTTGCGTGCTTTCCGGGGGCTGAGACTATGCGAACCTCTCATCCGTGCAGTCGGCAAAGCTGCAGTCGTTGGTTCTGCGCGTTGGCGCTCTTATTCACCGCTGCGTCCTCGTTCAGTGCCGATGCGATTACAACAGCCGTGCCGCCTGTAGTGCAAGGTTACGTGTGGGGCATGGCCATCGACACTGATGGGAATCGCTACTTAACCGGTTATTTTTCAGGAACGGTCGATTTTAATCCAATGGTTGGCGAGGACTCAAAGACCGCTGCAGGGGGCAACGACGCTTTCGTTTCACGCTACAATGCAGACGGAAGCTATGCGTGGACCCGTACGTTTGGCGGCACCAGCAACGATTCCGGTAACTCGATTACGGTCTCTGGCTCAACTTTGTATGTCACCGGCGCTTTTGATAGCGCAAACGCGGGCCTGGGCGGCTCGGGCACGTTATCGAGCACCGGATCAACAGACGCCTTTATTCTTGCGTTGAACGCGAGCGACGGCGCCCTGATTTGGCAGCAGAAGTTCGGCGGAAACGGAAGCGACAATGCGAGGGGCATTGCTGTCTCGGATGGCAAGGTCGTGGTCGCTGGCTACTACAATAGCTCAAACGCGGGAGTTGGTGGCACCGGTAGTCTCGCTCAAGTGGGCGGATGGGACGGATTTGTGATTGCTCTCAATGCCACAGATGGGAGCGAAGCCTGGAAGCTCGGATTCGGAAGCGCGCAGTACGACACGGCACTGGCCGTGGACGCTGCGAGTGGCGCGGCGTACGTTACCGGCGAGTTCTCAGTGACCGCTCATATCTATGGCATCGGCTCTGGCAGCATGACCAGCGCCGGCGGAGCAAATTCCTACATCTGGGCGCTCAACATTGCCGATGGCAGCACGATCTGGATGAAGCAGTTTGGCGGCAGCACCGGAAACGATGTTGGGCGCGGGATTAGGGTCTCCGGCAGCAACCTCTTCATCACGGGCTCATTCGAAAGCCCCTCTGTGGGGATGGGTGGAAGCGGCTCGCTCACCAAGTTGGGAAACGCCAGCGCCTACATTCTGGCATTGAACACTGCTGACGGCACTGAAAAGTGGAAACAGAAATTCGGCGGTAGCGGCGGATGGGACAAGGGCTTCGGGATTTGCGCCGCAGGCTCGTCCGTGTTTGTGATGGGCGACCTGGAGTCCTCCAATGCGGGTGTTGGAGCTCTTGGCTCGCTGGGCACAAGCGGTGGTATCGACGCCTTTATCCTCGCGCTCAACGCCGGCGACGGCAGCGAGATCTGGAAGCAGAAGTTCGGGGGCACCGGAAGCGACAACTGCTCGCGCATTACAACCTACGGAAGTACGGTATGGGTCTCTGGGTACTTCGATAGTGCCGCTGCTGGTGTGGGAGGAACCGGTCAGGCATCCGCAACCGGCTTTAATGGCTTTCTACTGCCGTTGGATGCATCTAGTGGAAGGGGACTGCAAAGCATCGCATTCACGCCTTTGGCAGACAAATTACCCAATGATCCGCCCTTTACGTTGAACTGCACGGTAAGCTCAGGGCTACCCGTTAGCTTTAGCATCGTTAGTGGGCCGGCGACGATTAGCGGCAACACGGTTACAATCACGGGCGGGGGAACTGTTACTGTTCGTGCTTCACAGGCTGGCAATGCAAACTACAACGCCGCGCTCGATGTAGATCAGTCCTTCAACGTCCTCCAGGGAACGCAAACGATCACCTTTAGCCCGTTGTCAAGCAAGACATACGGCGACGCGCCGTTCACGGTCAGTGCGACTGGCGGAGCATCGGGGAATCCGGTGACGTTCTCCATAG
Source organism: Planctomycetota bacterium (assembly GCA_036504595.1). GTDB lineage: Bacteria > Planctomycetota > SZUA-567 > H5-PLA8 > H5-PLA8 > DASXUX01. The sequence continues at coordinate 1,141 of DASXUX010000059.1, read as the reverse complement.
CAAGCGGTCCGGCGACCGCAACCGGGCCAAATGGCAGCACGATAGGTCTGACCGGCGCAGGTTTGGTGACGGTGCGAGCATCGCAGGCTGGAAATGCGAACTACAGCGCCGCGCTAGATGTAGATCGGTCCTTCAATGTGGCCCAAGCATCCCAGACGATCACCTTCGGTTCACTGGCCAACAAGACCTACGGTGATGCGCCGTTCACCGTTAGCGCCACAGGCGGCGCGTCCGGCAATCCCGTTACGTTCTTTGTCAGCGGTCCGGCGACCGCAACAGGGACCAACGGCAGCACGATCACTCTAATTGGTGCGGGGTTGGTGATAGTCCGAGCTTCGCAGGCAGGCAATGCCAACTACAACGCAGCACCTGATGTAGATCAGTCTTTCAATGTGTCTCAGGCATCTCAAACTATCACCTTCGGTTCACTGGCCAACAGGACCTATGGTGATGCGCCGTTCACCGTTAGCGCCACAGGCGGCGCGTCCGGCAACCCGGTGACGTTTGCCATAGCTAACGGCCCGGCGACGATCAACGGCAGCGAGATCACGCTCACCGGCGCGGGGTTGCTGACGGTGCGCGCGTCGCAAGCCGGCAACGCCAACTATAGCGCCGCGCCAGACGTAGATCAGACCTTCAATGTGGCCCAAGCATCTCAGACGATCACCTTCGGTTCACTGGCCAACAAGACCTACGGTGATGCGCCGTTCACGGTCAGCGCGACTGGCGGAGCATCGGGAAACCCGGTGACGTTTGCCATAGCTAACGGACCGGCGACGATCAACGGCAGCGAGATCACGCTCACCGGCGCGGGGTTGCTGACGGTGCGCGCGTCGCAAGCCGGCAACGCCAACTATAGCGCCGCGCCAGACGTAGATCGGTCCTTCAATGTGGCCCAAGCATCTCAGACGATCACCTTCGGTTCACTGGCCAACAAGACCTACGGTGATGCGCCGTTTACCGTCAGCGCGACCGGCGGAGCATCCGGCAATCCGGTCACGTTCGCCATCGCCAGCGGTCCGGCGACGATCAACGGAAACGAAGTCACCATCACGGGCGCAGGTTTGGTGACGGTGCGAGCGTCACAACTTGGCAACGCCAACTACAGCGCGGCAGCATCGGTGGATCAGTCGTTTACTGT
>DASXUX010000058.1:0-24242 GCA_036504595.1 Planctomycetota bacterium | reverse complement strand
ACCGGTGCCCTGTGCCGCCCCATCCGGGGCTCTGCGCACATAAACATCCGGTTCCCACGGCTGACGCCGTGGGCTACCCGTGTATCGCCTCTCCGAGGCTAACGCCGCCGGCGAGCGATCCAGCAGACCACCAGCCACCAGACGCCATTTCCTCTACTATATCAAGCAATCCAAATCGCATTTTTTGACATAGAAACGTTCAAAGTCCCTTCCGGTGCGTCCGTGCGCTTGAGGAGCGTTCCGGTGCCTTCCGGCGCGTTGAGGAGCGTTCCAGTGCGTTAATGTGCGTTCCGGCGCGTCCGTACCACTCACCACTCCACCACTCACCACTCCACCACTCACCACTCCACCACTCACCAGTATAAAGCAATCCAATTCCCACCTTTTGACATAGATGTGACTAAAGTGCGTCTGTGTGATACATGTGACTCAGGTGCGTCTAGGTGACAAACGTCCCTTCCGGCGTGTCCGTACCACTCCACCACTCCACCACTCACCACTCACCAATATAATCGAATCCAAATCCCCACTTCTGACCCAGAAGTCCTCTGAAGTCCTCAAACGCCCGAATACGTCCGCAACGTCTCAGGACATCTCTTATATAATCGAATCGAAACCCCGCCTTTGACATAGAAACGCTCAAAGTGCCTTCCGGAGCGTCTATGCGCGTGAGCACCCTCCCGGTGCCTTCCGGCGCGTCCGTCTTCGTCCGCCACCCTCACTTCTCACCGAATACGGCCAAACACACGCCTTCAACGTCCCATGACGTTGCGCGTTCTCACGTTTGGTAAGTGAAAAAATGGACCCGCGTGACGTGCCATCCGCCGACTTTCAGCCTCAAGCCTCAGGCCTCAAGCCTGCTGTTCTCACCACTTCACTCCCAGCATCAGGCAATTCAGCCCCGACCCGATGCCGAGCATGGCGATCTTGGTATCCGGCGGCGGCGGTGACTTCTCGAGCCCCATCGCCATGGTCATCGGCAACGCGGCCGATCCCGTGTTGCCAAGGAACTCGACGGTCGAAAAATCGCGCTTTTCGTCCAGTTCCAGCGTGGAATACAGCAGTCTGCGGTGAGCGCTGCCGACCTGGTGACAGAACACGCGATCGACCACGTTGTTCGTCCATCCCAGCAGCTTGCGGGTCTTATCCCAGGTCATGCGAGCCAGCTTGCAGCCTTCCTGAAGGAGCGTCTCTGAATCCGTCACCATGTTGCCTGCGTTGCCCTGGCACAGGTGATTGAACTCCGTGGCGCAGCGGTACGACCCGCCCAGCAGACGGTGCCCGAACTTCGTCACGCTCTCATGCGCCATCACCAGAGCGCAGCAGCCAGAACCGATCGTCAGCGACGCGAACGCTTCCTTGATGTCGTCGCGTGTCGGATTGGGATTTTCGAGCAACCCGTCAATCGTCGCTTCCACAAGCTGCCGGCTGCTTTCGCCCGAAACCACCAACCCCTTCTTGATCTGGCCCAGTTCGATCATGTTGGCCAGCGTCACCATGCCATTCATGAAGCCCAGGCATGCGTTCGAAATATCGTAAATCGTTGCGTCCTTGGCCAGACCCAGCGCGCGGTGCACCATCGTCGCCGTCGCCGGTTCCAGGTAATCGCGGCAGACCGCCGTGTGCAGCAGGCAGCCAATTTCTTCCGGGTCCGTTTGCGAATTCTTCAGCGCCAGCGCGCCGGCCTTTGCGCTGATCTGGCTGGGCTGCATGCCCTCATCCCAGAAGCGCCGCTCTTTGATGCCGCTCATCATCTCCAGGCGGCCCGCCGGAAGCTTGAACTTCTTGTACAGCGCGCCCAGCTTTTCTTCGATGGAAGCCGAGGTCACGACGTGAGGCGGAAGTTCGTAACCGAACGATTCGAGACAAACATGGTTGTACCGCATTTATTTTTTGGAACCCCTCCACGTGTAACGATTTCAGGGCAAGTAACTTAACACACTACGCTGCGATGTAAAGGATTTGTCGCCGGCCGAAAAAGGACAGGCACCGCCCACTGAGTATGGGTGCCTGTCCTAAGTCATTGAACCTTACCTGCTCGGGTTGCTGTCCTGCATGTTCCCAGCCTGGCCCTTGCTCCAGTTTGACTGCCCCGGCTGGCTGGTTTGCACCGATGTCCCCTGGCCCTTCGTCATCCCACCCTGCTGCATCGAACTCGGCTGACCCGGCTGCATGTGCGAAGTCGGTTGCCCCTGTTCGCTCTTCTGCCACGACTCTTCCCAGCCCTGCGGACGCTGCACGGGCACCGTGTTCGCCACGTACTGAGCGAACAGCACCGGCCGGCCGCTCAAGTAACCGCCAAAGCCCGCCGCTGCAAAAAGCTCTCCGTTCTGCAGCTTCAGGTTGCCCACGCTGCCTTTGGTGCCGATGTCCACCACGACGTTGTGGCCATCGCTGGTCTCCACTTTGGCCAGAATGTGCGGCTGCGCTTCACCATCGAACGTGAATTCCGAAGTGCTGGTCAGTTTCCCGTTCACGTACAACTCGTTCCGGGAACCTTCCCCCAGGAAGCCTCCCTTTCCTTCGGTCGTGCCGGCCGGCATGTCCTTCTGGCCACCGTGGAACGAAGCCGGGAAGGAAGCGTTCTCCTGGAACGAACTCGGCCGGTTGAAAGCGAAGTCCTTGCCACCGGACTTCACGTGTTCGGCAAACACGACCGGCCGGTCGTTGAGCGTGCCGGTTAAGCCTGCCACCTCAACATCGTCATTCCAGCCAGCCTTGAATTGTTTGGATTCCAGGTCTTTGACGCTGCCAAAGACCACACGAGTTATCTTGTTGTCGTCCGACTTGACGATTCCAATCAAGTGCCTCTCGCCGCCCTGAAACTGCGGCGCAAAGATCGCCACGATGTGTCCGTGGACATTCTGCTGCTGACCGGACGCCTGCTGCGGCGCCTGGCCTGGCTGCCCCGGCTGGGGCGGCTCCATCGCCGCCGACGCCAGCAGCCCGGCGCCCGACAGCACTGCAACTAACAGAATTCGCATATGTCTCTCCTTGTCAAATCGTAGCACGAGCGTCTTGCCCGCGCTCACGGCCTGTAAGGCCGTGTTGCTCTAAAACCCAAAATTGAAACGGAAGCGAGTGCCGCGGTCTCTCCAATAATCGTCATGGTCGTACGGGTAATAGTACGTGCTATACGGGTAGCTGTAGTAAGAGTCGCCGTAGTACGGCGTACTGTAGTACGTATAGGGCTGGTAATACGTATACGGCTGATATCCGTAGCTCCCATATCCGTACCAGCCGCCGAAATTGCGGTCGTGCGTATCCCAATGCGGATAACTATAGCTTCCGCCACCCACGCCCACCCCAACGCCAACGTGCGCGCGACCGCTGTGGTGTTCCGACGCCATTGCAGTCGCCGACGCAGTGCTCAAGCACAGCGCCAGCGCAAAAAACATTAAGGCTCTCATTCCTGGCCTCCTTGCTTTGGCCATTTGCCCTGAATCCGGCGCCGATCGCCGGACCAAAACGGTAATCCCTCTCCGTTTCCACAGAATATGCTTTGAAACCACTCACGCGCGGCACGCGCTTTCCGCGATATGTCAGCGTCAGCGCTTCCGTCCCGCGCTGCGCACTTAATGTGGTCACAGTCGTGCCGCTTAGAAATTGTGCAAATCGCCGGCCCATTGGTGTGTTTTCAGCGGTGTATTTATAGCGACGGCTGGAGGTCTGTTCTGATGAAGCTGAGACGCGCTCAATTTCCGGCCTTCGCTCCGGCCACCTGTCGTTTCCCCGCGTCTCAGCGTCCCCGCGTTTCCGCGTCCTCCGGCTCCCCCTTCCCTTCGAGGGAACGGGGCTGGGGGGTTGGGTTTGCGGCCGCGCTCCTCATTGTCCTCTCGCTCAACATTTTCGCCGCCACCAAACCGGCTCCGCAAACCCCTGACGCGCTGCAGAAAGCTCTCGCCGGCCCGCTGAAGTCCGTCGAAGACATCGTCTTCGTCACGCGCCTGCCCTACAACGACGGCCACTGGTATGCCAACATCGGCTACTATTGCGAAGATGAAAAGCAGAAGGCTTACACCGGCAACGGCAGGCCCGACTGCGGCAAGCTCTTCAAGCTGAACATCCGCAGCGGCAATGTCACGACGCTCCTCGACGCTCAAGGCGGCTCGCTGCGCGACCCCCAGGTTCACTACGACGGCAAGAAGATTCTCTTCGCGTATCGCAAGGCCGGCGCCGACAACTACAACCTTTATGAGATCGGCATCGACGGCTCCGGTCTGCGGCAAGTCACCACCGGCCCGTACGACGATTACGAACCCACCTATCTCCCCGACGGCGACATCCTTTTCGTCTCCACGCGTTGCCGCCGCTGGGTAAGCTGCTGGAAAACGAACGTCGGCATCATGCACCGCTCCCACGCCGACGGCAGCGACATCCATCCGGTCTCGTGCAACATCGAACACGACAACACGCCCTGGGTGATGCACGACGGCCGCATCCTCTACATGCGCTGGGAATACGTGGACCGCAGCCAGATGGATTTCCACCACCTCTGGGCGATGTTCCCGGACGGCACCGGCCAGACCGTCTTTTACGGCAATCAGTCGCCCGGAACCGTCATGCTCGACGCCAAACCTATCCCCGGCAGCGACAAGATTGTCGCGTCCTTCTCGCCCGGCCACGGCGCCAACGAACACGGCGGGCGCCTGACTATCCTCTCTCCCGATAAAGGTCCCGACGATCCCGCCGCCGCCCGCATCCTGCCGCAGAAAGGCCTGATTCGCGACCCGTTCCCATTGTCAGAAGATTGCTTCATCGTCGCGCGCGAAAATAAAATCTGCGTGATTGACGGCGGCGGCAACAGTGAAGTCCTCTACACCCACCCCGGCCCCGGCAGCCCGCAGGAGCCGCGCCCCATCCTCGCCCACCCCCGCGAACCCGTTCTTGCACCCCGTAGCGAATCGATCAGTTCCGCCTCCAACGCAGCGCTTGGGAACCAAGAGCCAAGAGCTAAGAGCCAAGAGCCCGGCACCGCCCCAGACTCCAGACTCCAGACTTCCAGACTCCAGACTCGCACCGGCAAGATGCTTCTCGCCGACGTCTACAACGCCCGCAACCTCCCCGGCATTCAACGCGGCGACGTGAAGAAACTGCTGGTGATCGAGGTTCTGCCCAAACCGGTGAATTTCAGCGGCGGAATGGACCTGACCTCCTGCAACGGCAGCTTCAACCTGGAGCGCGTCCTCGGCACCGTCCCGGTCGAAGACGACGGCTCCGCATACTTCGAAGTCCCCGCCGGCCGCCCCATCTTCTTCGTCGCCCTCGACAAAAACGATCTCTCGCTCAAGCGCATGCAAAGCTTCACCACCGTGATGCCCGGCGAAACCCTCGGCTGCACCGGCTGCCACGAACAGCGCACCACGACCGCATACTTGAGCGCCCACGCCGGAGCGCCTGCGGGCCAAGAGCTACGAGCTAAGAGCCAAGAGCCCACGACGCCGCTCGCCATGCGCCGACCGCCCGCCAAACTCCAGCCCTTCGACGGCCTTCCCACCGTCCCCGACTTCCTCCGCGACGTTCAGCCCATCCTCGATCAGCACTGCGTCTCATGCCACAGTCCGCAAAAACGCGAAGGCCGCCTGCTGCTCACCGGCGACATCGGCCCCAGCTTCTGTCACAGCTATCTGAATCTGCTCTTCGCTCAGCAGATCGCCGACGGCCGCAACGGACTCGGCAATCAGCCGCCGCGCACCATCGGCAGCGCTGCCAGCCCGCTGTTGAAACTGCTCGATGGCAGCCACTACGGAGCCAAAGTCCCCGAGCGCCAGCAGCGCATGCTCTGGTTGTGGGTCGAAGCCGGCGCCGTCTACGCCGGCACATACGCGGGCCTGCGCAACGCTCAAGCCGAGTTCGTCGGCCACGACTCTCCCGGCAAGTGCGTCTTCGGCCCGAACAACGACGTCCTCAAACGCCGTTGCAGCCAATGCCACAGCGGAGCCAACGGCCGCCCCCTGCCTCTGCACGTCGAACGCAAAGATCGCGCGAAAGATTTCGCCCGCCCCACCGCCGTCTACGAACGCCTCGTCATCAAGAACGATCCGCAGCGCTTCTACAGCAGCATGACCATGCTGAACCTCTCGCGCCCCGAACTTTCCTCCCTGCTGCTCGCCCCGCTGGCCAAGTCGGCTGGAGGGTGGGGCTGCTGTGTGGCAGGAGCGGACGCGACGGCAGCTAAGAGCCAAGAGCCAAGAGCTAAAAGCCAAGAGCCCGGCGCCGTCTTCAAAGACACCAAAGACCCCGACTACGTCCGCCTCCTCGAAAGCATTCGCAACTGCAAAGCCGCCATCGAAGCCGAACATCAGTTCGGCACGTCCGCCTTCAAACCCAACCCTCAATACATTCGTGAAATGAAACGCTTCGGCATCCTCGCGCCCACGTTCGACCTCTCCAAAGACCCCATCGACGTCTACGCCACCGACCAAAAATACTGGGAACTCTTTCAGTGATCAGTCATCAGTTACCAGTTATCAACTTCCACTGATCATTGATCACTGGTGGCTGATCACTGTCCGTAGTTGCGCCGGCATCGGCACCCCGTGCTCATAGCACTCCTTCAGAAAGCGCAGGATCCCCGGCCAAAGCTCCCGCACGCGCGGGCTGTCTCCCGCCGTCAGCATCAGGAACTCCGGATAATCCGCCGCCAGTGCCCACTTCTTCTGCAGAGCGTAAATCTCCGACTCCTTCCGCGTCGCAATGAAGTACGTTGCCGAATCGTCCGCCACGATCGTCTTGATCCGCCGGATAGTTTCGAGCGCTTCCGCGTACTTCCCGAGCGCAATACAAAGGTCCACGGTCATCACCAACGCTTCCGGCGTCCCCTCCTTTTGCTTATCGATAACGCCTTTCACCTCCAGCGCGATCTCGCGATACCGCTTCGCCTCCTCTGCCTTCTTCTCCTGCTCGAACTGCGTCGCTACCAGCAGCGCCTTGCTGAAGAGCACCTCCCGCGCCGCCAGAATCTTCCGCCGGTAATCGACTTCGTCCGCGACGATCTGCAGCAGCCCGCGCCCACTCCGGTCCCCCTCTCCCCCGCGAGGTGGCACGCTTGCGTTCGCCGCGCCCTGCGATTCCACGTTTTTGCTCGGCCGTTCCGTTCGCGGCGAACTCAAGCGTGCACTCTGGTCCTCCTTCGCATCCAGCGTCTGGCAATCCGGATAGTTGCGCTTAATGGTCTCGATCTGCGCACTCGCTTTCTCCAGATCAGCGTTGAAGCGGTCGAACGCCGGCCGCTTGTCCGCACTCGCCGCGTTGACGCCCTCGACCGTGTCGTACAGATAATCCACCAGCACCGCGTGGTCTTTCTTGCAGCGGTCCCACTTGTTCAAATCGCTGTAGCGAATCACCGCGTGCATGCGCGCCAGCATTTCCTGCCAGAACTTCTCCGTCTCCGGAAGCTGCGACGTTTTTCCGCCCGGCGCAAACTTATCGAGCAATTCCTTCGCAATATCCGCGCACGCCTTCGTACGACCCGTCTTGTCGAACAGCCACACCAGCCGGCAATAATCTTCCAGCGACGGCTTCTCGTTTGTGTCCGTCTCCTGCAAGCTGACGCGCTCAAACTGCAGGTCCGCAACTTTGTTCTCGTGAGCTTCCCGCATTTCCGCTGTCAGCCGCGAATCGCCTTCCTTCAGCAGTTTCTCGATCTGAAACGCCGCGATGTTGTGCCGCCGCGAAAGCATGTTCAGCATGAAAACGTACGTCTTGTTCTCGCCCGGCTTCAGCTTGCGCCACGCCCGCATGCTCGCCTCAGCTCCCTCCAGGTGTTCCTCGCACGCCGGCACCACATTCGCCGCCGCCAGTTCCACCTGCGCGCGAAACTTGTTCAGCAGCGCCACATCCGCTTCGGTCTTCGCCCATATCGTGGGCGGCTCGCCCGCCCTCCGGTCCCCCTCTCCCCCGCGAGGTAGCGCCGGCCTCCGTGCCGGCTGAGGTGAGGACGCCACCCCGCGCGCCTCGTCCGGCGATTGTTTCTCCGCGTCCCCGCGTCTCCGCGTCTCCGCGTCATCTTTTTCTCCCCGTCTCCCCGTCCCCGCGTCTCCCCGTCCTTCTGTTTGCGCCCAAGTCAGATACTCGTCCGCGCTCGCCACCACCTCTGCCCAATGCGCCGCACCGCTGTGCAGCGCATTGCGAGCGAGCAGCACCATGCCTTCCAATCTCGCTCGCCGAGCCGTATCCTCCTCCGTCTTCGCCGGATTCTTCTTGCAGAATTCCGCATACGCATCGAACGCCGCGATTCCCTTAGCGGCGAGATCCTCCACCGCACGCGCTCGCGCCAGCCCCGCGTTCTCCCCTTCCTCCCGTTTCCCCCCGTCCCCCCGTCTCCCCGTCTCCCCCTCCCCATTCACCTTCCCATTCACCCACAGCGATTGCGCCATCGTGCACGCCGAACCTTGCTGATAGAGCGCCAACTCATACGCCGGAGAACTCGCCTTCACCTTGGCGAATCCCGCCGCCGCCGCGCGATATTTCGCCTCCGCCTGAACGTAAAGCGCCGCTGCTTCCGCGGCGTTGTTGGACGACTTTGCGTTGTCAGCATAGGTGCGCGCCTGATTCAGCTCTGCCCGAGCGCGCCGATAATCCTCGTCCGCAACTTCGTCATCGGATGGCAACCCGCCCCGCATGAGCATCGCCATTTCCTGGTCCCACACGTGACCCCTGTTCGGATTCTTCCGTAGCGCGAACTCGATCGTCTCCAGTCCGCGCGCCACCGCGCCGCCCCTCGCGTCCAGGTCAGCGAGAACCTCCTGCACCCGCCTCGCAAACGCGCGCTGCTGCGGCTTATCGAAGTTGGGCAGCCACTTGCCCCGGTTCGCCGGCAAATACGTTTCCAGCAGCGCCTGCGCCGCCACGACGGCCTCGTAATACTCCGCCATCATCAGGTGACACTGCGCCATCTCCAGCCACGCCTTCGGCTCGATCTCGACGCGCGTGACCCACGCCGCGCACCACTGGTTGCGCGCCAACTCCGCCGCTGAATCTGGCGCCACCGCCGCCTTGCGCGCCTCGCGAATCGCCCGGTGATACGCCTCGACCGCGTTCTGCAGATTCTTGCACACCACCACAAACTGCGCCTTGCGCGCGGGCGCGTCCGTCCTCGGCAGTTCGTCGTGTTTGAGCAACTCGTGTTGGCCGATCAACATGGCCCCGTGAGCTGCGTCGTACCACGAAAGCGCCGGTAGCTTCAGCCGTCCCAAGTCTCTCGTTCGCGCGCTTTCCACCAGTTCGGCAACGGTCCGCTGAAACTCCACGCTCCACCGCGTGCTCGCGCCTCGCCCCAGCGTTTCTGTCCGAATCGCCTCGCGCAAACGCCCGATCGCCCGCTCATAATCGGGCGCGGAACTCTCCGCCGGAAGCGTCAGCGCTCGCGCATAGTCGATCAACAGCTCCTTGCCGGCATCTTCGCCAAAGATCGTCTTCAGATCGCCGTCCAGTTCCGCCTCGGAAATGATCTCAATCGCGTCCGAGTACTTCTTGGCGCGCATCTTCATCTTCACCAAGTCGTGCAGCACCGTCTTGCGTATCGCCAGCAGCGCTTTCTTCTGCTCTGGCGAAAGCTCCTCGTTATAGACGTCGTTAAACGCCGTCCTCCATTCCTCCGCCGCCTTCTGCTCGTCCCCCAGAGCCGCATAGACGCGGCCGAGTTTGCAGCGGCACCACGCAACAACGATGGGGAACTCCGAAGTAATCTCGTTCTCAATATGCCCTTTCAGCACCACCGCAATCGCCGCACCTTCCGCCACGCGCTCCGGTTCCCGCCGTTCTCCCCCTTCCCTCTTAGGGAAGGGGGCCGGGGGGTTAGGTTCCGCATAGCACTCCACCTGCTCGATCTTCGTGCCGATGTAGCGCCGCTGCATCAGCCACCACGCGTCAAATGCTTTGCTTAACGCGTCGGCCAGCTCACGCGGCGGCGTCTTCAGGCCATCCGGATCGTTGTCCCGCCGCCACGGCTTCAGCCGCTTGGTGTAGATCTCCTCAAACGCCCGCCACAGCGAGTCCGCCTGCGTTTTGTATCCCGCCGCAAGCTGCCCCAGTTGCTCCGCGGCCTCCTTGCGAATTTTCGCCGCGCCGGCCGGATCGGTCCGCGCCAGCTCCGTCGCTTCTTCAATCGTTGTGAGAATCAGTTTCGACGTAACGCTCGCCGCTTCGCCCTCGGCCAGATTCACATGCTGGTAGTTATTGTTTGCCGTGAGCACTTCGACATAGAGAGTCTGCGCCTGCTTCAGGAGCGCTTTCCGTTTCGCCGGCGTCCCGCTGCGAGCTTGATGGCTGAGCAGCGCTGCTTTGATGTGGCGAGCGTCTGTTCGATGTTGGGGATTCTGTTCGAGCTGCCAGATCAGGTGTTCGACCAGGTCGTCGGTGGAGAACTCGCTGGAATCGCGCTCCAGCAGCATGAGCGCAAAAATGTAATTGTCCTCAGTCCCCGGCGGCACCGCAAATTCCTGAGCACAGCACACCGGCGCCGCCGCCGCAAGCACCCACGCGGCAGCGCGCAAAACGATCGTCGCACAACGCATAGCGGCATTCCTTTCCTCATGCCCTCTGCGTGCTCCATTATTGAAACGAACGAGCCGCCAGAACCTTGCGTCTGGTTTTTGTGTGGCACGGGCAGGCCGCGCCGCAGTTCGTGCGTGGGTATCACCAACCAGAGCTGTTCGCGGCGCGGATTGCCCGTGCAGAGGCGACCGGTTTCACGGGCAATCCGACGACGCAAGAAGCCGCGCCGTCGGCCTGCCCGTGCCACACAATCCGAAATCCGCTATGGAAACTGTCCAGCGCCGCCTCTTTAATGAGAACTGCGAACTGCGCATGTCGCGCAAGGCATAAAGGAGTTTCTTGAATGCGAAAGTCGGCTGTCCTTTTCTCAACGCTTGTTTTGTTTGCTGGCATTGGCGCGCGCGCCGCGGAAGCCGAGCCCACCCTTCAACAATGGGTCGCGCAGCTTCAAGACGCCGCCGCCGAAAAGCGCATGGTCGCCGAACAGACCATCGCGGACCTGTGTGCCATGAGCGTCCGCAAGAATGTCGAAGAAGCCCGCAAACTCCTTGAGCCGCTCGCCAAGAACGACAACAAGGACATCGCCGCGGCCGCGCAGCGCCTGCTCGACAATCCCGCGCTCTCGCTCGACCTGCCTCGCGTGCGCATCACACTGGCGCGCGGCCAGATCGATTTGGTTCTGTACGAAGACGATGCGCCGAACACCGTCGCGAACTTTGTCGAACTCACCGAAAAGAAGTTTTATGACGGCCTGACCTTCCATCGCGTCATCGAGAAGTTCATGGCCCAGGGCGGCGACCCGAAAGGCGACGGTTCCGGCGGCCCCGGCTATTCCTTCGCCGACGAAAGCTGCGCCGAAGCCTACGGTTTTGACAAACTGCTGCTCACGGATTTCGCCAAGAAGTTCAACGCTCCGCCCCCGCCCCCGAACATGGCCGAATGGAGCGTCAAAAAGCTGTACGAAGCTCAAGGCATCAAATTCGTCCCGAACCTGAAGAGCCACCGCGTCACGCGCGCCTCTCTGGCCATGGCCAACGCCGGCCCCGACACCAATGGATCGCAGTTCTTCATCTGCCACGTCGATTGCCCGCACCTGGACGCCAAACACACCGTCTTCGGCACGGCGATTCGCGGCATGAACCTGGTCGATACGATGAAAGTCGGCGAAAAAATCGAGAAGATCGAAGTCCTCTGGAAACGCGACCACGAGTACCACGTCAAGAAGAAGTAAGTGGTGAGTGGTACTTGGTGAGTGGTACTTGGTGACTGGTGCTTCGTAGGTGTCAAGGCGAAGCACCGTTTCACTGCGCCTTCGGCTCAGTTGTCTTATTGACGTCACTCTGTTCGCCGGTAGGCCTGAGTTTCGGCGGCTCAACCCGGGCAGTTCCAGCCTTCTTGCGCTCCTCAAGTTCCTTTTTTGCGTCAGCTTCGGTTTGGAAGTCAGGGCGAATCGGCGGCGGCCCAGGGTGGGCGCCATTCTGTTTCTTCACGCTCCCGCAACCTCGAACAAGCGCAATACCGAGAAGACCCGCCACAATCGCGAGCCCGAGCTTCTTTCCGAGAGACACAGTTGTTTTCTGTCCTTCGGCGCTGTCCTTATGCGGATAGGATGGATTCTCGTATTGCTTAACTGGTTCGCGCTTCAGTTCGTCGCCCATGTGTGCGGTCTCTACGCTGGCAAGTACGAATCTTCAATAAGCGATCCGAGAGTATACTCAGAATCATAAAATTTTCGCAGAAACAATTCGTTCCGCTCCGAGAAGAGTTCATCGCCTATTGAGTCTGCAATCGGCAACAGCATGCGCTCGTGTTCGCACACGAACGCCGGAACTTGGTTGATCCGCCCGGTCCCGCGCCAGTTCACGCAACCGCACCAGTTGAAGCAGCGCCCGTCGAGCGCGCAGCCTTCGCAGCCATCTCGCGGCGAATGATTGAGGCACACAAGACGCCGGCGAGCCGTTTCATCCATACCGGTTGCCACGTCGCCGATGGCGTTCGTTCCGTTATCGCGGCCCACGAACTGCACACATGGATAAATGCGTCCACTGGGGCCGATGGCCACAGTGGTATTGGCCAGGTCGCAGCAGTTCTCCGGGGTGTTCTTCTCTGCTGTCCTGGTTTTTATCCATTCGTCGAACAGCGATAGGTAGGTCTTCTCGCCGCGTCTAAGCCGCGCTTTGTATAACTCAGCGGCTCGCAGATACTCGGACCTGAGAATAGCCAGGTCAGTCCGCCTCCAGGCCCCGTTGAAATCCGGGGTCATCAGCACGTATCGAAAACCAAGCGAGAAAAGGAACTCTATGGACTCGCTGACCAGTGCGGCTGTCTGTGGCGTAATCACCGCTACAGCCACGGCGTAGGGCAGGGCGCTCAAAATCCGTGGCACCTTTTCGACAACCATGTCAAAAGAACCTAAGCCACTGACCTGGCGCCGGGTGACATCATGAGCTTCACGAACTCCGTCCAAACTGAGAAACATGCGAATATTCCGCTGGCGACATATATCAAGAAATCTCTGGTCCAGTAGCGTGCCGTTTGTTGCGATGGCAAGCGTAATCTCGGAAGCACCGGGCGCGAAGCAAAGCGCAATCAGTTCGTCAACCAAATCGCGGCGCAGGAGCGGCTCGCCACCAAAGATAGTGATGCTCAGACCGTCATCGGCTCTCGTTCGCAGAAACCTGACGGACTGCTCCAGTGCCTGATGAGAAATACACGTGGATGGGCATTCTGAGGCAAAACAATAGGAGCAGCGAAGGTTACATTGCCCAGTCAAGAAAAGTGCAGCTTTCATAAGGTTCCCCGCCGGGCGATCCGGCCTGCTACAGCCCGCCCTCATTATGAATCGATACGCGTGGGAACACCGCGCGAATCTGCTCCGGCGATGTCAGACCCTCCGACAGCAGGTAGCGGCTGTAGTACGCCATCGAAATAAAATTGTCGCGGCGCAAGTGCGAGGTCATGTCGAGGAACGACGTGTCCTTCTCGATCAGATCGCGTAGCACCTCGTCGATCATCAGCATCTCGAAGACGCCGATGCGGCCCCGCTCGCCCTCAAAGCGGCAGCGGTTGCAGCCCTTCCCGCGCACCAGCGGCTGGTTCCAGTCGAGCGGCAGCACCTTCATCTCGCGCAGAAGCGCCAGCATCGGGTCGCCCGGCGGCACCTCCACCGCGCAGTGCGGACACACGCGCGCGACCAGCCGTTCGCTCATCACACATTTCAGAGCGCTGGCGATCAGGTACGATTTCACGCCCAGCTTGCGCAGTCGCATGATTCCTTCTAGCGCAAAGTCGGTGTGCAGCGATGAGAACACCAGATGCCCCGTCGTCGCCGTCTCCAGCGCGATGTTGGCGGAATCCGGATCGCGGATTTCGCCGACCAGGATTACGTCTGGATCCTGGCGCAGCGCCGTCCGTAAAATTTCGGCAAAGTCCAGGCCCACAGGCCGGTTGACCTGAATCTGCGTCGCGTACGGCAGGTAGTATTCGACCGGGTCTTCGATCGTCACCACGTTGATCTTCTGCGTGGAGCGCCAGATTTCGTTCAAGCAGGCGTAGAGCGTCGTCGTTTTTCCGGAACCCGTCGGCCCGGTGGTGAGAAACATCCCGGTCGCGTTGCGCAGCACCTCGCGCATGGCTTCGCACATCACCTTCGAGTGCACCAGATCGACCAGCGCGAGGCTTTGCTGATCGCGGTCCAAAATCCGCAGCACGGCTTTTTCGCCGCCCTGGCACGGCATCATCGATACGCGCACTTCGATGCGCGGCCGGCCGCCAATGCGGATGGGAAAACGCCCGTCCTGTGGCATGCGGTGATTGGTGATGTCCATGTCGCTGAGCACTTTGATGCGCGAAATCACGCGCGGAAACAGCGCGTTGGCCACTTCCGACTGCAGCGTGCGCATGTGGCCATCGACCCGCACCCTCACGCGTGAAACCGGCTCGCCCGGCTCAAAGTGAATGTCGCTCGCGTGCGCTTTGATCGCGGCAATCAGCACCGCGTCGAGAAATTCAATCGTCTGGTGATCGCCCGACTCACGCGGCTTGTCCGAAAGCTCGAGCTGCGTCACGCCCGCTTCAAGCGGTGCGCTCGTCGGCGCCGACTCCTTCAGAAACTCGTCAGCGAAACGCTCGAACTCGGATTCGCTGATCGCGCGAAATTCGACCGTGTGCCGCCGCAGTTCGTCCATCAGAAAGCTGCGCACCTTCCGGTCGTGCGGATTCACCATGCCGACCTTGATGTGGTCCTCTTCCTGGCACAGCACCAGCGCGCGCGCCGAGCGCGAAATCTCCGGGCGCAGCAGCCGGTGCGCCTTGATCACCGGATGATCCTCCAGCCGCTCGAAAGGCACAACCGCCTCGCGGCGCTTCAAGTCCTCCGAGTGCTCCGCGATCCCCGCGCAGAAGTCCAGCGCAATGCGCGGATCGGAATTCAGCAGTTCGTTCAGCGTTTTCGCTTTGAGGACGAGGACCGACGCGGGCGTCACCGCGACAACCGACGCCATGCTCGCCGCACCGCTCAAGATGGTGCCTTCGCCAAAATAAGACGGCGGATACAATCGCCCGATCTCGCGCTCAAACCCGATCTCGTCATGCACCACCGTCACCTTGAAGTCGCCTTCCAGGATGATGAACAGTTCGGTCCCCGGCGCGCCCTGCTCGATCACGCGCTCGCCCGGCCAGCACGTGCGGCGTTCCGCGCGGCTGGCCAGGTGCTCCAACTGCTCGGGCCTGAGATGGCAAAAAAGAGGAACGGTTGCGAGCAAATTTGTCGTGTCGTCGCTCACGCGCATGCTTTCCGCGGCTTTCGTACGCCGCCAAACAGTTGAACGAAGCTAGAGTCTTTTTGCGGATCATAGCGGGCCGCACAGCGATAACAATACTCGGCAGCAACTCGCGTCAGTCAGATTGCGAAATAGTAATGGCAAGCGTGCCTATACTTCGCCGACACAATCCGCCCCCGAACCCTGACCCCTGAATCCTGACCCCTGAACCCTAAGTCTGCAATTCGCCCGTCAACGCCAGCGCCGTCGCCGACACGACCTTCACGCGCACGATCTTTCCGATCAGTTCGGCGTCGCCGGGGAAATGGATGAGGCGATAGGTGCTCGTGCGGCCGGTGAGCCGCGCGGCGTTGCTCTTGCTCACGCACTCGACCAGCACGTCTTCAATCTGCCCGACGCGAGCCTGATTCTTCTCCAGCGAAATGCGCTCCTGCGCTTCGGCCAGGATGGCGTGCCGCTGCTTCTTGACCTCCTCGGGCACATCGTCCGGAAGCTTCTGCGCGGGCGTTCCTTCGCGAACCGAATACTTGAAAACGAAACTGTGCTGAAAACGCACTTGCTCCAGCAGCGACAGCGACTGCGCGAAATCCTCTTCCGTCTCGCCGGAGAAACCCACAATCCAATCGCCGCAGAATTCAACCTGCGGGCAGGCTTCGCGCGCCGCGCTGATCACGTCCACGTAACGCTGCCGTGTGTAACCGCGCGCCATGCGTTTCAGCATGCGGTCGCTGCCGCTCTGCGGCGGCATGTGGACGAACGGCATGACTTTCTCGCTCAGCTCGGCCATCGTTGCGAACAACTCCGGCCGGCATTCGCGCGGATGGCTGGTGATGAAGCGGATGCGCCGCAAGCCATCGATCTGGCAGAGCGCACGGAGCAACCCCGAGAGGGTGGTGCCGGCGTCTCTGCCGGCCGACAGGGTAGCGCCGGCCTCCGCGCCGGCAAGCAGGGTGGTGCCGGCCTCCGTGCCGGCAAGCAGGGTGGTGCCGGCCTCCGTGCCGGCAAGATCGCGCCCATAGGTGTCAATCGTCTGGCCGAGCAGCATGATCTCGATCACGCCGTCATCGACAAGGCGCCTGGCCTCCGTAACAATCTCGGCGATCGGCCGGCTGATCTCCGGCCCGCGCGTGAACGGCACCACGCAGTACGTGCAGCGTTTGTTGCAGCCGCGCATCACCGCCAGATACGCCAGCGATTTGTTCTCTCGGCGCGCGACGGTCTCGCCAAAGCTGACCATCGGCTTGTGGTCGATCGCCAGCAGCGGCGTCGGCTCGCCTTCGCGCACGCGAGCCAGCAGGCTGGGGAACTGGTCGAGCATGCGGGTGCCAACCACCAAATCGACCCACGGGAATTTCCGCGCGATCTGCTCGCCCTCTTTTTGAGCCATGCAGCCCATGACGGCCAGAACGAAGCTCGGATCGCGGCGCTTGCGGGCCTTGAGCAGATGGAGGCGGTTATACACGCGATCTTCGGCGTGCCCGCGCACGGAACACGTGTTGATGATCAGCGCGTTGGCGGAATCGAGGTCCTCGACAAACTCGACCTTCCCGTTTTGCAGCAATCCCGCAACCATCTCCGAATCGTACTTGTTCATCTGGCAGCCGAACGTCAGCACGTGAATCTTCATGCCCGCCAGCGGCGACGTGCTCTTCTCGATAGGCGCCCCATGCGCATGCGCAGACTCGCTTGGAGTCTCCGGGTGGGAAGTCTGAGGTGAAGTCTTGGGAACATCCGACATAGCTAAAGCAATGTAACCGCCGCGGCTCATGACGGCAACTGGCAGTGGCATTTAACCATGAACTATCAACAACGAACGCCGAACCCGCCCCTACGACGCCGCATACGCCCCCGGCACTTCCACCAGCACCGTGTCGGGATCGACGACTCGCGGCCGCCACAGCAGCACCGGCACCATGATCAAATTCGCGAGCAAAATCGGCCACGCGGGCACGGCATAACGATGAATCGAAAGCAGCATCAGCGCATGCAAGAGAATCAACGCCACCGGCACAGCCGTGAAGGCCACCAGCCGCACGTCCAGGCGGTAGAATCCGGCAATCAGCCCCAGCGCGCTGACCCCGGCGGCCGCAACCAGCAGGATGTCGTAAATCGACGTCAACTGCGTCAGCGTCTTCGATAACAGGGTCCGTTGAGTGTTCTGCACGAACCGCGACTTGGCTTCCGCAAACAGCGGATGGTCGATGCCATAGATCTTCGCGCCGGCATCGGCGTCCTTGATCACATCGCTGACATACAGGCCGTTTTCGTCATCGATCCCGTGCAGACCACTGAGGAAGAGGAGGGAACGCTCCACGCCGGCCGCGTAGCGGCTCGTATGGTCTTTCACGGTTCGAAAGAAAATCGCGCGCCCTTCGCTCGCATGCTGCGCCAGCACGTCCCATTCGAATTGCGCCATGGCTTGAGGCGTCAGCCCCGAAACGTTCAGCACTGAGCCCGACGAACACTCCTTTATAGCCTCGCGGTACCGGGTCGCGGACTGACCGATGACCGGATCGTCGTCTGGCAAAACAGCCTGCTTCAGCAGCCCGTAAAGCAGCAGATTGCGGCTGATGTCGCTGTCGTTCATGCGCATGCCGACGGTCCAGGGACGCTCGTAGCGCGCCTGCATTTTCATCCACGGCCACGCCAGTAAAAATGGGATGGCGCAGGCGGCGAGTGTATGCGCGACCACGCGCGCCCACGGCTTGCGGCCCAGACCGGAGACTTCTTCACCCGGTAGCCGCAGCGGCAGAAGCGAAATGCCATTCACCAGCGCGATAACGGGAGCGATGTATTGCAGCCGCTCGCAAAAGTAGTACGCGACCGCAAGGCTGGCGGCAACAGCCAGTGTGCGCAGCCACAGCTTGTTCGTCAGCCACAGCAGCGCGAAGGTGATCAGTGAAAGGCTGAAGAACGTCGCCACTTCCGGCAGCAATGTATGCTCGTATGCGATGAACGTCGGGTAGAGCGTCAGGAAAACCGCGCACGCGGCGGCGGCCGACGCGTACCCCAGTCGCTTGATCGTGAAGGCCAGCAGGACGATGCCCGAAAATCCGAACACAAAGTTCGGAAGCTGCGCCGCCCACGCGTTCTGTCCAAAGAGCGCCAGGGAAATCTTCAGCGCCAGCGGATAGGCCGGCGCCTGCGTAAAATCATACGCGCTCGTGAACTGATTCGTGCCGATCACGCGAGCGAGTTGCAGACAATTCAGGCCCTCATAGGGAACGACAATCGGCAACAGCAGCCCATGCAAGACATGAAAGACCAGGCTGAAGATCAAAGCGCAATAAAACAACCGCGTCGCATTCTTCACAGATTCCAAAGTACGATGCCCCCGCGAAAAGGCAAGCTGGTACTTGGTGAGTGGTACTTGGTACTTGGTGAGTGGTGGAGTGGTGAGTGGTGAGTGCTGAGTGGTGAGTGTTGGAGTGGAACTTGGTGAGTGAAGTGTGCCCCTACTGGCTACTGGCTACTCAGGGCTTTTCAAAAGTCGCTTTCCGACGGAGAAGTTCAGTGGGGCGGGCGTCCCTGCCCGCTGGGAAGGCGCTCTGTCCGCGGGCAGGGACGCCCGCGCCACCGACTTTTGAAAAGCCCTGACTGGCTACTGGCTACTGACTACTTCCACGGCTTTTCGTTCTTCGCAAACCACGACTGCAAGAGTTTCTGCCGGTCGGTGGGCGCGGCGCTGGGCTTGTGGTCTTTGGGGTCGGAGCCGTGCTCCACGCTCCACCCATCCCACTCGCGGAACGCGTGATACGACCAGTCCCAGCCATACTCTTCGAAGAGGTCGATGCAGTCGCGCAGATAATCGCGCGCGCTGTCGCCCGGCGCCCAGCGGATCGCGCTGAATTCGCCCAAGTACACGTGAACGTTATGCTCGCGCTGAAACCGGCGAACAGGGTCCAGCGTTACGCGCAACTGTGCCTTGTCCCACTCTTTATTGCCGATCTTTCCGGGATACGAAATGCCAACCGGATTGCCATGCACGCCCTGATGCGTGAACTGGTGCGGCAAATACATGTGCACGCTGTAGACGACCTTCTCCACCGGAATCGGTTCTAGATTCTCGATCGCCTCTGGCCCGCCCCACGGCGCCGGTTCGACGATGATGGCGTGGTCCGGATCTTCTCGTCGCACGATTTGTGCCGCACGTGTTACAAGAGCCTGCCAGTCCATCAAACCTTCGGCGATGTTGCCTTCGCACGGTTCGTTGAGCAGATCGTAGCCCCAGACGATTTCGTTTCCGCGGTAGCGCTTCGCCATTTTCTCCCAGACTTCAATGAACTTGTCTTGGAAGCGCTTCTCCTGGAACAGTCGGCAATCGTTGGCGTCGTCGCGCCCGCCGGGCGGCGTATGCAAGTCGATCACGACCAGCAGGCCCGCTTCTTTGCAGACCGGCAGCAGTTTGTCCACATGCTGCAACTGACCCTCCAGCCACGTGTCATAGGCAGGCAGATCGCCATTATCGGCCGGGCTTCGCGGAAATCCGTTCCAACACAATTGCCAGCGAATCACGTTCGCTTTCCATTCGCTCCCAAACGTGCGCAGGTCGGCCTCGCTGGCCTTCGGATTGATCATCGCCCCGCGCAACCGCGCAAGGTTGTGGCCTTTGTAGATGGTAGCGCCGGCCTCCGTGCCGGCCGTCCCGACGCGGTGTGTTCTCGCCGGCTGCATCACGGTCACCTTGATCTCATCAAACCACGCCTGGCCGCTTGTGTTCTCGATCCCGAGCACCAGTTCGGCCTGCGTTGCGTCTTGAGGGATGCGGCACGAAAACCCCACGCTCTTCCACTCGAACGTTCCATGGATCGAATTCTGCTGAATCCACTGCGGCCCGCCCGGCGCCGTGACGTGAAGCATGAACTTCACGCCGTTCCAGGCCTGCGGCGGTTTGGCGACGTTTTCAGCTTTGACCATGGCCTGAAACTTCAACCGCGCTCCGCGAAGCTGCTCAACATTCAGCGGCAGCCGAGCATTGACGCTTCCCGTCTCCGGTTGCTGGATGGAAAGCACCTGCGCGTTCTCTCGCCCCGTCGCAAGCGAGACTTTCTTCCCATCGCTAAGGCTCCAGCCCTTCAACGCGTCAGGAGTTTTGAAATCACACTTGAAGACGACATCGCCGCGTGTGAGTTCGCCGGCGGGGGTATGAGCTGAAAGTAATAGCACGAAATATGCAGCAACGTGCAAGCGCGGCGACATTCTGCCCCCTCCTGCCAACTGCATAGTGCGGCTGCCTACTGGCTGTTTACTGTTTCTTGAACAATCCCAGCAGACCCGGCTTTGGACCTTGCGTGTTTGATTTTCCGGCTTCGGCCGGCGGAGCGGCGTCTTTTACCACTGGCGAGCTCGGTGGCTTCGGCCCATCCGCGCCATTGCCCGGCGGAGCTATTCCAGGCGCATTTGTGGAGGGCTTCCCTCCCGGGCCATCTTTGACGGCCGGCAGATGCGCCTGTGACGTCGGCGCTTTGACCGGCGGACGCATGCCGGCCAAAGCGGACAGCCGGACCGTTTGCGGGCCGGGGTGTGCAGCCGATCCCGGTGTGGAGACCGGCGGCTTCATACCGGGAGCGACCGTCGTTGTGCGAGCCGCGCTGGCTGCAGCAGCAAGGGGAGACGGCGCGGCAACGGGTTTGGGCGCAGTGTGGGCAGCCGCTTGGCCGGGCGGAGCGGCGCTGGTCACTTGCTTGGCATCGGGCAGTTTGGGCAACGCGGACGGGAGCGGCGTGGCATCCAGGAGCATGGATCCCAGGCTGGTGAGCCCGTCATTCTGTTCCTTCTTGAGCTCCTTCGCGTAGCGTTCGAGCGCCGCCTTGATGTCTTTCCACGTGCTGACGTACTGACAGACTTTGCAGCCGCTCAGGCGTTCGAGCTCATCCAGCACGTCATGATTCATCAGGCCTGCGCCGATGATGATCAGCACTCTCGCTATTTTGTCTACCGCGATGAACTGATACTCGTAATACATCCGTTCCGGGAAGGTGTTCAGGACGTCCGGGCTGATCGTACACTGGATTGCTGACATGAACGGCAGGCTGAACTGCGCGACGATGGTTTGAGCGATGGCTTCTTCCGAAACAAAGCCCAGTTTGACAAGCGCCTCACCCAGAAACAAATTGCTCTTGCGCTGCTCTTCCAACGCGGCACGGCACTGCTCTTCGCTGATCAGGCCTTCCGCCTGAAGCAGTTCCCCGAGCCTGCGCTTGGTCATCCGCGTGACACGAGCCATATACTACAGTCCTGAGTCTGGAGTCTGGAGTCTGGAGTCTAGATTGCGGGAGCCTTGCTGACCAAGGACTCCAGACTCAAGACTCCAGACCCCAGACTTTCCGTTAAGCTACCTGGAACGTCTTCTTCATGTCCTCCAAGTTGTGCGTGAACTGGCATGCCGTCTCGTAGGTGATCTTGCCGCCCTTGTACAGTTCCAGCAGCGACTGATTCATCGTATGCATGCCGGTCTTGTTGCCGGTCTGGATCGTCGAATAGATCTGATGCACTTTGTCATCGCGAATATTCGCCCGGATCGCATCGTTCGGGATCATGATCTCGCAAGCCAGGCAGCGCCCCTTGCCCACGGCCAGCGGCAGAAGCTGCTGGCAGAAGACGCCTTCCAGCACGAACGAAAGCTGCGTGCGGATCTGATTCTGCTGCTCAGCCGGGAACACGTCGATGATGCGGTTGATCGTCTGTACGCAGTTGGATGTGTGCAGGGTCGCGAAGGTCAAGTGTCCGGTTTCAGCCAGCGTCAGACCCAGTTCAATCGTTTCCTTATCGCGCATTTCGCCGATCAGCACCACGTCGGGGTCCTGGCGCAGCACGTGTTTAAGGGCCTGCGCGAAACTGTGTGTGTCGGGGCCGACTTCACGTTGATTCACGAGACACTGCTTGTTGCGATGGACGAATTCGATCGGGTCTTCGATCGTAATGATGTGCCACTGGCCAGTCGTGTTGATGAAATCGACCATTGCGGCCAGCGTCGTTGACTTTCCGGAACCGGTCGCACCCGTCACAAGGATCAGGCCTTTGGGCAGTTCGCACATCTTCTGGCAGACTTGCGCTGGCACGCCGAGCTTGTCGAAGCCGGCGATCTCGTAGGGAATGACGCGGATGGCCGTGCCGACGGCGCCGCGCTGATAGAATACATTCACGCGGAATCGGCCTATGCCCGAGATGCCGAAGCTCATATCGAGCTCCTTCTCGGCCTCGAACTTGGCGATCTGCTCGTTATCCAGAATACTATAGATGATCTTCTGCGTGGAGTCCGCATCGAGCATCTCGTGTTCCGTGGCTACCAAGGAGCCATCGTTGCGGATTCGTGGCGGTGAACCGGCCGTGATATGCAAGTCCGAGGATTTTCGTTCCATCATCACTCGTAGCAACTCTTCTAGCGTGACCACGGTTTGCGCTCGCTCCTTGTCTGTTAGAGATCGTCACAACTTCTGTTGTCGTACACGCTAAAACTCACAAGTCAAACCCTTACCTTCAACAAAACCGCCGAGCTTATCAGAGCCGCTCGGGTAGGACATTAACCTTCCGCCCGTCTACCTTTATACGGTTTTGTGCGAACAGTTCTATGATTTCGGGATATAGCTCGCGTTCGGCCGCCTGAACTCTGGCCGCAAGCGTATCGGGCGTATCGTCGGGAAGAACCTGCACGGCCTTTTGGCCGATGATGAGCCCATGATCGTACTGCTCATCTACGAAATGCACCGTGCAGCCGGTAATCCTACAGCCTGCACGCAGGACGGCTTCATGCACATGGTGGCCATAATAGCCTTTGCCGCCAAAAGCCGGCAGCAACGCAGGATGAACATTGATGATTCGGTGCTGATACTGCGGCGGAACCCGGAGCAGTGACATGAACCCGGCCAAGACGACCAAGTCCGGTTTGTACGGCGCGAGCGCCTCCAGAATATTCCGCGAAAACGCGTCCACCTGCTTGTACGTGCGGCGTTCGACAACAGCCGTCGGCACGCCGCGGCGTTTGGCGCGCTCCAAACCGAAGGCGTCCGCCCGACTGCTGACGACGACGACGATGTCGGCGCTGAGCTTCCCCGCCTGCTGTTTCTCAAAGAGGTTTTCGAGCGTCGTACCCGAACCGGTCAACAGGACAGCTAAGCGCAAATTGGGCATTCGGCGCTCCATGATGAGGCACGTGGACCCGATGAAAACAGGACAGGATTATAGCAGAGTCTGGGTTATTCAGGCAAACGCTTCGCCCCACCATTCCTCAATCTGCGCCTGCAACTCACCCGTCAGTACGCCTGCATAGCGCCCTTTGGCGAGCTGTTCGGTTCGAATATCATAAGTGCGATCACGCAGCAGGTGGCAGGTATGCTTGAGCCCCGTCGCTGCAAAACCGTCCGCGTCGTCAGCGATTCTAAAATCGTCGTTCGCCGTTGGATCCGTCGCGATGAAGTTGATATTCACCTTGGCGCCGGCAGCGAGAACTTGCGTAACCAGGACGTAGTGTCCGTGCTCGGAATCGCCCAGCCGCGGCTCGTCAAGGAACCAAATCTGACCTGGTCGCGGCTGTGTCATTTGAGGGGCCAGGAACCTCAGGTGTCTTGGGGAAAAATCACGTACCGCGCAACTTCTTCGAAGTCGTAGATCGGCTGCCCTTTGGGGCCGTATCGGACCGGCTTCAGATACTGGCGCTGTATTTCCTCAACCTGCGCCCAAGTCTTGCAGCGCACGGGAAATCTTCTGTGTTTCGGGCTCCGTCTTGCGGCGCTGGTCTTCGTGGGCATGCTTCGTTCCTCAGTCGAAGTCATATTACCTCACCCGGGTGGCTTTTCCACTCCTGGCATGCGAACAACAGTCCGTGGGGTGCACGTCGCTGGATGTTGTGGTTACGCGGCGATGCGTGCCCAGTTGAGACCGTAAGCGCGGTAGGGTTGGGGGAGTTGCCAGAGAGCTGCGGCGCGGCCATCTTGGCTTATGCATGCGGCCCGGACTTGCGCGACG
>DASXUX010000056.1:0-237577 GCA_036504595.1 Planctomycetota bacterium | reverse complement strand
ACCGGTGCCCTGTGCCGCCCCATCCGGGGCTCTGCGCACATAAACATCCGGTTCCCACGGCTGACGCCGTGGGCTACCCGTGTATCGCCTCTCCGAGGCTAACGCCGCCGGCGAGCGATCCAGCAGACCACCAGCCACCAGCCACCATTTCCTCTACTATATCAAGCAATCCAAATCGCACTTTTTGACATAGAAACGTTCAAAGTGCCTTCCGGTGCGTCCATGCGCTTGAGGAGCGTTCCGGTGCGTTCAGACGCGTTGAGGAGCGTTCCAGTGCGTTAATGTGCGTTCCGGCGCGTCCGTACCACTCACCACTCCACCACTCACCAATATAAAGCAACCCAAATCCCACTTTTTGACATAGATGTGATTAAAGTGCGTCTGTGTGATACAGGTGATACATGTGACTCAGGTGCGTCTATGTGACTAACGTCCATTCCGGCGCGTCCATGCGCTTGAGCACCCTTCCGGCGCGTCCGTGTCTGTCCCTGGCCGTCCGTGTTCGTCCGCACCCCCACACTCCGCACATATAAAGGAATCCCAATCGCAACTTTTTACCTAGAAGTCCTCTGAAGTCCTCAAACGCCCGAATAGGGCTGCATCGGCCCGAATACGCCCGAATCGTCCCGCGACATTCACCAGCCAGACTTCGCCCTTCGTCCTTCGCACTTCGTCCTTTCTTCCCACCAGCCATATTCATCATTCATCATTCCGCCTTCATCATTTCATTCTTTGCGCCCTTGCGGTTCGCCGTTAATGATCACTCCACGACAACAACCTGAAAATCGTGCTTCTGAATCGGCACAGTGAATCGGCCGGAACCTGCCTGCTGAAGCGGCTTGCCGGTCTCTCCATTCGTAGCTTTTGCCTGTTCGTTCAGACCGAGTTTCTTCAAGTCCAGAGTGATTTCGCAATCGCCACCAGGACCGTAGCTGCCGACAAACACCAGTGCCTTGCCGGGACGACTGAGCGTCAGCGTCTTCACGTTCGGCCCACGGCTCGTAACGGCCTGCTCAGCGTCCCAGTAGCGGTAAACTTTGCACTCCGGTTTGCCGTAGCCCATCGAATCGAACAGGCTGATCACTTTCTGGTGCAACGCTTCGTAGGCCGGCAACTTGATCTCGTGCGGAATGCACACGGCCAGACCCGTGCGGACAAGCCACTCGCGCGAGACGCCGCTGCCCGCCGGCGGCCGGAAGAGATCGAGCGAGACTGTCAGGTTTCCGCTGTGAAGCCCCGTGCTTTGCGCCAGGATCAGGCTGGTGTCACTGTCAACATCAAGGCGGTCCTGGAAGTCCTTCTTCGCGAACTCGCCCTGATCCCGCCACTCCCATTCGAACAGCAGCGTGCCGAACGAAAGCACCGGCACGACGTTGCAATTCGTCATGTGAATCCATGACAGCGGCCGCATGCCCATCTGGTGCTGCATGATGGCATTGCGCTTGGCCAGTTCACGGAACCCCAACCAGCTCACGCCAGGGCGCAGCTTCCCTTCATCATCAACGTATGCCGGTCCTGAGACTGGATTGTAGTTGGCCAGCACGAAGTAATCGTCCCAATAGACGCCGTCCGCGAACGTCTCGTACATCTTCTTGTGGTAATACAGAGCCATGTCCACGTAGCTCGGCAGCGGGTCCACTTCGTAGGCGACGCCGCAAAGGTCGTTGTAGTGATCTGCATTTTCACGGAGCAATCGCAGCCCACTCTGGCCCAAGTCCGTTTTTGCCGCGACCGCCTGCTTCCACCGCGGATCGGCGACATCGTAGATCGACCATTCGTCCAGGTACGTTTGCACTTCCTCATCCCAATTGATCGCGCGCGCATTTGTGTACGGAATCAGATAGTGAGCCTTGGGGGAACCGGGCTGATCCTTCGGCGTATTCTTCGAGTTGTGCAGAAGCCAATCGACGTGCGCGCGATAGGTCTTCTTCAGTTCGTCGGTGTACTGCGGCCCGGTGAATTGCTGAAGCCATTTGTTAGTGTAGCTCATGTCCGCCTTGCCGGTGCGCCGAATCGTGGCGGATTCCTCATAGATCGAAAAGTTCTTGAACGCCGGATAGAATTGCAGGCATGGCGTTTGAGCGCCCCAGTAGTAACACGCGCCGGCGAGCGTGAAATCCACGCCTTCTTTGTTCTGCGTTCCGATCGGCCACCACGCGCGATAGTTGGCCGGCTGCTGCGGCATGGGCTTGGCCGGCGTCGCCATGATCGCGAAGCTGATCGTGCGCCGCCGAGCGATCGCGCCCGGCTTCGTCACAAAATGCACCACCAGCGAGACCGTTTTCTCGTCGCGAATGATTTCGTGCGTCGGCATTTTCTCGTCGAGCATCCAGTCGCGATCGTTTTCGGCGAGCCAGCAGATTCCACGTTCGGTTCCGCCTAACCAGACATATGGCAGCAGCGGCCCCGGAAACTGGTAGCGCGGGACTTTGGCCGAATCCCACACCTTCCCTTTTCCGTCCGGGATCTTGCCCGCGTAGTGATGCCGCAGCAGATCGGTGACTGAATGCATCAACGAGGCTTCGCTCGCATTCAGCGGCACGACCAGGTCCAGCGCTTCGACTGTTTCAGCGGTTGGCTCCAGTTCCAGGGTGATCTTCATGAAGCCGTCGTAGTCGAAATCGAACGTCGTGCGGCCTTTCAGCGGCCCGGCGTTCCAGCTTGCGTTTCCCGTGACCTGGTGGCCGGCGGTTTTCGTGAAACTCGCACCCAGACCGGCGGCTGCGTACTCCTTTCCTCCGAAACTGGCGCGCAGAATCATCGGCGCGGCCAGCAGCGGCGTCTGCTGACTCGTGACCTGTTCCCACAGGCCAGCGCTGCTGACCACGTGCTGCCGCAGGATGCAATCGACTCGCTTTTGCTCGGCATTGACTTCCAGCGGTGTGAACGGCGGCACGACGACGGTCTCCTTGCCCAGCGTGCTGTTTTCCCACGGAAAGTGCTGGCGCTTGAACGTTCGCGCGAATTCGAGTGGCTGTCCCTTCCCGCTGAGCTTCGCCGTTAGCGTGTATTGTCCTTCCGGCAAATCGGGGACAGCCATCGTCTCACCCGCCTGCTTGAAGGGGAACTTGCCTGCATGCTGCGCCAACGTTTCTGCCTTGCCCTGCGCCGTGACGCTCACGTTCCAATCAGTCATCTCGGCTGAAGCATTGGCGATGAACAGCCGAATTTTGTTATGCGATGGAATATACCCGTAACGAAACTCTGTCCTGTCTTCGCCGCTCCGGTTCCCCTCTCCCCCGCGAGGGAGAGGGGTTAGGGGTGAGGGGGCATCGCCGCCCTCGCAGTGATCGACAGTGCTGAACAGCGCCAGCGCGAATGCGCACAGCATCGCACGTTTGTGCATGACCGTCCCTCCGCGAATAGTGGTACTGCGCCGCACTCTACATCGGACAGCGGAAACAGGCGAGAGACCGTTGGCGATTTTTCACGAGCGTCCGCGCCGCAGAGCGGGAGCTTTTCGGCGGCCCTTAAGAACATGCTGCAGCGCGAGTACCGGATGTTTCAACATCATCCGCGGTCCGGCGTAGCGCATGACGTCCCTAATCCGCACCCGATATTCCGCTTTATAGCAGTGGATCTGGCAGTTGGCGCAGGTGGGCTTCTCGTCCTTGAAGGGACATTTCGACAGCCGCTGGCGCACAAAGTCGAGCAGCTCCGCGCACTCACCGCAGAGTTCTTCTCCGCCACCGTGCTTGTCCTTGCAGTAGAGCGCGACCATCGCGGAGACCGTGCGGAACTCGCGGAGCAGTTTGGGGGACAGTTGCGGATCTGGCATCGCTCGACTTCTTACCACAGAGGACACGGAGGACACAGAGGTTCTCCTCAGAATTCAAAGTTCCGAAGGGAGAAGATTCATCCGGAAAATCGCCGAAGGCATCCGCCACTCCTGCCTACTGCCGCTGCCTTCTGCTTACTTTCTCTCCGGCAGCCTTCGCAGGATCGCGGTGTCCTGGTTCATGCGGCGCAGACGGCGAGCCATAATTTGCATGACTTCAATGGCCACATACGGGGTTTCGCGGATCAGGAACTGGAACTTTTCGCGGTCGATGGGGACGAGCTGACAATCGGTGATGGCGATGGCGCTCGCGCTGCGCGCCTCATTGTCAACCAGGGCCATTTCGCCAAGCATTTCGCCGGCCTCCAGCGTTTCGACGACGCGGCCCAGCACGCGCAGCTCAACAGTGCCTGCTTTTACGACATACATCATGTCGCCCTGTTCGCCTTCGTGGAAAATCACGTCGTTCGCGCGATACGTCTTGAACGTGTCGGCGTACTTCAGGAACTTCAAACTGCTGCGCTGCTTGGGCATAGACAATGAACTCCGCGTGTGTTCGCTGTTCGGCCCGCGAGACTATCTCAATGCCGCCAAAAGTCCAGGATTGGTACTTGGTGAGTGGTGCTTGGTGAGTGGTGGAGTGGTTCAGGGTTTTGTGGTTTGGACACCCCGCCTTGTGGACTCTACACTTCTCCTTCATGGAAGATGATCCGATAGCCAAACTCCCCATGCTTTCTTCACCCCAAAACCAGCGGGTGAAAGACTACGTCGAACTGCGCACCGACGGGAACGTGCGGCGCGAACAAAAGCGCTTTCTGCTCGAAGGCCGCCGCGGGGTCAGCGCCGCGCTGAGCACTGCCGACGTCATGGTGCATGAAGTCATCTTCTGCGAACCGCTCCTTGGCGACGGCATGGATCTTGTCCGGAAGGCTGCGACAAAAAACATTCCCCTGACGCGCGTCAGCAAGGACGTCTTCAAGAAAATTGCCGACGTGATGACGCCGCAAGGCATCGCCGCCATCATCAAGATGCCGGAATGGAATGCCGCGAAGCTCTTCGCCGCGCCCGATGCGCTCTTCGTTGCAGCGTGTGGGCTGCAAGACCCCGGAAACGTCGGCACGATTATCCGCTCGTGCGAAGCTGCCGGCGCCGCCGGACTAATCACGCTGGAGGGCACCGCGGACGTGTTCAATGCAAAAGTGGTGCGCGCGACAGCCGCGACGCTGCTGACATTGCCGATTTTGCGCATGAAGACAGCGGAGTTCCTCCAGCTTTCAGCGCGGCACAAGCTGCGCATGGTCGCGACGACAGCCCATGAAGGCACTGCCTATCGCCAATTCGAATGGAAACGCCGCCCCCTGGCGCTCTGTATCGGCAGCGAAGGCGAAGGCCTGCCGGAGTCCATCGAACGCGCCTGCTCGGAGAAGGTGACGATCCCGATGAAAGGTCAGGCGGAAAGCCTGAATGCAGCAGTGGCGGCGAGCATCTTGCTCTTTGCGGCGATGTAGGTCATTAGGCATTGGTCATTGGTCATTCGCAAGCGCTATGCGTGCCGTTAATGACCAATGACTAATGACCAATGACCCGCACTTTCGCGCTTACCTTCTGGTCAAAAACCTTGCCGCCGATGATGAAGGTCAGGCGCACGTCCTTCTTCATGGATTGCGTTTTCAGTTTTGCGGACCCGAGCACACTGGCAAAATTGCCTTGCTGTAGATTCAGCACAAATCCGACCGAATTCCCTTTGCCCGGGCGACCGATTTTGAAGCTCGGTTTGTTCGGAACGGACGCGCCCTTTCCATCCAACACAAAGGCGTCCACAACACCGCCAAAATCCACAATCACTCGTTGCCCTTCAGGATTAAAGCTGGCGTCCAGCGGCACGGCGCCCCGTAGACTAATGCGGTCGCGGCGAAAATGAGCGAGGTCGAGTTGCACGTCCGCACGCGATACGCTTAGGCCAGAGGATGGCGTTGGCGAAGGCAACCAACGTGGCGTGCTGTTTGGGTCTTCCGGATCGGAGCCCAACGCCAGCTCGATTTCATTCAGGAAGCCGTCACCGTCGATATCTTCTTTCTGCAGCAGATTCAGCTTATCCAGGAGCACGCCTTGATCGTTGTAGACTGAAAGGCGCAGAGCTTCGACTGACACGTCGGCCACCGCGTAGCAGTAGCTCTTTGACTGCGTCACGGTGTACGGTGCCGGAATGGGGTCGTACAGCGGCGCGCCGGCCGAACCGACAACCAGGTGGTGGATTCCGTTCACCAGGTTGTGCTGATAGAAATGCGAATGCCCGGCCAGCACCAAGGTGACTCCGGTGGGTTCAAAGATGTCGGTCGTCATCGCCTTGAACGCCGGGTCTTCGCCGTGCCCGCCCGAACAGTAGGCAGGCGTGTGGAACGTGACGATCTTCCAGGGCTTGGCTGAAGCCGAGAGATCCGCCTGGGCGAACTTGTACTGCGGGCTGCCGGCCCACGCGTCTGTCATCGCGTTCAAGACTAGAACGTGCAGGTCGCCGCAATCGAACGAATAAAAGTCCTGCGTTCCGGACGCCGAGTCCGGCGCCTGCTGAAACGCGCGCGTGTTGGTCCCCCACCCTTCATGGTTGCCGGGCGAGTTGAAAAAAGGAACGCTGGCGTCCAGGGCCAGCTCATTCGGACGGAAGAACTCCGCCATGAAACTTTCGCGAGTCCCATCACTGCATAGGTCGCCGCCATAAAGCGAAAAGAGCGGCTGGGCGCTGAGAATCCGTGCGGAAATTCCGTCATGAACGTCTGTTCCCGTGCGGCAATCGGCCATCCACGCAAAGCGGAATGGCTGCCCGCGATCCACGAGCGTTCGAAAGCTTGCACCAGCACTGACCGCATCGCCCTGCGAAGCGCGATAGTAATACGCGCTGCCGGCTTTCAACCCGGCGAGTTTCACGCGATGCACATAGGTGCCGGAAGCCGTCAGCCCCAGCGATTCAGTTGAGGCGCGCTGGCCATACGAGGTCGTCTCGCCAAAATCGACGCTGACCGGCGCCTCGCTGTCGCTTTCGACCATCACGTAGATGCTGCTGGCCGTAGCAGCCTGCAGGTAGGGGCTCATCAGCATCGCCGCGTGCGCGGGCACAGCGAGCAGCAGCGCCAACAGAAAAAGACGGGGGGACGGGGCGACGGGGAGACGGGGGGAAAAGGCGGGGGAGCAGTCTCTGGTTCGCATGCGATAACCATAAACCAGGAACCTCGAACCATAAACTCCATTTTCCTCTGCGTCCTCTGCGTCCTCCGCGGTTAGCAGTCCCCGTTACAAAAATCGTTCCCATTTATAGCCCCAAAAGGATTTACGCTTTCGAGAGCTTGGGATATATTGACTGATGAACCCCAACGAGGGCGGGAGCGGAGGAGATTCAAATATGGGTTTCTTCGATCGGCTGACGGCGCAATTCATCGAGATCATTGAGTGGACTGAGGATGACCGGGACGTGATGGTCTACCGGTTCCCTGTCTACGCGAAGGAAATCAAGAACGGCGCAAAGCTCGTCGTGCGCGAAGGCCAGGCCGCGGTGTTCATCCGCGAAGGCCAGCTTGCCGACGTGATGCGCCCCGGCACATATACGCTCGATACCAAGAATCTCCCGATCCTCTCCACGTTGCTGGGCTGGAAGTACGGCTTCGAATCCCCTTTTAAGTGCGAAGTATACTTCATCACCACGCGCCTGTTCAGCGATCTGAAATGGGGCACGCCGAATCCCATTATGATGCGCGATCAGGATTTCGGCGTCGTGCGCTTGCGAGCGTTCGGCTCGTACGCAATCAAGATCACCGATCCGGGCCTGTTCTTGAAAGACATCGTCGGCACCGATGGCCTCTTCGAAACCTCCGAGATCAGCAATTATCTGCGCGATATGCTGATCCAGTCCTTCACCACCGCGCTGGCAAGCGCAAAAGTCCCGGCGCTCGACTTGGCCTCGAACTATAAGGAAATCGGCGCGAGCCTGACCACCGCGATCACCAACGATTTCGCTCAGCACGGCCTGACGCTCAACCGATTCCTCATTTCGAACATCTCCGTCCCGCCGGAAGTCGAAGCCGCCCTCGACAAGCGCTCCGAAATGGGCGCCATCGGCGACCTCAACCGCTTCACGCAGTTCCAGGTGGCCAACTCGATCCCCGACGCCGCCAAGAACCCGGGCGGCCTGGCTGGCGCTGGTATGGGCCTGGGCGCTGGAATGCTCATGGGCAACCAGATGGCCGGCGCCATCGGCCAGAGCATGTCCGCTTCTCAGCAGCCGCCGGTAGCGCCGGCCTCCGTGCCGGCCGGAGCGCCTGCCGCCGGCGAAGACATCGTCGCCAAGCTCGGCCAGCTCAAGAAGATGCTCGACGCCGGCCTGATCGAAAAGGCCGAATACGACGAGAAGAAGAAAGAGATGCTGTCGAAGATGTAGGTGGCACGCTTGTGTCCGCGCCGTCAGTTTGGCGCGGACTCAAGCGTGATCATCGGCCTTTGTCCGTTGTCCGTTGCCAGTTGTCAGTTGTCCGTGCTCCGTTGTCCGTTGTCCGTTGTCCGTTGTCCGTGGTCCGTGGTCACTGTTCATTGATTACTTGCGGCCGCCGCAGTTTGCGCGTGAGGTGGCGGTATGGGCAAAGAGAACGAATGTTTGATGGAATGGCGAGAGCCCTGGCAGTTTGCTTTGCATAGAGACGCGAAAAGGCTTCGACCTTTTGGGCCAACACTTATTCGTTTGCCGCTCTGGGGTCTTGTCGTCGCGTTGGTGATCGACCAAATGCTGCCGGCCAATTTTTCATGGCCCGCCAACACCCGGCTGGCATTCTACGCCCTGGCCATGTTGGAGGGAGATTTCATACTGCTGCCAATCATCTGCCGTGGCGATTCTTCCGCTTACATTTGGCTGCGCCGCAATTGCATCGAAACCTTCTCAGTACGTATAGAATGGAACAGAGTCAAGTCGTGCCGCATCCGCCGCTTGTCCAACTCCGACCGATGGATTCTGAGTCTGCGCTACATTGACGGAACACCGCCGCGGGAGAAGGTTCGCCGCCTGACTATCGGCCTCGCAAAGCACATTGAACCTGCGCGCCTACGCGGTATGAACTTGCTTCCGGATGCTTTGCCATCGGCCAGCGGGACGGCGCATCCAGAGCATTCCGTCTGAATTCTCTGTGTGCTCTGTGTCCTCTGTGGCAAAAAGGATTCTCTCATGCCTGAACAGCGCGCCGAAGAACCCGAAGTCCTCGCCAAGAAGGAATACAAGTTCCCCTGCAAAAACTGCGGCGCGGACTTGGTCTTCGCGCCGCAGCAGGCGGATCTGAAATGTCCCTACTGCGGACACGAAGAACGTATTCCGGATTCGGCTGAATCCATCAAAGAGTACAGCTTCAACGACTATCTCTCCCGGCCGAAGTCGCGCGGCTACGGCGAAAACACCGGCCGCGATATCCGCTGCACGGGCTGCGGCTCGGTCACGCATCTGGACGCTTCGGTGCGTGCCACCAAGTGCGCATTCTGCGGCGTGCCGCTGATCACCGGCGACGGCGATGCTCAGCAGCAAGAAGACGAAGACATCATCACGCCCGAAGCGATCGTGCCCTTTGTGATCACTCTGGCGCAGGCTCAAGACCAATTCAAAAAGTGGATTCAGTCGCTGTGGTTTGCGCCGAGCACCATCAAGCGCGAGTCGCATCAGAAGCAGATGCAGGGCGTGTACCGGCCGTACTGGACCTACGACGCGCACACCGTAAGCCACTGGACGGGCGAACGCGGCGATCATTATTGGGAGACTGAAACGTACACCGAAGTCGAAAACGGCAAGACCGTCACCAAGACGCGCCAGGTGATGAGAACGCGTTGGACGTATGTTTCGGGCGTGTACCGCGAGTTCTTCGACGACGTGCTCATCTGCGCCGGCCAGTGCACCGATTTTCCGACCAGCTATCAGCTTTCGGGCCTGAAGCCGTACGCTCCCGAATATCTCAGCGGCCTCGGCGCGGAACGCTACACCATTCAATGCGAAGACGGCTGGAAGCAGGCCAAGGACGTCATCAAGGACGAAATCTACGGCGCGGTCCGCGGTGAAATCGGCGGCGATGAGCAGCGCGTGCATTCGGTCGATACTGCGTACAGCGGCATCACCTACAAGCACATACTCCTGCCGCTCTGGCTGAGCTGTTACCGCTATGGCAACAAGACCTACTGTTTCCAGGTCAACGGCCAGACCGGCGAAGTCCGCGGCGCCCGCCCGTACAGCTTCTGGAAGATATTCTTCCTGGTCGTGTCGATTGCGGCCGTGATTGCGACAGTCGTGCTGCTGTCGCAGAGATAGGGTTCAGGGTGAGGATGGAGCGACAAAGCCTTCACTGAACCCTGGACCCCGACCCCTGAACCCTGCCTTTACTTTTTTTCCGAAACTTCTCCACAATCGGCGCGTCTAACCCCTCAGCGAACTTGAGGAGACACTCTATGAAGCGTAAAGCTGTCGTTCTGGTCGCGTGCGCCCTGCTGTTGTCCACGATATTCGTGCTGCGGCCGAAGGCGGTCGAACTTTCGCCCGGTTGCCCGGTGTCATTAACCAATCCGGACGGGCAGGCGCTCAATCTCGAAAAATATGATCTGCGCGTGGCAGTCAACGGACCGCTGAGCCTGGTCGAAATGGAAATGACCTTCCGCAATCCGCTGCCGAAGCAGATGGAAGGCCGCTTCCTTTATCTGCTGCCGGCGGGCGCGACGATCAGCCGCTTCGCCAAGGAGGTCAATGGCAAGCTGATGGAAGGCGAAGTCGTCGAACGCATGGCCGCGCAACGCATTTATACGGAAATTCTGCACACGATGCGCGACCCAGCGCTCCTCGAAATGGACCAGGGCAACCGCTTCAGCGCGCGGGTCTTCCCCATCGCGCCAAACGGCGCCGTGCGGCTGCTGCTGGCGTACTCGCAGCTTCTCCCCGTGCAAAACGGCGAGCGTAAGCTGCGCGTCGCGTTGGCCGGGATTCCGAAGATCGGCGCGTTCAGTTTCACTCCGGTCATCGCGCGAGAAAATGACGTAAATATTACCGGCATTCCTGAAGGCGCACGCAACGCGCTCGCCGACTTTACGCCCGAGAAGGACTTGGAGATCGTCATCAAGGGTGACAGCAAAGCCGGAGTCGGCGCGACGAAAGCCGGCAACTTCCAGATGCTGTGCTACCAGCCGACACTCCCAGCGGCGTTCTTCGAGCGTATACAACACGACTGGTCCTTCTATTTCGACACCTCTGCCTCCAATGCGGACATCGAAGCACGCCGGCTGGACGCGATCGAACGGCTCTTCAAGCAGCCGGGACTGGAACACGGAATCACTGCATACGCCTTCGACCTGGATGTCTCGAAGAAGCTTTACGGCCCTGAGTTCAATTCCCTGACCGATAATGTCGTCCGCCAGCTTCGCGCGCGCCACGCTCTCGGCGCGACGAACATCGAAGCGGTGATGAAGCACATCGGCGAACAAGCTCGCGCAGCGCAAAAGCCCACGCGGTTTGTGCTCGTGAGCGATGGCATCACCACGATTGGCGCGCGCGAGCCCAAAGACATTCTCGCGGCGATGGGAGACTGGCCCGCTCAGCACACGCTGCACGCGCTGGTCATCGGCAACAAGCAGGATGAGAAGATGCTTAACGCCATCGTCGAGAAAGGCCGCGGCCGCGTTGTCACGCTGCCCTTCACCGATAAGCCCGACGCCGAGATCGCGCGCGCTGTCGCCGATCTGCAAAAACCGGCCGGGGCAAGCTTCGAGTTCTACGACGAAGGCGCGGCGTGGATTTATCCAAAGACGTTCCGCGACGTACAGCCCGGCAGCGAACTGATCGTTTTCAGCGAACTGAAGAAAGACGCGCCATCAAAGCCCGGCGTCGTACTGAAAGGCGGCGGCGACACGCAACTCAGCGCGACGCCCACCGAAATTCCCGAATTCGCCCCGCTGCTTCAGCGCGAAGCCTACCGGGCGTTCCTGGATCATCTGGAGAAGACCGAGCAGGTCACGACCGATCCGGCGCGCGTGGCGCAGCTTCGCAAACAGCGCGTCGAAACGTCTGTGAAGAACCGCGTGCTCTGCCCGCTGACGTCGCTGCTGGTGCTCGAAACCGAAGATGACTACCGGCGCTTTGGCGTTGAACGCACCGCTCTGGCCGACGTCATGCAGATCGGCAAGAACGGCATCGAACTGCGCAAGCGCGGTGCGGACGAAGTGCCGCCCGCACTGCCTA
The DNA here is from genome assembly GCA_036504595.1 of Planctomycetota bacterium. Taxonomy (GTDB): domain Bacteria; phylum Planctomycetota; class SZUA-567; order H5-PLA8; family H5-PLA8; genus DASXUX01. The sequence goes on along the minus strand of DASXUX010000056.1, from coordinate 225,560 downwards.
ACGTTGCGACCAAAGCCAGCGGCGACCGTACACGCGCGGTGGAATCAAAGGCAAAAACCCCAGCGCTTAGCGCGGCCAGACCCGCCGAAGGACTGGCCGAAAGCGAAAAGAGGCTTGAAGCCGACAAGGACAGCAAGGCCGATGACGTCGCCGGCTTCGGCGGCCAGAACGGCCAGGCCGCGGTGGACCTGCTGGCTATCGCGGCAGACGCCCCGACCGGTGGAGCGCATCCCGTCGCTGGCCGCAACGCCACGCCAGGACAGGCAGGCGGAGAGCGCCAGCGCGCAGCGGCCTCTACCGCGTCGGCGGCCGTGAACGCGCCGGCTCCAGCATCACCGGCAGCTGAACCGGCAGCTCGCGCGTTGCAAGATAGCGAAGCCCCAAGGCAGGCGGAGGAACTGCGGCGGCGAAATGACGCAACACCACGAGGTGAGCGCGAGACGACTGTTCGACCTCCCGCGAAGCCGCAGGCGCCTGACTGGACCAAACAGTACGAAGCGATTCCGACCGAGCAGGACATCGGCATGCTACGCGCGCAAGTGCAAGCTCAACCGCGCGACCGCACGCTGCGAAACGCATTGGCCAGTATGCTCCAAAAAGCCAAACAGTGGGACAGCCTGCAAGGGCTGGCGTTCGAATGGCTGCCGTTCGATCCGGAGAATCCGCAGGTGTTTGAGTTCCTCGGCAACAGCGCGACCGGTTTGAACGATCCAGAACTGGCGCTGCGGGCGTTCACGTCGATTGCAGAAGTCGCGCCGAATCGAGCCGCGCTGCTGGCTCGCGCCGGCTGGCTGCTGATGGTTGCCAAGAAGTACGAGATGTCCGAGCAGATGTTCCGCGAAGCGCTGAAGAACCGGCAGGACGACTGCAACATCTATCGCGGCCTGGCGTATAGCCTGTGGCTACGCGGGAAGTACGACGACGCGGCAAAGGTCTTTGAAGATACGCTCGCAAAGGATTTCAACAATCGCTATGGCGACGTGAAGCGCGTGATGAGCGAGGAGCTCGGCTACATTTTCCGCGCCTGGCAGAAGAGCCTTGGCGATAACGCGAAAGCCAAGGAGGCGGTCGATGCGTACTACCAGAAGCTCGAAAAGGCCGGACGAAAGTTCTCCTCTGTGGACGCTCTGCGCGTGACGATGTGCTGGGAAACCGACGCGAACGACGTGGACCTGCATGTCGTCGATCCGAACGGCGAAGAGTGCTTCTATAGCCACAAGAACAACGCGTCGGGCCTGGAGCTTTACAGCGACCAGACGCAGGGCCTTGGGCCGGAAGTCATCCGCACGGCTAAGGCGGTTCCGGGCACGTACCACATCGCGGTGAACTATTTCAGTGCCGGACCGATGGGCGTTTCGCGCGGCGTCGTCGTGATCATGCAGCCGAAGGACGGCATCGTCGAGCAGCCGGTGATCGTGCCCTTCTGCCTGCTCCCCGGCGGGCCGGACCTGCGGCACATCGGCGTGGCAAAGTTCTAAGGGTGGCGAGTGATGAGTAGTCGCCAGCGGCTACGCCGTGCGGGCGAGCACCTCGCTGACGACGTCAGGCACCTTGTCGGCAAGCAACAACAACGCGAGCGCCGGACCTTCAGGCACTCGGCGCGCTTGCTCCCAGTTCTGAACAGTTGGCTTGGAGATTCGGAGCATCGCTGCGAACTCTGCCTGCGACATTCCCAATCGAGTGCGAATCGAACGGACTTTTGCGGCGATGAACGCAGGAGAGGGCCGCCGCCCTTTGTGCAACCGAATGGCCCGGACTTCCTCTTTGGAGAAGATTATTTCGCGCGCCGGTTTCATTTTTGCCACTCCTTAACTTCCTTGATCGATATAAGCCAATGGCGTACAATAACAACATCAAACCATGCAAAGTACATTGTCGCCAGTTCGCGTTCGCGCTCTAATCGTGTCTGCATGGAAACGCCCAAACGCATTCTCGTCAAAGAAGTCAACTGGCTCGGTGACATCGTCATGAGCTTGCCCGCTTTGCGAGCGGTCCGGCAGGCTTATCCCGAGGCGCATCTGGCGGTGTTGATCAAGCAGGAGCTGGCGAGTTTTTTTGACGGCGCGAGTTGGATCAACGAGATCGTTCCCTATAAGCTGCGCAAGGGCTTGGTGAGCGGACTGGCCGATCGCGGCCGGCTCGCAGCGACGTTGCGGGCAAAGCGCTTCGATCTGGCGGTTCTGTTGCCGAACAGTTTCGACTCCGCGCTGTGGCCGTTCTTCGCGCGCATTCCGCAACGGGCGGGTTTCGCGCGAGACGCTCGAGGCCTGCTGCTGACGCACAAGACTCGCCCGACGGCCGAGATTCTCGAGATTCACCAAGTCCACTACTACTTACACATGCTGCGGCAGACGCTGGGGGTTGAGGGTTCGCCGGACGCCTTCACGCCGGACGTTCACGACGGCGCTCAGGAGAAAATGCGCGCGTTCTTGGCAAGAGAGCGCAAGCGGCCGGACGAGCCGCTCATCGCGCTGGCCGTCGCCGCGGCGTATGGCCCCGCCAAGGAGTGGCCTTCTACGCACTATGGAGAACTGATCGATCTGCTTGCAACACGCTGCGGCGCGGAATGCGTTCTCGTCGGCGCTCCGAGCGAAGTGCGGAAATCCGAGGAGGCGGCGCAGAGCTCAAAGGCGGGCGCCATTGTCGCCGCCGGCCGCACCAACGTGGGCGAAGCGCTGGCGCTCCTGTCGCTGTGCTCCGGCTTTGCGGGAAATGATTCGGGTTCGATGCATGTCGCGGGTGCACTCGGCATTCCGACGGTCGGGATTTTCGGCAGCACGCGAGCGGATCGCACGGGGCCACTCGGCGCACGCACGCGAATTCTGTACAAGCCGCTTGATTGCAGCCCGTGTTTGCAGCGCACTTGCCGGTTCGGGCACTATAACTGTCTGAAAGCGATTACACCGGGCGAGGTGATGGCGCAATTGGAGGCGCTCGGGGCGGTGGGAAAATAGTCATTGGTCATTGGTCATTGCGCAAGCGCGAAGGCAAATGACCAATGAGAAGCGATTTGGTGCTGAAGATGAGCAGACAGGCGTTACTGATTATCGATCACGGTTCGCGGCGCGCGGAGGCGAATGCGAGCCTGGAGGAGGTCGCGGCGGCCATCCGGAAGCTCCGGCCGGAACTGATCGTCCACTTCGCGCACATGTCGCTGGCCGAACCGACGATCGCTCAAGGCTTCGAGCAGTGCGCGCGCGAGGGCGCTACCGAAGTGATCGTACACCCATACATGCTCGGTCTCGGGCAACATGCTGCCGCCGACATCCCAAAGCTCGCAGCCGAGGCCGCAGCCGCGCATCCTGGCGTATCTTTCCGCGTGACGCCGCCGCTGGGTTTTGATGAGAAGCTCGCGCAGCTCGTGCTGGAGCGCGCGGGGCTGGTTTAGCCACAGCTACTTCTTGTCTACCAAATCATACACCCGCACATAATCGACGAGGAATTCGTCAGGCAGGTTCGCCTTGCTGATGTCGCCGGCCCAGCCTTTCAGCTCCAGTTCGTCGCTGAGCTTGATATAGAGCGGCACCTGGCAGACGCCGCCGGCTTTGGTGCGCCAGGTTTCCTTTCCATCGACGTAGAAGACGTATTCGTCGCTCGTCCACAGCAGGCCGAATGTGTGCCAGCCTTCCATCACGCCGGGAACCTTCACCACCTTGCCTTCGGACTTATGCGCTTTTCCATAGCCGTCCCAGTGCAATGTGTGCTGCACGCGGTCGTCGATCCACGGCTTTTCCATAATGTCGATCTCGGTCCCGTCGCGGCCGCCATCGCCAACCTTCCCAACGCTGTCGTTGTAGAGCCAGAACGCAGACCAATGCGCGATGGTTTTCTGAAGTTTCATCCTCGCGACGTAGTAGCCGAAGGCGTGTTCAAACTTCCCTTTGGTGCGAACGCATGCGTCGTAATAGGTGTCGCCTTCTTTGAACGTCTTGATGACCAGATTGCCCTTGCCATCGAGCGCCACCGCCTTCTTCGACCACAGAGCAGCGCGGCGTTTGTTCTCGGGAATCTCCCACTTGCTAGCGTCGAGCTGGTCGCCTTCGAACTCATCCTGCCATGTGAGCTTCCAAGCCTTGTTCTCGGGCGCAGGAGGCAGGACTTCTTTCGACTCCGTTGCGGCTTCTTGGGAACCCACGGCGGCCGTCAACACCAGCACTACGCCCAACGGCAATAGAATGCGAGACATGATCGTTCCTCCAAGCGGCCAGCATTATGACGCGCAGTGCCACAGGAGTATTAGAAATGCCTCGCGCGAGCAAGCGGTGAATTTCGCGCGAGCGTTTGCGTCTGACGATTATGTGAAACCGGGGTACATGTAACGAGACTGTAATCCGCGTTCCAGCGTGTGAACCGGGCGAACAAAGCGCTTTTTTCAGGAGGGGATAGGATGAACAATGGGTTTTCGCGGCGCGCGCTGCTGGGCGCGGCTTGCATGGCGGGGGTTTTGGCGATGAGCTTAAGCACAGGCGCGGCAGCGGCCGATGGAAAACGCTGCGTGGTGGTCTGGTCGGAAGCGACCGTGGACAAGAAGATTTTTCCGAATGACATCAACGGCCAGATCGCCGACGGGCTGAAGATTTCGCTGCCCAACTGGGAAGTTGTCTGCGCCGGAATCAACGATCCCGAACAGGGACTCCCAGACGATCTGCTGAAGAAGTGCGACGTGCTGATCTGGTGGGGCCACAAGAAACACGGTTTGGTCAAAGATGAACTGGTCGCGAAGATCGTCAAACGCGTGAAAGAAGAAGGCATGGGTTTCATCGCGCTGCATTCCGCGCACTATGCCAAGCCCAACAAGGCGCTGATGGGAACGGCGTGTTCCTGGGGCGCGTACGTTGGCGATTCGACGACGCTCGACGTCACCGTCGCCGATTCCAAGCACCCGATCGCCGAAGGCGTGAAGGACTTTTCGCTCAAGCATGAAGAGCGCTACAGCGATCCGTACGCCGTTCCGAAGCCTGACGCCGTCGTGTTCGAAGGCGTCGCGCATTTGAAGAACGGCAAGACCGACAAGTCGCAGCAGGGTTTGACCTGGACCGTCGGCAAAGGCAAGTTCTTCTACTTCCAAATCGGACACGAAACGCAGCCAATCTACGCCGATGAGAACATTCGCAAGATCATGGCCAACGCCGTGAAGTGGGCCGCGCCGGTGAAGTGAACTGCAGGGTTCAGAGTCCTCGATTGCGGAGCGACGCGCGCCAGTCGTTGGCGCGCGTTTTTCTTATTGCCCCAAGCCTTTCAGCAGGCGCTGCGCGTCTTTGTAGTCTGAAGAAGCCTCGTTGACGCGGCGCAAATCTCCCGTCGCGAGCAATCTCAAACGCTTAGACTCCTCCGGCGGAGTGGACGGCAGTTGCGCGCATGCGGCTGCGGCTTGGCCGCGCGCAAAATAGGCCGACCAGGGAATGTCTCCATCGGGGAACTGCTGCGCAATCTGCACGGCCCGTTCGGCAAGCGCCAGCGCTTCCTGCGGCTTTCCGCGTTTCATGCGCACGCGCGAAAGACCATCCAGCGTGCTGGCCATATAGTTCGGCAACACGCGCAAGTACCGGGGCGCATTCAACAGCTTTTGAAAATACCTTTCGGCCGCATCCAGTTCGCCCAACTCGAGCGCGTAGCGGCCCGCGTTGTACGCTTTTGAGTCGAAGTTGATCTGCCGCATCGCATCGGGGCATTCGTCGATGAACGCGCGGTCCAACTCCTTCACGTGTCGCCGAAGTTCGAGCAGCTTCTTCTCGCGCTCTGCTTTTTCCGCATCGGAAAGCGCGGGCGTGTTCTTCACCTCGTCGTACTTGATTGCATACGCGACGGCCAGCCCATAGCGCGCGTGCGCCGCGTGAGGCTGCTTAGCGACGGCATCCGAAAAAAGCAGGAACTGATTTGTAAACAACGCGCCGCGCGCGCAACCCAACGCAGCGAACATGGCCAGATATGCACCGGCCAGCGCGAAGAAAGCCCGCGTTGGCACGACCGGAAACCTTGCGCGAAGTCCAGCGGCGGCTTCCGTCAGGACGAGGAAAAAGCCAGGCAGGCTCAGGTAGATGTAGCGGTCCTGCATGATCTGCGGAATGGAGACGATGTTCAGGCACGGCGAAAGCGCACCGAAAAACCACAGCCAACCGAAGAGCGCGCGCCGGCGGTTCTCGGCCAGCCACATCGTCAAGCCGCACGCCCCGGCCAATGCGAGCAGGTAGAGAACGAACCGCGCGTCCAGGAGCGACGTAATCGGTTCGACGAAGTACACGAAGCTCAGATTTATCGGCAAGAGAAGATTGTACAGGTACCGCGCGAGGACTTCGGCATCCGTCAATGTGGCGCTGAACAGACTTCCTCCCGGCGGTGGCATCAGCGTGCTGCGGTGGCCTTCCAGGTTCAGCAGGACGGCGGCGAGCGATACGATCACCAGTAGCACAAACAACGCGGCGCGTGTGATTGCGGGCTGAGGGTGCGGCTCTTGGCTCTTGGCTCTTAGCTCTTGGCTGCTCGCTCCGAGCACCTCCAACGCGACCATCACCGGAAGCAACCCGAGCGCGCTCGGTTTGCTCAAGCACGCCAAGGCGTACAACGTCGCCGTGAGTGGAATGCGCCAGCCCGAGTCTCTCCAGCGCACGAAGGCGTAGAGCGCGGCGAAGCCAAACAGACCCGCCAGCGCGTTTTTGCGTTCGGAGATCCAGCAGACGGTCTCGCAGGCCGTCGGGTGGACGGCGAAGGTCATCGCAACAAAAAAAGCCGCTCCGCGACGGGTTCCAAGCTGCAGCAGAAATCTCCACAGGATGATCGCGGCCAGGCTGTGATAAAGCCACGTCATCAGACGAATGCCGGGCGCCCACGTGCTGAATGCGTCCGTCATCCAACCGGCGAAGAGCCAATGGTCGAGCCGGTAGCTCAATGTTGTGATGGGAAAATACGTCGAATTCAAACGCGGACGGAAAACATCCAGCAGCGAACCGCGGCCGAAGACGAGAGGGTTCTGATGAATGTGAATCGGGTCATCGTACGGCAGGAAGTTCGCGCCAAGGCAGCGCGCGAGCAGAATCAGTCCCGCCGCCGCAATCGCCAGAGCCAGCCAGAACTCGTTTCGTCTGCTCAGCGTGGAACCGCTCAGCACTCCCGATTCGCAGTGAGAGACTTTGGGTTCAGCGCTGGCATCCGACATAATGCGGCAGTATAGCGCACCGAACGGCCTCGGGAAAATGAACATCATGCGCATGGCTTGGACGACGTGCATCAGGCTCTCACCCCTGCTGGCTTGCATCGCCTTGTTTGGCGCAGAGCTCTCGTCGCCAACGGATGTCGCGTTCACCGCTTCGATCGACAACACGCAGCAGCGCTACGTCGAAATGCTGCCCGTCGATTTCAAGGCTGACGAAACTTACCATGCCCTCATCGCGCTGCACGGGCACGGGTCCGACCGCTGGCAGTTTGTTCGGGACAACCGCGGCGAGTGCAAAGGCGCGCGCGACGTTGCCGCTCGGCACGGCTTCATCTTCGTCTCGCCGGATTACCGCGCCAAGACGTCGTGGATGGGGCCGAAAGCTGAAGCGGACCTGCTCCAAATCATCGGAGAACTCAAGAAGAAGCACAAAATCGCAAAGGTTCTCCTCACCGGCGGATCGATGGGCGGAACGTCCGCGCTGATCTTCACGGCTCTGCACCCGCAACTCGTTGACGGCGCGATCAGCCTGAACGGCACGGCAAACATGGAGCAGTACGACAATTTTCTCCAGTACATCGCCGAATCCTACGGCGGCGACAAGAAGGCCCAACCCGACGAGTACCGCAAGCGCAGCCCCGAGCTTTTTCCCGAGCGCTTCACCATGCCGCTGGCCGTCACTGTCGGCGGCAAAGACACGCTCGTTCCCCCTGACAGCGTGCTGCGCCTGGCCAATGCAGTCTCAAAGAAAAATACCAGCGTGCTCATCATCAATCGCGAGAACACCGGCCACGAAACCAGCTACGCCGACACGGTCACCGCGCTGGAATTTGCTATAGAGAAAGTCCTCGGCACCAAGCCACGTTAGCACTCTTTGCCCGTGGCTTTGGTCTCAATCCAAAATCCCCTCAGCCCGCCCAAGTCTTCAGCAGTTCCTCTGCCGGCTTCGAAACCGCCTCGCGTGCGTCGCGGCACAGCGACTTGATCAGCGGCCTCAAGGAGCGGACGTTGTTTGAACGCGCCGCCTCGATTGCGGCCACCACCACCGCCGCCGCCGGGTCGCGCAACGCTTCGGCCCAGAGCGGACGCATTAGCTTGCGTTCGTGGCGCGTGCTGCGGACCGACGCCTGCACCAGCGACTGCCGAGCGCTGACGCTCATCCCGCAGAACAGTTGCAGCAACGGCAGGCAGTCCGAGAACTCGTAGCGGTAGCTGTACAGACACCAGCTCGCGCCCGAACGGTCCCCCACGGCTGCTCGCTGCCGCAGCAGAAGTTGCAGCACGCCGCGCCACGAGTCTCCCGGCATCCGGCGCCGCAGCGCGCCCAGGAAATTGTAGCGCGCCTGAGCCGGCCGGAACGTCCAGTCGGGCATGGCTTCCAAATCGTCGCGCTCCACCGCCGCCTTCATCGCTTCGATGATCGCGGCAACGAGTTCCAGCCGCCGGCGCCGGCGCTGGCTCTGCTGAGCCCACAGACGGCAGAAAGACTCGCCGGGCGCATAAATCGCAAACGCCGCCGCTACGCGCACCCAGGCGCTTTCGATCAGCGGTTCAAGCGCCGAAAGCACCGCGGGCCACTGATCGGCGTTCAGCCGGAACGCAAACGACCGCGCCTCCTTCATGAGCTCCGTCATCGGCGTGTCCACGGCCATTTCGCCCACGCGCAGAATCGTGTCCTGAAACGCCGCCGCCGGATCGCCCGGTTGGCCGCGCATCCGTCCGGCCTGCACCGTCTCCAGCGCGCGCCGGTAATTCTCCAGCAGCAGTCCTGTCGCTTCCGCTGGGTTCTTGTGCGCGTAGATTTCCGCCGCCATGCCCAGCGGATCGAGGACCAGCGTTTCGCCGGCGCTCCCGCCCGCCTCCGCGGCCAAATCCCCCGTCAGCGGATTCGGGCTGCGAACCGGAATCTCCAGGCGATAGTGCTCATCAAATCCCGTCCACTGCCCGCCGGCCCTGCGGCGCAGCATTTCGCCAATAAAAGCGCCGCAGGCCATCAAGTCCTCTTCGTCCAGGACGCGGCCGTCCATAGCCAGGAACGCGGCCAACTTGCGCAGCCCTTCTTCATCCAAACCCAGCACGTCGTTGCTTTCGGTCCACAAATTCATGACGGCCGCCGCCAGTTCGGCCATGCGTTCGTCCAGTTCGTTCGCGGGTGCCGCCGGCAAACGAACGGACCGAATGTCCGGCCGCTCTTCCAGCGATGGCCCCGACGGCAATTCGCGCTGCAAGGCTTGATTCAGCGGCGCGCTGCACAAGGCATTCAAGGTCGCCTCGCGTTGACGCGGCGTCAGATCGTCTAGCTTCAGCCTATAGCCCGCGCCCGCCGTTTCCGGCCGAAGAATCCCCGTCGGCGTAGCCTTGATCACCGCCTTATCTTCTTTCGGTTGCCCGGCACGCGTCGCGCCAGAAAGCACAGCGGCATCCAGACGCAGCCAGCGGTGACGGGAAGGCTGACGTTGGGTTGCCGGCTGCCGCTCGCCGGCAGAACGCAGCAGGCGCCTGGCCTTCCAGCGCACGACGGAACTGGCGTTGCGAAGCGCGATGCTCCGCAGCTCCTTCTGAACCAGCAGAACATCGGCGGGGGTCAGCAGCGCGAGTACCTTGCGCAGATGGCCCGGCGCAGCCCGCAAGCTCTGCCGAAGAGCGTCCGTGACCGCCGCCGGGTCCATGAATACCCGCGTGTCCCAATTCTCAGGCGTCCGGCCTGCGCAGAACGCGGCCTGCCATTGGCTGACCAAGCTTCGCTGTGCATCGGCGTCGCCCAGGGCCGCCAGCCACGCGCCGGCATTCTGCATAGGCTGGGCTCGGAGCAGTGGGATCAATCCCGGGAACAACAGTTCCGGAAACTCCTCGGGAGACGGGAGCGGCTGCGGCAGGGAACGCGCGATCAGTTCCTCGGCTTCACTTGCGGCGCCGGCGAAGACCAACTGCCGAGCGATCTGGAAAAGCCCTACGTTGACGCTCGTAGAATTCGCACGCCGCGCCGTGCCGGACACGCGCAAGAACCAGCGCAGGTCGTCGAGCACCTCGCGTTTTTCGCACACTTCAGCCGCCATTTTCGCCGCCGCCAGTTCGCTCCATATTGTCGCGTAAATCCAGGGATCCTCGCCCGCCGCCAAGTCCTCTCCAATCCACACCTTGACGGCAAGTTCAGCGTCAAAGGCCCCCATCCGCGCCAGAACCCGGAGCAGATACCGCAACTTCTGCTGCCGCCCCGATTTTCGAACCGCGAGAGCACGCGTCCAGATGCGTGCCGCGTGATCCGCGCAGCCCAGTTCCCCAACGGCCTCGGCCCCGGCTATGGCGGGTTCGCCCTTCTGCCGGAGCAGCGCGAAACAATCCTCCAGCAACTCCGTGCACTGCTGCTTCAAAACGATCCGAGCTCCCACGGCACGAAGATGCCCGAGCCGGGAATGCAGCAGCAACTTCACGTCTGCGCTCTGGAACGAAACGCCAAGGACATCGCAAGCCTCTGCAAAGGCGTCGAAGCAATTCCGCAGAGCGGCGCCCGGGCGCCGGCGATTCAAGGCGTGCGTCTCCTTATGGAAGCGAGCCGCGATCAAGGGCGTGAGTTCGACCCATTTGTCTTCCACGGCCGCCTTCAGCACGGCCGCAAGTTCTTCCAGCGAACGCGTTGTAAGGATCGCCGAGGCCGCTCGTTGCAGCACGGCCGATGAACCGAGACTCCCAAGCAGAGCCCAGACTTCTGGCCGAAGTGCTCTTTGGCCATGGTACTGCCGGCTGTGCAATAAATTGCGCGCAACCGCATCGGGATCTGCACCAGCGATGGACTGGCCGGTATCCCTGCACGTTGGCATGGAACTCGTGCTAATAGTGCGGTTATGGAACCGGCGGGTAGTTCGAGTGCGCATTACGCCCCCTCTCCACCCCTCCTGTCCTTCAGTCAACCACGTCACCTATTGGATGTCGCCTGCTTAGCATGATAATCCAATGTGACGCTCCTAAATTAGATGGAGCATATTCGTTGCCAGTCCTTTCTGTCCGAAAGTGCACATGTGGTAGGTACCATCGGTCTGCGCCTTTTCCGTTTGCTGACCGATGAACTCAGCCTTCAGCTTCGCCGTGCCTTCTGTCCAAATCTGCACCATGTAGGACATTTTGCCAGAATTCTCCATTTCCAGCTCGGGCAATTCAGCGAAATGCCCTACAAACTTCTTGTCCAAGAGTGCACATGTGCACACCGCTCGAGCGCCGACTCCACCTATTCTAGGATCAAAGAGCGTTCCCAAAGCCCAAAGCCATGACGCGCAAGGATTCATTTTACTTCATACATTTTGGAATATATTTGGTTAACTAACAATTCTTGCCACTGAACATAGCGAAGCAACTGGTGAAGCCGTGCACATGAGTCGCTCCGGCAACGGGACCGATCTCACCGTTGCAGAAGAACCCCGCCAACGGCACCTCCCCAACTTCAGATCGAAAGGCCTGCGTATCGTGATCGGCCTTCCCATATAAATGCTTGCCACGTCCCATACTCGTAAAGAGCAACGCGCCCTGCGGCAAAGCCGGCGCGCCCTCGACGCTGCTGGCATCCAGGCGGTTCCGAACGTATTCACGCAGCACGGACTGCAACTGCTCTCCACACCAACTCGCGTCGCGAAGATGAAACTGCACAATCTGCCCCTTGCGCAGCACCGCCACGATCACCAGAGCCCCACGTTCAGTGTCCATGCCGACGGGAATTCGAATCAAAAAATCGCCCGGCCCGGGCTCGTCGAGCTTGAACGGGTCCATCACCAAACCAAGAAAAAGTGAACTGGGCAGCAGTTCGCGGTCGCGTTCCTCGGAGCGCCGGTACAAATCACTTAGCACTTCCAGCGCTGGCTTATGATCCAATTCCAGCAGAATGTTGCGGTGGCACTTCGTGATGGACAAAGGTCTGCCAACCGGCCGGCAGCCTTGCGAAAGAACCGTCTCGACCTGGATGTCCCCGCTGAGCGCCAGACCGACCGCGCCTTCCTGCAGGTGACGCCCGTCCATGAACAGCGCGTTCTCGCCCGCTCGCCGAGCGCCGCTGGCCAGCCCTCCGATTTTCGCTGCGCTGGGGAAAGCAAAGTCCAACCCCGCCAGCAACTCGTCGGTGCGAATTGACAGCGGATCCCCCAACACAACCAGTTCCGGATTCTGTGCCGCCTTGACGCCCGTGATCTCTTCCCACCGTCGAGGGCTGCAGTCCGGGCTGGGCAACTGCCGGTCTTGCAGATGAAACGTGGCCAGTTCCACCCCCGGCAGCACCGCCCCCGTCAGAGACAATGCCGCGACCTGCTCGGCCTCCCGCCCGTCGCCAATCACGCCGCCCCCGGAACATCCCAGGATGTGCCGCGGGTTCAGTCGCGAAAGAAGTTCGCCGGGGATCTTCGGGAAGCTTGCTCGATGGTGCGGAGAGACAAACACAAAGACAATGTCCGGCCGCAGCCCGCCCAGCCGGCGTTGCACCGTGGCCGCAGCCTCGCTGATCGCCGTACCAAACTGCGGGGAAAGACTGAGCGCCGAGGCCCACTTCATCGTGCTGCTGATCCTGTTGTCCGTCGAATGTTTAGCACCCGTTGCGCAAGACTGCTATAATCCATCAGTCCGCCCGGAAACGCAAGTTGGTGAGTGGTAGTAGCGCAATCCTCTCGGATTGCGCCCCTGAGTGGGGATGGGTACTGGGTGAGCGGCGTGCGTACGTCGCTGTCGTAGTGCGGGCGCCGAAGCCCGCTGCTCCGGTCCCCCTCTTCCCCGCGCGGGGTAGCGCCGGCCTCCGTGCCGGCCGTTAGTGAGGGTGAGAGGGCGATCGAGGGCGCGGTTCAGGGAATGCCTGCCGCTGACGGACCACGCCACCGAATCGCCAGCCGCCTTCAGGCGGCTTCTGGGCCGTTGCTTGCCACCAGCTTTAGCTGGTGGTAGTTCGGTGCATTGACATTGCCAGCCGGCTTTAGCCGGGCTTGCAAGCTTCTTGAGGCTGCATGAGCTGATGAGCGCCACTACGGCTGAGACACAAGAGCCAAAAGCCAAGAGCCAAGAGCCTCCAGTTCGCCTGCTCTCCGCTCGTCTCACCATCTGCCTTGCGATCATCGCCATCCTGCACGCGCTGCTAATCTGCTGGGTTCTGGCGACCTCCGGCTCCATCGTGCCGCTCGCCGGACTCGCATCTCCAGCGGCACTCTCCTTCTTGGCCTGCGCCTTGGCCAGCATCCTCGCGCTGCTCATGCCGCCGTTCATGTTCCCGGTGGAAGGCCCTGCGTCCGAAAGCTCCCTCACGCTGCTGCAGCGCTCGATCTTCTCCTCGCTTTGGCAAGGCGCGGTCTTTGCCTTCTTCCTGCTTCTGGCTTCCAGACTGACACCGCTGAACTCCGCCGGTATTCTCTGTGCCGCCGCCTGGATCGCGTTGGTTGCGCTGTGCGGCAACCTGCTGACGCTGCTATGGCGCAAGGCCTTCGCAGGTCTGGCGTTCTTCTGGCTCTTCGCGCTGCCCGTCTGCTGCTATATGCTGACCGAAGTGTTCCTGATGACGCCTTCAGGCAGCAGTGGCTGGCAACAAGCTCGCGGCCCCGCCGCCGAAGCCTTGCGCCTGCTCGTTCATGGGTCGCTCAGTCTTTCGCCCGCAAGCAGCGCCGCCGGCGCCCTGACCGGCCTCCTGCCCGACGGCAGCCCCTACGCCGCAACCATGCCCCTGACCGTCCTTGCGTTCATAGACGCCGCACTCGCCGCCCTTTTGCTTCGACGGCACCAAAATTAATAATAGACGGAGATACGAAATGTCCCCAAAGCGTGACCCAGAAGCGGACCCCTTCGCAACGCCACAGGAAGAGCCGCTATTCATGGCCCTAGACGATGATGATCCCGAAGTGCAGGCGATTGCCGCTAAGGCGAGAGAGACGTTGCCGCATTTCGAAGCGTTGCATGCCCGCCTTGCAAAGCACTCCGATGCATATTCCTGCTTCAAGTTTCTCCTGGAAGATGGGGAGTACATCGCGCACGTCTGGGTTCGTTTCCTCACGAGAGATGCGAAATCGTACACGGGCGTAATCTTCGAGATCCCACACGAATTCAAGCGATTCAAGGTGGGAACGCGCGTACAGGTTCCTCGCGAGATGATTGAGGACTGGATGATTAACGATGATGGCACGATGTACGGCGCGTTCTCCTTGCGCTACCAACGCTCCCACCTGCCAAAGAATCGCCGTGCAACATTCGACAGGTTCGTTGGCATCACCTGCTTTGCCGACAACACCCCCACCGGTTGAGCCCACCACTCCACCACTCACCACGTACCACTCACCAAGTACCATTCACCAAGTACCAATCCCCAAATTCACTTTCCGCTGCGCAGCATTCGCATAACATGGGCGTCTCATACATAAGCTGGGGTGGGTAGCGTCGCGCGCATGGCCAAACTGACGATCAAAGACGAGAGCGGAACCGAGCGCGTTCACGAGCTTGTTGACGATATCACCACCGTTGGCCGAGCGTCCCTGAACATCCTCCAGATCACCGACGAAAAAGCCAGCCGCCACCATTTCCGCGTCGAAAAGGACGGCGAACGCTTCAAGCTTGTGGATCTCGGCTCCACCAACGGCACCAAGCTCAACGGATATAAAATCCAAAGCCCCACCTACCTTCGCAAAGGCGACGTCATCACGCTGGGCAAGACGACCTTCGCCTACGATGGCCCTGGAGCCGCCGTCGCCCCGCCGGTCTCGACCGACACGCCGGCCCTCTCCAAGCCGGTAACCGCGCCTGCGCCCGAGGCTCCGCCGGCGATTCAGCGCGCCCCCGAAAGCCATCCCGGCGATACGGTCGCTCTGGAACCACTCAAGGAAAAAGTTCCAGCCGAGAAACCCGCCGCGCAACCCGAAGGCCCCAAGTTCGTCCTGAAAGTCCTGGAGGGCGCGGACGTCGGCAAGAACTACGAGTTGGGCAACCGGCCCCTGACCATCGGCCGCCACAACAGCAACACCATCCAGATCATCGACGACGCCGTCTCCAACTATCACGCCGAGATCAACCGCGAACCGATCGGCTACGTCCTCACCGATCTCGGTTCGACCAACGGCACCCGCGTCAAAGTAAAAGGCAAGCCGGAGTTCGAGAAGGTCGTCAAGACCCCGCTTTCCGCCGGAATGCAGATCCGCTGCGGCAAAACCGTGCTCGAATACGAAAACGTCGGCCAGCCCAGCGATCAGCTCTTTGGCACCGTGGCGCTCGACCCGGAAAAATTGGCCCACAAGCTCGCCGAACCCGGCCGCGGAATTCCCATGCGCGCCGTCGCGGCCGTCGCCATCATCCTCCTGGCCGGCGTCTCCTTCGGCGTGTACAAGCTGGTGACGCGCGGCCCTGCTCCGTCGCGGCCGGACGACCCCAAAGTCGCAAAGCCCGACTTCAGCAATCGCATCGCCAACGGCGATTTCAGCCAGGGCACCGACGACCTGGGCAACCCCAAGAGTTTCCGCGTCGAACGTGGTTGCCCCGATGTCAAAGTCGCCGTCATCGCCGATGCCGACCATAACCCGGCGCCCGCGCCGACGGTCGATCCAACCAAAGCCGATCCAAAGCCGCCCGAGCCCAAACCGCGCCTTGGCCTGCAAGTCACCAAAGCCGGCCGCTCGCCGTCGGCGCTGACCGCGGTGGAAACGGACACGAGTTTCGCAGTCGATCCGGCCAAGGTCTATGAATTCGGCGGCTGGCTGAAGAACGATGGCGACGGACTCTTTGGCCTGCGCATGACATGGATTCAGGGCGACCGCGCCGTGACCGAACACCCCGTGGTCCTCAAAGACACGCAGGAATGGAAAGAGCGGAGCGCCAACCTGAAGCCGCCGTCGTGGGCCACCCGAGCCCGAGCCGGGATTTTCGTCCAGGGCAAGGAAGGCAAGGCCTGCTTCGACGATCTGCGACTCACTGAAAAACCCGGCGTGGAAATCGCCCCGCCGCCGAGCATTCGCTTCCAGGGCATCGGCGTGAATTTTGAAGGCACCAAAGGCATGTTCGCCGCGTCATCCGGCGGCCAGCGCGTGATCGAAGACGGAATGCTTCTGCTGATCAGCCCCGATGGCAGCGCAATCTCCGATCTGACCAGCGCCATCGAACCCCACGCGACGCAGGAAAGCGCCAAGGCTGCGATGGACGGCCGCATCTACGATTTCGCTTTGCAGGAACCCGTCGGCTACAAGATTCAAGCTCAACCCGGCGCCGCCGGCATCGACCTGCGCGTAGCGGCCGACAGCCCCAGCGAAAACGCCAGCCGCCCGCAACTTCGCTTCTACGTCGTCGGCACCGTCGCGCAGGGAGACGTCGAAATCACCAAGGGCGATGACAGCACCGAACGCATGACCGGTTCGGACCCGGACAAGTCGCTGCCCGCGGTGAAGGAACTTCTCTTCAACTCCGGCAAGTCGCCCCAGTTCGATCTCATGTTTGCCAAGCCCGCTCAGGTCGAGATCAAGCGTGAAGGCGTGCGCCGCAAAATCACCATCCAGTTCAAAGGTGAAGTCCAGTTCGCCATGGGCCCCGAAAGCGTCGCCGCCAAGCAGGGCATGCAGGCCGCCATCGACGACCTGCAGCGCTCCGCCGATGCCCGCAAATGGGGCGAAGCATTTGCCAAAGCGCAGAAAGTCGCCGACGCCTTCGCCGTACGCTACCCGCAAGCTCGCGACGCCGTTTCCGCGGTGAACGACAAGCTCGACAAGCAGCTCAAAGCCGACAAAGAAGAAGTCAAGACCGCCATGGATGCGCTGAATCTGACGAAGAACGAGGCCGCTGCCACCTCGGCAAAAGACCTGATCAATCGCCAGCAAGTCTCGTGGGCCGCGCACCCGTATTCGCAGGAACTGAACACAAAGCTGGCGCTGATTGACGAGTTCATCAAGACCGTGCAGAACACCGAAGGCGAAAAGAAAGCCGAAGCCGACTACAAAAAAGCCGAACAATACTTCAACATCAAACAGTATGAAATCGCCGCCGCCTACGCCCGCAACATGTTGAAGGACGAAGCCATCAAAGCAACCAAGGCCGGCGCCAAAGCCAAGGATCTTCTGACCAAGTGCGAAGCACAAATCGTGAAGAATCGCGAGATTGTCGATCTCGACAGCCGCCTGCGCGCAAAGACCAAGAATTACATCGCGGCCCAGGACTACAAAGGCGCCATTGAGGCCATCGAAAAAGACAAAGAGTACCAGGACCACGCCAAAGACCTGGAGGCCATCAACCAGCTCCTCGCCGACTGGAAGAAAAAGCTGCAGTAGTAGCGCAATCCTCCTGGATTGCGTGCCGTTGTAGCGCAATCCTCCCGGATTGCGTGCCGTTCCGTTCGTACCGCAGGCGTCCTCGCCTGCCCTCCGTTTCGTAGTGCGGGCGTCTCGCCCGCGGCTCCGGTCCCCCTCTCCCCCGCGAGGGAGAGGGGTTAGGGGTGAATGAACCTGGCATGATCGCACGCTTAAGCTTTGGTCCAGCAACGGTGTCCCAGTGAGGATAATGGGCATGACAATCCCCCCGTCCCCCCGTCTCCCCGTCCCCCCGTCTCGTTCCATCTGCGCGATCCTCTGCGCTCTCGTACTGGTCTCCTCTACGCTGCTGGCCGGCCAACCCGACGCCTACCCCATCCAGCAGGACGTCGTCTACGGCAAAGCCGGCGGCGTGGAGTTGAAGTTGGACCTGGCCGTCCCGCCGGCAACCGCTGGCGACGGACCATTCCCGCTGCTGGTCCTGATCCACGGCGGCGGCTGGTGTGGCGGCACCAAACTGTCCTATCACAACGCAATCCGTGAGTACGCCAAGAAGAACTACGTGGCCGCGACGGTCGAATACCGTTTCGCACCGAAGTTCAAGTTCCCTGCGCAGGTGGAAGACGTGAAGTGCGCCGTTCGTTACCTGCGCGCTCACGCCAAAGAATTGAAGATCGACCCGAAAAAAGTCGCAGCTCTCGGCGATTCCGCCGGCGGCCATTTGTCGCTGATGCTCGGTCTGATGGACTCGAAGGACGGCCTGGAAGGCGACGGCGGCAACCCCGAGCAGTCCAGCAAGGTTCAAGCCGTCATCAACTACTACGGCCCGACCGATTTCACAGTCGGCAGCGCCGCATGGAATCCAATGGTGATCGGTCTGGTCACGAACTTCCTGGGCACCACGGATGAGAAGGCCCCCATCGTCGCGCAGTCCTCGCCGATCACCTACATCAACGCCGGCGACCCGCCCATCCTCACCTTCCACGGCACCGCCGACTTGATCGTCCCGCTCGATCAAGCCAAACGCCTGCACGAAGCCCTGAAGAAAGCCGGCGTGACGGAACGTTTGGAGATCATCGAAAAAGGCGGCCACGGCTTCAGAGGCCCCGACTTCCAGCGCACCTTCCAAATCTCGACCGAGTTTCTAGAGCAGGTGTTCAGCGAAAAAAAGTAGCGCAATCCTCCCTGATTGCGTCGTGCGAGCCCCAACCAATAACCAGCCACCACTCACCACTCCACCACTCACCAAGTACCACTCACCAACTCCCCTCCACAACGTCTAACGATCACTGTCTAAATTTCTTTCACATCCTGCCGTATTTTTGCGCAAGAAAGTTTTGCTCGCCCGTTATCCCGGTGGAGCACGGAAGGAGGAGACAATCATGGCGGGCGAAGCACAGGTACTGGATGCGCAAGAAGTGGAACTGGCCCAGGAGCCAGGCGAAAGCCAGGCGTTTCTGTATTCGGCGACATCTCAGACACCCTGGTGGATGGTGTCGTTGCTGCTGCACGGACTGATCATCGCGCTGGCCGCGCTGGTCACGATCGACATGAATCTGGATCGAGACGACCCCATGACCGTCACCGTCACGGACTTCGTGCCGCGGAATTTCGATAAGAATGAAACGCCGGACACGAAGCCGAAAGACAAGACGTTCTCGGAACTCGCCTCAAAGCAGGAAATTCCGCCGACCGACCCCACGGCCAAAGAGAACTCCAACGTGCTCGTCCCGGAGGAAATGCTGCAGAAGGCCGAACTCGGCGATCACTTCGAAACCGTCAACCCCGACCGCCCCGATACTCACAGCGCCTTCGGCACGGAAGACTCGCACATCTTCTATAGCTCCTACGGCAGCGACGACAAAGCCGGCGGCGGCGGCACCGGCGGCCTGACGCTGGACGATGAGTTAATCGGAGCAGGCGGCAGCGGCAGCAAAGGCACGGGCGGCGGCTGGGGCGGCGGAGACGGCACCGGCATTGGCCTCGACAAAGGCTCTGGAGTCGGCAGCTTCGGCACGCGTTCGGGCGGCGGCCGCCGGCTGATGGTCAAGCGTCATCGCGGTTCACCCGAAACGGAAAACTGCGTCGAAGCGTCCCTGCGCTGGCTGGCCTACCACCAGGAACCCGACGGACGTTGGGATTCAAAAAAGTACGGCTCGCAATCGAAGTCTGACACGGCCTGCACCGGCTTCGCGCTGCTGGCGTTCCTGGGCGCCGGCCACACGGAGAAGATCGGCGCCTATCGCGCGAACGTGCAAAAAGCCGTCGCGTGGATGAAGAGCAAGCAGGACGCGGACGGCATGATCTGGGACACGTCCGACGATAACGCGCATCACCGCGCGCGCGGCTATCCCGCCGCCATCGCGACGCTCGCTCTCGCCGAAGCCGCCGGCATGGCCAACCTCCCCGATACGCGAGCGGCCGCGCAAAAAGCCATCGACTACTGCACCGAAAAACACCAGTGCGGCGAAGGCTCCGACAAGAGCGGCTGGCGATACGCTCCGAAGCAGGCGCCCGACACGTCAGTGACCGGCTGGTTCACGATGGCGCTGAAGTCCGCCAAGGTCGCCAACCTGCACGTCAATCCGGCCGCCTTCGATGGAGCGATCCGCTACCTGGACAGCGTCGAAAAGAAAGAAGCTGACGGCAACGGCTATGGCGCGGCATCGCATTACGCCTACACGCAAACCGAAGACCCCAAGGACCGCTCGCACCGGCTGAGCGCCATCGGCAATCTCGCGCGGCAATTCCTCGGCTGGAAGAAAGAAGATCTGCAGAGCAGCGTCGAGTGGTTCGTGAACAAGGGCGGCGTGCCGGAATGGGGCGCCAACGGCGAGAAGGTCGATCTCTACTACTGGTACTATGGCACGCTCTGCGTCTTCCAGCAGGACGGCGATCTCTGGAAACGCTGGAACGATGGCATGAAGAAAGCGCTGACCGAAAACCAGTGCCGCCAGGGCGACGACGCCGGAAGCTGGAACCCGGTTGGAACCTACTCCACCGAATGGGGCCGCGTCGGCCAGACCGCCCTGGCCTGCCTGTGCCTGGAGGTCTACTACCGGTACGCACAGCTACATTAGTATCGAACGCCCGTTATGTATGCCCTGTGCCACGGGCAGCCTCTGTTCGTTATTGGCTGCCCGTGCAATTGTGCTTATATCCGAGACGCGGCTCCCGAAACGGAGCCGCGCTGTTGTAGTGGTTTGGTCATTGGTCATTGGTCATTAACGGCAACAACCAATTGCTAATGACTAATGACCAAGAACTAATGACTCTCTTGTTTCTGCGCCGGCTCCGCCGCCCCCCGAACAAGCTGCATCCGCTTTTCCACTCTGCTCTTTGCGTCCACCGGAACCACGGTTCTCGCCTTCTCGTACCATTGGCACGCGTGCGCGCGCAAGTGAGCTTTCACCGTGCGCAGCTTCTCTTTCTCCGCCAAGTCCCACCAGCCATCCCCCACCCCGACCCATCCGGCCGGTTCAGTCGGCCGAGCGAGTTCATCTTTGGCCAATTTCTGAAGCAGCGTATCGTTTGACTGAGCCAGACACGCCAACCCTTTTTCCCAATCCCCGCGAACGAAAGACGTGTAGCGGCCCAGCACGCCATTCGGCGCCGCGTCCTCCGGCTTCGCCTTCAGAATCTCCGCCGCAGCTTTCGCGTTCGCTTGAAGCTTCTGCATTTCAGGCAGTTCGCGTCCGCGAGCCTGAACCTCCAGCACCAGCGGAACATTCTTCGCATTGCGCGCCGCTGCTTCACCCGGCGCCAGCACTTTCTTCGCGCCCTCAAAATTCTCCGCCGCCAGATACTCGTCGAAAAGCGCGAGGTAACTTTGCGCCAAAGCTCGGTTGGCCTCGGGCGTACTGGCAGCGCTCGCCGCGCGCGACAGGGCAGCCAGCTTCAGCGCCGGTCCGTCCACGACGTACGATCTTGCCGTCTCGGAAAGCGCCTTCATCGCTGTTGCGGCGTCGCCGGCTTGAACGGCTTGCTCCGCCGCTTCGCGCAGCAGCACATAACGCGCGGCCATGTCGTCCGACGCATCCATTCCTTGCTGCAAAAGCTGCGCGGCAAACGCTAGCTTCTGCGACTGCGCTTGTTGCGCGTACTCCGCTTTGAACACGTCCTTGACGATCGCCTCGGCTTCAGCAACCGCGTCCGCGCCGATATCCGGCTGGGATATGTCAGCCTCGCGGCGGTTGAGATGTACCACCAAGTCCCTGCTTGGCCTGTTCCGATACCAGTAATTCCCGGCGCCAGCGCCGGCGAGAACGAGGATTAAAATAAGGCGCGTCCAACCAGACATCATTCAGTCTCCAATCCGCAACACAGGTTAACCGCAAAATCACGCCGGGGCAAATTCAGTAGAGTTGCGCAGTAAACCTCGACTGAAAGTGCATAGCCCGCATATTGCTTCCGCCCCCTTCCAACAGCGACAACCTCGTGGCACGCAAACTGCGCCACTCGGTGAAGACGGCAACGCCACGACCATCGCTCGGGCGCGTTGAGGGGGTTGGGGCAATTCCGGATTTTTCAAAGTGTGCCTTGGCTGGGACCAGATTGAGTGAAGAACGACAACTATCGCGAACGGCTTGCGGTTTTGACCGCGCAGCTCTCCAGGCGGTTCACTCGCCGTGGCGCGCCGGAGCAGCCCCTTCGGGCCGAACTCTTCGGCGTCGAGCAGTTGGTTCGTCATGCGAAAGTCCTCGCTGCGCGGCACGACCTCGAAACAGCGCCGCATCCAGACCGGTTGCTTCCGCGCCTGTATGAAAATGAAGTCATTCTCAACGACGTATACCAGCTTATCAGCGCCGCCGCGCAGAAAGCATGGACGGTCGCGCCGGCCGCCGAATGGTTGCTCGATAACTTCCATCTGATTCGCGAACAGATTCGCCTCGCCCAGCGCCACCTGCCGAGAACATACAGCCGCCAGCTTCCGGTCCTGCGCAGCGGTCCGTGCGCGGGCCTTCCGCGCGTTTACCAAATTGTCCTGGAGTTGATTTCGCATCTCGACGGCAAGATCGACCGCGAAAGCCTCTACAGCTTCATCGCGGCGTACCAAAGCATCGCACCCCTGCACATTGGCGAACTGTGGGCCATTCCGATTATGCTGCGGCTGGCGCTCATCGACAACCTGCGCCGCGTCGCCGTGCGTATCGCCGCTTCACGCAGCGATTGCGACAGCGCCGACCACTGGGCGGACCGCATGGTCGAAACAGCCGAAAGCGACCCCAAGCGGCTGATCGCCGTGATGGCCGAATGGACCGGCACCGAGCCCGAATTGAGCAGTGCGTACGTGGCGGAACTCGCGCGCCGTCTGCAAGGCCAGGCGCCGGCGCTCACGCTGGCGTTGACGTGGATCGGCGAGCGGCTGGAGGAACAGGGGCTGACGATTGACCGCTTGGTGCAGCTCGAAAGTCAGCGCCAGGCGGCCGACCAGGTCTCCATCGGCAACAGCATCGGCAGTGTGCGCTTCCTTTCTCTGGTCACCTGGGCGGATTTCGTCGAACAGTTCAGCGTCATCGAACAAACGCTGCGTGAAGACCCCGCCGGGATCTACGCTCAGACCACCTTCGCCACTCGCGATCGCTGCCGCCATGTGGTCGAAAACATCGCGCGGCAAAGTCCGCTCTCCGAACCGCAGGTTGCGCGAACCTGTGTGCAGTTGGCCGAAGCCTATGCGCGCCAGGATGGAACGATCACCGCGCACGTTGGCCACTATCTGATCGGAAAAGGCTTGCCCGAGCTTGAGCGAGCCGCACAGATGCGCGTGCCGCTCAGCGTTCGCTTGCATCGCGCGCTAAGCCGGCCCGTCCTGGCCTGGTACGTCGGCTCGATTCTTCTGATCACCGCCCTCGCCACCTGGGGCGTGCTCAATGCGTATGGGCCAGGCTCCACCCTCTGGGGCCAGGTGCTGCCGGGGATTCTGGTAGCCCTCTGCGTCAGCCAATTCGCGGTCAACCTGGTCAACGTGCTGGCCACCCTTCTCGCCAGGCCGGACATGCTGCCGCGCATGGACTACTCCGAAGGAATCCCCGACGACCAGCGAACGCTCGTGGTGGTGCCCTCCATCATCTGCAACCGGCAGTGCATCGACACACTGGTCGAAGCGCTGGAAGTGCGCTATCTCGCGAATCGCTGCCCGAATCTCTTTTTTGCGTTGCTGACCGATTTCCCGGACGCGCCCCATGAAACCATGCCCGAGGACCACGCGCTGCTCCAAGCGGCGCAGGATGCTATTTCCGAGCTGAACCAGAAGCACGGCTCGGAAAGCACCGGCCCGTTTCTGCTCCTGCACAGGCCTCGGCGCTGGAACCCTCGCCAAAACGCGTGGATGGGTCGCGAGCGCAAGCGCGGCAAACTCTCGGATCTGAACGCTGTGCTCCGCGGCGCCGATCCAGGCGAACGTTTCGTCCTCGTCGCCGGCGATCGCGAGGGCCTGCGTGAAATTCAATACGTCATTACGCTGGATTCCGATACGCAGTTGCCGCGCGGATCGGCTTGGCGGTTGGTCGGCACGATGGCCCATCCGCTCAACCGCCCCCGCATGGATCCGCGCCGCGGCATTGTCGTCGATGGATATGGCATCCTCCAGCCGGGCGTTCACATCGACCTGCCCAGCGCCAGCCGCTCGTGGTTTGCGCGCTGCTACAGCGGCGAGCCCGGGGTCGATCCGTATACGCGCGAAGTTTCCGACGTATACCAGGACCTTTTTCATCAGGGTTCGTTCATCGGAAAAGGCATCTACAACGTCGATGCGTTTTCGCGCGTCATCGAAAACCGCCTGCCGGAAAACCTGATCCTCAGCCACGACCTGCTGGAAGGCTGCCATGCACGCTCCGGCCTGGTCAGCGACATCGCGCTGTATGAGAAATTCCCGCCTGAATATTGCGCGGACGCCACACGCCGCCATCGCTGGATTCGCGGCGACTGGCAGATCTTCCCGTGGCTGCTGCCGTGGGTGCCGCAACTCGGCCGCTGGAGCCGTAATCCGTTGTCCCTGCTCTCCCGCTGGAAAATCTTCGACAACCTGCGGCGCAGCCTTGTCCCCATCGGACTGTTCATCCTGGTGGCCTTAGGCTGGGTTGTGCTTGGAAAAGCCTGGCTCTGGAGCTCCATCGCCGCGGCCGTCGCCATGGCGCCTTCCGTGCTTTCGCTGCTGGTGCAAATTTCGCACGTTCCTCCCGAAGTCCCGCTGAGGATGCATGTGCGCGCGACTCTCTCAGCAAGTCTGCGCAATTTCGCACAGGGGATTCTCACACTGGCCTTTTTGCCGTTCGAGGCATTTGTGAGCCTGGACGCGATTGCTCGCACGTGTGGGCGTATGCTCTTCACCCGCAAGCGCCTGCTCGAGTGGACCCCTGCCGCCGAAATCGAGCGTCACTTGAAAATGACGCTCAGCGCGAATCTGCGCCGCATGTGGCCGGCGCCCCTCGCCGCCGGATTCCTCGGCGGCGCCGTCTGGGCGTGGCACTCAGGCGAGTTCCCCGCCGCCGCTCCGTTGCTGGCTGGCTGGTTGCTCTCCCCCATCGTCGCGTGGCGCATCAGCCGGCCGCTCGTGCGACGGCCACCGCGGCTTTCGGCCGCTCAGCTTCGCTTCCTTCGCGTTCTCTCACGGCAAACATGGTCCTATTTCGAGACCTTTGTCGGACCTGAAGACCACTGGCTGGTCCCCGATAACTATCAGGCGGCCCCTAGAGCAACCATCGCGCACCGAACTTCGCCCACGAATATCGGTCTCTCGCTGCTGGCCGGATTGTCGGCCTGGGACTTCGGCTATATCTCCGCACGCCAGTTGTGCGAACGCATCGCCCACACCTCGTCCACGTTGATGAGCCTGAAGCGCTTCCGCGGACACTTCTACAACTGGTACGACACGCACTCCCTTCAGCCGCTCGCGCCCCTTTACGTGTCTTCCGTGGACAGCGGCAATCTGACAGCGTTTCTGCTCACACTGAGAATCGGCCTTCTCGACCTGCCGGACCGGCCCTGCATTCACCCGCGTTGCTTCGATGGCATTGCGGATACCCTGCATGCGTTCGTCGCCGCCGCAACTCGCACCGCTGGCGGCGAGCCGACGCGCACGTTGCCCAAGACAACGCTGCATTGCATCGAGAAAATCGAAGACGAACTGCGCAGCGTCCCCGATACGTTCTCCGGCTGCCATGCGAAACTACAGTTGTTGCTGCAGCTTTGCGAAGAGCTCGGAAAAGCTTTGCCGCCACAGACCGACGACGAAACGCGCTGGTGGGCCGCGGCGCTCGATCGCCAGTGCCGCGAGGAACTCGGCGAACTGAAACAACTTGCAGGCTGGCTGGAACATTCGAATCCCGTCGCGGAGGACCAGCGCCACGGTCTTTCGCCCGTCATACGCGCACTTCACCAACTCGAGCGCATCCCCACCCTGCGCCAGATCGCACGCCTCAACCAGCAGCTCACGCCACTGATGGAAGAGTGTTTGGCCAACGGCGCGACTGTTGGGGAGGAGAAACACAGGCTTTGTGTGCTGCGTCAGTGCGTCGCAAATGCGAGCAAGCATGCCGGCGAACGCATCGCCCTGATCGAAAGACTGTCGCTGCAGTGCGTGGAACTGGCGGACATCGATTACGATTTCCTCCTCGACGACAACCGAGTCTTGCTCGCCATCGGCTACAACGTCAGTCACCGCCGCCGCGATGACAGCTATTACGACCTGCTCGCTTCTGAAGCCCGGCTCGGCAGCTTCGTGGGAATCGCACGCGGTGCCCTTCCGCAAGAACACTGGTTCGCGATGGGCCGCCCGCTCACAACGTCCCATCGCACGCCCGCTCTGCTTTCCTGGAGCGGTTCGATGTTCGAGTACCTGATGCCGCTCCTGGTCATGCCCACGTACCAGCTCACCTTGCTGGATCAGACTTACCATGCGGTCGTCCAGCGCCAGATCGAATACGCCGCGCAGCGCGGCGTGCCCTGGGGCATCTCCGAATCGGCGTACAACACCTTCAGCGCGCAAGGCGATTACCAATATGGCGGCTTCGGCGTGCCCGGTTTGGCGCTCAAGCGCGGCTTGAGTGCTGATCTGGTCGTTGCGCCCTACGCCACAGCTCTCGCCCTGATGGTCTCACCCGATGAAGCCTGCGCGAACCTGGAGCACATGGCCCGCCTTGGCTTTTCGGGGCGCTATGGCTTCTATGAAGCAATCGACTACACACCCTCTCGCCTCGCACACGGACAAACTCACGCCGTCATCTCCGCCTTCATGGCTCATCATCAAGGCATGAGCTTGCTCGCGCTGGCGTATCTCCTCCTCAACCAACCGATGCAGCGTCGCTTCAATACGGAGCCATCCTTCCTGGCCGCTGAACAACTGCTCCATGAAAGAGCACCCAAGGTTGCAGTGCACAATCCTGCCATCCTGGTGCGGCAGGAGCCTTCACTGGAGACTGAGGCCAGCGGCCCCTTGATCCGCGTCTTCACCACCCCCAGCACGCCGATACCGGAGGTCCACCTGCTTTCCAATGGCAGATACAACCTGATGGTAACAGCAGCCGGAGGCGGCTACAGCCGCTGGAAAGATCTGGCGGTAACGCGCTGGCGCGAAGACACAACGCGGGACAACTTCGGCGCCTTCTGCTACTTTCACGACGTCGCGACACGCAAAACCTGGTCGAGCGGCTATCAGCCGTCGCTGCAAACGGGCAAGAGCTATCAGGCCGTGTTCTCCCGCGCCCGCGCGGAGTTCCACCGGCGCGATGATGATTTTGAGACGCACACGGCCATAGCCGTCTCGCCGGAAGACGACATCGAACTCCGCCGCGTCTCCATAACGAACTTCTCTCGCGTGCCCCGCATGATCGTTCTCACCAGCTACGCCGAAATCGTCCTCGGCTCCGCTGCATTGGACGCGTCACACCCCGTCTACAGCAATCTGTTCGTGCAGACGGAACTGGTCCCCGAGCATCAGGCCATTCTCGCCATGCGCCGGCCCAGCAGCACTCAGCAGCAGACGCCGTGGATGTTTCACTTAATGTCGATACATGGGTCGGCCATAGGCAAGACATCCTACGAAACAGATAGGATGCGGTTCATTGGCCGTGGCCACACGACTGCCAATCCACAGGCCATGCAAATGTCCCTCGATGGCGCGCCCACCGCGGAAAACGCGTATCACGCGTTCCACCTGTCGGATACCGCCGGCTCGGTGCTCGACCCCATCGTGGCAATCCGCAACCAGGTCGTCGTCGGCCCCGAGGAGACGGCGGTCGTTGATCTCGTGTTCGGCATCGGCGACAGTCGCGACGCGGCGCTGACCCTGGTGGAAAAGTACCATGATCGCCGTCTCGCGGACCGCGTCTTCAGCCTGGCCTGGACACACCGCCAGATCGTTCTCCACCAGTTGAATGCTCAGGAGAGCGATGCACAGCTTTACGGGCGGCTGGCTAGTTCCATCATCTACAGCAACCCTGTGCAACGTGCCGCGGCCAGTGCGCTGATGCAGAACCGCCGCGGCCAGTCGGGACTGTGGAGCTATGGCGTTTCGGGCGACCTGCCAATCGTGCTTCTGCGAATCGCCGATCACAACAAGCTCGATCTCGCGAAGCAGCTCGTTCAAGCACACGCCTATTGGCGGTCGAGCGGCTTGGTGGTGGACTTGGTCATCTGGGTTGAAGACGAGGGCGGCTATCAACAAACATTGCACGATCAGATCGTGGCTGTGATCGCCGCCAGTACGGAGGCCGCGCTGGTGGACCGGCCCGGCGGAATTTTCGTGCGGCGCCTGGACCAACTTCCCGAAGAGGACCGCACGCTGTTCCTGGCCGCGGCACGAGTCGTGGTCACCGACAGCGGTGGGACGCTTGAAGATCATGTCGCACGACGGGGCCGTCCTGAGCCACGTGTGCCGCGCCTGAGAACAAGTCCAAAGCAGCGAGAGACCCCGCCCAGCGCTCCGCCCACCGCGCCAACACTGATACTAGGCAACGAGCACGGCGGATTCGCTCCCGATGGACGCGAATACGTTACCTTGCTCCCGCCCGGCCGGCATACGCCCGCGCCGTGGGTTAATGTGCTTGCCAATCCTATTTTTGGCACTGTGATCTCCGAGAGTGGAGCGGCTTACACATGGCGCGAGAATGCCCATGAATTCCGGCTCTCGCCCTGGTACAACGATCCCGTCTGCGATACCAGCGGGGAAGCGCTCTACCTTCGCGACGAAGAAACGGGCAGCTTCTGGTCCGCCACGCCCCTCCCAACACCAGGCGCCACAGGGTACACATCGCGTCACGGCTTTGGCTACAGCGTCTTTGAACATGTCGAGCGCGGCATTTCCTCCACGTTGACCATCTTCGTTGCGCGTGAAGCGCCGCTGAAGTTCACTGTTCTCCGGCTGCGAAACAACTCCTCTTCGGTCCGGCGCGTCTCTGCGACATCCTGCGTCGAGTGGGTCCTTGGCGAGCAACGAGCCAAGAGCGCTCCCTTTGTCATCACCGAAGTGGACCCGCAAAGCGGAATGCTTGTGGCGCGCAATACCTACAATACAGACTTTGCCGGCCGCGTTGCGTTTCTGAATTGTATATCCACACAGCACGATGCGCCTGCTTCATCGCGAAGCGTGACCGGTGATCGCACGGAATTCCTGGGCCGCAATGGAGACTATGCCTGTCCCGCCGCCATGGCTCGCCAGCACCTCTCGGATCGCGTTGGTGCCGGTTTCGATCCCTGCGGCGCGCTCCAGCACGTTCTACAGCTTGGCCCCGGCGAGGACCTGGAGATCATCTTCAGCTTAGGCTGCGCCCTTGACATTGATGATGCGCACACCTTACTGCGCCGCTTTCGCACGACGGACTCCGTACATTCCGAGCTCGCATCTGTGCGGAAGTACTGGGACGCCATCCTAGGCACGGTTCGCATTCAGACTCCCGATACCGCGCTGAATACCCTTGCCAACGGCTGGCTCCTCTACCAATGCCTCTCATCGCGCATCTTCGGACGCAGCGGCTTTTACCAGTCCGGTGGCGCATTCGGCTTCCGCGACCAGATACAAGACAGCCTCGCCCTTCTCCACACCGCGCCCCAGCTCGTTCGCGAACACCTGCTGCGATGTGCGGGACATCAATTTGTCGAAGGCGACGTACAACACTGGTGGCATCCACCTACCGGACGCGGCACGCGGACCCGATGTTCTGACGATTACCTTTGGCTGCCACTCGCTACCTGCCACTACTTGCGTGCCACGGGCGACGCTAGTATCCTGGACCAACAGGCTCCGTTCCTCACTGGTCGTCCTGTAAAGCCGGACGAAGAAAGTTACTACGACCTTCCCGCACGTGCGTCCCAAACCGCAAGTCTCTATGACCATTGCGTACAAGCACTCAAGCGTTCATGGGTCTGCGGCATCCACGGCATGCCATTAATGGGAAGTTGTGACTGGAACGATGGCATGAACCTGGTCGGCATTCACGGTCGCGGTGAAAGCGTTTGGTTGGCCTTCTTCCAGCACTACATTCTCACGCAATTCGCGGAGGTCGCACGCGCCAAAGGAGACGTTGACTTCTCAAGCCAATGCCTTTCCGAAGCGGCGTCCCTGCGGGAGTCTATCGAGAAACACGCATGGGACGGCGAGTGGTACCTGCGGGCGTTCTATGATGACGGCACTCCCCTGGGTTCATCCAAGAACTCCGAGTGTCAGATCGATTCCATCGCTCAAAGCTGGGCGGTTCTTTCGGGCGCCGCCGACCCGGCCCGCTGCTTCACGGCGCTCGACTCCGCCTACAAGCAACTCGTGCGTACTTCGGACGGGCTCATCCTGTTGTTCACGCCACCCTTCGACAAAACTCCCCAGGAACCAGGCTACATCAAGGGATACTTGCCCGGCGTTCGTGAGAACGGCGGGCAATACACTCATGCCTCGATCTGGCTCATCATGGCCTACGCCGCTATCGGCCAACATGAACGTGCGTGGAAGCTGCTGCAGATGATCAATCCTATTGCCCATAGCCTGGAGGCACGCGAGGCCACGTACCGAGTGGAACCTTACGTCATCGCTGCCGATGTTTACGCCGCGACCCCGCATGTCGGCCGTGGCGGTTGGACTTGGTATACAGGTTCCGCTGGATGGACGTACCAGCTCATTGTTGGCTGGTTGCTAGGATTGCAGCTCGAAGCCAATCGCCTTAAGCTGACTCCGCGCCTGCCACCCGATTGGCCGCTCGTCAAAGTGGACTACAGATACCATAGCACCATGTATCACATCGAGTTTCAGAACCTTGGCCCGAACATCCAACGAGTGTTGAGCGATGGCGTTGAGCAACCCGAGCACAGCATCGCGTTGCGCGACGACGGCCATGAGCACACGATCCAGGTGCTCTTGAAGTAGATCCTTCCAGACATCTTCAAAGCCCGGCTGCGGCAATTTGCATTCCCCAGCCCATTGGCGACAATAGCTCTCCATGAGTGACGAGCGAAGTCTTCGTGAGATCCCCTTCAACTACACGTCCGCCGATGACCGCCAGGCTGTCACGTGGCTCCTTGGGGAAGAAACCTGGACGCGGCTGGAAGAGTTGCGCGCAAAGCGCGTGACCGGGCGCTCCGCGCGGCTGCTCATGCGGTTTTTTGGGGAGCTGCTGATTCACCGACGCAATCCGTTTCTGTTTGAGGAACTCGTTGCCGACGATAAACGGCGTCGAACCTTGCTGCGGAACATCGCCGGCGACCTGCGCGTCATTGAGACCAACTCCGGCGGCGATCCATTGGTGCTTGAACTCCTGAAGAGGTGCGACGATCTCTTGTGCCAGTTTCGTGACGAAGTCACTTCTACGCCGCATCAGCGACGCCGCATTCTGCATGTTCTTCGCCCCATCGTCGGCAACGAGAACGTCCAGTTCGATCCGTTCACGCGGGTCAGCCACTCGACAGACGCCACAGATTGGCGCCTGCATCTGCCGCTTGCGGTTGTTGTGCCGACGCAGGAAGCACAGTTGGGCCCGCTCTTAGCCGCCATCGAGAAGCTCGATCTTCACGCGATCCCGCGCGGAGCCGGAACGGGTCTGACGGGTGGCGCAGTGCCGCTAGCCCCGAACTGTATCCTGATCAACACGGAGAAGCTGAATCGTATTCGCGGCATTCGCGAGGAAAGTTTCAAGCTGACCGATGGAACCGCCGTTTCTGCCCCTGTGATGAGTCTCGAAGCGGGCGTTATCACAGAACACGCAATGGAGTACGCTCACCATCGTGGGCTTGTTTTCGCAACCGATCCTACCAGCGCGTGGGCCAGCACGATCGGCGGCAACATAGCTGAGAATGCTGGCGGAAAAACCGCGGTCCTATGGGGCACCTGCATCGACAATCTGCTCGCATATCAGATCGCGATGCCTGGCGGCCGAGCCTACCATATCAGGCGCACCGATCACCAACTCCGGAAACTCCTGCCTAATGATACCTTGACGTGGGAAATCCGCGACGATGCAGGCGCGCTTCAGCGTACCATTGTCCTTCTCGGACGAGAAGTTCGGCGCAACGGACTTTGGAAGGATATTACCAACAAAGCGCTGAAGGGCCTGCCCGGAGTGCAAAAGGAAGGCACCGACGGCGTGATTACGTCGGCGGCGTTCGTTCTCTATAAACAGTACGAAGCTACTGCAACGCTGTGCCTGGAGTTCTTCGGCCCCGATATGGAGGAGGCGAGTTGGATCATCGCCAAACTTGTCCGGTCATTCCCCAATGAAGGTCATGAAGTCCTGCAGGCGCTGGAGCACTTCGACGATCAATATGTCCGCGCGATTGGCTACAAGGTAAAGGCGCCGCGGACCGACACCCCAAAGGCCGTATTACTGATCGACTTGGTCGGACATGATCGTGATGAGGTCTCGCGCGGTGTAGCGACTGTGCGGGAGATCCTAGGCACCCACGAAAACACGTTTTTGTTTGAGGCCAAGGATGCCGCCGAAGCCAAGCTGTTTTGGGCGGATCGGAAGAAGCTTGGCGCCATCGCGGCACACACGAACGCCTTCAAGCTGAACGAAGACGTCGTCCTGCCCCTTGATATGCTGGCGGAGTTTGCGAGTTTCTGTGATGCCGTCAACGTCGATGAAGAACGGTATGCGCAGCGCCGCTTTATCGAGCGCGCGCGTGATTTTCTTCGTACGGCCGCGGCGGAAGAAGAACTGCCATGGCTTGCGGGAAAGATCGATTCGGCAACGGCGATTTGCGAAAAGACGCTCAAGGCCCTCGAGGCGGCGCTGGAGAAGGAAGTCCGGTCGCTCGAACTGGTCACTGATCTCCTGCGGCA
Source organism: Planctomycetota bacterium (assembly GCA_036504595.1). Classification (GTDB taxonomy): domain Bacteria; phylum Planctomycetota; class SZUA-567; order H5-PLA8; family H5-PLA8; genus DASXUX01. Next base: position 192,922 of record DASXUX010000056.1, on the reverse strand, counting down.
GTTACGCGAGTTCGTGCGCGGATACGATCAACTTGCAGAGCGGCTCGATGCGATCTACGCGGAAGAGCGCCGGCGGCGAATCGTTATCGCGACGCACATGCACGCGGGTGACGGCAACGTGCATGTCAACATCCCGGTCCTTTCGAACGATCGCCCGATGATGAAGCGCGCTGAACTGGTTGTGGACCGCATCATGGCCGAAGTCGCCGCGCTCGGAGGAGTGTGCTCCGGCGAGCACGGGATTGGCATCACCAAGTTGAAATACTTGGATCCCGCATTTATCCGCGATCTGGAGAGCTATCGCCACGAAGTCGATCCCAAGGGCATGATGAACCCGCGGAAATTGACGGACTTGGGTGCCATTGCGAACATCTTCACGCCGTCCTTTAACCTGCTGGAGCTCGAAGCTCGCATTCTACAGTACGGCCGCCTCGAGGAGCTTGCCATTCGCATTGCCAAGTGCGTCCGCTGCGGCAAATGCAAGGCCGACTGTTGTGTCTTTCACCCGCCCCGCGGACTCTTCTATCATCCTAGGAATAAGAATCTCGCGATTGGTTCGTTAATCGAAGCGCTGCTCTACGAAGCGCAGCGGGAGCGCTCGGCATGTTTTGGAATGCTGCGTTACCTTGAGGACGTCGCCGACCACTGCACGATCTGCCACAAATGCTCAAAGCCATGTCCCGTAGAGATCGACACCGGCGATGTATCGGTGATCGAGCGCGAAATTCTCGTCAATCACGGCTACAAGCATACGGCGCTCGCCACAAAGGCGACGTTGCGTTACCTCGAAAGCCGTTCGCCGACATTCAATAAAGCGTTTCGAGCATTCGTGGTGCGCTGCGGCGGGCGCGTGCAGCGCATGCTCGCGCGAACGGCCGGACCGGCGAAGGACCACGAGCCGGCGGGATCGTACCTGGTTCAGATGCTGCGCTCGCCTGTTCCGCCGGCGGATGCGCTCACGCTGCGCGATGTCTTGCCGCGCTGCGAGGCCGGACAAGCCTTGTTGTTCGAGCCGGAGCGCGAGGCTCGCGGAACCGTGTTTTACTTTCCTGGCTGCGGCTCGGAGCGTCTGTTCTCCAGCCTCTCCATGGCCGCGCTGCATGTGCTGCTGGAACTCGACACGAGAATCGTCTTGCCGCCGCCGTTCCTATGCTGCGGTTTTCCGCACAAAGCCAATGCAAGAACTGAGCAACGCGACCGAATCGTTCTTCGCGACACCATCGTTTTCTCACAAATTCGCGAAATGTTCGCGTACCTGGACTTTGACGGCGTGGTGGTCACCTGTGGGACGTGTCGCGAGTCTCTCGGCCACATGGAGGCGGGCAAAATCTTTGCTGCTCCGGTGCTGGATGTCGTTCGCTACGCAACCGAGAAAGGACTTTCGGTCAAAGCCGGCGGAGAGTGCCTGTACCACGCGCCCTGCCACGACTCACTGGACGGCAAAGCTGCAACGATCCTAGCAAAGGCTTGCGGCTTGAAAGTGACTCCCGTGCCGCACTGCTGTTCGGAGGCCGGCACGCTGGCGCTTTCGCGGCCGGACATAAGCAATGCTATGCTTCATCGCAAGAACAACGCTCTTCAGGAAGCGATGCAGAATCGGGCGCCGGAATCGCGCTCGGTCATCCTGACGAATTGTCCTTCCTGTTTGCAGGGATTGGGGCGAAACGCTGAGCTTGGCGTGCAGCCCCGGCACATCATTGTGGAACTGGCGCGTCGGTTGTCGGGAGAGAACTGGATGGAAGTCTTCCGCTCACGAGCGGTGCGCGCGACCGCGATAAGATTCTGAACTTTCGACGCATAAAAAGAAACGGACCGGCACAAACAACCGCGCCGGTCCGTTGCATTTAACTGAAACGTTATTTAGTGGTGTCCGCCGCAGGCACAGCCAGGCTTCACCAGGAAGTGCTCCAGTTCGCGCTTGAGCTGCTCAGGGCGCAGAGGCTTGTCGAGAACGCGGTCGGCCTTCACCCACGACTGTTGCTCGCTCGAAGCGGGCTCGAAGGAAATACCCGTTGCCGATTTCACGGCGGTCAGGAGGATCACAGGCGTGCCAGGATAAATTTTCTTGATCTCGTGGCAGAGCACGAAGCCGGAATCCTGGTGCTCCATCATCAAGTCCACGATTGCGACGTCGGGCTTAAAGGACATGAGGACTTCCTCAGCCTCTTCGGCGCTGCCGGCTTGTGCGACCTGGTAGCCAAAGCCTTTCAGCGTCAACGCGAGCTGATCTACAATGTCCGGGTCGTCGTCAACTACTAGGATTTTCTGCTGGCTCATGTCTTCGTCCTTTTTTCGTTGTTCGCGGCACGTCCACATTTCCGCACGCTTGAGATCGCGCCAAACTGACGGCGCGATCACAAGCGTGCCACATGTTACGCCAACACCTCGCGCTTCTGGTAATGCGTGTGCAGCAGGTGGTGGCTCTTCTCACCCAACGGCTGGCCGAGGAATTCCTTGTAGAGGCGCTGGACCCACTGGTTCGAATGGCTCGTCCGCACCGGCGCATCGCGATCAATCTGATAGAGCGCCTGCATGCGCGCTTTGACGGCTTCAAGGTCGGCGCCCAGAGGCTGTCCGCCGCCGTTGATACAGCCGCCGGGACAGGTCATCACTTCGATGAAGTGCAAGTCCTTGCGGCCGGCGCGAATCTGGTCGAGGAGGATTCGCGCGTTGCCCAGGCCGCTGACAACCGCGGCGCCCACTTCCAGTTCGCCGATCTTTGCGCGCAGTTCTTTGCAGCCCTTCATGCCGCGCAGAGCCTGGATCTTCAGGTCGGGCAGTTCCTTGCCGGTGATCAGGAAGTGCGCGGACCGAACCGCCGCTTCCATCACGCCGCCGCTGGCTCCAAAAATCTTTCCGGCGCTGGTGCGTTCGCCGAACGGCGTATCGGGCTGTTCGGTTTCCATGGCGGCGAGATTGACGCCGAACATGCGGAAGAGCTGTCCGAGTTCGCGCGTCGTGAGCACGTAATCGACGTCCGGGACGAAGCCGCGGCCCATCTCTTCGCGGCTGCACTCAAACTTCTTCGCCGTACAGGGCATGATCGAGATGCTGACGATCTTGGCCGGGTCGATGTTCTCGCGCGAGGCCCAGAAGCTCTTGATGATCGCGCCCATCATCTGCTGGGGGCTCTTGCAGGTCGAGAGGTTGGGGATGAAATCCGGATAGAACTGCTCAACGAACTTGATCCAGCCCGGCGAACAGCTCGACAGCATTGGCAGCACGCCGCCGGTCTTGACGCGGTGAATCAGTTCGCTGCCTTCCTCCATGATCGTGAGATCGGCGGTGAAAGATGTATCGAAGACGCGGTCGAAACCGATGCGGCGCAGCGCAGCAACCATCTTGCCGTCCACATCGGTGCCGGCCTTGAGGCCGAACTCTTCCGCCAGCGTCACCGAGACTGCCGGCGCGTGCTGCACGACGACGGTCTTCTCCGGATCGGCCAGAGCCTGGATCACTTCGCTAAGGTAAGAATGCTCCGCCAACGCACCGGTCGGGCAAACGACAATGCATTGGCCGCAGTTGATGCAGCTTGAAACGTTGAGGCCTTTATCGAAAGCGGTCCCGACGGTTGACTTCGCGCCGCGGCCGACGAAATCGATCGCGGAGACAGCCTGGATTTCTTCGCAGGTGCGCACGCATTTGCCGCAAAGCACGCACTTGTCCGGATCGCGGATGATCGACGGGCTGGAGACGTCCATGGGGCGCTCAGACTTCGTGCCCTGGAAGCGGCGCTGCCTCACGCCCAGATCCTGTGCCAGCGATTGCAGGTCGCACTTGCCGCTGCGGCCGCAGTACAGGCAATCGTCCGGGTGGTTGGCGAGCAGCAGCTCAACAATCATACGCCGCGACGACAGGACCTTCGTCGTGCGCGTCTTAATCTTCATGCCATTGGCGACCGGGTAGGAGCAGGAGGGCACCAGTGTGGGCGCGCCTTCGAGTTCTACCAGGCACAGCCGGCAGGCGCCGGTGGGAGCCAAGCCTTCCATGTGGCAGAGCGTCGGCACATGGATGCCTTCGCGCCGCAGAACGGTCAAAAGCGTCTCGCCGTCGTTGGCCTGAACTGTCCTGCCGTTGACTTCAATGTTGGGCATTCTTCAACCTCCGAGTAGGCAGTAGGCAGCAGCAGTAGGCAGTCAACAGCAGCCGCCCAACCGCCTTCGTTTGTACCTACTGCCACTGCCTCCTGGTGCCATTCTTGATTGGGACCGCCGCTACCTATGTGTCCGTCTCCGTTCCTGCCTTCTGCCGACTCCGAGATTGCCGGATGCGGCTTACGTTGTTCTTCCTGCCTACTGCCGCTGCTTACTGCCTACTTCACTTTCGCACGGCTGGATGTGTGAACTCCAGGTCGCACCGCAGACAGCGCCGGGCTTCGCAGCGAGCCGCGTTTTCGGAGACGCACTGTTCGACTTCCACGAAGTTGCCTTTGCGCTTTTCGACCGGCAGTGAATCCGGATGGAGCCGCGACGATTCACTGTCTTCGTCTTCGGCCATCTCCACCGGCTCCACGTACACGCTCGGCAACCGCAGCTTGCCCAGCGTCTTGAGCAGCTTGCCGCTGAGGAAGTTGTTGATCATCATCGCGGCGTTCTTGCCGTCAGCGATAGCATTGATCACCGTGTTCGGGCCAGTGACGATGTCGCCGCCGGCAAAGACGCCGGGCCGGCTGGTGAGATGCGATTCGAGATTGGCGATCACCGCGCCGCCACGGTCGGTGGAGACACCGCCGGTCGCCTCCGCTTCGGGCTGTTCGCTGATGGCGGCAATCAGGGTATCGAGCGGCACGACGTGCTCCGAACCCTTGATCGGCACCGGCTGCTGGCGCCCGGAGGCATCGCGTTCGCCGAGCTGGCAATTTATGAACTTCATGCCGGTCAGCTTGCCGTTCTGCGCCTGAACTTCGACGGGCGCGACCAACGGCTTGAGAATCACGCCTTCTTCCAGCGCCGCTTCGATTTCTTCAGCGTACGCAGGCATTTCCGCGCGCGTGCGGCGGTAGTAAACCGTGACGCTCTTTACAGACTTCTGGCGGATGGCGACACGGGCGGCATCCAGGGCGGAATTACCGCCGCCGATAATGCCCACGTGGCCTTCGGCCAGCGTCTGGCCGTCCAAATTGTACGCCTTCAAGAACTTGATTCCGGGGATCACGCCTTGGACGCTCTCGCCGGGCACGCCCAGTTTGCGGCTCTGATGCGAACCGGTGGCGAGATAGACGGCCTTGTAGCCCTGCTTGTTCATCAGGTCGTCGATCGTGAAATCGCGGCCGAGAGACTGGTTCAGCTTCAGTTCCACGTTCTGATTAAGGAGCGCGTCAATTTCCTTCTGAAGGACTTCGCGAGGCAAGCGGTATTCCGGGATGGCCGACATCAGCATGCCGCCGGCTTTCTTTTCCTTCTCGAAAATCGTGACCTTGAAGCCCATCGCGCCCAGGCAGTGAGCGGCCGTCAAGCCGGACGGACCGCCGCCGATCACGGCGATCTTGGCGGCGTTCGGAGCGGCGATCTTGATGTCCTGCGTGTAGGTGTCGGGCGAGACGCGTTCGACGACGAAGCGCTTCAGCGTGCGGACGGCAATCGGTTCGCCGCCGGTGGCTGCGGCGCGGCACATCTTTTCACACGGATGGTGGCACACGCGCGCGCAGATCGAGGGGAACGGATTGGCCTGCCGAATAATGCGGTAGGCGTCCGCGTATTCGCCGCGAGCGATGTGCGCGACGTAGCGCCAGACTTCCGTGCCGACCGGGCAGGTGTTCTGGCACGGCGCTCCGACCAGATCCTTACAAGCGCCCGACGGACAGCGGCGTTCGAAAATGTGGGCTTCGTATTCGTCGCGGAACCACTTCAGCGTGCTGAGCACTGGATTCGGAGCGGTCTGCCCCAGGCCACAGAGGCTGGTGGACTTGATCATCTCACCGAGCTCTTTGAGGGCCATGATGCCTTGGAAGCGCAGCAACGCGTCGAGTTTGTCTTCCTTGCGGCGCGGACGAGTAATGGCCTGCAAGATTTCGAGCATGCGGCGGGTGCCTTCGCGGCAGGGGATGCACTTGCCGCAGGACTCGCTCTGCACGAATTCCATGAAGTACTTAGCGAAGTCCACCATGCAGGTGGTTTCATCGACGACAACCAGACCACCCGAGCCCATGATCGTGCCGAATTCCTTGAGGGCTTCGTAGTCGGTCGGGATATCCATCTGCGGTTCGGGAACGCAACCGCCAGACGGGCCGCCGATCTGCACAGCCTTGCACTTGCGGCCGCCAGGAATTCCGCCGCCGACATCGAAGACGACTTGGCGGAGGGTGGTGCCCATTGGAATTTCAACCAGACCGGTGCGGCGCACCATGCCAGAGAGCGCGAAGACTTTGGTGCCCTTGCTGCCCTTGGTGCCCATCGCGGCATACCACGGAGCGCCGTGCTCGATGATCAGCGGTAGGTTGGCGAGCGTCTCGACGTTATTAATGACCGTCGGCTTGCCGAAGAGGCCCTTCACGGCCGGGAATGGCGGACGCGGACGCGGCATGCCGCGTTTGCCTTCGATGCTGTGGATCAGCGCGGTTTCTTCGCCGCAGACGAACGCGCCAGCGCCCATCTTGATGACGATGTCGAGATTGTTGCCGCTGTTGAGAATGTTGTGGCCGAGCAGACCGTACGCGCGCGCCTGAACAATGGCTTCCTTCAAGCGCGTGACGGCGATGGGGTATTCCGCGCGAATATAAATGTAAGCCTTCGTCGCGCCGATGGCGTAGGCGGCGATGACCATGCCTTCGATCAGGCGATGCGGATCGCTTTCGCCGACGGCTCGATCCATGAACGCACCCGGATCGCCTTCGTCCGCGTTGCAGATCAGGTACTTCTGTTCCGCCGGAGCTTGGCGGGCGAACTTCCACTTGCGACCCGTCGGGAATCCGCCGCCGCCACGACCGCGCAGGCCGGAGGCATCGACGGTATTGCAGATCTCATCGGGCGTCTGATGCTTGAGCGCCTTCGCCAGCGCCGAGTAACCGCCGCGCGCGATGTATTCGTCGATGCTGCCGGGGTTGATGATGCCGCTGGCGGCCAGCACGATGCGCCGCTGAATCTTCAGGAAGGGATGCTCATCCAGGTAAGCAACTTTGTCCCACGTCTTCTGTTCGGTGTTGGGCGCGGCACGGAACTGGCCGAGAACCATGTCGGCCGGAATCTTTCCCGCCAACGCCTGATCCAGCAGCGCCGGAACTTTTTGCGCGCTGATGTTGCTGAAGCTGACGCGCGAACGGCCGGGAAGCTGGACATCGACGAGCGGCTCTTCCGAGCACAGGCCGATGCAGCCGACCTCAACGACGTCGGCAGGGATGCCCTTCGAGCCGATGTACGCGCGGACGGCTTCGATCGTCTTGGCTGCGCCAGCGCCCAGGCCGCACGTGCCCGTGCCAATGAAGACCACCGGCTTTTCGACGCGGTCGCGGCGCAGCGCGCTGATCAGCGCGTTGTAGGACGGCTCGCCGGCAGACTTGGCGGAACTGAAGGGGCCGGACTTCAGGCCTTCAAGCAGTTCGGGGACCGGAAAGGTCGGCGTTTCCCAGCACTGGCTGGTAGCGCCGGCGTCCCCGCCGGCAGGTTTTGCAGTAGACGCGGATTCAGGATTTGGCATTGGCGGCTTCCTTTTCCCGGCATTCGGTGATGATGGAGGAAATTTTCTTTGGGGTGACCTTGGCGTAGAACTCACCATTGACATTGACGACCGGCGCGAGGCCACAGGCGCCCATACAGGCGACGACTTCCAGGCTGAACAATCTGTCGCGAGTGGTCTGGCCAGGCTTGATCTTCAGCAGCTTCGTGCAGATCTCCAGACCTTTGGCGGAGCCTTTGACGTGGCAGGCGGTGCCGCGGCAGACCATGAAGTGGTACTTGCCCTTGGGCTGGAAACGGAACTGATTGTAGAAGGTCGCGACGCCGTAGACCTTGCTGGCGGGCAGGCCGAGGTGCTGGCCGATGCGGACGGCGGCTTCGGCGGACAGGTAGCCCTGAGCTTCCTGGACTTCCTGGAGCAACGGAATGAGGTCTTCACGCTTGGCGTTGGGGTGCTGCTTGAGGATCGGCTCGATGTCGGTTTCGGTCTGGGCCATGTTCGTTCCCCTTTGGTTCTGCTGGCTGTGAGAGACCCCTTGTCCAACGGCTTGCTGACTTCTTTAGGTCTCCCAGCGTTCAAATTGTGACACCAGTAACGCTGTTATTTTGTTCACAAGTATATACACTTGGCTTTTGTGTCAAGTATCAAAAAACTCATTTTTATGGAATAAGCACGTGTTTTATTTCACAGCGAACGCATGTCGTTTACATAACACATCTTACAACAGAGTTCAGAACTTCATTCCGAGCTGTTCAACCAGCCACAGCAGCACGCGGTTCAAAGAAATGGATCGTTATTTTGTCAACGAAGCACCCCTCGACGCGGATTGTGAATTGATTAGGCACGTTTGCCAAGTGCGACATTAGGTCTACTACTCATCTACGCCACTCACGCTCGTACTTGCGGCGCGATCAGCGCTCTCATCATCAGCGTTAGGAGTCGAGTGACAAGTATCCGAGTGAAGGGCGCCATCTGATTCACATTGTCGCTTGCGCTATTTGCCCTCACGCCCAAAATCATGCAACTTACTTTATCAGGAGATGCCGCGATGCGCGTTCAGCAACTGTTCCTCCGCCCCGCCCTGCTCTGTGGATTGCTGTTGCTTTGTGGATACGCAGTGAGTGGAGATACAAGCGTGATCACGCGCGGAAACCTGGAGAATTGTCGTACAGTCTTCACTCTTCAGAAGAAAGGCCACGTCGCATTTCTGGGCGGATCGATCACCGAGATGGAAGGCTACCGCCCGATGGTCTGCGAACTGCTGCGCAAGCGCTTCCCCGAAACAGAATTCACGATCACGGCGGCGGGAATCGCTTCCACCACTTCAATGACCGGCGCGTTCCGGCTGAAAGATGACGTGCTGAGCAAAGGCCCGGTCGATTTGCTGCTGGTCGATTCCGCCGTGAACGACGATCAGGATGGTCATCACAGCAAGGCCGAATGCCTGCGCGCGGCGGAAGGCATCGTGCGAAACCTGCGCCAGCATAACCCGAAGGCGGACGTGATCTTTGTCGAGTTCGTCAACGAAGGGCTGATGGACCAGTACCGCAAGAACCAGACGCCCATCCCGATGGCCGCGCACGAGGAAGTAGCCGCCGCGTACAAGGTCTCGATCGTCAATGTCTGCAAGGCGGTGACGGCGCGGATCGATGCGAAGGAGATCACTTGGAAACAGTTCGGCGGCGTGCACCCGGCGCCGTTCGGAAACCGGATCGCGGCGGATATGATCGGGGAACTGATGGATCAGTGTTGGAAGGAGCCGCTCGCCGCGGGAGCCACGCCAAAGGACAATTCGATGCCAGCTAAACCGCTGGACGAACTGAACTACGGCGGCGGGCGTTTCCTCGATCCAAAAGAAGCGAAGATTTCAGAAGACTGGCAGCTTCATGTGCCCGACTGGAAAGCGTTGCCGGGCGGAAAGCGCGACCGGTTCAACAAGCTGACGATGCTGGAATCAACCAAGCCCGGCGCGGCACTGACTCTGGAATTCGCCGGCAGCGCCATCGGCGCGTACATCGTCGCCGGGCCGGACGCAGGGATTGTGGAAGTCAGCATTGATGGCGGTCCGACAACGAAGTGCGACCTGTATCACCACTTCAGCGGCGGACTGCACTATCCGCGGACCGTGATGTTTGCCGACACGCTTTCAGCCGGAAAGCACACGCTGTCGCTGAAGCTCTCGGCCGACAAGAACGCGGCCAGCAAAGGCACGGCGATCCGGGCGATGCAGTTCGTCGTCAACGAAGGGAAGTAAGTGCTGGGTACTGAGTGCTGAGTAGTCGGCCAACGCTCAGGCCCCAGTGTGCGCAGCGCTCAGCACGCAACACCCAATCCTCAATATCTGCACTCCTCTTCAATCTGCCAGTGAGAGCGGATCTCTTGTCTGCCGAATATGACAATTGCTTCAGCAGGGAATATAGCGCGGACGTTCCTCCATTAGCTTAGCGCGGGAAACGCTCCTGCGTGCGAGCAAGTGGGACTTAAATAAGGAGGGGCTCGTGCGAACCCAAGCGACAGTTCTGGCAGCAGTGGCCGTGATGTGGGTGGGCAGTGTGGCGTGGTGTTCAGAAGACGCGTGCAGTCATGCCGAGGACGCGGCGTACGTACAGGAGATGTGCGAGCCCGCGGCGGAGTCTGCCGGCGGTGCGGCGGAAATCGTTGACTTGCCGGAATTCGATCGCGGCGAAAATCCACCGGCAGACGTCAGCGCCGCGGAGGGCGTTGCAGATCCGGAAGGCACATGTTGCGGTTGTGAGTCGCAGTCGATTGCACAAGAAGCCGAGGCGCCCCTAGCAGATTGTTGTGATCCGGTCGCTCAGGATGTCAGCGTCATCGCGATGCCGGCAGGCGAGACCGGCACATGTTGTGGATGCGAGGAGACGCCGGTCGCAACGGAACAACTCTGCGAACCGCCAGCGGAAGTTCCGGACAACACGGATGCGGAAACGGCCGAACCGAACTACGAAGATTAGGTTGAAGCCCTTTGCCGCTCCTGGCTCAATCGAAAGGTTGGGCCAGGAGCCTTCTTGTTTTTAGCGAACAAGTTTCAGCCGCAAGTACGCTTCGGCGATGGGCAGGTCTTCCGGGCGCGTAATCTTCAGGTTCGTAGAGCTTGATTCGACTAGCACGACCGTCTTCCCGAAGCGCTCCAGAATCGCGGCATCGTCGGTCACTTCTTCCTTCGGTGCCTCCCGAGAAAGCCGCTCAAAACACCCGAGAATGTCGGCGCGGCGAAAAACCTGCGGGGTTTGAGCCAGCCACAGGCCGGCGCGCGGAACAGTCTGCGCGATTTTGGATCTTGGGTTTTGGGTTTTGGATTCAGTGGGTGCGGCGGCGACTTCGCGCTTCACGGTGTCTTTCACGCGGCCGGCGAGAATTGCACCGCCGCACTCGAGCGCGCACCGGCAGGCTTCCTCCATGGTATCTTTCGCCGGGAAGGGGCGAGCGGCGTCGTGGATCAGCACGATCTGGCTGCTTGGCAACGTTGCCTGCAGTCCGTTGTAGACAGAATCCTGCCGGCGCGGACCACCGTCAGCAAAGTCGAGACGAACGGAAGGCGGCAGCCCGGCGAGTTTCGCGGCAGCGGCGGCGCGGCGGCGATCTTCGTGCCGCGTGACGATGACGATCTGCTGCAGGCCCTCGACGCGGCAAAGTGCGCGCACGGACCACGTGAGAATGGGCTTGCCGCGAAGCTTCAGGTAAGGCTTGCGGACTTTTCCGCCCATGCGGCTGGACGAACCGGCAGCCACTACGATTGCGGATTTGCCGATTGCGGATTGCAGATTGCGGATTGCGGATTGAACATCCGCATTTCGGAGTCGCCCCGTCACCCCGTCCCCCCGTCGCCCCGTCATGGTCTTAGTTCGCTCCGAAGTTTTTCAGAATTTGCAGGCCGATCGTTTGGCTCTTCTCCGGGTGAAACTGCACGCCGGCGACGTTGGCTCGCCCGGCGGCGGCGCAGAAGCGGCTGCCGTAATCCGACCAAGCCAGCACGTCCGAGGAGTCCTTGGGCTGCGCGTGGAAGCTGTGTACGAAGTAGACGTGCGCGTCCGCAGGAAGTTCCTTGAAAAGTGTGTGGCTGGCGCCGGCGGGAGTCAGTTCCAGCGCGTTCCAGCCGATCTGCGGAATCTTTAGCGCATCGGTGCCTGTGAAAGCGGGTCCGGCGAACTTGACGACGCGGCCTTTGAGCAACCCCAGTCCAGGTTCCTCTGGGTTTTCCTCACTGCCTTCAAAGAGCATTTGCAGGCCGACGCAGATCCCCAGCAGCGGCGTGCCGGCCGCGACCGCGGCCTTCAACGGTTCGACAAAGCCGCAAGTGCGCAATTCCTGCATGCACTGACCGAACGCACCCACGCCGGGCAGCACAAGCTTTTTCGCGTCAGCAAGGGTGGCCGGATCTTTGGTCAAATGAGCGTCAAAGCCCAGATGCTGGAAAGCCTTTTCGGCGCTGCGAAGGTTCCCAATGCCGTAGTCGATGATGGCGATGTCCATGCGCTCGATTATTAACACAAGTGGGACGGGAGTCTAGAGTCGAGAGTCTGGAGTCTGGACTCTGGTCGCGGGAGCGGTATTGGTTTCATTTCGGAATTTGTGCTAACATGGATGGCACTTAGTGAACGGGTACTTGGTGATCGGCACGAGCGCGGCCCAAAGGCCACAAACCACTCACCAAACTACCTATCACCGCTTACCAAATCGAGGCATACAGCATGGCAGTTGGAGCAGCAAAGCGAGCACGGACGGTATTGCTGGTCGAAGACCACGAGACGACCCGCATCACGCTCGCGGGCGTCGTGGAACGCGAGGGCTGCAAGGTTACCGCCGTGGCCTCGGCCGGAGCGGCGAGAGAGAAAGTTCGCGACGAAGAATTCGACCTGGTCATCACCGACCTGCGCTTGCCCGACGGCGACGGCATGGAGATCCTGGAAGAGACCAAGCGTCTTTCGGCCGGTTCGCCGGTCATCATCATTACCGGACACGGCAGTGAAGAGACCGCCGTGCAGGCGATGAAGAAAGGCGCGTTCAACTATCTTTCCAAACCGATCGATTTGAACCGACTGCGCGCGGAAATGGAGAGCGCACTGCGATGGCGGCAAGTGCAGCTCGAAAACGCCGAGCTTCAACAGGAGTTGATGACGCGGCGGCGCGGTGACAGCGAACTGGTCGGCATTTCACCGGCCATTCAAAAGATCAAGGATCGCATCAGACAGATCGGACCGACGGATGCGACGGTGTTGATCACGGGCGAGTCGGGCGTGGGCAAGGAAGTTGTCGCCGGAGCGCTACAGGCTGCCAGCGAACGCGCGGGCCGGCCGTATGTGAAGATCAACGTCGCTGCTCTGCCGCGCGACCTGCTCGAAAGCGAACTGTTCGGGCATGAACGGGGGGCGTTCACCAGTGCGGTGCGGATGCGCAAAGGCCGCTTCGAACTCTCCGACAACGGCACGCTGTTTCTCGACGAGATCGCCGAGTGCCCACCCGAAGTTCAGGTGAAGCTGTTGCGCGTTTTGCAGGAACAGGAGTTTGAGCGGGTTGGCGGGACCGAGACGATTCGCACCGATGTGCGGATGATCTTTGCCACAAATAGAGACCTGAAGACGGAAATGTCGACGGGACGGTTCCGGCAAGATTTGTACTTCCGCATCAACGTCATTCAGATTCCGGTGCCGCCGCTCCGGGAACGCCGTGAGGACATCGAAGTGCTGGTGCCGCATTTCCTGCGGGAGTTCAACATGCGCCAGAACCGCAACAAAACGCTTCCGCCGCAGGTGCTGGACGTGCTGTGCCGCTACGACTGGCCGGGCAACGTGCGCGAGCTCCGCAACGCGATCGAACACGCGTTTCTGCTCTCTCCGGGAGAAGAACTGGCCGTTGACGCGTTGCCGGAAGACGTCTTGGCGAAGACCGGTGCGCCGACAAGCGTCAGTCTGATCTCCGGCGCCGGAGCCACGCCGTCCGTCATGGCCGCCGCCGCTCACGATGGACCGGCCCTTGCACTGCCGCTCAGCATGAAACTGGAGGACGTCGAGCAGCGCTTCATCCTGGCGGTCTACGAAAAAGCAAAGGGCAACAAGACGCTCGCGGCGAAGATGCTGGGCATCGGCTTGAAGACGCTGTATCGCAAGCTGGTCAAGTACGGGAAGATCGCGCACGAGGGCGAAGGCGGGGCCGAGGCTCACGACGAAGCTGCGGCCGAATAATTCGGACACGAGCCCCCATTTTTTGCCGATACAAACTTCGTATGGCTTTCGATACGGAAATCCGCAGCTTCCTGGAGCACCTTGCGATTGAGCGGGGGCTATCCGCAAATACGGTGGAAGCGTATCAGCGCGATCTGACTTTGTTTGACGAGCATTGCCAGAAGCGCGGAATTCTAAGGCCAGCACACGTTGATACCGAGACGGTAGGCGAGTTTGCCGGGTTCCTGTGTTCGCATCAAAAATACAAAACCTCCTCCGCGGCGCGGTCGTTAGCGGCGGCGCGCATGTTCTTGCGCTTCCTGGTGAATGAAGGAGCACTGAAAGCAGATCCCAGTTCCGGCGTCGATACGCCCAAGCAGTGGCGGCGGCTCCCGCATGTGCTCTCGCAGGATGAAGCCAGCGCGCTGACGGATGCGCCGATGACGACCGGTGGCGCCAACACGGGCAGCCAACAGCCAACAGAGGCTGCCCGTGCCACAACATGCGGACGCAGGCCGAGCCGAACGATTCAACTGCGGGACAGTGCGATTTTGGAGACGCTGTATGCCACGGGGATGCGCGTCAGCGAACTGTGCACATTGACGCTGGACGGGATGAATATGGAACTGGGCGTCGCGCGGGTGACCGGCAAAGGCGAAAAGACGCGCATCATCCCGGTCGGTTCGTCCGCGCTGCACGCTCTGCGGCGGTATCTGGTACATGCGCGGCCGAAATTGGCCGGGGCCGTGGGGCGGGCGTCGCTGCCCGCCAAACCGGGAGCGGGCGCGGAGGCCCGCCCTACCCAGCGGCTGTTCCTCAGCCGCGCGGGCAAGCCGATGGCTCGCGAAGACGTCTGGGCTCTGGTGAAGAAGCACGGTCGTGCCGCGGGATTGACCGGCAAATACAGTCCTCACACGTTGCGGCATTCGTTCGCCACGCATCTGCTGGAAGGCGGGGCCAACCTGCGCGCGGTTCAGGAAATGCTCGGCCACGCCGACATCGCAACGACGGAACTCTACACGCATGTGGATGCCAAGCGGCTCCTGACGATACACAAGCAGTTCCATCCGCGGGGATAAAAACAGCAAATCCGAAACTCGAAATCCGAAAGAAAGGACAAACAGCAAACGGAAAACTGACAACCGAAGCAACACCTCGGTTGCGGTTTTGCTGTTTTCAGTTTTGCCTTTTCCTTCGGATTTCGGATTTCGAATTTTGACGTTTCGGCCTACAGCTTTGGTTCGGGCACGGCTTGAATCAGCAGGTTGACGAGTTGCACGGCGTCGATGCCGCTGGCTTGAGCCTGGAAATTCAGGCCCAGGCGGTGGCGCAGGACGGGCACGGAGACTTTGCGCACGTCGGCGCAGGCGATGTTCAAGCGGCCGTCCATGGCGGCCAGAGCCTTGGCGCCTTTGATCAGGAACTGGCCGGCGCGGGGACCGGCGCCCCAGTCAACGTACTCCTTGATGAACTTGGGGGCTTGCGGCGCGGCGGGGCGCGTGGCGCGGACGATATCGGTGACGTATTGCAGCACGTAATCGCTGACGACAATGTTGTCCACCACGTCCTGCAGCAGGAAAATGTCGTCGGCGCTAAGCAGCGGAGAGAGCTTGGCGGGCTTGCCGTGTGTCGTGAAACGGTAGATTTCGAGTTCCTCTTCGGCGCCCGGATAGCCGACGTGGATGTTGAACATGAAACGGTCCTGCTGCGCTTCCGGCAGAGGATACGTTCCTTCCTGCTCGATGGGATTCTGCGTGGCGATGACGAAAAAAGGCTTCGGAAGCGCGTAGGTCATCTTGCCAATGGACGCCTGGCGTTCCTGCATGGCTTCCAGCAGCGCGGCTTGCGTCTTGGGCGGTGTGCGGTTGATTTCGTCGGCGAGAACGATATGGGCGAAGATCGGGCCGGCGAGGAACTTGAAGTCGCGCTTGCCGGTCCGCGAATCTTCTTCGATCACGTCGGTCCCAACAATGTCGCTGGGCATCAGGTCCGGCGTGAATTGGATGCGCTTGAACGAGAGCGCCAGGATTTCAGCCAGCGCCTTGACCATCGCGGTCTTGGCCAGGCCCGGCACGCCGACAAGAAGACAATGTGATCCGCAGAAGAGGCTGGCGAGCATCTGGTCGATGACTTCTCGCTGGCCTATGATGACCTTGCTCAATTCGCGAATCAGCGAAGTGTGGACTTCCTGGAAATGAGCGAGGCGCGCGGCGAAAGCAGCTTTGTCTTCCATGTCAGCGTTATAAAGCCCGCATCGAACTGTGAAAGGGCAAGTTGGTGGCTGGCGCTCGGGTGGTCCGGGGCCTGGTGATATAACGGGAAGCTCAGTGCGGTCCGCCGATCTCAGGTGGTTCGTCCAGCAAATTCGCTTCGGGGTGCCTGACGCTGTTGGATTCCGGCGCGGGGAGTTCCACCGTGAGCACCAGCGGTTGCTCCGATGCGGCCTGGCCGTCTTCGAAGACAGCCGAGCCGGTCGATTCGGCGGCGTCGGCGCGTTCGAGAGCCATCACGCGGCGGTGATACGCTACGATCAGGTCGCGGCGGCTGAGCATAGCGATCACGCGCATGGTGCCGACCGGACCGCGGGGACGTTTCACGACGGCAGAGATCGTCGTCCGGGCGTTCTCCTTGGGTGCGAGGCGTTCGACGACCGGGATTTCGTCCAGGTTCTTCTGCGTAAAAATGCGCAGCGCGGCGTCGAGATGCTGATCCATGGTGACGCCAGCCACATCGGATGAGCCCAGGTCGCCGGCCACAACCAGATTGCCGACGGACTTTTGATCCATGATCTGGCGAATATCACCGAGAGAAAAACTCCCGACCAGGCATTGGTTTTCATCGACGATAGGGAACACCGATGCGCTGGAAACTTTGATGCGTTCGAGCACTTCGTTGAATGGCGTGTCCGCGGCAAAGATTTCAGGTTCGTGGCTATCGGTGATGGCGTCGGCCACTTTGATCTCGGCGAGCACGTTTACCATGAAGTCGCCGCGATGCGCGGGCGAGTCGCTGATGCCGGGCACCTGGGCTTCATTCAACGTAAAGGAGCGGCTGAGCAGATAGGCGGAGGCGCAGGTCATCATGAGCGGCACGGCCAGACCGTACGAGCCGGTGATTTCGCTCACCATGACCAGGCTTGCGATCGGCGTTTTCGTGCACGCGGCGAAGACGCCTCCCATTCCCACCAGCACCATGCCGGCGCGAGCGGTCGGGGTCAGCGCAAAATAGCTGTGCAGCCAGCCCATGTCATTGAGGGCACGCATGAACTTGGCGTAAGCGCCGCCGGTGACTCCACCCAAAAACAACGCCGGAAACAGCAGTCCTCCGGAACCGCCGGAGCCCGTGGTAAGCCCGGTGGCAAGAATCTTGCCGAGCACAATAATCCCCAGGAAGCCAGCCATCATCAGGGACGCTCGCGCATGACAGGGCGTGATGTCCAGGGCGTTCTTCACCACCTGCTGCAGGTACCAGTGGCCGCCGGTCATAATCTGCTGCGGATGTGGCGTGCCGAGCGGTTCGCGAATCGTCAGCATCAGCGCGAGGGTCAGCGCGCCAAGCAGCGCTCCGCCTATGGCCGGCTTGATGAACTTGGGCACGGGCAGTGCGTCGAAGAAGCGGTTCTCCAGCAGACGCAGACTTTTGACGAAGAGGAAAGCCACCAGCGCGCACAGGACGCTAAGCAATGCGTAGTGCATCAGTTCGGCGCCGGAGCTGCCGCCATCAGAGGGGAAGGTTAATTGCACGTACTTCAACGGCAGAACAGGGTCGTAACCGGCAACGGCGGTGAAAACAGAGTAGGCGGTGACGGAGCTGATGACGCCGGGGATCACGGCGTCGTGTTCAAAGTCGGGATCGCGATAGAGCATTTCGGCGGCGAAGAGGGCTCCGCCGAGCGGGGCTCGGAAGATCGCGCCAATTCCGCCGGCGACGCCGGCGAGCATGAGAATGCGGCGGTCGCGGATGGAGAGGCGCAGCAGGCGAGCGATGGAGGAGCCGAAGCCGGCGCCGATCTGGACGATGGGGCCTTCTTTCCCCGCTGAGCCGCCGGTGCCGATGGTGAAGATCGAGCATAGGCCTTTGATCAGTGGAAGGCGGGCGCGGATGTAGCCTTTTTCGTTGTGGAACGCGCGGATGACCTCATCGGTCCCGTGCCCGGTCGCCTCAGGCGCCAGCCAGATGGCGAGGGCTCCAGCCGCGGCGCCACCGAGCGCCGGCACGACGATCAACGGCCAAGCGGTGTAGCTGGCCGCGGCGGTCTCATAGATCCAGTGTTCAAGCAAAAGGCGTTCGACGAAAAGCAGCGCCTTGTCCAAGGCCAACGCGCCCAGACCGGAGATGACTCCGACAACCAGACACAGAAAGAAGAGACGGAACCAGGAGCCCAAGTCGAAGATCTTAGCGACCAACTCAATCTTCCGGCGGATGGACTTTACCCGAATTGAATTCATGGGACGAAATTGTACCAGAAAACCGGTGGAGCGGTAGAGCGCGGTGGGCAACGGCGTTTTCGCACCGCAACATTGGTCGCCAGCGCGAGCCATCGGCCTGCTCGGCATGGCACTGGAAATGCAGGGCGTACTCAAGGTTGTTTATGAGGAGAAACGCGAATGGCGATTCAATGGAGAGAAAAGCTAAGCGGTGCATATAAGGAGGCCCGCGAGCAAAGCAAGCTGGTGCTCATCGACTTCTTTAACCCGGGGTGAGGCGGCTGCAAAATGATGGGTGCCGTGACGTACCCCAATTCGGAAGTCGAAAGCTATATATCGGAGTTCTTCATCCCCATTCAGATCAACGTGGTGGAACATCCTGACATTGCCGAGAAGCACAACGCGCCATGGACGCCCACCATTCTTATCCATGACGCGGATAAGAAAGAACACCGCCGCACGGAAGGCTACCTTGACCCGCGGCGAATGATTGAGGAGCTCTCTCTGGCCAGAATGAAAGCCGCGGTTGACCGCAGCGATTTTGTGACAGCCAAGGCGCTCGCGCCGGAAGTCCTGCGCACCACCAGTGGCGATCAGGCCCGGGAACCGGAGGCGCTCTACTGGACGGCGGTGGCGGAGTACAAATCCACTCACGACGCCAAGGCTCTGACCGGAGGCTGGACCCGGTTGCTTGAACAGTATCCGGAAAGTGAATGGGCCAAGCGGGCGGAGTTCATCCGCAAAGCAGGATGATGGGATTTTGGATTTTGGATTTTTGATTTTGGATTTTGGATTAAGGCAAGGCCGGCCGAGATATGTTGTTCTGAACCTCTCTCCCGACCTGGTCCGGAGAGGGGTTCGGGCCGGCGGCTCAATTGCGGAATGCGGATTTCGGATTGCGGACTGAACGGCCACGACTTCAACACAGTCGTTATTGGCGCTACGCGCCACTCGGAAACGATGAAAATGGTGCCACTGGCTCAGCCGGCCGTCCGTTTGGCCGGCTTAGCCAGTGTTTTGGCGCGATCGCACTGGCAAGCGCCCGCAAACGGACGCGGGCGCGTGCCAGTGGCACCAATTTTCGGCACAGTTTCTTTGCAGCATCATTGGATCTTCCACGACTAACAGCGTCAATACTGTGCGGAGGCGGGCCGCTATGTGGCGCTATGGAATGGTTGTGCTGTTGGGAAGCTGCTGTCTGGTGCTGGCCGGTGAGTCGTCCACTGGCGGCGAAGACTCGGGCGTGGTGATCGCACCGAGCGCCGCGTTCGCGAAGAGTTTGCCGCTGGACGAAACCAGAGTCCGCGAGGCCTGCAAGGTTCTTTCCGCCAATGCGACGGAGCGCGAACGCCAGGCGGCGCTCGCGGCGCTTAGCAAGGACAAGACGAAAGCGGTGGAACTGCTGGCTCCGTTCTTCACCGATGAAGATGCGGCGCTGCGGCTGGGCGCGGTGCGAGTCTTCGATGATCTGAAAGCGCCGAACCAGAACTGTTCACTGGCGCTCGGCGCGCTGGCCGTCGGCGACGGATCGGAGCAGGTCCGCAAGGCGGCGATCGCGGCGACAAAGTCCCGTCGGGACGATCTGGCGGTGCGGGCGATGATCGGGCGGTTTGTGGGAGCTTTCGACGCGGCTGGCAACGTGCGCGACAAAAACTTTGCGGCGACGGCGACGGCCAGCTTGCGCGATTTGAACGACAAGCGTGTTTACCAGGCGCTCCTTTATATGGTGCTGATGGAAGTGCGCGCGACAAACGTGTCGCTTGGGAATCTGACGACGCGGCAGATCGACACCTATAACGTGATGAACGGCGCGCAGGCCAACGCGATCGTGCCGCTGGCCCTGCCAATCCAAATGCCCGAACTGAACGTCGCCGCGGTCCGCACCAGCGTGATGGCGCCCGCCGTGAACGCCCTGCGGATGCTTTCAGGCCAGGATTTTGGGGAGAACTGGGAGAAGTGGGATAAGTGGGTGGCCAAACAGCGGTGAGTGGTGGAGTGGTACTTGGTGAGCGGTCCGCGCAACAGACGAGAGACCACTGACAACGGACTACTGACTACGGACCATCAGTACGGAAATCGTTTATCGATCTTGGCGGCGGCGAGTTGGACGAGGAAATCGCCGAGACGTTCGACGAGCGTGTCCATGTAGGCGCGGCCTTTTTCGGCGGTGGCGGCAGCGGGGTCGCCCATGCCGGTGTTCGTCGTAGCCAGATGCCACGGGCGCGTGATGCTGACCCAGCCTTTGTTGATCGCGTCGAAGCGCGTTTTGCGAACCAGTCCTTTGTCGGCCTGCTCCATTTTGACGAGTTCAGGGAAGAAGGCGAGGCCGAGGCTGGTTTCCATTTCTCCACCGTGATCGCCGGGCGAAACGAAAAGCTCCTTGTCCTTATCGGGCGCCATGCGCCAGAAGTCACACATGCACAGGAACGCCTGGGTATGGTTGTGGAGTTCGCGCAGAGCGGGCTTGATTTCGTTGCCGCCGTGGCCGTTAAGCAGAAGAATCTTTCGAACGCCTTGCCGTTCCATGGAATCGACGATATCGCCAATGACTTTGTAGAGCGTCGACGGATTGACGCTGCACGCCAGGCCGCCGGGCACACCCAGCGTATTCGTGTTCACGCCGAAGGGCATCGTGGGCAGGCAGATGACATTGGCGCCTTTGCGATAGGCGTACTCGCAGGCCTTGTCGCCCAGAGTCTGGATTTCGAGCACGTCCGTGCCGTAGGGCAGGTGCATGTTATGCGGTTCGGTTGCGCCGCATGGAAGGACGGCGACTTCCCAGGTCTTGGAACGAACGAATTCGTGGTTCTGGTCGGTAAGCATCCAGTCTTTCATCGCGGCCCCTTCCGTCAGGTCTTTTATATCAGTACACCGATACGTCAGATGATTTCCTGGACTGTCTCCCCTTCCGCTCTAAACTGCCACGCCCATGAGCGTACGATTCTGTGTGTTGGGTTCGGGTTCCAAAGGCAATGCAACGCTGGTCACCACGCCGCATCTGCATCTCCTCATCGATGCCGGTTTGCCGCCGGATGAATTGGAGCGGCGGATGGACGGCACGGGCGCGAGTTGGAAGTCGCTCGACGCGATTCTGCTGACTCACACCCACAGCGATCACGTCCGCAAGAAGTGCCTGGCGTACTGCGCCGCCAACGACGTGCAGTTCATCTGCCACAAACGGCACGCGCACAGTCTCTCCGGCCGCTACTTGACGAAGGTGGAAGAGGCGGGCCTTCTGCGAACGTATGTCGAAGACGAAGTGATCGAACTGAAACCTGCGGCCGCGACGCCCAAGGGCGCGTACGCACACACGCCGCTGCGCATTCGCCCGGTGGCTCTGCCGCACGATGCCGACCCGACCTTTGGATTTCACATCGACGTGCATCTAAAGCCTTCCGAGGAGCATCCACAGTCGGACGAGCGTCGTCTGCGTCTGGCTTACGTGGCGGACTGTGGCACGGCCAACGACGCCCTTATGAAAACTCTGTCGGACGTCGATCTTCTGGCGCTGGAATTTAATCATGATGAGGAGATGGAGCTCAACAGCGGGCGGCCCGACTTCCTGATCGAACGCGTGCTGAGCGACGAAGGGCACCTCTCGAACGCGCAGGCCGCCGAAGTCCTTAGCCATGTGCTGAAACACAACGGGAATGGCGGGCCGAAGTTTCTGATTCAGCTTCATCTCAGCGAGGAATGCAATACGGAGCGTCTGGCGTATTCCGCGGCGCAGGACGTTGTCAAAGCAACCAGTGCGCAGACGAAAATCTTCTCGTCGCGACAGCATCAGCGTGGGACGATACACGTGTTGTGAGTTGAGAGTCTGGAGTCGGGAGTCGAAATGAGACCGAGGCAGAAGGTTGTTGCTCAACTGGAAGAGACGTCCCATCGGACACTGGCGTTCTTCGAGGAGCGCCCGTCTGTGTTGCGTCGATCGTACGCGCCGCGGAAGTGGACGATGCAACAGATTCTGGTGCATCTTTCGGACTCAGAGACGGTGCTGCTGGATCGGCTGCGACGGCTGTTGTCAGAGAAGCAGCCGTTGCTGCTGGCATTCGACCAGGACCGCTGGGCAAAGGAATTGTTTTATCCCAAGCGCTCGCTCGAGCTGGCTCGGTCGCAATACATCATTGCGCGCCTGTGCGTGATTGAATTGGCCAAGACCTTGCCGATCAAAGCGGACGAAAAGGCCGGCACGCATTCGGAGGCCGGTCCGATGACATTCGGCAAGGTGCTCGCGCGCGTGGCGTCTCACAACGCCCATCATCTCGAACAGCTAGAAGCGATCGCCGCCGGGCGAACGTGGCCGGATTAGCGTGAAGCGAAGGCGGCGCAGCGAATGATTCTGTTCCTCGAGAACATGGGGCCGGGCGAGCTGCTTCTGCTGCTGATTGTGCTTGTGCTGATCCTCGGGCCCGGCGCGGCGCGACAAGCGGGGCGAGCGGTCGGGCGGTTCGCGCGAGGCGGCGCGGCGCCAAGGAGCGGCGGGGCGGGCGCGCAGGCGAGTTCGGCGGTCGCCGTTGCGTCATCGCTCGACGCGTACTTCAAGACGCTTGACCTCCCGTCGAACGCAACCCTTGAGCAGGTGCGACAGGCATATAAGGATCTTGCCAAGGTCTGGCACCCGGACCGGTTTGCTCACGATCCCAAGCTGGTTCAACGCGCCAATCTGAAAATGCAGGAAATCAACGCGGCTTACGAACAGCTTGTGAAGGCAATGGGGAAGTAGCACTGCTGGGCGAGCCAGCAGTGGCACACGGTTCAGGTTCGCGCCGCTTTCTTATGCTTGAAGAATTCGACCTGGGCTAAGCGTTTTTCGGCCTCGGCCTTCGTGCGATATGGGCCGCCCATGTTGCGGCCTTTTTCGCTAAGCACTTTGTAGCCGCCTTTGACTTTGCGGATCATATTCTTCTCCCCAGTCACATTCTTGATCAAACAATTTGCGGGCCGGGGCCGACAGGCTCAGCACATCAGCATCACGCGCTTGGCTCCATGTTTCCCGATCAGGGTCTGCGTGGTGGGATCAACGACATAGTCAAGGCCTTCAAGCGGGATTACGCCGATCAACGGCGGGACATCATCGGGCAGTTCAGCGACCGCAAAAATGTCGCTGCGCTCGTCGATGGTCAACATCGCGCCACCAAAGAGGCGGCGCTCAACAACACCCGCCGCAGTGGTGGCGGTGATTGGCTTGGGAAAAGGCTGTAGTCCGAGTTCTCGAATGTAACGGGCGGGCAAACAAAGATATGTTGTTCCCGTATCCACCAGAGCGTCAGGGATAATGATGGTTCGGATGCGAGTTTTTTTCCGCCCGCGCTTCTCCTGCGCGGCCATCCAGTCCGCAACGTTTTCGACTTTGATCGTGACATGGGTGTGCCCCATCGTGCCCCCCCGACGTTGCTTTCGAGCGTGTGCGGTACCGGTGCGCATAGAAGTGGTGTCCTCCAGTCCACCATACCCGCGCTCAATCCTGACGCAACGGCGATCCGTCAAATTGCGTTCTTTCGACGCTGCTGTAGAACCGATGCGGTCCATGGGGAATGAAGCCATGTTTATGACGATCGTTTGTGCGCTGCTGCTGTGTGTATCCTCCATGGTTGCTGCCGAGGAGTCCGACGCCCAAGTGCTTTTCCGCGAGGATTTCGAAGCTGGCATCGGTGCGTGGCAGACGGAGGGGCAGGCGGAGTTTTCGGCTGCAGCGGAGAAGCCGCATGGCGGACAGAAGGCGGCGAAGATCGTTCTCACGGCGGGGGTGAAGCCGGCGTACCAGAAGTTTGTGCGCGTCATCGACGAGAAGGTCAGCGGCGGCGATGCATACCACGTTTCGGTTTGGGTGCGCACGGAGGGCGTCAACAGCGACCCCGGCGCGTACGTGGCGCTGGAATATTTCGATGGCGACAAGCGGCTGGACGTCAGCCACGGCGGCCACGCAAGCGACAACAGCGCTCGCGAGTGGCAGCAACTGAAGGTCGAAGGCACGGCGCCAAAGGGTTCGCGGCGGGTGCGGTTGGCTTTGCTGCTTCACGCGAACGGCTCAGCGTGGTTTGATGACGTGGAAGTGATGTGCACGCGTTACAAACCGATTCCGGAGAAGCCGCCGGCGCCGTGCGCGATACGGATCTCCAGCGAGAACGTTATTCATCCGAACTTTGGCGGAGTCGGATTTCACTGTTCGGAACATGAGCACACGTTCTCCCAGGAACACTTTGATCAGGTGCTGGCCAAGCGCTGGCGGGAACTGCGGCCGTCGTTTGCGCGACTTGGGGACAACTGCGACTGGAAGGGCGAGCGGCGCGACATTCAAGCCAACTACATTCGGATGATGAAGGATGTCGGCACCGAAGTTTACGTCACCACGTGGAATCCAAAGGACGTGCCGGAGGGGCCGGAGCGCAAAGCGTATGCAAAATCGGTGGTGGATTACCTTGAGTACCTCGTGCGGACCAAAGGTTGCACGAACATCAAGTATTACTGCATGACGAACGAACTCTCGATGAAGCAATGGGGAGCGATGAACAAGGATCTGCCGAAGTTCAAGTCGTACCACCAGTGCTTCTATGATGAACTGAACGCACGAAAATTGGACATCAAGCTGCTGGCGACGGATGCGTCCCCCGTTGGCTGCTGGCCCAGCATTGAATGGGCCAGCAAGAACATGGACGAGATTACCGGCGTCTACGGCGGGCATCATTACATCAATGATTACCAATTGGAAGATGTGCGTTTCTATGGGTGGTTTCTGCAGCAGGCGAAATGGGGCGCGGGACTCGCACGCGCGAAAGGCAAGAACTTTATCCTGGGGGAGTTTGGTTCGAAGCAAGACAACAGTGTGGTGAATGGCGTGAAGCAAGACCGCTGCATTTGGTACGAGACGCCGCAAGAACCGCTGGCGGCTTTGCAGGTTTGCGAGGCGGGCATTGCGGCGATCAATGGCGGAGTGTATGCGCTGGGGTATTGGACTTTCGCCGACTATCCCGATGAATATTCGC
Organism: Planctomycetota bacterium; assembly: GCA_036504595.1. GTDB lineage: Bacteria > Planctomycetota > SZUA-567 > H5-PLA8 > H5-PLA8 > DASXUX01. The sequence goes on along the minus strand of DASXUX010000056.1, from coordinate 167,719 downwards.
GCGGGTACATCAACAAGTGGGGCGCGTTCCGCTGGTCGAAGACGGATCATTCGACGCGCGCGGTTTACTACAGCTACGGATTGCTGACGCGGTTTTTCCGAGGACCGGCAACAACGCTGAGCGTGAGCAGCAGCGATCCGTTGCTGCGCGTGGCGGCGGTGCAGCATCACGGGGCGAAAACGATTTCGGTCGCGGTGATCAACCGGTACAACGCGCCGGCGGAGGTCAAGGTGGGGGTGGTGCCGGCGTCCCTGCCGGCCGGCACGGAGGCCGGCACCACCCTTAAATTGCGGAAGTATGTCTACGAGACTGCTCACGTACCACAGCATCCGTTTGGGGACATGCAGGCGCCCGCAGGACAGATCGAAATGAAAGACGGGGCGTTCAGCGACAACGTGGCGCCGTTGAGCCTGAGCGTTTACACGAGCGAGTACGACGACGATCCGCCGGCGGCGGTAAAGGACGTGAAGGCGGAGAAGAACGCCGAAGGAAAGTGGCGCGTGAGTTGGAGCGCAAACACGGAGGCAGACTTCTGCTATTACCGCGTTTATCGCGGCGAGACGCAGATGGGATCGACGGTGGCGACGGAGTTTACTTCGGAGGGCGAGGGACAGTACAGAGTGATCGCGGTGGATCAGTCGGGGAATGCGGGGAAGTGACGGGCGACGAAGGATCAAAAGATTGGACTTTTGGGCGGTGGGGAGATAACACAAGCGGGGTTCTCCCCGGGAGATTAGAGATATGGCGAATGCATCGGAGCGGGCTGGCGCGCTGCGCGGGCTGGTGGCGTGGGTGGCGGTGTTGGGATATTGCGCCGCCGGCGAGATGGCTCCGGGCGTGCCAGAGATTCCGCCGCCGAAGCATTGGGACAGCTTTGTGATTCTGGCGTGGCAGTTTCAGACGGATGTGACGCGCGACAAGGCCTTGTATGAATCGGTGAATCTGCACGGGTTTCACATCGATCGCCGCAACGACAAACTTCAGGCGTTTGCGAAAGAAACGAACTGGCCTTTCTATGTCGATCACACGGCGGGCAAGGGCTACCTGCATCTCGGGAATCTCGCCGACAAGGTGAAGAAGAACAAGAACATCATCGTGCGGCCGAACAGTCTGGTGGATCCGGCGACGATCGAGGCGATGAAGAAGCTGATCAGCGAAAATGTGGCGAGCGCGAAGGGATCGTCGGTCGTGGCGTATGCGCTCGATGATGAGATTAGCCTGGGGAACTTCTGTTCGCCGGCGGAGGTGGACGGGCATCCGAATTCAATCGCCGGTTACCGGAAGTATCTGGCGCAGCTCTATGGGACGATTGAAAAGCTCAACGCGGAGTATGACGCGACGTACAAGAGCTTCGATGAGATCTCGCCGAAATCCTATGAGGCGTTTCGGGCGCAGCTTAAGCCGGCGGACATCGGGAAGCTGAACCTGAGCCAGTGGTGTGACTGGCGCGGGTACATGGATTCGCAGTTTGCCGATTGCGTGGCGTCAATGGTGCGGTTTGCGAACAGCCTGGACGCCAGCGTGCCCGCAGGGTTCGTGGGCGGGCAATCGCCGAGCGCGTATGGCGGGTACGACTACCGGAAACTGTGCGGGGCAGCTCAGTGGATGGAAGCGTACGACATTGGCGGGAGCAACGAGATCCTGCGGAGCTTCTGGACGGCGAAGCGGCCGCATGTGCAGACGTTTTTTTCGAGCAAAGATCCGCACAAGGATGCGTGGTTCCTGTGGTACTACCTTTGTCATGGCAACCGCGGAGTGATTGCGTGGCCGGAAGGATGGTTTGTCAAAGGGCAAGTCTCTGAGCACATCAAGGCTCTGGCGCCGGTGTTCAAGGAAGTGCAGGGGCCGGTTTCGAAGCTGGTGATCGACGCGCGGTTCGTGAACGATCCGGTTGCCATTTATTATTCGCACCCCAGCATCCAGGTCACGTGGGCGATGGATGCGGCTTGTCACGGCGGGACGTGGCCCAACCGGAGTTCGTCGATGGATTGTGCGTGTTCGACGAGCGGGAACTCACGGATTGCATGGCTGAAAACGCTCGAGGACATTGGGGTTCAAGGCAAGTTCATCCAGCAGGAACAGCTATTAGGAGGAGAACTGGAGCGCGGCGGCTTTAAAGTGCTGCTGCTGAACCGAACGTTGTGTTTGTCGGATGCGGAAGCGGCGGCGGTCAAGGCGTTCGTCAAGAAGGGCGGGACGGTGATTGCCGATCATCTGTGCGGCATCATGGACGAACACGGGAAGGCTCGCGCGGTGGGAGCGTTGGACGATGTCTTTGGGATCAAGCGCGATTTGAGCAAAGGAATTCTGGGCGGGCAGGTGCTGACGGAGATCAACGCGGAGAAAGGCTACTCTGGAGTGACGCCCAAGAATTGGGATGTGGGCGGAGCGCCTGTATACAAAGACGTAGCGGCATTTGAGCGCGGCCTGACGGCGGCGGGTGGGAAGGCCGAGGCGGATGCGAGCGGCGAGCCCGTGGTCGTGCGGAACGGAACGGCGGTGTACCTGAATCTTTCGCCGATCGGATACTTGCTGAAGCGGCCGACCCATGAAGCGAAAGAATGGCTGCCTCTGGTGGCGGGCCTGCTGAAGACGGCTGGTGTGACGCCGCGGCTGGTGATGAAGGTGGACGGCCGGCCGGCGGCGGCGATGGAGGCGTTGTTCTGGAAGAATGGCGAAAAGACAACGCTGTGCGTGTTGAAGAATCTGGACCGGCGCGCGTCGATCAGCGATTTTGGCGCAACGAAAGATGGACTGGGCGAAGCGAGCGTGAAGCTGGGATTGTCGTTCGCTGCGCCGGTGAAGAATCTGAAGAACGAGAGAACGGGGAAAGTGCTGGGCGACGGGAAAGAATTTGAGGACGCCTTCGTGCCGTGGGAGGCGAATGTGTATACGTGCGAGTGAAGGGCAGGGTTCGGGGTTCAGGGTTCAGGGTTCAGGGCGCGCTGGAACTGACGGCAGTTTCTGCTTTTTCGGGTTGCTGGTTTCAGGTACTTGCGCCTGTCGCAAGCCGTTATAGTCTGGCGGCTAAACGTCAACAATAGAGCGGTTCAAAGTTTCTTAGCGGAGGGGTGCCATGCGTATCGTGCTGACGGCGATATTGTCACTGCTCGCAATTTCTACTGTTTGGTCCGGCGAAGGTCGAAGCGACCCGGCGATGGAGGAGTATACCCAGCGCATTACGGAGGAACTGCGCGCGCGCGATCCGGATGCGGCGAAGAGCTTCGAGGAGGCGAATGCGGCGCGTGAAAGCAAGGACTGGCCGGCCGCGGAGCGGCTTTATCGCGAGGTCTTGAAGCGCCAGCCGGACTGGCACCACGCCAAGCGCCGGCTTGCGCACGTTCTGGTGCAAACGGGGCGGCGCGGCGAGGCGATTCGTGTTGCGCGGGAGGCGTTGAAGAGTTCGGATTGCGCCGAGAACAAAGGCGCCTTGATCCAGATGCTGATGCACACAGACGAAGGCGCTCAGCCCAGTGCGGCTGAGCACGCGGAGATTATTTCGCTGGGGCGCAGCATTCTCACCAGTCCCACCGCGGATGGGTATTCGCTTTTGTGCGCAGCTCAGGCGGCCTGCACGGCGAAAGATCTGGCGATGCTGAAGACTGCGGTTCAAAAAATGGAGCATGCGAAGCCGGACCTGCCGGAGCGCCATGTGTTTGGCTGGATGCTGGCGACATCTGAGGGTGATTGGGACGAAGCGCAGGCTTGCATCGACAAGGCGGTGAAGGGCGGAGTGGATCGGAGCATCACCAACCGGCTGCAGGCCGCGCTGCTGAATGCGCAGCCGTGGTACGTCCGATATTGGGGCATCGCGTGGCGGGTGGCGTTGTGGTGGGCGGCGACCTTCGCGTTTCTCTTTGTCGCGGGATTGTTCTTGAGCGCGCTGGCGTTGCGCGCATCCCAACGTGTCGCTCACACGCCGGCGGCGCAGGAACTTTCGGGAATGGGCCTGCTGGGCGGCATGTACCGCGCGGTGATGTGGGCGAGTTGTGGGTTCTACTACCTGTCGTTGCCGCTGCTGATCATCGTGGTGGCCGCGGTGCCGGTGGGGATCATCTATGCGTGCCTGGCGGTGGGACGAATTCCGGTGAAACTGGTGGCGATCGTGGTCATCCTTGCGCTGGCCACGATGTGGGGAATCGCAAAGAGCCTGTTCGTGCGCGTCAAAGACGAAGATCCGGGCTATCGGCTCGATCTTCGGACTCAGCCGCGATTCCGGCAACTGCTGGTTGACCTGGCGCGGCGATTGGACACCCGGCCCGTGGACAATGTGTATCTGACGCCGGGCACCGAGATGGCGGTCGTCGAACGCGGAGGCATGCGGCGGCAGTTATCCAACCAGACGGAACGCTGCCTTATCCTGGGGTTGGGGCTGCTGGACGGAATGCGCTGCGGCGCTTTGCGGGCGGTCGTCGCGCACGAATACGGACATTTTGTGAACCGCGACACGGCCGGCGGCGGGTTCGCTCTGGCCGTGCGACGGTCACTGATGCTGATGGGCCTTAACCTGGCGTTGAGCGGAGTGGCCAACTGGTACAACCCGGCGTGGCTGTTCCTCAACGGATTCTATCGCGTGTTCATCCTGATTTCGCACGGCGCGTCGCGGCTGCAGGAAGTGCTGGCGGACCGCTGGGCGGCGTTGACGGTTGGCGCAGGAGCGTTTGAAGAAGGCTTGCGGCACGTCATCAAGAGATCGGTGCATTTCGATGCTCATGCCACCGCCACGCTGAAGGAAGTTCTGGACGCCAAGAAGCCGCTGCGCAACCTCTACCAGTATCAACTGGTAACTGGGCCTGTGAGCGAAGAGAGTGTCGCAAAGGACGTCGATAAGGCTCTGAAGGCTCCACCGACGGTTTATGATACTCACCCGGCGCCGCTGCAGCGGATTTCGTGGGTGCATGCATGCAGCGCTCAGATCGCCGCGGCTCCCGGTGACGACCTGGACGCATGGTCGCTGTTCGACAACCGCGAAGCGCTTGAGCGGCTGATGACCGAACGCGTGCGCGCCGATATTGCGCTCAACCACGGGCCGAGAATTCCGGCCGAAGAAGTCAGCGCGGAGGCGTGAGGGTCGATTGCGGAACGATTTTGAATTTTGGATCTGCGGTACCCTGACCTCTCCCCGCGGCTTTACTGGCTGCTGATCCCGTGGAGGCGCAAATGGTGACCGGGACTGGCGCGATAAACCGCAGTTGTTTGCACGTCGGACGCCAGGACATCCAACTGCAGTTGCACGGTGACTGTCAACGTTTGTGCATGGACAGCAGCGGGCGGCAGGGAGAGCTTCGCACCGAGATCCTGTGTGAAGACTCGGACGCGGATTTCGAAGGCATTGATGTCGGCGTGTCTTGAAGGGCGAGCGCGAAATGAAACCCCGTCTGCGCTCGACGCTTGCAGATTGGCGTCGAGAACACCGGAGTAGCGTGCGCCTGCGATTTGCAGGGAGAGGGTCGAGCCGGCGGCGAGGCGATGCGCGCCCGTGGGAACGACTGCTTGCATGCGCAGGTGGCCAGCGCCATCCTGCTTCCACGACGCGTTGTACGAAAGGCTCGGGCGCAACCGGCGTGTGTTCTGTTCCGAGAGCACCTGAATGACGCGTGTGAGCGTCGTGGCGGCGCCGGATGAATCGGTGGCCGTAAGGGTCACTTGATAGCTGCCAGGCTGGGCAAAGACCTTCTGCTGCGAGGGACCAAAGACCACGGAGTCCCCGTCTCCGAAGTCCCACGCGTAGGTGACCTCGGCGGCGGCGGACACAAGAGCGACCCCGAACCCCAACGGCTTGCCGGCGGTCGCGGACAGCCCGGTGGTCAGCATTTCGATCACGGGAGCCGCGGCAAGGTGGAACGTAATCGTTCCCGGATCGCTTTGCGATACAGCATCTTGGGCCGCGAACGTAAAGGAGTCCTCTCCCACATAGCCGTCGTCCGGCGTGTAGAACAAGGCCGGCGTTGTTCCGGTAAGCGTTCCGTGTTGCGGCAGCGACAAGACGACGAACTTGAGCGGGTCGCCATCCGGATCGGATGCGGTGAGCGATACGGCCACTGGAACGTCGAAGGTGCCGATCGTCAGGTTGATTTCCTGACTGTTGGCCTGCGGTGGGAGGTTGGGCGCATGGAGGTGAAAGCTGACCTTTGCCGGATCGCTTTGGGAAACGGCATCTTGCGCAACGAACGCAAACGAGTCGTCGCCGGAATAGCCGGCGTCGGGCGTGTAGAACAACGTGGGCGCTGTGCCCGTCAACGTTCCGTGCTGCGGCGGCGAAACAACGGCGAACGTGATCGGGTCGTGGTCCGGATCGGATCCGGTGAGCGTTACAGTTACTGGAATCGCGAACGAACCGATCGTCAGATCGATACTCTGGCTATCGGCCACGGGCGGGTGATTGGGAAGGTAGAACTGGCATGACTGCAGTCCGTTGCCACCTGGGCCGCCCATGCCGCCGGCGATGAGCACACGTCCATCTCCCAGCAGCGTAGCCGTGTGACTGTTGCGAACGATCCCCGTGTGCACGGGCGTCTGCCACGACCCGGCCTGCGCAATGAAGACTTCGGCGGTGTCGTCACTCGTTCCACCCACCACCAGAACGTTTCGGTCGGGCAACAACGTAGCGGTGGGCAACGTTCGCGGCTGCGACATGGAAGCCGTCAGCGACCACGTGCCAGTCACGGGATCGTAGATTTCGCTCGTCGCGGTGCCGTTGCCGCCGACCACAAGCACGCGGCCATCGTTGAGCAGCACGGCGGCGTGATTGCTGCGCGCGACGTTCATCGCGCCGGTCAGGGACCAGCTATCCAGAGCCGGATCGTAGATTTCACTGGACTGGGACGACTCGCCGCCCGCGACCAGAATGCGGCCGTTGGCCAGCGGCGTGAGCGTGTGGCCGCTTCTGGCAAAGTGCATGGATGACGCGTTCGCCCAGGTTCCCGAGTCCGGCCGAAAGATCTCGCAAGTCGCGAGCGCGGACCCGCCGACGACGAGAACGTTCCCGTTGGGCAGGCGAGCGGCTTTGTGCGAGACGCGGCTCTGAAGCAGCGCTTGTGTCGCGGTCCAAGCATTGGCGACCGGGTCGTAGATTTCGCACTGAGCCAGTGCGACGGCGCTCGGCAGCGTTGGATTGCTATAGTCGTAGCCTTGTCCGCCCGCGACGAGCACGCGTCCATCGACAAGCAATGTTGCTGTGTGGAGTGTGCGCGGCGTTAGAAGTTGCGCCGCACCCAGCCAGAATGTGCTGGCCGGGTCGTAACGCTCACATGAGTTGCGCGCGTCGGGGAACTCCGAAAAACGCAGTGTACTTCCTCCGGCGGCAAGGACTTGGCCGCTGGGCAATAATGTGGCGGTGTGAGACCAACGTCCGTTGCCAAGCGATCCCGTGTCCGCGAAATCCGCCGCATGGGCGCTGTCACATGTGCAAACAAACAAGAGTGCACTTGCGATAAGAATGAACGTTTTCATAACAGACTCCGCGCTTACAGGCGAAATCATTGTGCTCCTATAAGAGCCTTTCGATTACCCGATATTCCGCCCACCCAGCAAACGCCGCCCGCCGCCGCTGAACTTGATCTACTCGATTCTCTGCAAAAGAACCTATCTTCATACAACTCTTAGCTTTAATTAAGCCAATCGATGTTTCCGCTCATCTCCTGCCTCATGCACTGTGCAAATGGATCGGTGCCGCGCAACTGGGCTCCTGTGTTTACGGCTTGAACGCCAGGCCGTCCAGCCAGATGCGCAGCGGCGGGGCGCCCCAGGAGTCGAAGCCGATGGTGAGCCAGTTGGCTGTCGTCATCTCCGCGCCGGCAGGGACGCCCGCGCTACTGTCGCGCTTCCACAGTTCGTCCCCGGCGAGCGGCACGACGAAGTACGTCCAGCCCTCGCGCGCTTCGATGTATGGCGGCGCGCTCAGCAAATCCCGCTTGGGCGTCAGGCGCACGAACTTCTGTTCGGTTTCGTGGAGCGTCACAATCGGGTTGGCATCCTGCCAGGCCGGCACGTTCTCATTGACGCCCTTGAACCAGAAGACCAGAGATTTCTTGCCGGCCAGCGGCCAGCCGGCCTTGCGTGACGACGGGTACAGCAGGTTCACGCGCATGCCGCTGTAGGGCTGGATGAGCGCATAGAGCGAACTGCGGCCGCTGATGCGCACCTCGCGATCGTCGCTGAATTTCGCCTTCGACTGCGGATCGACCCAGCTCCAGTCGGCCGCCTGGCCCTCCGTGCCGAGTTCTTCGACATCCTCGACGGCGTAGAAGTCCCGCCACGCCAAATCGGAGAGCAGCCCGTTGTTCACGGTCAAGCCCACGCGGTAAAAACCCGGCGCGGCAAAGGCATGGGTCACGCGCGGCTCGGTCGAAAACGTGCCGTCTCCCAGATCCCAGCGGAAGCGCAGCGCGCCGCCAGCCGGGTCGGAGCTCTTGGAGGCGTCCAGCATTACCGGCTGACCGACCTTGCCCATGGCCGGCCCCTCCAGCACCGCCTTGGGGGGCTTGGTGATTTCGGCCTTGGGAACGTACTGCGTGAGATTGGTTAGGCCGCCAGCGTCCTTGAAGTCGCCTTCGCTATTTTTCTCGAAGGTGTTCGCCGCCACGTCCAGCCAATCTGCGTACTGCGCGTAAATGCCCCAGCGATTTTCGTTCAGCACGTTCTGCTCGATGATCCAGTGGTACGCTTTCCATTTCGCGCCTTTGCTGTCCGTGTCACCGATCACGGCGATGCCCGCGCCGTTGTTGCCGCGGCAGGTGTTCCCACGAACGATCGTGTGGCTGGACGGACCGAACATGAAGACGATTCCGGCGTGGCCGTTGCCGGGAAGGTGCGGCGAGTTGTGCATCCCTTTCGGATCGCCGTTTTCGCTGGCTTCGTTGCCCAGCAGCACGGTCTGGTCCGACGCTCCAAGCCAGAAGCCGTAGCTGCCGTGGTTCGCCTTGTTGCGCACGTAGGTGTTGCGCGGCGACCACGCCTCGACGCAGTTGTTGTTCGCGTACGAGCAATCGTTCTCCTCGAAATAGTTCCCCGTGCTGACCCAGCCGTTCAACACACGGATGAAGATGCCGTCCCCGCCGTGAGTGCAGTCGTTGCCAATGAAGCGGTTGTCGTTCGAGCCGCTTTCGATCAGCACGCTCGTCGAATCGCGCGCGTGCACCTCGCCGGGCTTGATGCGCAACCCGTAGCTGAGATTGTTACGCTGGATCTGGTTGCGGCAGGACGCCCACAACTTCAGGCAGGTGTTCGAAGCGTGCGAAAAGTCGTTGTCCGCGAGCGTGTTGTCCATGCAATCGACCAGAACGCAGCCATCCCAAACGCGGTTTGCCTTATTCTTGCGCAGTGTGGATTTGCTGACGCGAGACAAGACGATGCCCCCGCGGCGGCCGTGTTCGCCCCAGCCGAACTCGGGGTCGTGAAAGTTATCGGAGAAGTCGCAGTTCTCGACGAGCCACTCCGCGCCGTCCTCGATTTTCAGCCCCGTTTCCCAGCCCTTCACGTTGACGTTGCGCAGCGTCACCTTCGACACGCCCGCGCTTTCGATGCCGGTTCCTTTGTAGGCACTTGGGCTTCCTTCCCTTGCGCCGACCACCCATGCGCCCTGCCCGTCCACCGTGATGTTCGAGGCTTTAATGACGATTTTGGAGTACGTCTTCGCAGGATCCAGGCGAGTATCGGCCGTGATCTCCAGCGCAGGTTCCTCCGCCACCGCGACCAGAGTGCTCAGCAGCGCACAGCCGACCCGCAACAGGTTAAAGCCGGACATAAGCCAGTTCTCCAAGGAGTCCAGCCGGCGATCATGCCCGCAATGCCGCGCCAAGGCAAGAACCGGGAGATGTGAAGAAATGATGAATGAGGAATGAGGAATGATGAATAACGCTGAAGAAGGAATCTGAGGATGGGCGCGTCCCAGTAAATGGCGTTTGGACGGTCGCTCGGGCAGGCGTTGAGCGAGATGGGGTGCTCTGTTACCGATGTTTCGAATCTCCGCCACCGGCTTGCCCTTGTGCACTCGAGAATGCCTGCGTAGCATGAAGGGCAGTCTGCACGCGCGGGAAGTGGCCTGTCCCCTGCCACGGGGTAGATCGGAGATGCGCCCTTCGCGTGTTCAAGAGTGATTTCCTTTCAGCGCGCGATATTTCCCTTTTCACCGGTCCTCGCGGAGCACCAATGGAACAATTTTCTGCTGAGCACCGGACGCTCCAATCAGCAGTCCGGCGCGCGGTCATTCTGCCCGTTCTGCTGGTAGTCGTCTTCGCTGGCGTCATGGCAGCAATGGTCGTCCATCTGCTCGACCAGGCTGAATGGGTCGATCACACGTTTCAAGTCATTGCGACGATTCGCCAATATCGCAAGATGGCCAGCGATGCTGAGACCGGTGTGCGCGGCTATCAAATCGACCGCAGCTCGGAATTCCTTGAGCCTTATGAGAACGCAAACGCTACGATGGGGCCGGTCTACGATCAACTGCTGCAACTGGTGTTAGACAACCCCCGCCAAACACAGAAGGCAAAGGAAGTTCACGACGCCTATCAGCGCTGGGCTGATTTTGCACGCGATCTGGTGGCGCGACAGAAGCAAGGCGAACCACTCGACCAGATACGCTCGCATCAGAGCAACATCGCGGGCAAGAATCTGATGGATGCGTTCCGAGAAGTGTCCGATGACTTTCTGCAAACTGAGACCGACTTGCGCAACCAGCGTCAACACACCGTGGAGCGCACCGCTCGGGTAACGTTGGGCTTTGGGGTTGGATTGATGCTCTTGCTGGGCGGCATTCTGGCGTTCTATGTGCGGAGCCAGATGAAGTCCGCCGGCAGCATCTACGCCGTTGCTTTAGACAGGACCAAACAGAGTGAAGAACAGCTCCGGCAAGAGCGCGCCTGGTTGACGGTAACCCTGTCGAGTATCGGCGATGCCGTCATTGCCACCGACCGCGAAAGCCGGGTCGCATTACTCAATCCCGTCGCGGAGCAACTCACGGGCTGGACCGCGGACCAAGCGATTGGCCAGCCGCTTGAAGACGTCTTCAACATCGTCAACGAGGAAACGCGGCAGCCGGCCGTCAATCCCGTGGCGCGGGTATTGCGCGAAGGTCACGTGGTCGGCTTGGCCAATCACACCGCGCTGATCAACAAGGACGGGCGGGAGTTCCCCATCGAGGATAGTGCCGCGCCGATTCGTAGCGCGGACGGCAACGTCCTCGGCGTCGTCATGGTCTTCCATGATGTTACCGAAAAGCGGCGCGCGGCCGAGGAGCTGGCTGCGCTGGCCAAGTTCCCCGGCGAAAACCCCAACCCGGTCCTGCGCGTCAAGCAGGATGGCACGATCCTGTACGCCAACGCGGCCAGCCAGCCAGTGCTGGAGGAGTGGAAGTCCGCGGTCGGCGATCCGGCCCCTGCGCTCTGGCGCGAAGCAATTGCTCGGGCTTTTTCAACGAGTACCTCAACAGAATTAGATGTTACCTGCGGCGCCCGGGTCTTCTCACTTTCGATCGCCCCCGTGCCCGAAGCCGGCTACCTCAACCTGTACGCTCGCGACGTCACCGAGCGCAGACGGGCGGAAGAGGCACTGCGCGAAAGTGAGGAACGCTTCCGGCTGCTTGTGGCCGGGGTCAAGGACTATGCCATTTTCATGGTGGATCCTGAAGGGCTCGTCGCCAGTTGGAACGAAGGCGCGCAGCGGATCAAAGGCTGGACGGCCGACGAAATCGTGGGCCAGCCCATTTCTCGGTTCTACACTGAAGAAGCCGTGGCCGCGGGCCATCCCCAGCGTGAGTTAGAGGCTGCGGCCGCTCAAGGACGGCACGAAGAGGAAGGCTGGCGCGTGCGCAAGGACGGCTCCCGCTTCTTTGCCAGCGTGAGCATCAATGCGCTGCATGACGATGCCGGAAAGTTGTGCGGGTTTGCCAAGATCACACGCGATATCACCGAGCGCAAGCAAGCGGCCGAAGCACTGCGCCAGAGCGCCGCGCGACTGGCTGGCGTGGTGGATTCCGCGATGGATGCCATCATCAGCGTGGATGACAATCAGCGGATCGTCATGTTCAACGCCGCGGCAGAAAAGATGTTTCGGTGTCCCGCGGCTCAGGCAATGGGACAGCCGCTGGACCGGTTCATACCCGAACGAGCGCGAAACGCGCACCGCGAGCATATACAGAGATTTGGCAAGACGGGCGAAACGGCACGACAGATGGGCCGGTTGGGAACCGTCTCCGGTCTGCGGTCCGATGGCGAAGAGTTTCCGATTGAAGCGTCGATTTCACACATCGCGATTAACGGGCAGAAGCTGTTTACGGTCATCCTGCGTGACATCACCGAGCGCAAGCAGGCGGAAGACACACTGCGAAATAGCGAGGCGCGGCTGAGTCTGGCGTACAAGGGCGCCAGAATCGGCGCGTTCGAGTGGAATGTCCAAACTGGCGTGAACGTCTGGACGCCGGAATTGGAAGCAATGTATGGCCTGGCGCCTGGCGAGTTTGGCAAGAGCCAACCTGCCTGGGAGCAACTGGTTCACCCCGAAGACCGCGCGGCTGCCGTCGGCCTCGTTAATCGAACCTTCGAAACGGGTGAGCCTGTCGATGGAGAGTGGCGGGTCGTCTGGCGCGATGGCAGCGTGCATTGGCTCGCCGGGCGCTTCCAGACGTTCAAAGATGCTGCCGGAAAGCCGTTGCGCCTTAGCGGTGTGAATATGGATATCACCGAGCGCAAACAGGCGGAAGAGGCGGTGCGCGAGGAGGCGCGGCGCAAAGACGAGTTCATGGCGATGCTGGGCCACGAGCTGCGCAATCCACTCGCACCGATCCGCAACGCTGCGCACGTTCTCGGCCGGATACAGGGTCGTGATAAGATCCTCGAAAGCATGCGCGAAATCATCACGCGCCAAGTCACTCACATGACCCGCCTCGTCGATGATCTGCTCGACGTGTCAAGGATTAATCGCGGCAAAGTTATCCTCAAAACTGAGCTGCTGGACCTAGCCAGCCTGGTGCGTACTGCCACCGAAGACCAACGCCCGTTATTGGAAGCCAGCGGCTTGACCTTGGAGGTGCGCGTGCCGGCGGATAGGGTGTGGGTCAACGGCGATTCCGCACGTTTGGTCCAGATTATTGGCAATCTCGTGAACAATGCTAACAAGTTCACCGACCGGGGCGGCAGCGTGTTAGTGGAACTCGGTGTCAAGCGCGAACTGGCCGTCATCATCGTGAGTGACACCGGGATCGGAATTGAAACCGAAATGGTGGGCAATGTGTTCCAGCCATTTAGGCAATCGGAGCGCGCCCGCCACCGAGACCGCCTCGGAGGACTGGGCCTGGGATTGGCATTGGTCAAAGGCTTGACCGAACTGCACGGGGGCAGCGTCGGGGCGTGCAGCGGGGGACCCGGCAAGGGCTCACAGTTTGTGGTTCGCTTGCCGATGGTGAAAGCACCGGTGAGCGTAACGGCTGCGGAGGCCCCGGCCCCGGCCGCCCGCGCGCTACGCGTTCTTATCGTGGAAGACAACCTCGATGCGGCAGCCACGCTGCGGTTGTTGTTGGAATTAGCAGGCCACCACGTTGCGGAAACTCATACGGCACAGGAGGGACTCGCCGGCGCAACGCAGTTCCGTCCGGAAGTAGTCCTGTGCGACATCGGTTTGCCTAACGGAATGAATGGATACGACTTCGCTCGCGCCGCGCGCAAGGACGGGGATTTGAAGCACGTATACTTGGTGGCAATGACCGGCTTCGGCCAGGACGAAGACAAACGACGCGCGCTGGACGCCGGGTTTGACATGCATCTGACGAAGCCCATCGATCCAGAGGCGCTGGAGCGCCTGCTGGCTGACGTGCCAAGTCATGACTGATAAGGATTGAATGATTAAGGAATGTCACGCAGGCACGCATTATTTGGAACTGAGCGCGTACTATCGCGCCAGCAAGCGCTCCAGCGCAGCCGCGAGTTTTGAGGACGCGCAAGAAACCTTTTCATCTTCCGACGACCATCGCACATGTTACGCAGGTGGGGCCACCTAGTGGGCCACCCGCGCTTTTTAATTATGCAAATAACTACCAAAATCTTTGCAGCATTCTTTTGGCTGGAACGTCAGTATTGGTGGGGGCAGGTTGGAAGTTCTGTCCCAAGGTAGCCCGACGTGGCGGGTCTGTGGCAACTGGCTGCGTTAGGGGTTGTGCACATGTGCAGTTTTTTACAGCGAACGGAACCGTCACGACGGGAGGGCGCTGAGACATAAGGTGGAACCGCAGACGACCGACCACCACAGGTGCACTTTTTTACAGCAGTCTGAAGTCGCGAAGTCTGGAGTTAATGGCAACCGCGGGTGGTGATCACCACATGTGCACTTTTTTACAGCGAACAGGGACCGTCAAGACGGGAGGGCGCTGAGACATGAAGGTGGAACCGCAGAGGATGCGGAGGTGATCACCACACGTGCACTTCTTTACAGCGTGCCGGAGACAACGGACGCCTGATCACCACATGTGCACTTTCTTACAGGCAAGGGCACTGCTGGAGACTGCGCTGAAGCGCAGTCAAGGCGGCGGTGCCGCAGCCGGATGCAGTGGCACACACGCACGAGTGCAGTTTTTTACAGACGTTGCCCTTGGCGTAATGTGAGTTTCGGCTTTCGAGTTTTGAAGGCGTGGAATATGATATAGCGTATCGTAGAGGAGAGATCCAGCTCGGCACTCAGCACTCAGGACTCAGCACTCGACTATGCTTCGGATTCTCAATTCCCAATCGCGACAGAAGGAAGAGTTCAAGCCGCTCAACGCGGGGCGGGTGACGATGTACACCTGCGGGCCGACCGTCTACGACAGCCTTCATCTGGGGCACGCGCGCGCGGCGATTACGCCCGACGTCGTGCGGCGCTATCTGGAATACAAAGGCTACAACGTCCGCTTCGTGATGAACTTCACCGACGTGGACGACAAGATTATTAAACGTTCAATCGCCGAGAAAACCCCGTACCGCGAAATCACCTCGCGCTACATCGACGAGTTCCACCGGCTGATGCTTTCATTGAACGTTAAACCGGCCGACGTGTACCCGCGCGCAACCGACCACATCGATTCAATGATCGAGATCGTCGCGAGGCTGATCGACAAGAAGCATGCTTACGCGGCCAGCGACGGCGACGTTTATTTCGACACGGCGACGTACGCGCGGTATGGCGCTCTGTCGGGGCGCAAGCTTGAGGAAGAAGAGGCGGGGCATTCGGGGCGGATTTCGCAGGACCGCATGGCGGTGAAGAAAAACTCCGGCGATTTTGTGCTCTGGAAACTGAACAAAAACGACAAGCCCGAGATGGCCGCCGGCGGCGATCTAGTGCCGCGCTGGCCGTCGCCGTGGGGTGAGGGCCGGCCGGGGTGGCATCTCGAGTGCAGCGCGATGTCGCGGCTGTACCTGGGCGTGCCGTTCGACATTCACGGCGGCGGGCAGGATTTGCTCTTCCCGCATCACGAAGACGAGAAGGCTCAGACCGAGTGCGCCTACCACGAGGAACTCGGCGACAAAGATTCCGTGCGCTACTGGGTTCACAACGCCTTCATCACCGTTGATGGCGAGAAGATGGCGAAGAGCTTTCGCGACGCCGAAGGCAAACCAAACGTTAAATGGCTGCGAGAGATGATCTGGCCGGAGGGGTCTTATGATCCGATGGCCATCCGCATGCTCATGCTCTCTAGCCATTACCGGTCGCCTCTGGAAGCCGAGCGGCAGCTTTTTGATGAGGCTGTTGCACGCCTCGAACGCATCTACAATACGATTGAAGCACTTGAGCGGGTCAACGCTGCGGGCGTGGCTGCGCCAAACAGGGTTGAGATCGCGCAGTTCGAAGCTGCGATGGACGACGACTTCAACACGGCTGGCGCACTGGGCGTCGTTTTCGATCTCGTCAGCCACGCGAACCAGGAATTGGCGAAAAACGTTCTGACGCCGGAACAGATTGCAGCAGCGCTCGCGACTATCCGACTGATGCTCTCGGTCCTCGGCCTTCGCCCCCATCGCGCCAAAGCCGCCTCCGCCGGCGACAGCGAGCAGCTTGTCGAGTTGCTCATGCAAGCGCGCCTGGAGGCTCGCACGGCCAAACAGTACCAGCTTGGAGACAAAATCCGCAACGGAATCAAGGCCCTGGGCTACGAGGTCGAAGACCTTCCCGGTGGGAAGTGGGTTGTGATGAAAAAGTAGCACACGTGCACTAGACCATGCGCAAGTCAGAAATTGTGTTTATGTAAGTACATACACCGTAATAATATGAAACTTTGATAAACATTTTTGTGCGCAAACCCTTGCGTTACCTACTTCGCATGGTGTATGTTGCAGAGTGCTACATGTGACTGTAACCGGGAGGACGCGGCCATGCGCATGATCCGAGTGACCTGCCAAGGCTGTGGTGGCCAGATCGAGTGTCCGGTATCGGATATCGGCAAGCACGTGCTCTGCGGCGTGTGCTTCAAAAGCAACCTCGTGCCGGAGATCCAGGGCGCGGCCGAACTGGAGCTGCTGCCGGTGGCGCCGATGGTCTCCGTCGGCGCGCCCGAAGAGCCGCCGGCGCTGCTGCGCGCATCCATGTCAACCCCTGCGGCTCCTCCCACGCAGCCCTTCGATCCAGACAAAGCGCTGGTCAACATCGCGCTCGGGATGTTCCGCTTTCACAACTGGCCGTGTCAGGATGAGCCGGGCTTCCGCGCGTTCCGGGCGAAGGTCAAGTTCCACAGTTCGATGCTGGGCGTGACCACCGTGGATGACTTTCGCGTTTCCGGAACGCGCGGGCTGCTGGTGTTGGAGTCGCCGGTCATCGACCTCCCGCAGCTCGACGACGTGCCGCTTGCGCAGGCGATCAACGAGATCAACCAGCGCAGCATCGCCGCCACCTTCGTACAAACCTGCGACACCGTGACGATGCATCGCGCCATTTCGCCGCGTCCGCGCGAAGAAGGCGTGCTGACCTCCGGCCTGATTCTGCAGACCTTGCGCCAGATGAACCACGACCGGCGGCATGCGCTGACGATCATCCGGCGCACGGTGGAAGAGCGGCGCGTGGACCATCCGTCCGTCCAGGCCGCGTTCGCTCAGCCGGCCGCGCCGTGTGCGATGCCCGCTCTTTCGCTGCAGCAAGTGGACGACCTGGCGAGGCGGTGCGGCTACCGCGCGTGGCGCATCGGCGACGAACTTCTCCTCAGCCGTGAACTGACATCGGCCGAGCGCTGCCGCGTGCGCATCTCCGCCTGCGCGGGCTTCCTGCGCGGCTGGGTAGC
This sequence comes from Planctomycetota bacterium, assembly GCA_036504595.1. Lineage (GTDB taxonomy): Bacteria > Planctomycetota > SZUA-567 > H5-PLA8 > H5-PLA8 > DASXUX01. The sequence continues at coordinate 150,483 of DASXUX010000056.1, read as the reverse complement.
GCCAGCCTCGGTGGTGCCGGCCTCCGTGCCGGCGGGCACCGCCCAGGTCGAGCGCGCCAATGAATTGAACCGCGTGCCGGGATTGGTGCGGTACGTGGTTTCGCGAAAACAGATGACTGCGACCGCCGCGTGCTTCCCGACGGACCAGCCGCTCAGTCAGGCTGAGTTCAAGGCATTCGTTGAGGCGCTGATGAATGAAGCGTCCGGCAGCGCGCACGTCAGCAGTTCGCATTTGGCTAAGGCGGGATAACAGCAGGGTTCGGGGTTCGGGGTTCAGAACCAGCCCCGTGAACCGAAAGTTGCACAACGGCAGGAGAGTTCGAGGTTCAGGATTCTTGGCTCAGGTCGCCGCAAGCCGCGGCGAAATTTGAGGTAGGGCACTCGAAAACCATGACCCTGAACCCTGAACCCTGAACCCTGCCGTCAAGAGCTTTGCCGGTTGAATGGAACGACCCCCCCGGGTTCCCTTGGGGCGAGCACTTGGGTCTCGCCCCACGACCGGCAAAAAATTGTGGCGCGCTTGAGATCGCGCCGTCCGTTTTGGCGCGATCTCAAGCGTGCTCTCCACCACTCACCCTGAACCCTAGCCCCTGAACCCTGAACCCTGCCGCTAAAGCGGCGCGTCCTTCGTCGTTCCGCTCTTGCCGGGCTTGCACGTATAGAGCTGATGCTGCGCCTTCTGGAACAGCTTGTTGTCAAAAAGCACGTACAGCGGAATGTCCACGGGCTTGTTGAGCGCCGCCGTGTCTTTCGTCAGTCCATTGCCGGCCAGCAGCTCGGCGAACGCTCCCTTGCTCAGCTTGATCGAAAGCTTGCCCATGCGCGGCGCAAGCCCCTTGCTCGTCAGCTTCACGCTGATGCCCGTGGCCTTGAAGCCGCCCTTCAGGTCCAGCACGACCGACTTCGAAACATTCCCGACGCTGAACGCGAGCATCTGGCTGCCAATCTGCGTCATCTCGCCGAGGAGAATCGTGGCGCTGAGCTGAATGCTGTCGGAACTCGGAAGCACGAAGTTCAACTTCATGCGCAGCTTGGCGTCCGTCAGCGGAATCGTTTGCTTGACAGGCGGAGCGTTGCCGGGCGTGTCGGCCGCATTGGTCGGCGAAGATCCGGCGGCCAGTTCCATCGTGTCGGGGAATCCGTCGCCGTCTGTGTCAACCAACGTACTCGGGGAAGTGGCTGGCGCAGCCACGACAACCGCGATGCTGCTGGTAATCTTGCCGCCATCCGGATCGTAAACGGTCGCCGTCGCCGCGTACGTGTTCGCCGTGCTGTAATGATGCGTCACGCTGGATCCCATGGCCGTGGTGCCATCGCCCAGATCCCACGTGACGGTCAGCGGCTTGTTTTCCGGATCGCTGGCGGAAACCGACAGCACAATGTCCTGTCCCGGCGCTGCCGGGTTCGGCGTGGCGGTCGCAGGGCTGGCAATGACCGGCCGCCCGTTCAGCGTGAAGAACTTCGCGTTCGATGCGCCGCCACCCGGCGCGGGGTTGACCACCACGAAAGGCGTCTGCCCGGCCATCGTCAGAACCGCGGTGCTGACCGTCGCGCTCAGCGTCGTGCTGCTGATGGCCGTGGTCGGAAGCGCGATTCCGCCGAACTGAACGACCGACGTGCTGTTGAAGCCGATGCCCGAAACAACCAGCGTGAAGTCGGCGTCTCCGGTGGTCGCTGCTCCCGGCGTAAAGTCCGTGATGACCGGCACCGGATTGACGCTGATGACGGTGATGTTGAAGGACGTCTGAGCGCTCAGGCGCGGCAGACCCGCATCGAGAACCTGCACGGTCACCTTTCCACTTCCGCCGGCAAGGGCGATGCCGCTGATGGCGCCGGTGATCTGGTTGATCGAGACCCACGCCGGCGCGGCGAGGAGGTTGTAGGAAAGCGTCTTGGCCGATCCGGGCGGATCGATGTCCCGTCCGATGGCCATGACGTTGAGCAGCGTCCCGGCTTCCAGAGAAACGTCGCCCATCGGCAGGAGTGTCGGCGCATCGTTGATGTCCGTCACCGTGATCGTGAACTTCTGTTCGGCGTACAGCACCGGGGTTCCCCCATCGCTCACGCGAACAACAACGGTTCCGCTGCCGAGATTCGCAGCGGTTCCGGTCATCGCTCCGGTCACCGCATCGATCGTCACCCACGACGGCGCGCTGGTCAGGCTGTAGCTCAAGACATTATTCGGCGCGGCCGGGTCGATGTCATGCCCCGTGGCCGTCACCGACAGAGCGGTGTTTTGCGCTAACGTCACGTCGGGGATTGGGTCGAGCGTCGGGATGTCGTTCGCGTCGATGACCGTGATCGTCGTCGTCTGTTCGGCAAACGCACCCAGCGCGTCGGAGACGAGAACAGTCAGGCTGCCGCCGCCGTTGTTCGGAGCGACACCGGTGATGCTGCCCGTCGCCCCAACCGTCACCCACGCCGGCCCGCTGGTCATGCTGTACGTCAGCGTGTTGTTGGGAGCGGCCGGGTCTATATCGTGGCCCACCGCCTGCACTCCCAGCATCGCGCCCTGCACCACGATCAGCGGCGGGATTGAATCGAGCGTCGGCGGATCGTTGATGTCCGTCACGGTCACGATGAACGTCGCTTTGTCCGTCGCGCCGCTGCCATCGGTCACTCTCACCGTCACCGAACCGCTGCCGGCGTTCGCCGCGATACCGGTGATCGCGCCATTGCCGGCCACGTTCACCCACGCCGGACCGCTCTCCTTGCTGAACGTCAGCGTGTCGCCCGTATCGGCGTCCGAAGCCGTCGCGGTCGCACTGAGATTCTGCCCCTGCACAACCGTGACATCGAGAATCGGATTCATGACCGGCGCATCATTGACGTTAAGCACGTTGATGGTGACGATCTGCTCGGCAAACACCGGCGGCGTTCCGCCGTCCGTCACGCGCACGGTCACGGTGCCGCTGCCGTTGTTTGGAGCTTCGCCGGAGATCATCCCGCCGGCGCCGACATTGACCCACGTCAACCCCGCGCTCTTGCTGTACACGAGCGTATTATTCGGCGCAGCCGGATCAATGTCGTGGCCGTACGCCTGAACCACGAAGGCCTGCCGCTCCAGAACCGTGATGGCCGGCACCGGGTCGAGCGTCGGGCCATCGTTTACGTCCGTAACGGTCACGAAGAAGCTTGCTTGATCAGCCCGCAGCCCGTCGCTCACGCCAATCGTGACCAGCCCGCTGCCAGCGTTCGCTGCGACGCCGGTGATCGCGCCATTAGCCGCCACGTTCACCCACGCCGGTCCGTCGATCTTCACGAACGTCAGGATATCGGTGACATCCGGGTCGCTGGCCGTGGCCGTCACGTTCAGGTTCGTATTCTGCAGCAGCGTAACGTCCAGCAGCGGCGACAGCTTCGGCGGATCGTTGATGTTGTTGACAGTGACGGTGAAGCTGACGTTCGCCGACGAGAGCGATGGTGTGCCGCCATCGGTCACGTGCAGCGTCACCAATCCACTGCCAGCGTTGTTGTTCGGAGCGACACCGGCCAAGACGCCCGCCGTCGGATCTAGCGTCACCCACGCCGGAGCGCTGACCAGCACGTACGTCAGAGTGCTGTTCGGGCCCGGCGGATCGACATCGTCGCCCTGCGCCGGGACATAAAGAAGGTCGCCTTGCGTGAGCGTCACGTTGCCGATCGCGCTCAACGTTGGCGCCGTGTTCACGTCCGTCACATTGATCAGGAACGTCATTTCGTCGTACGCACCGGCGAGGTCGGTCACGCGCACCGTCACCGATCCCGTGCCGCCATTGATCGCCGTGCCCGTGATGGCTCCATTGCCCGCCACGTTCACCCACGCCGGACCGCTGATCTTTGCATAGGTCAGCACTTCGCCCACGTCGGGGTCAACCGCGGTCGCCGTCACGCTGAGCGCCTGCCCTGAAGTAATGGGGACGGTCGCGATCGCATTCAGCACCGGCGGATCGTTGACGTTCGTCACGGTCACCGTGAACAAACGCGTGGCAAACAGGCCGGGCGTGCCGCCATCCGTCACTCGAACGGTGACTGTGCCGCTGCCGTTATTCGCGGCCACTCCGACGATCGCGCCGCTGGTTGGATTGATGCTGACCCATGCCGGCGCGGCGTCAAGGCTGTACGTAAGTACATTGTTTGGCGCCGTCGGATCGATGTCATGCCCGTTGGCCTGGATGTTGAGCTGCGCTCCTTGAGCCAGCGTGACGTTGCCGATCGGATCGAGTGTCGGGGCTTCGTTTAGGTCTGTGATGGCAAGCGTGAAGGTGCGTTCTGCGTAGAGCGGCGGGGTTCCGCCATCCGTTACGCGCACGGTGACCATCCCGCTGCCGCCATTGGCCGCCGTGCCGCCGAATGCGCCGCTGACCGGATCGATCGTGACCCATGCCGGAGCGCTGACGAGGCTGTAAGCAATCGTGCTGTTCGGAGCCGCCGGGTCGATATCGGCGCCGATCGCACTCAGAACCAATGGAGCGTTTTGCGCGACCATCACCACGGGCCCGATGGGCAGAAGTGTCGGCGTATCGTTCACGTCGATGACCGTGACGTGGAATGTCCGCTCGACCAGCAGTCCGAGCGTTCCACCGTCAGTCACACGCACAATCACGTCGCCATCGCCTGCATTTGCCGCGGTGCCCGTGATCAGTCCCGTGGGGCTCACGTTCACCCACGCCGGGCCGGAGGTCTTGCTGTAAGTCAGGGTGTTGTTCGGAGCCGCCGGATCGATGTCGTGTCCAACGGCCTGCAAGGCGATGGATTGATTCTGCGTCACCGTCACGTCCGTGATCGGATCGAGCGTCGGGCCGTCGTTCACATCCGTGACGATAATATTGAAGACGGTCTCCACGAACAATCCGCCGCCATCGGTCACACGGACAATCACCAGGCCGCTGCCGGCGTTCGGCGCAGTTCCGCTGATGACGTTGCCGGCAAGGCTCACCCACGCCGGCGCGAGTGTCAGCGAGTAACCAAGTGTGTTGAACGGCGCAGCCGGGTCGATGTCGTTCGCGAAGATCGTGACCGACAGCAGGTCGCCCTGGAAGAGCGGCACATCTGGAATCTGCGTCACCGTCGGCGGATCGTTCACGTCGGTCACGGTGATGCTGAACGTTCGTTCCGCGAACAACCCCGGCGTCCCGCCGTCGGTCACGCGAATCGTGACGCTGCCGGTGCCGTTGTTCGGCGCCTGTCCAGTGATCAGCCCATCCGGGTCGATGCTCACCCACCCCAGCCCTGCCGTCTTGGTGAAGGTCAGCGTGCTGTCTGGCCCGGCTGGATCGGTGTCATGCGCGATCGCCTGGTAGGCAATCGCGCTGTTCTGCGTCACGGTCATGTTCGGAATCAGATCGAGCGTCGGCGCTTCGTTGACGTCGTCCACAGTGACCAGGAACGTCACTTCCGAATACAGAACCGGCGCGCCGCCATCGCTGACTCGAACCACAACGATGCCGCTGCCGCCGTTCGGCGCGGTCCCGCTGATGACGCCCGTCGCTGGAACAATGCTCAGCCACGCCGGCGCCGTCACCAGGCTATAGGTCAGGTTGTGGTTCGCACCCGCTGGATCGATATCGGAGCCCACCACATTTACCGTGAGCACATTGCCCTGTGTAACGGTCTGGTTGGGAATACCGAGCAGCGTCGGCCGGTCATTGACATCCGTCACGGTGATGTTGAAGGACTGCGTGGCGAACAAGCCGCCGCCATCCGTCACCCGCACGGTCACGCCGCCGCTGCCTGCGTTCGCCGCGACGCCGACGATCGAGCCTGTCACCGAGTCGATGTTCACCCACGCCGGCGCCGTATCCAGGCTGTACGTCAGCGTGCTGTCCAGCCCTGGCGGGTCGATGTCGTGTCCGTAAGCCTGGATGTTTAACGACTGGCCTTGAGCCAGCGTCACCGCAACGAATGGGTCCAGCGTCGGGTTCTGGTTCAGATCCGTAACGACGACCGCGAAGGTCGTCTCCGCATAGAGCCCGCCGCCATCGGTCACGCGCACCGTCACATTGCCGTCGCCGCCGTTCGGCGCGGTGCCGCTGATCACGTTCCCCAGGATGCTCACCCACGCCGGCGCGCTGGTAAGAGTGTAAGTCAACGTGCTATTCGTTACGTCCGGATCCAGGTCGTGGCCGAACGCTTGAATGCTGAAGCCGTTGCCCTGCGGCACCGTCTGCGTGCTGATCACATCGATCGTTGGAGGATCGTTCACGTCGGCAACAGTAATGGTGAATGTCTTCTCATCGAAAAGGCCACCGCCGTCGGTCACCCGCACCGTCACCGAACCGCTGCCGTTGTTTGGCGCTTGCCCAGTAATGAGGCCACTCGGCGCGACGTTTACCCACGTCAGGCCGGCATTGTTGGAGAACACCAGCGTACTGTTTGGCCCGGCCGGATCGATATCGTGCGCCGTCGCCTGGAAGGTGATCCACTGTCCCTGCGTCATGTTCAGGTTGGCGATCGGATCCAATACGGGCGCATCGTCTGCATCGATCACGTTGACCGCGAACGTCGTTTCCGCATACAGTTTCGGTGTGCCGCCATCCGTAACGCGCACCGTTACCGTTCCGCTGCCGTTATTCGGCGGCATTCCGCTGATGACGCCCGTCGCCGGAACAATCGACAGCCACACCGGCGCGCTGGTCAGGGAGTAGGTCAGATCTTTGTTCGGCGACGTCGGATCGTTGTCCGTCCCAACTGCCGTAATAGTGAAAAAGACGCCCTGCGTCGGTGTTTGGGTTCCAAGGGCCGCAATCAGCGGCGCCGTGTTGGCATTGATCACGTCGATGTGGAACGTCGTGCTGTTGAACAGCCCGCCGCCGTCCGTCACCTGCACCGTCACGTCGCCAGTGCCGTCGCGCGCCGCAAGCCCCGTGATCGCGCCGGTGTTCGGATTGACCGACACCCACGCCGGCCCAGCCGTGATGCTGTAGGCAAAATCCTTGAACGGTGACGCCAGGTCGTTGTCGTGTCCGATCGCCGCAATGTTCAGGATCTGGCCCTGGTTCAGCGACACCCCCAGAATGGGTGCGATCGTCGGCGCCGTGTTGATGATCACGCTCTGTGTGATGGGCGTGGCCATGCTGCCGGCGAAGTTGATGTTGTCCAGGAACGCAGCGCCCAGCACATGATCGCCAGCGGGCAGGTTGAGCACCTGCGTCGCGTGGCCAATGGCGTCCAGCGCGACCGGCCCGCCCAGGTTCGCGCCATTGAGCGTAAACTGCACCGAACCCGCCGGGATGTTCGTGCTGCCCAGCGCGATCACCATCGCGGTGAACGTCACGCTATCCCCAGTGCACGACGGGTTTTTGGACGAGCTCAGCCCTGACAGTGTTGACAGCTTCGTCACGACCTGGCTGACGGTCGGCGAGTTGGCCGCGGCATACTCGGTCGCACCGTTGTACGTGGCAACGATCGCATGAGTGCCCGCGGGCAGCGTCGATGTGCTGAAGCTCGCGTCGCCGGCAACGTCAACGTTGACGGTGGAAAGAGCGACACCGTCAGAGGAGAAGGTGACCGTGCCGGTGATCGCCGGGCCGCCCACAACAACGGTGCTCACATGTGAGGAGAACGTCACAGCGTCGCCGTACTTCGACGGGTTGAGCGAACTGCTCAGCGTCACCGTGATAGCGCCTTGGATGCGCGTCAGCACCACGTCGTTGTTATTCGTGCCGCCAGCATAGGTGAGCTGGAAAATGTGGCCCCCAATCACAGGGAAGCCGCCTTCAGGAATTCCGTTGAAGGTTCCGACAACCGCGTCGTTGCCGTCGTTGTTGATCAGCGTGAAGGAGTCGCCGGGCGCCGGCACGTATCCCAAAACCACATTCAATGCGCCATTCCCCAGGTTCACCGTGCCGGTAACACTGAGCTGATCGTACGCCGTGCTTGAAGCCAGATTCGCCGTCAGTATAGACGGATTGTTGAGCGTCAGATTTCCGCTCTTGAGCGTGCCCGGTGCCGTAACCGGCGAACCTGGGTTGATCTCACCGGGCGTTCCCGTCATCGGACCGGCAGTGCCTGTTCCACCCACAGTTCCGCCCGCCAACGCCACCGTGCTCGCCGGCTGCGTGCCGTTGATAAGAATGATCCCGGTCGTGGCAGTGGTATTCCCGGCGTAAGTGTTGACGCCACTCAGCACCAAAGTCCCCGCTCCCGTCTTGTTGAGTCCGCCGTTGCTGATCACACCGGAAATCGTCAGGTCGATAGGTGCAGCTACGATATCTTCCGTGATGACCGATCGGCTGAGGGCTCCCATGTTCAGTGGTCCGCTGATCGCGCCCGCCGCGTTGTTAGCGTTCTCGAAATGGATGTTGCCGCCGCTCGCGCCCGTCAGGTTCACCGCGAAATTCACATCCACGTTGCGCAAAATCAGCGCGTCGCCGATGCCGCTCAGCGTCGCGCCGCCCGCCGCGAGATTCGTGATCCCGCCGCTGCGATACACCAACTGCCCCACCGCCAGCGTGTTGGGCGCCGGGAAGGTCAGCATGCCGCCGTCAACGGTGATCACACTTCCCGCATTGTTTGTGGTAATGCTGCCGTTCACGGAAACCGTGCCGGCCGTGATCTGAGCCTGGCACGCCGCGTTCAGAGCGTAGGCGCCCGCAATAGACGTCGTCCCCGCCGCGTTCCGGATCAGCGTGCCGCCAGTCTGCGTCAACGCGCGCGCAATCCCGCCCGGGTTGTACCAGTTGCCGCCGCTGAAAGTCAGCGTGGAGAGGTTGCCCACATTGTTGTTGTTCGAATTGACCGTGCTCCCGTTGGCGATGGTCAGCGTGTTGGTCGTGAGAGTTCCCCCGCCGGGGTTGATGACGCCCGTCGAATTCACCGTCCCGCCGGTAATGTTCAGCGTGCCCGCCGTGGCTACCGCCGGCGTGCCGGTCGATCTGCCCATCGTGATTGCGCCAATGATCACGTTGCCCCCGGCAACGTTGATCGTGCCCGTCATCGCCGCGGTGGGATTTCCCACCGATGAGCCGAGCGTTGCCGAACCGATGCTGACGGTTCCGCCGTTAATGTTTATCGTTCCGGTCGTGGCGCTCGATGATGTGCCGGTGCCCGACAGAATGCCCGCGCTCAACGTGCCGATATTCAGCACGTTGGCGCTGTTGCCGAGCGTCAACGTTCCTGTGCCGGAGCCGCCATTGGCCCCGGTACTTGGATAGGCGCCCACAACAACCGTGCTCCAACTCGGCGCATTAAGAATTCCGCCGCTGAAGTCAACCGTGCAAACTTCAAGTGTTCCCGTCCCACCATTGTTGTACTGGTCGCCGATATTGACGGCCGTCACACCCACGAAATTGACCGTGCCGCCCGCGGCCACCGTGACATTGCCCGAGCCCTTGCCATAACCGACAGAGAACTTCGGCGTGCTAATCGTGTTCACCCCGCCGCCAAAGGTCAGGATCTGCGTCACGGCAGCGTTGCCCATTCCGGCGGAATCACCCACGCGAATCGAATCGCTCGCCACGATGGACGTTGTCGTCGCCGCCCCCGTTGGCAGCCGCAACTGCCCTATCGACGTAAGCGTCCCTCCAGTAGCACCGGCATAGCCCACGCGCAGGATTCCCAGATTCATCTGCACCGCTGCACTCAAACGTGCGTCCAGCACGCCGATGGCGGAGACGTTGGCGCCATTTGGCAAATAGGTACTCGTGCCCAGCGTCAGATTCGAGCCGCTGCCCGATCCAATCTTGAGCGTCGATCCGGCCACCGTGGTCAGTGTGCTCGTGCGATTCACCGTGATTGGGAAGGCGTTCTGACCCAGCGTGCAGTTGCCGTTGACGGTGAGATTGCCGACGCCGTTGATCGGCGCATCGGCTCGGTCAACAATCGTGGTCAGATTTCGAATGACCGCGGTAAACCCGCCGAAGTCCAGCGTTGCGGCCGCATTGATGATGTCGCTGGATGCCGCCAAAGCGTTGTTTGTACCCATGCTCAGAGTGCCGGCGGCAACGATGGTAGTGCCCACGTACGTGCTCTGCCCGCTCAGCACCATCGTGCCCGCGCCTGCCTTGCAGAGCCCGCCCGCTCCGCCAAACGCACCCGCCATCGTCAACGTGCAGCCGGCGTTTTGCACGTTGATCGTCCCGATGCCCGTGACGGTGCCGGCCGCGGCCGCGGAAGCAACGTCCGCATTCGTCCGGCTGTAGCTGATCGTGGTGCCTGTGACCACGGTCAAGACCACGTAGCCGTCGAAGATGGGATCGCCGATCGCGACGTTCACCACCTGCCCGACAGCGAAGTTTGTCGAGACGGTCAGCGTCGCGACGTTCGTCGTCAACGCCTTGTTGGTGATGGTATATGCCGTTCCCGGCGAGCACGTTCCGCCCGCCGGCAGTGTGGCCGCCGCAGCTCCCGTGTAAAGCAGCGCGCCGCCGCTAATATTCAGCGCCGACGCCGAACTGATGTTGTTGGCCGCAGCCACGTTCAAGGATCCCCCGTTCACGCTTAACGGACCCGTAAACGTGTTGGGGGCGGCATTGGAGAGGGTCAGCGTACCGAGGCCGGTCTTGGTGAGCCCGACAGCATTGCCGCCGTCCCCGATCGTTCCGCTGAAGACGATTGGATTGACGTTCGTGTTGACTGTCAGAACGCGCGCTCCAGTGCCGACAAGCGTTACGGAGCCCGTGAAGGTAAGCGATTGATCGGTCGCACCGCCGCTGACGAAGATCAAGTCGCCGCTCAACACGATTGGGTTGGGCACTGTATTGCCAGGCGCAGTAATGCTGCTGCGCATCTGGCCGCCGAGAATGTTCACCGTGCCGGCGCCAAATGGCGCATTGCTGTTGGAGGCCAGGATGATGAACGCATTGGCGGCCAACGTCGTTCCGGCCGAGTAGGTGTTGGCACTTGCCGAACCCATCACGATTTGTCCTGGGCCGGCAAACGTCAAGGCACCGGCCTGGCCGGCAATATTCGTGATGACGCCCTGGTGCCATAAGCGCCAGACCGTGTTCAGGTTGCCCAGTGTGCCGCCTGCATTGCCGATCGCAATCGTGCGGTTGGGGCTGAGGGTTATGTCGGCGCCGGGACCGGCGCTGTTTAAGTACAATCCGCCGCCATTCAAGATGATATTCGTTGCCGGTGCCCCTGGTGCGGTGCCAAGGTTACCGTCTGCGGCGACTAACAGGGAGCCCCCGTTGATCGTCGTCGGCGCCGCATACGTATTCGTGGCCGTCAGCACCAGCGACCCCGCCCCATCCTTAATGAGTGCGCCGCCGGCCAGAACGCTGTTGATCGTGCCGGTCGTCCCCGCGCCTTGGACGCTCACGCGTCCGCTGGTGACCGTCAGCGTCATAGCCGCCGGTGCCAGAGTGCCTGTGTTTCCGCCATTGTCGAAGACCACCGCTTGCACGGTTGGCGAAACGTCCAACGTGATCGCGTGCCGGATGACCACCGTGTCGGCCGCCACTGGGACTGTCGCGCCGCCGTCCCACGTGCCCGCCGCATTCCAATTTCCCGCGGCAACGGTATAGCGCAGCGCTCCGGTCCCGCCGTTCTGAATCAACCCCTGTCCGCCGGTGAAGTCGTACTGAGCGGCCTGGTAATTGACGGTTGTGTTCGCGATGGGACCGACAATGTCGCTGCCCTGGCCCGTCAGGATCAGGTTTCCTGTTCCTGCGCCGCCGGCCGTCTGGCGGTTGAGGTTGAGGAACGTTGAACCGGTCAGGTTCAGGGACGCAAACGTGCCGCTGGCGACCGTCAACCTAGAGGAGAAGGCACCGTTGCCAATCAGCGTGATGGCATTCGATGTTCCAGGCGTAAAGACCAGGCTGCCGATCGTTTCAAGCCGATCCATCGTGTTGCCGGCTGACATGACGAAGCTGCCGCCGGAAAGCGTGACCACCGCTGTGTCCGGAATTCGTCCCACATCGGCGCCAGCGGTGTTGTCGATTTCCAACGTGCCGCCGCCGACCGTCAAGTTGCCGGAGATCGCACCCGTATTGCCTTGTAGCCGCAGCGTGCCGGCGGAGACCGTCGTCAAACCCGTATACGTGTTCGCCGCGCTCAGAATGACGGTTCCGCTTCCGATCTTGGTCAGCGGAACGCCAGCTCCGGAGAGCACGCCTGAAAGCGTCAGATTCCCTGCTGTAGAGCCGACGGTCGGATTGCCGGCCATGATGTTGCCCGCGAAGCTCGCGGCCGTCGCGCTGGAGTTTGTCAACGCGCCGGTGTTCGCAACTCCGCCGCCGTTGACGCTGGCGAAGGCCTTGGCGCCGATGGCCTGGCCATTGAAGTCCACGGCTCCGCCGGGGGCGACCGTCACACCGTTGCCCGCCACGTCGCCCAATGCACCCGCGTTCCCAGCTTTCACCGTTCCGCCATTGACCGCGAGCGTGCCGGTGAACGTGTTGACGGCATTCAGAATCAACGACCCGGCGCCAGTCTTGGCCAACCCAGCGCTGCCGGAAACAACGCCGTCAAGAACGATGTTGAATCCATTCGTGTTGAAGACGACATCGCCGTTCGTCCCGGTCAACGTGATCGGGCGAGCGCCCACCGCCGGTGGATTCCATGTTGCGCTGGCGATGACGGTTCCGCCGCCCAGGTTGACCAATGTGCTGGCGTTGCCCTGAATGCCCCAGTTGCCCAGGATCAGAGTGCCCCCAGTCATCGTGTACGTGTCGGTTCCGCCAGTATCGCCGCGATTGTCGAGCACTAGCGATGGCGTAATCAGCGTCCCGCCGCTCTGATTCAGCACGCCCGTGCCGTCGATGCCCAGGTACACCGTACCGTTATACTCCTGGGTGCCAGCCTGGAATGGATTCGTGCCTGACGAAGCCGCGGTCACATTCAATGTCCCGCCGCTCAGATTGTAGGTGCTTGTTTCGGTGGGATAGTGTCCCACGCGCACCTGCCCGCTGACATTGACCGTCCCGCCGCTCTGGTTGACGGTGCCCGGCATGCTTGTCGCGTCACCGAGCATGAAGTTTACCGTGTTCAGCGTATGCGAACCGCGGATGTTCATGGCTGCGTTGCCGTTGCCGGCGGTTCCGACCGAGATGGTGCCGGTCACCGTCGTCGTGCCGCTGCCGGGCAGATCCAGAATGACGTTGTCCGTTGCATTGGGACCGCGTTCGATCTTGATCGTGGCCAGTGTGTTTGGACTGCTCAGCGCTAGGGTGCTGTTTCCACGGTGAATCAGCGTGCCCGTGCCGGACAGAGCCGGACACGTTACACTGGCTGCCGAGGCCCAGGTCAACGTTCCATTCAGATTCATCAGCGCGCCGGAGCCCAGCGTCGCAGAAGCGACGTTGTTATCGATCTGCAAGGTCGCATTGGTTGGAATCGTCCATAGGCCGCTGTAGCCGGCATTAGCACCCAATACATAGAGCTGTCCGGGGTTGGCGGTTCCGCCTGCCGGATTGCTGAGTGCAAGCGTCGCGTTGCCCGAGCCGGACATCGGCCCGGAGATCGTCAGATAGCCTGATGCCGGAGTGGCCGTCCAGAATTGACGCAGGCCGAATGCCAGGGGCCCGTTGAGCGTGATGCTTCCGCTGAACAGCGATGCATTGATTGTATTCGTCCCGTACTCGGAACTCAGCACGCCGCCGCGCGGAGTCACAATGATGTTGTTGGCCACCGTGATGTTGCTGATGGTCACTTCGGCAACGTAAGGCGTGATTGCTGGATCGTTATCCAAGGTGATCGTGCCGGCCGCCGAAAGGTTGCCTGCGCCTTGCACCTCCAGAGCGCCACCCATCACAACGACATTGCCGGTGAAGTTGGGATTCGCGCATGCCCCGGTGAACTGGATCATGCCCGCGCCGGACTTCGTGAACGTTCCTGAACCCGTGAACTGATTGGCCGCATTCAAGTACAGCTTTCCGGCAGTGCCATTGTTGAGACAGAAGATCGTGCCGCCGCCCGCCGCGAAGGTGAACGCTCGCGCGGTGCCAAACGTATACTGTCCGTTGAAGGTGTTGTAAAACGTACCGCCGTCGAACGTAATTCCGTTCGTTCCGGCACCCAATTGGTTGTCATTGTTGGTGGAGAACATCCCGGCCTTCAGCACGATGGCCGTGGCCGGCGTGCCGCCCGTGAACGTGTTCACGCCGCTGACGGTCAGCGTGCCGGGTCCGGTCTTGATCAGGCCGCCGACCGTGCCCTGGCTGGAGATCACGCCCGCGGCCGTGAATCCGCCCATATTCAACACTTCGATGGTTGCGGCCGCGATGCCGAGCGCGATGGAGCGGTTGGATGTAAAGGCCGTTGTCCCGGCCGCTTGCAGGGTGCCGCCATTGATCGTCACCGCGAGCGCCGCGTTGCCCAGATTGTTGTCGGCGCTGATGCTCAGTGTTCCACCCGCAATGCCGAAACCCGTGCCGGTCACAGTGGCACTGTTATCAGCGCCCAGAATGGCTGTGCCCGTGCCGCTCTTGGTAATTCCGGCCGACGCCGTAATCGCGCCGTTCAAGGCAATGCTGTTGCTCGCAGCGCCATTGTGGGCGATATTGCCCTCCAGCGTTCCGAAGTTGAGTGGCGCGCTGATGCTCAGAGAGGCTGGCGCGCTGGCATCGACGACAATGCCGCTGCCCAGCCCGCTGAAATAGTACGGGTTGGCGCCTCCGAGCGTCCCCGCACCCGAACCCGTGAAGGTGAGCGAGTTCACCCGGTTGGCATTCGTGCCGCTGAAACTGTTCGTGATGTTCCTGTGACGGATGAACACGTCGGCATTGGCAGCCGGGACTGCACCCGCAGGCGTGCCGACGGCATCCGAATCCCAGTCCGCCGGATTGTTGAAGTCGGCTCCGTCCTTGTTGCTGTAGAAGGTCGGTGGCGGCGGTCGCACGTCCGGAATGAGCCCTTGCACCGCATCGTACTTCGCAACGGAGCTATTCACGGTCGCGTAAGGCACCGCGCCCACTACCGTTCCCGCCGCTGTGATCGTCGCATTGGTGCCCACATCGCCGGCTGGAATCGTGTTGAAGTTCACCGTGCCCGTGTATCCCACGTGGTACAGCGCGGAACTGGAAGCCAGCCCCATCACCGCGCCGCCTGAATTCAAGTTGATCGTGCTGGCGCCGCTCTGAAACGAAAGTCCGCTCAGGTTTTCTGTTCGCGAACCCGCCGCCGGTTGGAACATGTTCAGCGTGCCGCCGCCAAAGTTCAGGACTGGCGTTCCGGCGAAGACCTTCGGGGCCAGCGCCGTGCCGTCGATCGTGAAACTCCCGCCGCTGAGCGTCACCGACCGGGCCCCAATGCTGCCGCTGTTGGAGACGACGATGTTGCCGCCGTTCTGGACCAGCGCGCCATTGGGGCTGATATTCGCGGCCAGAATGTTCAGCGTGCCGTCGTTCACAGTGGTCGATACCGAAGGCGTCGTGGGCGTCAACAGATTCACGACGGTTCCGGCGTTATTCACAAAGAGTGATCCCAGCCACGTTGTAACCAGCGAGAACGTGCCGCCATTGACCGTCAGACTGCCCGTCGTCGTGGGAGTATTGGTCAAAACCAGCGCGCCGGCGCCATTCTTCACAACGGCTAGATTGGCCTGGAAAACGCCCGGCCAGGTCACGTCGGAGAAGTTGTTGATCGTTAATACGCCGCCAAAGGTACTCGTGACGAAACACTGATTATTGTTCAGCGGGCCTTCACCGATATTCAGGGGAACACTGGCGGTGGTCAGGCTGGAGACGGTGAGCGGGAAACCACTCAAATCGAGCGTGCATGGAACAGGGTTAAATGTCGTGGCGCCTCCGGCTGTGATGCTTTCATAATTGCCGAAGATGGTCATCGGCACATTGGCCGGAATCGAGCCGGCTGCGAGCATTTTCAGAGTGCCTCTGTTAATTTGAGTCGCACCCCACTGATTGGCCGTGCCGCTGAGCAGCAGGTTGCCGGTTCCTGCCTTCGTAAAGGTCGTCGTGCCCGTGCCGTCGGTAACGTTGCCTGCCAGTGTGACCGTTCCAAAAGCTGGGCCGGCCATCAAAGCCACGTTCGCCAAAGTGACGGTGCGATTGCCATTGAGCGCCACGTTGCCGGTATAAGTCATGTTTGTGGCATTCGTGGTGAGGATCACGTCGCTGCTCAAGCTGATCGGGTTGGGGATCGTCAGGTTGGGAACGGTCACACCCATCGCCTGAGTGATCATGGGCGTGTTGAGCAGTCCGCTGGGAATCACCAATGTGCTGGCCGCCGCGCCCAGCGAGTTGTTGTTCCCCAGATACAGCGCGTGAGCGGAAAGCGTCGTGTTGCCCGCATAGGCATTGGCCGAATTCAGTTGCACGATGCCGCAGCCATCGATCTTGACGCCAGCCGTCGAGGTGGCTGGAATAGTCCCGCTGATATTCAGCGTGCCCATGCTCTGATTGGTGATCGAGCCGGTTGTGGCGCCGAAATTCAGGTTGCAGCCGATCGTGATGGTGCCGGAACCCGGAACGAGATTGCCCAGCGGGATGGCTTGAATGTTTCCGCCGTTGACAGAAGGCGCCGTCCAATGCAGAGCGATGGCCCCGCCGCCGGTGTTCTGGTACATCTCCACACGCACCGGATACTTGACCCCAGCCACCATCGGGACCACGTTGCCGTGCCCTCGATTGGTTAGGTTGTTGTTGTTCCTGGGACCGCCCTGCTCCCAACTGTTGCCGATCATCTCGCCATTCACAAACAACCGGATGCCATCGTCGCCGTTGACATCGATGGTGTAATTGTCGGTCGTCGGCGGCACGATAAACCCGGTGAAGACCGCCGAAAAGGTAAGTGTCTGCCCGCTCGGTGTGGCAAGCGCGCCGTTGTTAAGCGATGCTTCCAGCCTGGTGCTGGGGCTGGTGAACGGGCCGAACTGCATGTTCGAGTAGTACTCGCCCTTTATGCCGCCAGTGGTGCTCGGCTGCATGACCGTGACATTTCCGGACGCCACCGTCAACGTGCCCGCCCCGCTGATCCCGCTGGTTTGGACGGCAGAGTTCGACAAAAACGTCAGGCTGTTGCACGCGTGCGGCGCGGCCGTGATCGCCACCGTCAGTCCCGCCGGGATGATCACATTGTCACCGGCCTGGGGACCACTGGGATCCAGCGCCACAGGCATCCAGTTGGCTGGCGTCTCCCACGCTCCATTGTTTGCACCCGAATACGTGTACGTGTTGCCGGCCGGCGTCACTCCGGTTCCGGTCAGAGCCACGATTCCGCTGCCCGCGTCGAAGACTCCCATTCCCTGCGCCGCGGGAACGGCAATTTCGCTGACCGTGATGTATGGATACAGCGTGCCGGCTGCTGGCGGCGTGGCGAGCGTGAGGATTGCGTTGCTGGTTCCAGCGGTAAACGTGCGCGTCAGCGCCAGTTGCGCTCCCGGCTGGCAGGTCAGCGACCCCAGCGTCAGTTGGGAGTTGTAAGCGGCTAAGCCTGCGCCGGAAAGATTGATGCTGCTGATGCTGCCGCTGCCAAGAACAAGACTGCTGAGCGCCTGCACATGGCTGACGCCTGCTGGGGCAGCCATTGTCAGATCACCGCCGTTCAGCGTGACCGCAGGAGCGGCTGTCGTAAAGTAATTGTGGGCGACCGTGCCGCTGCCGTCGATGGCAAGGCTGCCGCCCTGATTGACCACCACGTCGCCCGCCAGCGCTGCCAAATTCGTGTTGCCGGCTTGCAGCACCAGGCGTCCCTGGTTCACCGTCGTCAAGCCCGTGTAGGTGTTGGCGTTGGTCAGGATCAAATCCGACGCTCCGGACTTGGTGAGTCCGAAGTTCGAGCCGCCATCGGAAATGACGCCCCCTACAGTCACCGCAGGAGCCTGAAAATTCCCTGCCTGCGAGCAAGTAACCGTGGCCGCCGTCGTCAACGTCCAGTTGTTGCTGAACGTGAGCGTGTTCGCGACGCCACTGCCCCGTAAGCCAAAATTACCGTTGATGGTCACGGGATTCGATAGAATAAGCGGGAAGGTTGCCGTGATGGTTCCGCCATTGATCACCAAAGGTCCGGTGCCGAGTGCCGATGTCGCCCCCACATTCAGGAAGCCGCTGTCGAGGGTGGTCGTCCCGCTGTAACTCGAGTTGTCTCCTGCGATACCGACCGCGCCCGTGCCGCCGAGAACCAGGCCGCCGGTGCCGGTGAGCGCGCCCGGGGCGTTTATGTTCAGGGTGCCGGTGCCGGCGTTGGAGACGCTCAGCGGACTGGGGCCCCAGTTCAACAGCACGCCGGTTCCGATGGCCGGCGAGGGATTGTTACTGGCGTTCACCAGAATGCCGCCAGCGCCCACCGTCAGGGCAAAAGGCCCGCCGCCGACCGGCCCCAGCGTCCCATTTCCGCCAGTGACAGCATTGAAAATCAACGCGTAGCAGGACTGCGCCGCAGTCAGGTTCACTGTATGGTTATCTTTGATAATAACGATGTCGTTTGCGCCTGGAACGGTGACGGCGCCGACGTTGACGATCCAGTTTCCACCGCCCGAATTCCAGTTGATGCCGCCTGCGGCGTTCGACGTGTAGATCTGGCCGTTCAAGCCGGCACTGGGGCAGACGATGCCAGTCCCGGCAGCCTTGTACTGGCCAATTCCAGTATTGGGGCTCCCGCCACTGTTATCTTCGTAAACGTAAATGGAAGGATAGTTGGCCGGCAGCGTGCCGGGTTCCGGGTTAAGCAACAATTTGCTGCCGTTAGCGTTCGTGCTGGGGAAGCTGCGGTTGAAAAAGAGCATCGCGTTGTTGGGCGTGTATGACCCGACGGTCAAGGTGCAGTTCGCGGTGGAAGTAGAGCTTAGTGCAAGCGTGCTGGAACCGCTGCCGGCGGCCAATTGCAGGTTGGCGACCGAATCAGCTCGGGCGGTGTTTCCAGAGCTTGGCGCACTCGAAACAAACGTGCCGCCGTTCAGCACCACGTTAGCGGCCGGGTTGATGTGTGCCACATTGGCGGTGCCCGTATTGTCAATGGCGAACGTCGCGCCCAGGTTCACAGTCAACGCCGTAGTTGCCGAGAGTTGCCCGCTGTCGCCTTGCAGATCAAGCGTGCCCGCGTTGACTGCGGTGCTGCCGGAGTACGTGCAGTTCCCGGTCAACGTCAGCGTGTTCGCTCCAGCCTTGATCAGGCTCGATCCTACCCCTGAGATGGCCGCAAACGTGGTTGTGTTAGACGTGTTCGTGACGGTGATGGTGCGGGTCGCTCCTGGTGTGATCTGTGCGGGGCCGGTGAAGTTGATGGGCTGAGTGCCGCCCACCGCGAAATCCGCGGCCATGACGATTGGATTCGGGAGTGTAACGCTCGTCGACGACGTCAGCGTGCCGCCGTTTATTGAGAGGAGACTGCCGGCGCTAAGCGCGTTGTTGGTTCCCACCGTCAGCGTTCCGCTGTTGAGAACTGTGTTTCCAGAATAGGTGTTCGTGTTCGCCAATGTTACGGTTGCGGTGCCGTTCTTCACCAGCGAGCCGACGCCGCTGATCACGCCGTTCAACGTGGTGTTCTGGTTGTTTGGTGAGAGTGTCAGATTGCAGCTGCTGCTGAGCGTTACAGTGTTCGCGATCGTTAAGGCGCCCGTGGTCTGCAGCGTTGCATTGGCATTCACGCTAAGGCCGCCGGTTGACAGCGCGGTGGCGTTGCCCAGTTCAAGCACGCCGCCCGACAATGTTGTGCCGCCGGTGAACGTATTTGCGCTGGAAAGAATCTCCGTCCCCGTGCCGCGTTTGACCAGGCTAATGGCGCCGCTCGCGTTCTTGACTGTGCCGCTGAAGGTTCCGCCGCCATTGTTGTAACCGACTGTGAGGATGGCCGCGGTGGCGTTGGTGTTGTCGATAATGCCGCCACCGGACAGAATGTCCACTGACTGGCTTTGACCGTTCATATCAAACGTTCCGCCGGTGTTTACGGTCAAAGAATTAGTAAGGTTGATCTGATAGCCGCCGGAGCCACCCAGTTGCAGGATGCCGCCGTTGTTAACGACAACTGTGCCGCTGCCGCTGGCGTGCACACCCGCTGCGCTGGGAGCTTTAGCCAGCACCAGCTTTCCCGCCGAAACTGCGGCATTCAGATATGCATTGTCGGCCGTTCCGCCAAGCGTAACGGTCCCTGTTCCGAGCTTCGTGACCGTGTAAGCAGCCGTGCCGGTGATCGTCGCATAGGTGATGTCGCCCGCACCGCCTGTGCTGAAGCTGTTGGTGCCTTGTGTGAGGGTGCCGGTAATCGCCGCCGCTGTCGTAGTGTTGCTGTTGACGATTGCGCCAATCCCACCCACGCCAGTGCCGGCTACATTTGTAAATGGCGAAGCGGTCGTGCGGCCATTCAGGTCCAACATAGCGCCGGAAGCCACTGTTACACTTCCAGTGCCTAGCGCATTGCCACTGGGATTGGCCAGCACAACCGTGCCGGCGCTGATCGTCGTCGCACCGGTGTACGTATTCGCGGCGCTGAGTTGCAGCGTGCCGGCTCCGGTCTTCGTCAGCGCATTGGCGCCGCCGATCGCCCCTTGAACGTCCAACAAGCCGTTCACAACGCTCCAACTCTGGGCGGCACCGAGTGTGACCTTGCAGGTGATTGTGTTCGTGCCACTGGTCTGGCCGGTTGTGTTAATGCCGGTGGCAGCGATCGTCAAAATGAACCCTGAACCGCCGAGCGTCCATCCACCGGTTGGTGTCGAAAATGCCACGCTGTTGACGTTTCGAGCAATCGTTAGGGCGGGCAGGTTGGCCGGGGGCGCCCCAGGCCCGAAAACAACATCGTCAGTCGCAGCCGGTGCAGTTCCGGTGCTCCAATTCGTTCCCACCTCAAAGTCTGTGCTCGTGGCGCCGGTCCACGTGACCGTGCCGGCTGCAGCATTCGGCGAGACGGTCCCCGCCAGCAGAAAAGCGAGCGCCAGCAAGCCTCCAGGGGAAAGTATGCTCGATCCCCAGATGAAACGACCGCTCTGCTTTGCCATGGCAAGCTCCCTTCGTTCAGATTGCTCTGAACGGTTTCGTTACATCAATTTTGCACGCCATAAAAAGGAGAGGAGAATCTGAACAGCTCGACCGTTGCAGCACCACCGGTGTACAGGACTCCCCTCCGAGGCCATGAACAACAGGTTACGCACCCAGCCGGATTCCTCTTGTGTGCGCTTCCTAAAATGGTTTGCCGCAAAGTATAACGCCACAGATGCCGATGTGTACTCAAAAATGCACACCTAAGCACCACGCGAGAAACGCGTTACATGCGATTTCGGGTGACTCCAGCACCTCACAAAACAACGCGCGTCGTGTGAAAATTAGTGCGGCTTGTCATGTTCCGGATTACCTAACCGTACCGAATTCGACGCATTGTGCAAAAAGGACAGACAGAGATGAAACCGGCCATTTCAAAGGCCCAAACGTTAAACGAAAGTCTGATGACGCAGGCGTAACGTGCCTCGTCTGAACAAGGCGACCAGTGGGTTCATCTGCGAGTCGCGCGACTCGCGGGTTTTGTGAGCGCAAGGGTTTGCGTCGGACAGCAGTCGGTGGTATGGAAATCACTTGTCAGGTGCGAATTTTCTTTTGGAATTTTTCTTCGGAGACACCATGACTGAATTGCGCATTGAGGACTACCGGATTCCCGCAGCCGATCTGGGACCCGAGAATCCGCTGCCAAGCTTCCGCTCGCCGGAGGTGGACCGGAGCGCAATTCTCGAGGCATCCATCACCGCCGAAGACCGCCGCTATCTGGGCTGGCGCTGCGGCTATCGCGTCCTGCCGCATCGCATGCAGGACGGCTACAATCGCGATAAGCGGCCCAGAGCTTTTCGCGCGTGCGTGCTTGAAAACGAAATCCTGCGCGCGACTTTCTTGCCGGAGTTGGGCGCGCGCCTGGTCTCGCTTTACCACAAGCCGCAGAAACGCGAGCTTCTGGACAAGAATCCCGTTTTTCAGCCGGCCAACCTTGCGCTGCGAAATGCCTGGTTCAGCGGCGGCGTCGAATGGAATACCTCTCAGCTCGGGCACTACTACCTGACCTGCTCCCCGGTTTTTGCCGCGCGCGTGCGCGGGCTGCAGGGTGAGCCGGCGCTGCGCGTCTACGAATGGGACCGCGTAAAGTGCTTCCCCTGGCAGATTGATTTCCACCTGCCGCCCGGATCGCCTTTCCTGCTCACTCGCGCGCGAATTGTCAATCCGCATGATGTCGAAATCCCCATGTACTGGTGGAGCAACATGGCCGTGCCGGAAGCGCCGGGCACACGCACCCTCGCCCCGGCGCAGACGGGTCTCACGCATGTCGGCAAAGACACCTTCGGCTGCGTTCCGCTGCCGCAGTACAAGGATCTTGACCTGAGCTACGGCACGAAAGTCCGGGGGGCGCGGGAGTGCTTCTTCCGCATCGAAGGCGATCAACGCCGCTGGGTAGCCGCGTTGGACACCGAAGGCCGGGGGCTCGTGCAGACCTCCACACCGCGCCTGCGTGGCCGAAAAGTCTTCTACTGGGGCATGACTCCCGGGGGCCGGCGCTGGCAGGAATTTCTCGCGGCGCCCGGACAGGCCTACCTCGAAATTCAGGCCGGGCTGGCTCGCACACAGTTTGAGTCCATTCCGATGCCGGCGCGCGCGGAGTGGACGTGGGCCGAAGCCTACGGCTTGTTGGAAGCCGATCCCGCTGCCGTCCACGCCGATTGGACACAGGCATGGAAGACAGCCGATGCCGCCCTGGCCAAAGCTCTGCCGGCGGACGCGCTGGCGCTCTTCGAACGCGAAGCCGCTGTTTCCGCCACGCGCAAGCCGGATGAAGTCCTCGCGGCTGGTTCGGGGTGGGGCGCGCTGGAGCGCCGCAGAGCTGTGGTCCAAAAGCGGCCTGATCCAATTCCGCCGGAGTACGAACTCGGTGCGCCCGGAGCAGACCAGGCTCCGTGGCTGGAACTGCTCGAAAAAGGCGTGCTGCCGCAGCGCGCGCCAGAAGAAGGCCCCGGCCAGTTTATGACTCAAAGCGAATGGGAGGAGTTGCTGGAAGAGAGCCTTCGCTCCGGCCGCAGCGACCATTGGCTGGGCTGGTATCACCTGGGCAACATGCGCATGGAGGAATTCGATTCGACCGGCGCGCGTGAAGCCTGGAACGAATCGTTGCAGCGCTGCCGCACCGGCTGGGCGCTGCGTAACTTAGCCATACTCGATGCGCGCCAGGCGAACAGCGTTGCCTTGCTGGGTCCCGAAAAGACGGAGCCTGCCACGTTCGAATCCTGTGAGCTGCTGCGCCAGGCTTGGGAGACCGGGCCGCGACCGGTGGCGCTGGCGATCGAATGCGCCCAGGCATTGCTGCATACGAGGCAGTACGAGAAGCTTCGCCAGTTTATCACCGGTTTGTCCCCGGAACATCGCGCGAACGAGCGCCTCAGACTGATGGGCGCGTGGGCCGCTCTACAAGCCGGCGCGCTGGACGAAATCGAGCCGCTCTTCAGTTGCGATTTCGCAACCGTGCGGGAAGGCGAAGTTGCGCTGACCGACGTCTGGTTCGCGTACCATGAACGTCGTCTCGCCGCGGCCGAGAAGCTGCCGATCGACGAGGCGCTCAAGCAGAGGGTCCGGCGCGAATGTCCGCCTCCCCGGCAGATCGATTTCCGCATCGCGATGGAATAAGCTCGGCAATATGAGGTGTGGCACGGGCAGGCCGCGCCGCATATCGTGCTTTGGTATCAAGGACGACACATGTTCGCGGCGCGGATTGCCCGTGTTCTCGTGCGTCTTTGCACGGGCAATCCGCGCCGCAACAACGTTTGTCCGTGATACGCGGGCGCAACTGCGGCGCGGCCTGCCACACCGCGCCACACATCTACGCTTAGCGACGGGAGATGTGCGAGGACTTGCCGCTGCGACGGGAGACAGGCGGCGCACGCAACACTCGGCGCGCGTGCACAATCAACTCTGAAACTTTGCGCAATTTGCGGCGCGCCTCGGCTTCAGCGGAGTCCATTAACTTGCGCCGCGCTTCAAGGCCATCAATGGTGACTGGGAGCTGAACGCGCAAATGCCCGGTCACTCCGGCGACCTCGATGGTAGTCACGCGCCCGGCCGCATGTTCTCCAAGTGGGGGGAGCGCCGCCTGTTCAGTTAACGGCAAGTACAGTACCCAGTTCCCGTTAGTGCTCTTGATCTGAATGCAGTTCTTTCGGACATCCACCGTCAAAGGGGACATAGCGGAGTTCCTTTTGCAGGAAGGTCGCGGAAGTCTGTAGTAGGATCAACGTATTCCTAGCAAAATAGCAAGCTTGTTCTTTCTTCCTGCACTTGGCTTGCGCAAACGAATCTCGCGCCATTTTGGAGCGAATTGATTCCCACATTGCGCCCGCTGGTCCGTTTCTTGCGCTACTGCGAAACGTCGGCGGCATGCGAAAACTTTATACAGGCGAGGACGTTATGTCGGACCCGCATGAGCACTACTCCCAAACCCAGTTCTATAGGGACTGTAACTATCAGATCCTGATCATAGAAGATGACTATGACACAGGAGATGCACTCGTTCTGTCACTCGCCAGGCGAGGCTATGGGGTCCGGATTGTCAACAGCCGCGAGGCGGCTCTGCCGGTGCTGCAACAGTACCACCACGACCTCATTCTGATGGATCTTCGCATGCCAGGGATGGACGCCAACTCATTCATGACGGAGGTCAGCCGGGAGTGGCCGGACTGTAAAGTTATCCTGATGACTGCCGACACGCGGGCCGAGGACGCCGCGCGCGCTTTGAAGATCGCTCAATGGCTGAAGAAACCGTTCGACCTGGATGAACTGGAAACCGCCGTCCTCTTAGCGCAAGAAAGCTGCCCGGTTCACTCGTAGCGGCCGAGCCGCCTCGCCGCGTCATACATCGCAAGAACGTTCGCGGTCGGCGAATTGTCCTGAAGACAATGCGTCGGAGCCAGCACGTAGCCCCCGCCGGGCATCATGATTTTCAGCGTGTCACGAACACAGGATATCGTGTTATCCACCGTACCCAGCGCTACCGGACCCGCCGTTGAAATGCAGCCGTGAAACACGAGTTTGCCGCCATATTGCTTCTTGAGAAAAGCCGGCGCCATATTCTTGGCTTCAGGCTGGAGCGTATCGACAGCCGCAATGCCCATCTCCACAAAATCGTCAAACGCCCAACTGCTCGACCCGCAGCTATGGATCATCACCGGAATGTCCCATCTCCTGGCCAGATCGACAAAAAGCTGATGCCGCGGGCGAATGTGCCTGCGGAATAACTCCAGGCTGATCATGGGTCCGATCTGCGTCCCAAGATCCTCGCCGATCCAGAGGAAATCCACGCGTCCTTTCGCGGCCTTCAAGGTCCGGGAGATGATCTCGAGCTGAATCTCGATGCGCCGCTCAACCAGCCGCAAACCGGCCGGTTCATCGGTGATCAGGTCCACCAGGAACTGCTCCATGGTGCGGAGCATGCTGGTTTGGTTGATGACGTCTCCGGTTCCCGGATGGCCGGCGTAGATCGCGTGATCGCCATGCCGCGCACATTGGTCGGGAATAGCCGAGTAGTCGAAATGGTCCGGCGATGGCAGCGGCCAGGCCTCAACTTCCTGCAGCGTCGCCTCGCGCAACGGGAAATCGCAGTAGTCCCAGTATCCGCCGGATTCGTGCTCGATCCAGCGCCGGTGGATTCCCCACATGTCCACGCTGCGGTCTGGCACGTCGGGGTGCAGTTTCGGCCCCACATACGGCGCACCGATACCTCGGAAATCCACCCCAAGGGCGCGCAGCAGAGCTTCAGTATCATCCTCCTTCAAATCGAAATGTGCCTTCAGGCGGCGTTCAATACCGGGATTTGCCGCAAAGTTGACCGGAACACGGTCAGGCATCTGCCGAGCAAGAGTGCGGCGGACGCGTTCGCGGGAGGTGAGCTCAGCCATTGTTTTCGCCCTCGGCAGTGTCCAAGAAAGTAACGCAAGAGCGTGTAGGTTAACCTCCTGTGTAGCCATTTCTAAGATCATTTCCAGATCGAAAGTGGAAGGCAACATGGGCGGTAGTCACCGTCCGACAATTGGTTGTTTTCAATCAGGGATTCGATACAAGCCATACAGACGAAGCGACAAATCAGGGAGGAAACCCACATGAAGTCCTTTGAAGTAATTCGTGGCGCGGTGGATGGTGTGGGCGTGAAAAAAGTCGCGGGGGAGATGAGACTGTCCACCTCCCTCGTTTACAAGTGGTGCCAGGAGCCTGGCGACGAATCGGACGTGGAAGGCAGCGGCGCCGCCAATCCGCTGGACCGCGTGCTGGCCTTGTGGCAATGCACCCAGAATCCAGAACTGCTGGACTGGCTTTGTCAGCGCGCCGGCGGCACGTTTGTTCCCAATTTGTTTCGTGATAAAGAAATCAACGCCGAATACGTCGAACGCACACAGAAACTCATCCAGAACTTCTCGCGCCTGCTGGACGTGCTTTCGAAGTCGATGCTCGATGACGGCCGCGTCGATCACAAGGAAGCCGAAGACATCCGCCAGCAATGGCAACAGCTGAAGCAGTGCGGCGAAGCCTTCGTCATGGCCTGCGAACGCGGCGTCTTCGACCAGCCGAAGTCGTGATGCGTACTTGGTGCTTGGTGATTGGTACTTGGTGATTGGTTCCACCAGACACCAGACCACCAGACCACCAGACACCGCTCACCAACTCCCAAGCACCACTTGACAGAACTACCCAAATCCCGAATTATACTTTCCTCAGCCTGCACTCGGGAGACTCGCACATGGCCAAAGTCACTCTGAAAGATGTCTGCAAAGAGTACCCCGGCGGCGTGAAGGCCGTCATCGGCGCCAACCTGGAAATTGCGGACCGCGAATTTGTGGTGCTCGTCGGCCCTTCGGGCTGTGGCAAATCCACAACGCTGCGCATGATTGCCGGCCTGGAGGAGATCAGCGGCGGCACAATTACCATCGGCGACCGCGTCGTCAACGATGTCCCGCCCAAAGACCGCGACATCGCGATGGTCTTCCAGAACTACGCGCTCTATCCGCACATGACGGTTTTTGAAAACATGGCGTTCGGCCTCAAGCTCCGCCGCTTCCCCAAGGAGGAGATCAAGACCCGCGTGATGGAGGCCGCGCGCATCCTCGGCATCACCGAACTGCTCGAACGCAAACCCAAGGCGCTCTCCGGGGGCCAGCGCCAGCGCGTCGCCGTCGGCCGAGCGATCGTGCGCAAGCCCGCGGCGTTCCTCTTTGACGAACCGCTCTCGAATCTGGACGCCAAACTGCGCGTGGACATGCGCGTGGAACTCAACAAGCTGCACCGCAGCCTGGCCACAACGATGATTTACGTCACGCATGACCAGGTCGAAGCGATGACGCTCGCCGACCGCATTGTGATCATGGACAAGGGAGAGATTCAGCAGGTCGCCGATCCGCTGGTCCTTTACGATCAGCCCATCAACAAGTACGTCGCCGGCTTCATCGGCTCGCCGCCCATGAACTTCTTCACCGGTACGATCATCAAGGCCGCCGGCGGCGGGCTGTCCTTCACCGACGGTGGAAACATCACCGTCGCGCTGGTGCCCGAACAGTGCAAGCGCGTCGAAGGATTCGTGGACAGGTCCGTAAAGATGGGCATTCGCCCCGAAATGATCTGCGACAAGGCGTCCGCTCACGACTGGCCCGACGCGACCACCGTTAACGCCAAGGTGGACGTCGTCGAGGCGCTCGGCGACTTGAAGGTCGTGCACTTCTCGACGGATAAGAACACCTTCATCGGCAAGCTGGAGGCGCACATTCCGGCCCAGCTCGGCCACCGCATGGATTGCGCGTTCAATGCGCGAAAGGTTCACATCTTCGATTCGTCCAGCGAAGTGAACCTGACCTGCACCGCACCGAAGTACGAGGCCGCCGACACCAGCGATCTGCCGCAAGCCACAGTTGCCGCCGGCTAACTCCCGTGGCGCAATCCTCCTGGATTGCGCCTTCTGCAAACTTCTACTTTGAAGGCTGTCCGTCTTCCCAGCGTCCTTCTGTCGGCAGGCCAGAGCGCGTACTGTCCTGCCGCCGGGAGACAGGCTTTTGTCCGAAGCAGGCTTTAGACTTGAAATAGCCCCCTTTGCGCCGTTATCTTTGACGCGTGGCCGAAGTCGTTCGGCAACCGGCCAGACCAGGAGCGGCGCACGCATGTCGGGAATATCGGGGCCTCACCCCAGACCCACCGGTCTGCCTGCGCTTCGTGATGCCAGTCGTTCCAGCGACTCGCCAGTCGAAAAATCCGCCGAAAAACAGGAACTAGACCAGCGCATCGTTGCGTTGGTGCGACGATTCCGCGACGGCGAGGAGGCTGCTTTCGACGAACTGGCCCCGCTTGCCGGGCGAATGGCATATCATTTAGCGTTGCGCTCGGTCGCCGACGCGAATACCGCCGAAGAGATATCGCAGGAGGCGCTGGTCCGCCTGTACAAGCACGTGGGCGAAATTGCCGGAGAAGGCGCCTTCAAGACGTGGTTTTATCGCATCGTCTTGAACCTGGTGCACGATCATTACAGGCGCGCCATTCGCAAAGACTCCGCGACGACGACCCTGGAAGAAATCCGCACCGTCGAAGCCAAATCGCACGACGAACCTCTGACCAACCTGGAACGCGAAGGCCTGCGCGACGCCCTGACCGAAGCGCTGGCCTGCCTGGACGAGAAACACCGCGAGGCCTTCCTGATGAAGGAAGTTGAAGGGATGAGCCACGCCGAAATCGCCAAGACGCTGGACGTTCCAGAAGGAACAGTGTGGTCGCGCCTGAGCTATGCGCGCCGCAAACTGCAAGAGAAACTGCGCCGGTTGGGCTACTCGGCGTAGGAACACCGTGAAGGTGCCGCTCGCAAGAGCGTCCTACTGGTAGGTGAGGGGAAGAAGCAAGCCATGATTGACGCAGTCCATAATCCCGGAAATCTCCCCTGCGAACACGTTCGCGAGTTCCTGAGCGACCTCATCGATGCCCGCCGCGGCGAGATCCCCCACCCCGATGGCAGTGGTCTGGCGCAGTCCGGAATGCGTTCCGCCGTCGAACTTCATCTGGCAAGCTGTTCCGCCTGCCGCGAAGAACTGCACGTTCTCGAAGACGTCGGTTCGGCCTTCGCCGACTTTAACGTTGGAGAACCGCCCGCTCAATATTTTGCCGATTATGGCGCGAAAGTCCGCGCACGCATGCAGCGCACGCAGCCGGGGCTGGCGACTGGCGCATACACGCTGCGCCCAGCCGGAGCGGCCGCGTCCGAAAAGCGCGCAAACTGGTGGCGGTATGCAACGGTGTTCAGCGTCTCGGCGATGGCGGCAACGTTCGTGATGATGTTCGCGGCTGTGAAGTTTGTGAAGAAAGGCCCCGGGCCGAAAGTTGACGCACCTGGAATTGCCACCATCATTCGCAACAAAGCTCTGCCAAAGATGCTGGTGATGCCCGGTGTGCAACGGGCGTCGCTGGGCAGTCCCGCACCGGTCGAATATGTGCACGATCCATTGGCGCCAGACTTGGCTCAGACGTTGCAGAAAGACGAGCAACGCTATGGCTACTTTGTGTTCGGCGAGAAAACTGTCGGCGACGACAAGCCGCTCTTTGGTGCCATGCTGAAGACGACGCGCGATGTTGACCGCGTGGTCGGCGATTCGATTGGTCTGATGGTTTACGATGTGGTTCCTGGCAGTCCGGCCGAACGGATGGGTCTGCGGCGCAACGATATTATCGTAGACGTCAACGGCGCCCCCATCGAAAACGGCGGGGCCAAAGACGCAGTGAAATTTCTGTTGAGCCTTCGCGAGAGTGGCGCGAATTCCCCGATCACGCTGCAGATCGTCCGCCCGACGCGCGGCGAGAACCTGTACATGCTCAAACGCGGCACGCTGGGCGAGTACGGCGACCCCTCAGCCAGCGGCGTCGATAACAGCCTCCCAGCTTCGGCCCAGTTCTAGCAAGCGAGCGTCGATCTCACCCAGTTCGGCCTGCACTTGCCGGACTTTATTGCCGTCGCGAAACACCTCTTCGACATACAAACTCGCGCTCAGTTCTTCCTTCCGCTTCTCGAGTGTGCTCATCTCCGTCTCGATCGCCTGAAGTTTGAATTCATTGATCTTGCGCTGCTTCGGCACCTCGGGGGTGGCACGCACGTGTTCGCGCCGTCCGTTTGGCGCGAACTCGTGCGTGCTCGCGGCCTCCGCGGCATCCCGCTCGTCCTGCCGCAGCGCTCGTGACTCGGAATAGCTCTCGCCGTACACGCGCGTACGCGGTCCGTCCAGCCAGAGCGTCTTCGCTGTCACGCGGTCGAGAAAAAAACGATCGTGGCTGATGATCAGGCACGTGCCTTTGTACGCCAGGAGCGCTTCTTCGAGCGCCTGTCGCGACGGAATGTCCAGGTGGTTCGTCGGCTCGTCGAGCACCAACACGTCGTTTTCTTTAGCGACCAGAATACAGAGCGCCAGACGTGCGCGTTCACCGCCGCTCAGGTTTCCAACGAGCTGTTCGACGCGATTGCCGGAGAAGAGGAACGCGCCGAGTGGACCGCGTGCGACGTTCAGGTTCTGTGGATTTACCAGCCGCGCATATTCTTCCAGTACCGTGCGATTATCGAGCAGGTGCCGCAGGTCTTGTGTAAACGTTCCAATCGAAAGCTGCGGCGCCAGGCGCGAGCGGCCCGACGTTGCTGGCAGCTCCCCGAGAAGAATTCGGGCCAGCGTCGTCTTTCCAGTGCCGTTGGCGCCGACGATGCCCAGGTTTTCTCCGCGCATGAGCTCCAGATTCAAGCCTTCGAACAGGGTGCGGCTGCCGAGCTGGATTCCCAGATCGATAACACTGAGCACAATGTCCGCGTGCGTGTTGCCGCCGGCGAGCTTCAGATGCAGCGCGCGCTGCTCCTGCGGCACTTCAATCTTCTCGCGACGCTCCAGACGCTTGAGCCGGCCCTTGGCTTCACGCGTGCGCTGGCTGTTGATGTTCCGCCGGATGAAATCCATTTCCTTTTCGAGAAAACGCGATTCCAGGTCAGCTTCCCGCTGCAGTGCTTTGAGGCGCTCCGCCTTCACGGTGATGAATTGAGTATAGTTGCCGGAAATGACCGTGAGTTTGCCATCCGAGAATTCGGCGACTTTCGTCGTGACTTCGTCGAGGAACGTGCGGTCGTGGCTGACAACGATAAACGTTCCGGCGCTCTCCAGCAGCACGGACTGCAGCCATTCAATGCCGTCGATATCGAGGTGGTTCGTCGGTTCGTCCAGGATCAGCACGTCGAACGGCGCCACCAGAATCTTCGCAAGCGCCAGCCGCGTGCGCTCTCCACCCGAAAGCTGTCCGCACGAAAGCGCCAGCTTCGGCCCGCCGAGGCCCAGTTTCTCCAGCGCCATATGCAAAAGTCGCTGACGGTTGTAGCCATTGAGTGCGATAAACGCGCCTTCGTCGCGCGCCATGGCCTCGTGCTCAGCCGTAGTCAGATGATGGTCCGGCGCATCGGCCAGACGATGATGCCACTCGGCCAGCCGGCGTTCGAGCTCCTCTAGATCGCCAAGCGCCTGGCGCGCTTCGTCGAGCACCGTCCGAGCGGGATCGAAGCTGGGCGCTTGGTCGAGCCAGGCGAGCTTCAGATCGCGCGCGAAATGCATCTCGCCGCGCTCAGGTTCTTCGCGCCCGGTAAGAATGTTGATTAACGTGGATTTTCCGCAGCCGTTGCGGCCGATCAGGCCGAGACGGTCGCCGCGTTCGAGCGAAAACGAGAGACCTTTCAGTACCGCCAGCGGGCCGAAGGACTTCTCCAGGTTGGATACGGAAATCAGCGACATGACCGAGTGATTCTAACCGCAGAGACGCGGAGACGCAGAGAAAATCTTGTCCGTTGTCCGTAATCAATCCGCAATCCGAATTCCGCAATCAAATGAGTCCGCAGCGTCGGCGGATCAGCCACTCGGCCGTCAGCAGCGAAACGAACAGCGCCAGCATCCACGGGCGATTCCACAGGTCCGTCGCCTCGGTGATCGTTTTGCTGTAGCCGGCCTGGCGTTTGAGCAAAGCGGCGAATGCATCGCCGGCGTGTTCGGCATCGAAGTACATCCCGCCTGTGATAGAGGCGATGCGGCGCAGCAGAGCAAGATTGGCTTTCGGATTATCGTGCTCCAAGTCCGGAGCGATGACCTGCACGTCCACGCTGTCGCTATCGAGGATTCGCTCTCCGGCGTCCCCGACGGCCGGCACGGAGGCCGGCGCTACCGCCGCGGCGCGGAAGCGGTAGCTGCCGGGGCTTCCGAGCGCGAAGCGCTTCTCAAATTCGCCGCAGCCTTTGCCGACGTCTTCCTTAAAGACCGGCGATTCAATTTCGCCTTGCAGCCGCGTCAGCGAGACGACGATGCGCGCATCTTTCAGCGCCGGACCCGCTTTCTCGCTGTCGTGAACGAAGACGCGGAATGCGCCCTCTTCGCTGGCCTGCAACTGAAGGCGTTCAGCATCCGCAAAGACAGCCTTGTCGCTGTCGCGGTAATCGCTGCGCGTCAGCCACGTCGCCAGGTTGCGCCAGAAGCGCTTCTGCAAGTCGCCCTGTCCAGCTTTCAGCGCCCACTGCCAGGTCATGTCTGCCATGAAGACGGCACTGCGCCCTTTGCCGTAATCTTGAACGGCAAGCAACGGGCTGGTATCCGCACGCAGAAGCACGTGAGCGGCCGCGCGCGGACTGCGCACGCGGTTGATCCCCGGCAGCGGCGGCAACTGGCGCCACAGCGCGGCGCTTTGAGCCGGCGTGTTGCCGACGTTCAGAATTGGGTGCGCCGTCTCGCCGGATTCGACGTCGATCGCCAGCGGCCCGTCGCGCATGCCATCTTCGGCCGACATCAAGACCGGCAGAACACTGGCCAGCGGCGTCTGGTGCCAGTCGCCTGCGCCAAAGTTGCTCATCCCCCCGATCATCAGGACGGCGCCGCCGTCTTCGACGTACTTCGTCAGTGCCGCAAGGCGCGCCGGAGAAAAGCGGCTTGCGGGAAGGTCGCCGATAATCACCAGCTTCGTCTGATCGAGGTCCTCCGGGAGCAATTCACGTTCATCGCTGGTACGAGCCTGGAACGCATTGATCGCGCTGAAACTGACGTTGGGTGCGGTCTCCAGAGCGGACCGAATCGCGCCGAACTCTTTGCGCAGAGCGCCCTCGACGTACCAAACCTTGAGCTTGCTGCGGTAAACGCGGAAGAACGCGCTGCGAACGTTGTTGTTCAAATCGGCCTCATTGGGAACGCTGCCCACGCTGGCCACGACGCGATGCACGCCCAAGGATTCAGGTGTGAAAGGCACTTCAATGGGCTCGCAGACTCTGTTCGTGCCGGGATTCAGAACCAGGTTCTGCGTCCAGATTTTCTTGCCGTCCACCTCGATGTACAGCGGCACCGCGACAGCGCTCGGCAGCGTCGCTTCCACTTCCACGCGGAAAACCATGCGCGAACGGATGAATGCTTTTTCCGGAACGACCAGATCCTTGATGCGCACGTCGCGGTATTCGGTGGGCGTCGTCTCCTGCCCCAAGCCGATGACATACAGCGGCACGCCCGCGCGCTCCAACATCATCGCGGCGGGGATGACGTCCTTCGGCGCATTGTGGCGGCCGTCGCTGATCACGACGGCTCCCGCTGCCGACATTCCACCGGCGTCCGCTGCGAGCGCCTCCATCAGTTTCACCAGGTCCGTGCTGGTCCCGAGCGGTTTCTCGATTCCAGAGGGGCCGGCTTCTCCAGGCAGCCGATCGACCTTGCGCACCGTTGAGTCGAAAACGCAGCGCTGAAGTTCCATTGCGTTCGAAAGCCGCTGCAGGTCGGCGCGATGGGAACTCAGCACCGAGCGTGCGATGTCCCAACGCGTGCGGTCCTCGGAGGCGTCCTTTAATTCCATGGATGCGGAAGAATCCAACGCCACGAAGCCCAGCGCGTTCTCGCGGAGTTGCAGTGTGCTCACCAGCACCGGCCGCGACAGGCACAAGAGCAGCGTCGCGAAGGCGCAAAGACGCAGGAATCCCAGCAACAGCTTCAGGCCTGGATGAGTGGCGCGCGTGGTGCGATGGTAGGCGCGGCGAATGCTCAACCCCGCCAGTGCCGCGAGCGCAAGCAGCAGCCACAGCGACACGGGCGAATCGAAGCGCAGGCTGCTTGGATCAAACATGCTCAGCCCACCTCGTTCGCTTCTCGCCTGCGCCTGTTTGCGCCGGCAGTTCGCTGGCTGCTTTCTCGCTCGCCTCCTGGCCCTGGGCGTCGTCGTCTGGGCTTTCGACTGCGGCGTAGAGCCGGTTTGAAAGGAAACTTTCGACGAGAAGGGCCACCAGCAAGAGCAGAAGCAGAGCGGCCGTTACCTCCCGCCGTGCAGCGCCTTTTTCTTCGCCGGGCAGCGTGTAGTCGGCGAGATCTCTGACGATCTGCGCGTCCAGGGGAGCGAGGGCTTTGCGGAAAAGCTCGGGCGCGGCGCGTGTCAGAAAGGACTCCGAGGTCTCCGGGTTCACGGCGAGCATGCGGGTCAGCGGGAGAGTGGCGCCGGCGGGAGTCCAACTGAAGGTGTGAATGCCAGGCGTCTCGATGGGCGGCACGATGACCGTGGCGGAGGCGGTCTGTCTGCTGGACGTTGGCAGGCTGACAGCCTGCCCCACGTCCACGCGCAGCACGGCCGGCGTGCTTTCGCCGGGCTTCCGCCAGAAGACCTGCCCATCCTGCGGCGCCACGGGAAGGTTCAGCGTAAAAGGAAATCCCAGCCGCGCTTGAGTCCCACTGTCCTCGCCCGAGAGCAGGCGGACACTATCCAGCACCAGCGAAACGAATGCTTCGCCGCGGCGCGGAAGATCGCTGCACTGCATGCCCGGATCGATGGCCGCGAGAAGCACTCGTCCGCGGCCGTACAACTTCTCCATCAGCACGGGCGCGTCGTCGGCGAGACTAAGGATCACGCTGGAGTTCGTATCGTGCGGGTCCGGAACGATCCTGACGAGGCTGCTGACCAGTGTTTCGCGCAGCACCGCGCTGACCGCGCCGCCACAGTGAGCCAGGATGGGGTGTTCGGCCTGAGAGACCGCGATGTTTTGGGGCGGCTTTCGCTGCGTCAGGAGGCCCACGTTTCCTGGCAGCAGACCGCCGAAACTGGCGTGTTGCTGAAATCCTTGTCTGGCCGTACTGGTGTGCATCGCCGGTCCCAGCCAGACGAAAAGACCGCCGCCGTCCGCCGTCCATTGTTTCAGCGCGCTCCAGCTTGAGTCGCTCAGCCGGCCGCAGTCCGCCAGAATCACGACGCGATAACGGCTAAGCACGGCCGCGGTCAATTCCTGCACCGGTTCGACGACACAGTTAAGGCCGCTGACGCCGATAGACTCGTCTCCGTTGCGCGTGAGCACAGCGTTGAGGAAGAAGCCCGACCCTTTCTGTTCTCCCGATTCGGGCCGTTCCAGAAGCAGAATGCTTGGCGGCCTGCCCGACTGGTACGCGAAGGCGAAGGACTGGTCCATTTCCATTCGGTCGTGCGTTGGAAGCTGCAGCCGCCCGGAATGCGGGCCGGCCGGTCCGGTGGGCAATTGCAGTTCGACATCCACGCTGTCCTGACCCTTGGACTCAACCAGCGCCTGCGCGACCTTCTTCTCATCGACGTACAATTCAACGAGCGTTGGCAGAGTCTTGTCGAGGGGCTTGATCTTGCCATGCACGGCGACTTTCGAATCGGCTGGCAACACGCTGGCCGGTAGCGTGAGTCCGAGCGCTGCGCTGTTCTGAGCTTGATCACTGCCGACATCCACGACGACAAGCGCAGGCACGTGGGGCAGGCTGTCTAGCCTGCCTGTTCCATGATTCAGGCTGTCCGGCCTACCTTTCCCTATGCCTTGCAGATCAGTAAAGAAGAGGATCGTCGGGTTGCGCACGGAGTTTTCACGCGCCAGAATTTCGAGCGCCGCCTGAATGGCAGTATCGATGTCCAGCCCGCGCCCAGTGGGGCGTGCGGCGAGCAGTTTCTCCCGCACAACTTCGTGGCGATAGCTGAGGCGGCTTTGGGCACGCTCGGCGTTTTCGGTGGCGAAGATCAGCGCTAACCGCGAGTCTGGGGCCAGGCGATCGAGCAGCGAGAGTGCCGCCTTGCGCGCACGATCGAAGCGGCTGCCCCCGGGTTCGACGTACGACATGCTCATGGATTGATCCATGATGAGCACGAAATCGCCGCGAACTCGCGCTTCCTGTTCGGGGTTCTTCGGAAAACTGGTTACGACCCCAAGCAGCACCAGCGAGCCGACGACGGCCGTGCTGAACTCGCCCCGCCGAAACGACCACCCGACCAGAACCGCAGCCACCAGCGCTGCGCCGGCCCAGACCGCGGACGTGTACGTCAGCGTGCCAAGCGGCCGCGCCAAGGCGACCGCGATCAGCGCGATGGCCGCGATTCGCAGCAGCAGCAGCAGGATGTGTTTCAGCTTCAGCGTGCGCGCGCTGGATTTCTGGGAGCGCAGCAGAAACCGCATCGCCGGGAAGCGGTGCGGCACCGGTTTGGTCCGCCCGAGCAGGTGGATCAGGACCGGAATGCCCGCCGCGAGCAGGCCCCAAAGTAGTGGCGACGCCAGAAACACTGAGAACTCCTAGTCTTGAGTCTGGAGTCTGGAGTCCGAATGTCTATCCGCAGAGGACGCTGAGGAAGTGCTAGTGCAGCGGTTCTTTTTCTCTGCGTCCACCACGGCAAGCCGTTGCCGTTGCCGTTGACTCCAGACTCTCGACTCCAGACTCCAGACTCTAGCCCTACATCCCGCAACGCTTCTGCAGGTACGCCAGCAGCGGCTTGTCGAAGCTCACCGACGTGTCGATGGGCACGAAATCGATTCGCCGCTTCAGGCACTCGCTGCGATATCGATCCAGAAATCCGCGCACCTCCTGCAGATAACCCGCGCGAATAGCGGGTGCGTCCGCAACAAGTTGCTGCCCGCTGCGCTCGCTGTCTTCAAAGCGCATGACGTCCTTGAACGGAAACGTCGTTTCAGCGGCATCGAAGACCTGGAACACGATCACGTCATGGCCGCGATAGCGCAGGTGCGACAGCGCATCGAGCACCTTGTCTTCGCCGGCATCATCCAGCAGATCGGAGAAAATCATCACCAGGCCGCGATGCGAAATCATCTCGGCTATCTGGTGCAGGTTCGACGCCAGTGCCGTGCGTCCGCGCGGCTGCGTCTCCGAGAGCAGCTTCAGTATGGCGTATAAGTGCGAGGATTTGCTGCGCGGCCGAATGACGGAACGCAGCGCGTCGTCGCAGGTGAACAGCCCGACAGGGTCCTGCTGGTGGATCATCATATACGCCATCGCACCGGCCAAATAGGTGGCGTATTGGAGTTTGGTAAGGCCGCCCGCATGGCCGGCGTAATTCATACTTTCAGAGACATCGACCACCAGGTGCGCGGTGAGGTTCGTCTCGGCCTCGAACTGCTTCACATAATAGCGATTAGTGCGCGACCACAGTTTCCAGTCCACCAGGCGCAGATCGTCGCCACGCACGTATTTTCGGTGCTCAGAAAATTCGACGGAGAAACCTTTGAATGGCGAGCGGTGCAGGCCCGCGAGGAATCCCTCTATCAGAAACTTGGCCTTCAAGTCGAAGCGTTCGACTTGCCGGATGATCTCCGGGCGCAAATAAGCTTCGGGCGCAAGACTGGCCATGCTTCTTTAGTAAACGACGCTCGCGCTTGTGGAAAGCAAAGGAATGAGCGCGTCCCCGACAAGCGGGTCGGGGCTGCGCTGTGCCGTGTCCTGTTTGAGAACTTACCTCGCTGCCACCATCACCGGCATGTTGGGCTCGGACGAGCGTGTCTGCGGGATGTATAGCCAGCCAGGGATGCGCCCGTGTTCTGCGGCGTTGTCCTGAATCACCCACAGGCGCTTCACGGCGAGTCGCCCGCGGTCGAACGACACCGGTTCGCCGTCTGTCGTGCCGAAGCTATCTGTTCCAAGCCTGCACGGGCTGACGAATCCAGGGGTGGCATCCTCCAGTCCTTTCAGGATGGTTCCCTCGGCCGTCTCGACGACGACATACGCCGCACCGGGCTGATCTAGCTTCAACAGTATGGTCTGCGGAAGCTTCCCACCAAATTCGCGACCATCCACCTGAAGCACCGGCAGATCCTGACGATTTCTGATTCCGAGGAGATGCGTCAGTTCCGGGGTCAGCACATCGGGTGCAGCGGGAGCGATGCTCATCTCGCGCCACGCCGCCGCATCGCTACCCGATCCCGCAATCAGTCTTTCGGTGATGCCACCGGCAAGTACCACAAGCAGCGCGCACACTGAAATCGCCACGAGCTTGCGCCCGGCGGCCGGCGCTCTTTCGCCCGAATATTTATAGGACCAGGAAATCCGGTGGAATGCATCGTAGGTTCGCAGCGAGTTCGAGCGCATGTTCTATGGCCTCCGGGATTGTCCTTCAGCAGCGCCGTCTCGAAGGCTATACAAAATTTGCGCCACTTTTGCACTGCTGC
This sequence comes from Planctomycetota bacterium, assembly GCA_036504595.1. Classification (GTDB taxonomy): domain Bacteria; phylum Planctomycetota; class SZUA-567; order H5-PLA8; family H5-PLA8; genus DASXUX01. The sequence goes on along the minus strand of DASXUX010000056.1, from coordinate 112,200 downwards.
AGGTACAACAGCGCGTATCTCGCCAGAATAGCTTTCCATTGTGGCAAGATCGATAGAGTGGGCCCGCTCGTGGCTAAGAACTGCACAGCAAAGGCAACAACGTTCTGCGTCTACTCCCCAATAATCTTAATCAGTGCGCGCTTGCGCCGCCGGCCGTCGAACTCACCGTAGAAGATCTGTTCCCACGGGCCGAAATCGAGCTTTCCGCCAGTGATCGCGACGACCACTTCGCGGCCCATGATCTGGCGCTTCATGTGAGCGTCCGCGTTGTCTTCGCCGGTGCGATTATGCTGGTACTGCGACGTGGGAGCGTGCGGCGCGAGCTTCTCCAGCCACTCGTCGTAGTCGTGATGCAATCCGGATTCGTCATCATTGATGAATACGCTGGCCGTGATGTGCATCGCGTTCACCAGACACAGCCCTTCCTTCACGCCACTCTTGCGAAGCGCATCTTCGACCTCCCGCGTGATGTTGATGAACGCGCGCCGCGTGGGGACTTCGAAGGAAAGCTCTTGCCGATACGATTTCATCATGCGCTCCTTGGAGTGACCGCTTACAGTCTAGCGCGCGTCCACAAATTCAGAATTCAAAACGCCAAACTGGACCACGACCGGGGTAGACCAACTCGGAGGGGCAGAAGATGAAAGCTTTGGGATGGGGCGGGGTCGTCGTGACCATGTTGACTTCTACGCTGGGCGCCTCCGATTTCAGCCTCAAAGAACTTCCAGCGGGTGCCGACGGCCTGCGGCGCTTCGCGCTGACCTCCCCATATCAGCCGGAAGCCACAATGCTGCGTATTCTTGCCGCCGAGAAGTCGGCCACCGGCGAAGATCGCCGCATCGTCTTCATCCTGCCCGTCGAAGCCAAAGAGGAGCATCGCTTCGGCGACGGCATGACTGAGGCGCAAAAGCTGAAGCTCCAGGAGAAGTACAACGTGGTCGTGGTCGCGCCGAGCTTTGCGCAGCTTCCGTGGTACGCCGACAATCCCGCCGACAAAGCCATCCAGCAGGAAAGCCACTTCATCAAGGCCATCGTGCCGGCTGTCGATCAACTTTATCCGAGCAAAACGCCCCGCAGGCTGCTTCTCGGATTCAGCAAGTCCGGCTGGGGAGGCTACAGCCTGATCTTGCGCCATCCGGACCTCTTCGTCGCTGCCAGCGCGTGGGATGCACCGCTGACGAAAGTGAAACCTGACCAGTTCGGCATGGGCTCGATCTTCGGTTCCCAGGAAAATTTCGAGCGCTACCAGATCTCAAAACTGTTCGAGCAGAAAGGAAAACCATTCGCCGAAAAGAAGCGCTTGGTGCTCACTGGCTACGGAAACTTCCGGCAGCACACACAGGACGCTCACGCCCTGATGCAGAAGTTCGGCATCCAGCATGAATATGCCGATGGTCCATACTGCAAACACCTCTGGGGTAGTGGTTGGATGGAGGAATCCATGCAACTTCTCGACGGGCTTACCAAGTGATTGCGCGGCGCGCGGTTTGTCGCGTCGTTGCGCGACGTGAATTCCGGATCGTTGAAGATCGCGTGGACGAGACGCTCCGTGAGCAGATGCTGTATGAGCATTGCGTCAACGGTTTCGCGCGACAGATCGGATTCAGTGCCGTTCGGCACAGCGTATAAATGCCGAAGGCCATGTCACACCATTCTACCCGTGCCGTTCACGGCCTGGAAGGCCGTGCCGCGCAGCAAAACCCTTCGGAGACCGCCACCAGCACCTCCGCTAGTGCCGCTTTCGATAACTTCGGGAACCGCTGGCTCCGCCCGTCGCGATACACGATCGTGAAGTCGGCGCTCTGCGCGCCCATCGCGTGAGGTGTGTCGAGCACGATGGCGTCCAGGTTCTTGGCGTTGAGCTTGCGCGTTGCTTCGGCCAGTTGAGCTCTCCGCCGCTGCGCCGCCGTTTTGCCTTCGCCGGTCTCCAGAGCAAAACCGATCAGCGTCAACGCGCGGGGTGCCACGCTTGTGTTCGCGCCGTCCCTTTGGCGCGAACTCAAGCGTGCCTTCGCGCCCTGCGCTTGCTTCAACTGCCCTAGAGCCTTCAGGATATCCAACGTGGGCTTCAGCCGCAGCGAAAGCGAGGCGCCCGTTTTCTTCACCTTGGTTTGTGCGGTTTGCGCCGGCGTGAAGTCGGCCACAGCCGCGTTCATAATCACGACATCCGCACGCGCGACGCGCTTCATCACCGCGGCGTGCATCTGCGCCGCCGATCGCACGGCGAACGCCTTGAACCTCGGGCTTCGCGGAAGGCTTTGCAGTACGCTTTCGCTGAGCGGCCCGTGAACGAGCATGACGTTGTGCCTACGCTGTACAGCCGCACGAGCGATTTCGACGCCGAGTTTGCCCGTCGCACGATTGGAAATAAACCGCACCGGATCGATGTCTTCGATGGTTGGGCCGGCGGTGATCAGGAAACGGACGGCGCGCGTGCGGTTCGACATGTCAGATGGCCACCGGAATGATGAATGCTGAATTATGAATGATGAATTTGGATTTCAGAAGTAGCGATATTCATCATTCCGCATTCATCACTCATCATTTTCCAAGAAGAGTTTCGCACGCCCGCTCCACAATGTCCGCCGGCTCGACCATGCGCCCCGTGCCGGTCATGCCGCAGGCGAGATTGCCGCTGTCCGGACCCACAACCAGGTAGCCGTAGCTGCGCAGAGTCTTCAGATTGGCTTGCGTGGCGGGGTGTTCCCACATGCGCACGTTCATCGCCGGGCAAAGCAGCACGGGACAGCGGACGGAGAGCATCATCGTGGAGAGCAGGTCGCTGGCCAGGCCGTGCGCCAACTGCGCCATGATGTTCGCGGTGGCCGGCGCGATGATCACCAAGTCGGCGTCTTCGGCCGGCTGCAAATGCGGGAACGGACTTTCGCGTGGCTCAATGCGATGGAACATCCGCGTGAGGCAGGGCTGGCCGGTCAGCGCTTCGAATGCATAGGGAGTGACGAGTTTGCGCGCGCACCGCGTGAGAACCGTGGTGACCGTCGCGCCTTCCTTCACCAGGCGCGAGGCCAGGTCGCAGGACTTGTACGCCGCAATTCCGCCCGCGACGCCGAGAATCAGACGTTTGCCTTTCAGGCGTTGCAAGGTTGGATTCGCTGCTTGCGCCATGGATTCAAGCCAGATTGGGCTCCTGGCTCTTCGCTTTTGGGTCTTGGCTTGCGCGTCCGAGATCGAACACCAAGAGCCAAGAGCGAAGAGCCAAGAGCGGTTTATCGAACTACTCCGCCTTGGCAGCTTCGGCCGGCTTTGCAGCAGCCTTGCCCTTTTCGGGCACCGGAAGCTCTTCGGCCTCGCGCATCGCGGTTTCCTTGCGCATCTGCTCGGCTTCTTCACCCATGATCAGATCGACCTTGCTGGTCGAGACCTCTAGCGCGACGACTTCCCAGGGATTGGTCGCGTCGGTCTCGATGAGCTTGGGCAATCCGCGCTGAAGTTCGCGCATGCGCTTCTGGAACAGCGTCACCAGCTTGAATTTTCCGCCGACTTTCGTCAGCAGTGTTTCCAGTTCTCTTGGTTCCATTCTGTCTCCTGCCTCCCGCTTCCCGCCTGCTGCTTAACACCTTTGTCTGCAATGTTCGGCCACGCGAATCGCCTTCAAGCGCGCCACGGCTTTCTCGATCGTGTCGTTCACCACCAGGTAATCGTACTCGCCCGCGCGCTGCAGTTCCTCCTCCGCCGTCCTAAGTCTCGCCGCCAGCTCCGCCGGATTCTCGCTGCCCCTGTTCTGCAGGCGATGGAGCAATTCGTCCTTCGATGGCGGCATGACGAACGCCGTCACGGACGCCGGGTACTTGTACTGCGGCAGGACACGAATCTGATCGACGCCCTGCACGTCTATGTCTTTGACCACATCCTGGCCGGCCGTGAGCTTCTCGTCCACGAAACGCGCCAGCGTGCCGTAGCGGTATCGGCCGTGCACGATGGCGTGCTCCAGAAATTCTCCGCGCCCGAGCGCCTCCTGAAAACGCGCCTCGTCCCAGAAGTGATAGCTGACGCCGTCCACCTCGCCCTCGCGCGCGGGCCGAGTGGTGACGCTGACGGCCTTCACCAAGCCTGGCTCTTCGGTCACCCAGCGCTGCAGCACCGTCGTCTTTCCCACCCCCGCGGGCCCAGCCACCAGAAAAAAGATTCCGCGTTTGTCTGCCATAGAACACCAATGATGAATGCGGAATGATGAATGCGGAATGATGGCTATCGCTTTCAAACGGAATCCGAGACATTGAAAGCCTTATTCATCATTCATCACTCATCATTCAGCATTCGATGCTACTCCAAATTCTGCACCTGCTCCCGAATTTTCTCGATCAAACCTTTCATCTCGACGACGCGATGTGTAATGCGTTCGTCCTGGGCTTTGGAACCGATCGTGTTCGTTTCGCGGAAGAGCTCCTGCGTCAGGAAATCGAGCTTCTTGCCGGTCTCACCGCCGCCGGCCAAGGTGGATTCCATCTGGTCGAAGTGGCTCTGCAAGCGAGCCAGCTCTTCGCTGACGTCGTAGCGGTCGCCCTGCAAAACGGTCTCGCGCTCCAGTACATCCGGATTCATCGGCGCTGAAACCTGCGCATCGGCCAGCAGCTTATTGATGCGCTCCTTGAACTTCGCCAACGACGTTTTGATCATCTCCGGCGCCATTAGTTCAATCGCCGTACGATGTTCAGCTAGTTTAGCCAATTGCGCGCGAATGTCCGCAAGAATCGCGGCGCCTTCTTGCTCGCGCATGCCGTTGAACTGCTTCAGCGCCGCCAGCAGTGCCTTGCGGCAACGCTTCCACACCGCCTCGATGTCCTCGGCCTGTTCGACGCGCTGAATCACGCCCGGCAGCGGCAGCAGCGACCCGATGGAAATGCTGCCGGACAATTTCAGGCGCTTGGCAATCGTGCGCGCCTGGCTGGCGTAGAGCTTCAGGGTCGCTTCGTTCAAGCCATAAGCGCTTTCGCCGCTATCGCCGTCGAAAAACAGCATCACATCCACGTTGCCGCGCTTCACGCCGGCTTCGTTCATGAGCGTTTTGACGCGGTCTTCCAGCGCGCCGTAGCGGCCGGGGATCTTCAGGGACAGCTTCAAGAAGCGCCCGTTCACCGAACGGATTTCCGCCGTCAAACGTGGAGCGTCGTCCACGACCGCTCGCCCGTAGCCGGTCATCGAACGCGCGACTGAACTATTCGTGGAGCCTGCTTCTGCCATTGTCTGGACCTTGAATCCAAAATTCAGTTAAAAAGTGCACATGTGGCGGTTCGGGGTGCCATGGGTCTGCGCTGTCTCCGTTTGCAGACCGATGCTTTCCGTCATTTCTCCACGCGCGGCTCTGTCCAGCAGTGCACCTTGCGTCGTCAACCTGCCACTTCGCTGTAAAAAAGTGCACGTGTGCAGGTCTTTTTCCCCGCACGCGTGCATAGTGCCGGTTTCAGTTGAGTCTACTTCTTCTCTTCCGTTGCCTTCTTATCTTCCGCCTTCGGTTCAGCCTTGGCCGGCTCGGTCGCCTTTGTGTCCGCAGCCTTCGCCGGTTCCGTCTTCGTGTCCACGGCGGGCTTGGTCTCGGCCTTCGTGTCAGTCTTGGTGTCTGTTGCAGCCTTCGTGTCGGTCTTGGCCGGTTCGGTCTTCGCTGGCTCTGTCTTCGCCGCCGTCGATTCCGCTGCCTTTGGCGTCTCGGACTTCTCCGTTTCGGTGGCGGTGGCGGAAGCTGGCGTCAGGCCGATTCGCTGAGCGGGCTTTTCAACAATGCCCAGGACGATCAGCAACAGAAAAAAGAGCACGGCCAGATACACCGTTGCCCTGCGGATCGGGTTCGTCACGCCTTCGACTCCGGCCGCCTTCGTGCCGCCCAGGCCGGCGAGTCCGCCGCCTTTGCCTTCCTGCAGCAGAATGAAGAACACCATGAGGAATCCGACAATCACACCGGACCACTGCAAGATCGCCCGAATCAAGTCACTGCTCATACGTTGCCTCTCTCTTCCATTGTGCCACGGGCAGCCTCTGTTTGCTGTTGGCTGCCCGTGCCAACCACTCTACAGCCTTAATGCCACGCCCTGCCCGCTATCATCGCCAGACCGATCGCAAACGCCATCACCGCCCAGCGCGCCGCCTTGCCCATCTTCGGATCGATCAGTTGGTTGTCACCCCAACCGATAAACCGCCAGCCGTCGCGCGGATGACTCCGGATCACCAACATTCCGACCAGCACCAATCCGGAACCCGCTCCCAGCACCTTCGCGAACACATCGATCCACTGCTGGAATTCCATTCAACTTCCTTCTCAGGGTTCAGTGTTCGGGGTTCGAGGTCCAGGGTTGGCATCCCCCTGAACCCTGACCCCTGAACCCTAAACCCTGCCGTTCGTTTACTTCGCGGCTTTCACGATCGCTTCAAAGTCTGCAGCGACCAAGCTGGCGCCACCGACCAGAGCGCCGTCAATGTCGGGCTGCGACAACAGCGTCTTGGCGTTGTCAGCCTTCACCGAACCGCCGTATTGTATCCGCAAAGCCTCTGCGACGCCTGCACCGAATTTGGACTTAATCAGGGCGCGAATGAAGGCGTGGACTTCCTGCGCCTGGGCTGGCGTGGCGGTCAAACCGGTGCCAATGGCCCAGACGGGTTCGTATGCAATCGTGATGTTCGCCATCTCTTCAGGCTTCAAGCCTTCCAGTCCGCCTTCAACCTGCTTCTTCACAACTTGCTCGGTCACGTTGGAAAGGCGCTCATCCTTCGTCTCGCCGACGCAGAAGATGACTTTCAACTTGTAGCTGAGCGCGGCCTTGATGCGCTTGTTGACTGTACTGTCGGTCTCGCCGAAATACTGCCGCCGCTCGCTGTGTCCAACGATCACCTGCGTGCAGCCGGCGGCGACCAGCATCGGTCCGGAAATCTCGCCCGTGTAGGCGCCGGATTTTTCCCAGAACAGATTCTGCCCGCCCACCTGGATCTGCGTTCCGCGAACCGCTTCCACAACCGCGGGAATGCACAAAAACGTGGGGCAAAGCGCCACTTCGCACTTCGCGCCTTCCAGTTTCGAGCGCAGTTCCGCCGTCAGAGCTTTCGCCTCTTCCGGCGTCTTGTTCATCTTCCAATTGCCCGCCACAAACGATCGCCGTCCCATGTCTTATCTCCTTATCCCTGGTCCCCGACTTCCTTTTCAACCGCAAAGACTCAAAGGCGCAAAGAAAAGCATTTGGAGTTAAGGAATACTATCGATGCTCGACCTTGATCCCAAAACCCAAAAACCTGAACCTTAGACACTGCCGTTCTTCGCGCCTTTGCGTCTTCGCGGTTAGATCTTTTCCGCGCTCCTTCTGTGCGCCTCTCCGGAAGGCATATGCCGCAAGGCCGCGCCGGTCGGCGTGCGCTCGGCCGCGGGGTAGCTGCCAAGCACTTCCAGATGCTTCAGTTGCCCTTCGAGCTGGTGCAAGGCCCGCTTGACGTTTTCGTCGTCGATATGGCCTTCCAGATCGACGAAGAAGTTGTACTCCCATGCGCGGCGCTTGCTCGGACGAGATTCAATTCGCGTCAGGTTGATGCTGTTCGCCTGGAACGGCACCAGCAGCCGCAACAGAGCGCCCGGTTCGTCGCGGATCGCCAGCACCAGGCTCGTCTTGTCCTTGCCCGTGCGCTCGGCCATCTTCTCGGCCACAACAAAGAAGCGCGTGATGTTGTCCGCGGAATCTTCAATGTGCTCCGCAATCATGGGCACGTTGTAGATCTGCGCCGCCAGAGAGCCCGCAATCGCCGCCGATTGCGGATTCTTCGACGCCAATTCCGCCGCCTCCGCGGTGGACGCCACTTCTTTGCGCTGAATGTCCCCGACGTGCCCCATCAGCCAGTTGCGGCATTGCGCGAACGGCTGCGGATGGCTGTAGATCATCTTGACCTTGCCGATCGGACTTTTCGAAAGCAAATGGTGGTGAATCGGCAGATAGATCTCGCTGGCGATCTTCAGCCGCGTGTCGGCGAACATGTCGATCGACTGGTTCACGCCGCCTTCGGTCGAATTCTCGATCGGCACCAGTCCAAAGTCCGCTCGCCCGCGCGAAACAGCCATGAAGACGTCGCGCATGTCGCGCGTCGGAATGTACTCCACCGACGTGCCGAACTTCGTCGTCGCGGCCAAGTGCGTGAACGTTCCAGGTTGGCCGAAGTACGCCACGCGCGTGGGGTGCTCCAGCGCGATCGTGGCCGACATGATTTCGCGATAGATCGCCTTGATCGCATCCGCCGGCAGCGGGCCGCGGTTTTTGGACGAGACTTTCTGATACACCTGGTGTTCACGGGACGGAGCGTACGCCTTGGCTCCGCCTTTGGCCTTGATCGCGCCGATCTTGCAGGCGGTGCCGGCGCGCTCGTTGATCAGCGAGACGATCTGCTCATCCAGGTCGTCAATGCGGTGCCTGAGCTTGTCAAGCCCCGCGTCCGCCGCTTCTTTCGCCGCCGCTTTGGCCATGCCGTCTTTCGTGACGAGTGACGGGTGACGAGTGGCGAGTGGAGCGGCTCGTTACAAACCACATCACTCGTCACACGTCACACGTCACACCTCACACCTCCCACATGAAACCTGCCCACACTCAATAACGCGCACTCAGGCGAACTTGATCTCCAGCACCTTGTAGCCCATCGCGCCTCTGGGCGTGGGCACCTGGACCTCATCGCCGACCTTTCGCGTCAGCAGGGCCTGGCCCATCGGGCTGGTCGTGAGGATCTTCCCGCTCAACGGGTCGTTTTCGCCTTCGCCGACCAGCGTGTACTCTTCCTCTTCCTTGTCCCGAAGAGAGAACAGTTTCACGGTCGCGCCGAAGACGACCCGGTCGCCGCCGATCTTGTTTTTGTCCACGACCACGGCGCGGGAGACCTTATGGCGCAGCTCGTTGATGCGGCCTTCGAGCATGGACAGATCCTCGCGCGCGGCGTGATACTCCGCGTTTTCGGACAGGTCTCCCTTTTCCCGAGCTTCCTTGATCTGGATCAGCAACTTCGGCCGGCGCGCTTCCAGTTCGTCGATCTCAGCTTTGATTTTGTCGAGACCCTCTTGGGTCATCGGCACAGTATCCATTCAACAACTCTCCGTTTCCAGTTATCAGTCACCAGTTATCAGAATCGGTCGCCAGGAACGCGCGTTCGCTTTACTGGCGACTGTTCACTGATCACTGAGCCAGCAACTTCTCCAGACGATCCAGCCCCTTGTCGATCATTTCCATGCTCGTCGCGTAGCTCAGCCGCACGTGCTTCTTCGAACCGAACGCTTCGCCCGGAACCAGTGCCACGTTTGCCTGTTCCAGTGCTACGCCGCAGAAGTCCATCGGCGACTTGACGGTCACGCCCTTGAAGCTCCGCCCGAAGACACCTTCGACGCTGGGGAAGCAGTAGAACGCGCCGAGCGGTTCGATGCACTTCACGCCGTTGAGCTTGTTCAGCCGCGCCAGCATGTGCTTGCGGCGAATATTGAACTGCTCGCGCATTCCCATGATCGCTTCGTCGGACATGCGCAGGTTGGCGTACGCTTCCGCCGCGCCGGCCTGGCTGAACGCCGCCGGGTCGCTGGTCGCATGGCTCTGGAATTTGAGCGCTGCTTTGATGATCTCCGTCGGCCCTGCCGCCCAGCCGATGCGCCAGCCGGTCATCGAGAATGTCTTCGACGCGCCGTTGACCGTCACGACCTGCTGTCTCAGCGCCGGCGAGATCGCGGCCATCGACAGGAACTTGATGTCGCCGTAAATCAGGTGCTCGTAGATCTCGTCGGACAGCGCGAGGATGCCCGTTTTTTCGATCACCGCCGCGATCGCGCGGATTTCATCCGGCGTGTAGACCGTGCCGGTCGGGTTGGACGGGCTGTTGTGGATGAACAGCTTCGTCTTCGGCGTGATGGCTTTTTCAAGTTGCTGCGGCGTGATTTTGAACGCCGTCTTTTCGTCTGTTTCGAGGACGACCGGCTTTCCGCCCGCCAGCCGGACCTGCTCGATGTAGCTGACCCAGTAGGGCGCGGGAATGATGACTTCATCGCCGTCGTCAATGATGACCTGGCACAGATTGTAGAGGCTCTGCTTGCCGCCGTTGCTGACGATGATGTCTTCGGGCGCGTACTCCAGGTTGTTTTCGCGCTTGAGCTTCTGGGAAAGGAGCTTCTTCAGCTCCGGGCCGCGCTTGGCCGCGTACTTGGTGTCGCCGGACGACATGGCCTTGACGCCGGCCGAAACGATGTGCTGCGGAGTGTCGAAATCGGGCTCGCCGACGCCGTAGCCGACAATGTCCATCCCTTGAGCCTTTAGCGCCTTGGCCTTGGCGTCCACCGCCAGAGTTGCACTGGGTTGAACTTCACAGATGCGCCGGGCGAGTTTGATCTTTTGAGCAGCCATCGCGTCTCCTCTCTGAAATAGGAAGACGCCCCACCGGGGCGTCCGTAATAACCAGAGGAAAAAAACAGAGACCGCCTTTCCAGACGGTCTCACCGGGTAATTTGATAGCCGATACATGGCCCTGAAGCAAGTGCGAAATGTAGCGCAATCCTCCTGGATTGCGTTTGGCCGAACGCCGTCAGCGGTCAGTTGTCAGTTGTCCGTTGTCAGTTGTGAGTTGTCCGTTGTCAGTAGTCCGTGGTCCAAGTAGCGCAATCCTCCTGGATTGCGTGCTGCTCGGGTTCCCCTCTCCCCCGCGAGGGAGAGGGTTAGGGGTGAGGGGGAAGCTCCGCTGCGTTCTTGCGCAAGCGCCGGCGGATGAGGCATTCGCAGACGAACACTGTCACGACCAAGACACCGGCTGCCGCAAAGGCGTCAACCACCCCTGCTAGATATGACAGATTCCCGTTCATTGATACATACGGCAGTTCTGCCCATCTGTCGTGTATCTCAGCCGCCTTAAGGTAAGCCAGCTCAACTGATGGATCATCTTCGAGCCCGGAAACCCAAACAACCTGAGGCCATCCGTAAGAGTAGGTCAGTCCAACCGCACCTGCCCCCATTTCCGGCAACGAGTACAAGCATTGCCGCGGTCGCATGTTCGCCCACATCAGCCCGCCCGCCACAAACATCAGCACCACAGCCGTACTGAGGTGGAACTGAAACCACGGGCGCTTCTTGGGTGTATCAGCCATCGCAGTGCCAAACCCTGAACCCTGAACCCCGAACCCTAATCCATCACTTCCGCATGAACTGCTCGCAATTGCTCGCATCGATCAGGATCACGCCGGTGTCCACGGTGGCGGGAACGCCGCTGACGCCGGCTTTGGCGTTGTCGTTGGAAATGGGGAGCGGGCTGTTGTTAAGGTTGTACAAGATCTGCGTGGCATAAAAGGGCATCAAGGCGGTCTGCTGCGCAACCGTCGCGGAGATCGAACCGTCCTTGATGGCCTGAAGCACCTCGTTGCCGCGATCCATCGACACGATCTTCACTTTGCCTTTGCGATTGGCTTCTTTCACGGCCGTCGCCGCGCCGTTGCCGCCGGCGGCTTCCACACAGCCGATGCCCGCAAGATCGGGATACTTCTGCAGCAGAGCGGCGGCGGCTTGAGCGGCCACGTTGGTGTCGGACTGGGTGTCGGCGATCTGCACGACGCTGATCTCGGCGTTTTCCTTCAGAGCGGCCTGGTAGCCCTTGATGCGCTCCTCCAAGTTGGACTGGCCGGGCTTGGTCATCAGAACGACCTGGCCTTTGCCCCCGATCAGGGACGCGAGTTTCTTCCCGCCTTGATAGCCGGCCTGAACATTTCCGGTGCCGACGAATGCGATGCGTTTGGAGCCCGGTAGGTCGGCGTCCACCGTCACGACGGGGATTCCCGCGGCGACGGCTTTATCGACGATGGCGTTGAGCGACGGTTCGAAGCCGACGACCACCAGACCGTTGGGCTTCTTCGCGATGGCCTGTTCCAGAGCGCTGACCATCGCGGCGATATCGTACTCCGGCGGGCCGAGGTACTCGGTTTTCACGCCCAGCGCCTCGCCGGCCTTCTGCATGCCCATGCGATGATCGGAGAAATAGTCGAGCCCGCTGAGCATGGAGACTTCAATGTAAAGCTGGTCAGCCGGTTTCGATGCGCCCGCACGCGGCGAACTTACCGGCTGATTCTGTGCGCAGCCGCAAACGAGAACAAGAATTGAAGCGGCCAAGACGTGGCGAAGCATCGCGTAGACTCCTTTTTGACGAGTAAGTTCGGAGTCTACCAGAGTGGGTGACGGGTGACGAGTGACGGGTGGAATGATGAATGATGAATGCGGCTGATCTAGCCATATTCATCATTCATCATTCCGCATTCAGCATTTACTCGGCGTCCGTCTTCGGCTTGCCAGCGTCGGAAGCCAGGAACGCCGCTAGATTGCCCTTGTTCTTCGCGTCCATCTCGTGCCATTGAGCGATGGCTTGTTCGCCGAGGGCGGACAGTTCGGGCGGAAGATCCTCAGCGGCGCGGCACTTGGGGAAGTTGGAGCAGCTCAGGAACGCGCGGCGGGTCTTTCCGCGCGAGGTCACGCGCACGACCATCTCGTGCTTGCACTTTTCGCACGAACGGCCGGTCGAGATGGGCTTGAAGCGGCGGACGGGGTGCCCTTCCTTGTTGAGCTTCATCGTGAAGGTGCACTCTTTGGTCGAGTACCTGACGCAGTGCAGATACGCGCCGAAGCGCCCCACGCTCTTGACCACATCGCTGCCGCACAGGTCGCACTTCAAGCCCGTCGCCTGGGGGCCTTCCTTCTTTTGGATGTTGCCTTGAGCGTCCAGGCGCAGCGTCGTCTTGCATTCGGGCGCCTTGGTGCAGCGCAGGTAGTAGCCGTACTTGCTGATGCGCTTGTCCATCGGCGCGCCGCATTCGGGGCACTTCACGTCGGTGGGTTCGCCCTGGTCTTTGGTGCTGACCATGGTCTTTTTCGCCTCGATCAGATCTTTTTCGAAGGGGCCGTAGAAATCGCGCACGGCCTGACGCCAATCGAGATGCGCTTCTTCGATCTTGTCGAGTTCCGTCTCCATTTCGCGTGTAAAGCTGAGCTCCATGAGCGACGGAAAATGGCCTTCCAGGCGGTCGATGACGAGGATGCCGAGCGGCGTGGCCATGAACGATCCGCGGCCGCCGGTGCCCAGTTTCTGTGCGTAGCCGCGGTCCTGGATCGTGGAGATGATCGTGGCGTAGGTGCTTGGCCGGCCGATGCCTTCGCGCTCCAGCTTCTTGACCAGGCTGGCCTCGGTGTAACGCGGCGGCGGCTGGGTGAAGTGCTCCTCCGGCCGGATCTGGTCCAGCTTGGGCTTATCACCGACTTTCATCATCGGCAGAATCTGAACACCACCTTTTTTCTTTGCACCTACCGCTGCCGCCAGGCCGCTATCCGAGGCCGCCTTTTGGCCTTCGGCGCGCGCGGGGGCGTCCTCCGTGGGAGCTTCAGACTCGTCGCCTTTCTCGCGATCGGCGGCGGCGGCTTCCACGTGAGCGGCGGCCGGGATTCCGCCTTGCACGACCAGCCAGCCGTCGAACTTCAGCACGCGGCCGGTCGCGCGGAACGTCGCGTTGCGCGTGTCGGGGCCGCTGGCTTCGATATCGGCTGTCGTTGCGTCGAAGGTAGCCGGAAGCATCTGGCAGGCGACAAAACGGTCGTAGATAAGCTTATAGAGCCGATTCTGTTCATCGCTCAAGTATGGCCGGGCGTCTTCGGGCGAGATTTCAACGTGGGTGGGGCGGACGCATTCGTGCGCTTCCTGCGCGCCTGGGCGGGAGGCGTAGAAGTTGGGCTTTTCCGGCAGGTATTTGGCGCCGAAACGCTTCTGGATCATGTCGCGGCAGTCTTGAAGAGCGTCTTTGCTGATGCGGAACGAGTCGGTGCGCATATACGTAATAAGCGCCGTATGGCCTTGCTCCCCCAGCGGCACTCCTTCATAGAGTTGCTGCGCGACGCGCATGGTGCGGCGGGCATCGAAGCCGAGGACGTTGGCGGCAGACTGCTGAAGCTGGCTGGTGGCGAACGGCGGATACGGCCGGTCGAGCACCTCCTTTACTTCATACGCGCGGAGAGTGTACGTGGCCGGCCGCAACGCATCAACAATCGCGCGAGCGTCTTCGCCATTCTGGATTAGCGTGCGAACGATGCCGGACACGCCGAGCTGCCCCTGGCCGACTTTGAATTTGGCGAGGTCTTCGGCGCTGGCGACAACCTGGCGGCCGTCGATTGCGCGCAGAGAAGCCTCGAAGTTCTTGCCGTCGTGGCTAAAGGTCGCGCCGACGGTCCAGTAGGGCTCGGAATTGAACGCTTTGATTTCGCGCTCCCGTTCGACCAGGAGGCGCACAGCGACGGATTGCACACGGCCGGCGGTGAGCATGCCGCCACCGATTTTGTCGGTGAGCAGGGGAGTCAACTTGTAGCCGACGATGCGGTCCAGAACGCGGCGGGCTTGCTGCGAATTCACCAAATCCATATTGATCGTGCGTGGGCTGGCCATCGCGGCCTTGATGCCGCGGGGTGTGATTTCGTCAAACGCCACGCGCACGATTTTCTTCGGGTCGAGTTGGAGCGCCTCCACCAGATGCCAGGCGATGGCTTCGCCCTCGCGGTCCGGATCGGGGCAGAGATAGACTTTCGCGGCGCTGTCGGAGGATTTTCGCAGACCTTCGAGGACTTTTCGTTTTGAGGCCACGGTCATGTAGGTGGGCGTGAAATCTTTGGCGATGCCCACCACGATCTGCGTTTTGTCCTTTTCCTTTTTAAGATTGGCAAGTTCGCGGTTGTTCTTGGGCAAATCGCGGACGTGACCGACCGAAGCTTTTACGACGAAACTGTTGCCAAGGACCTTGCTGATGGTTTTTACCTTGCCAGGGGACTCAACGATGACGAGATTCTTTGCCACGATTCCTTCCTTGCTGAACATTTACGCTGCAGTTGTTGACGCAGCAGTCGATTGGGTCGCGACTTTTAGCAAAATCGGCTAATCGAAGTCAAGAGCCTTGATTGCGGAATTGTTTCACATACGGCACCAGACGGCCTCTGTTTTCATAGGAATTGCCATATCGCGTGAAATTCTTCCGGATTTTCTTTGTTGCGCCGCCAAAAACGAGGTTTTGCGGCAAAGGTCGCCAAAATGGCGAGGGTCTAATCTGTGGGCGATGAGCGGCGAATCGCGCGCCGCTTTCTAAGCATTTATTCCTTTTGCTTTTCAATGAAAGAAACACAAAAAGATGCGGCCCTTGCTTCGCAGTGAATAATCAAAGGCGTTGGGGATATGTATAACGCAGAAGGATTTGCAGTATTCAGGGGCACAGGAGCCACAGATGAGAAGCAAGTTTGGGTTAATCGGAGGAGCCCTTGGTCTGGCGCTGCTGGTGAGTCTGCAGGCGGCCTGTGCCGAGACGCGCACGATTGCCTGGACTCTCCAGAACACCTCGGTGGATGCTGCGCGCGGCCAGTCCATTTGCGTCGAAGTCGATGGCATCATCCCCGCCGGATATCACATGTATTCCAGCAAATCGCCCAAAGAATACGGCAATGAGGATTTGCCTATCTTCCCGACTTCGTTCGAGATCGGCCCCAAAGACGTGCTGGTTGCAGACGGCGACGCGAGCTACGACCTGCCGAAGCTGATGAAGGAGCCGAGCACAGGCGTTAAGATCGAGATTTTCGAGAAGAAAGCCAGCTTCGCGGTGCCGGTGCGCGTGAAGGCCGAGGCCAAGCCCGGAACGTATCTGGCCACGTTGACGATCACCGCTCAGATCTGCAAAGATCAGTGCGTTTTGACGACCGAAAAACTCAATTTCACCGTTCATGTGAATTCCGGACCCGTAGCGGCCGATGCGCCGCGCTGCGCACGAAACCGCGCCGAAATGCAGGACCGCACCGATGCTGTGGTCCCCCAAATCCGCGCGGCCAAGCAGCAGGGTCTCGGAAGCTTTTTGTGGGTTGCGGCGGGATCGGGTCTGCTGGCGTTGCTTACGCCGTGCGTCTTCCCGATGATCCCGATCACGGTCAGCTTCTTCACCAAGCGCAAGCAGAACACGCGCGCCGCAGCGATCCGGGACGCGGGCGTTTACTCGCTGGGAATCATACTGACGTACACGGGGCTGGCGTTCCTTTTCGCGCTGGTGCTGGGCGCGTCGGGCATCATCAACTTCGCCACCAGTCCGTGGGTGAACCTGGCGGTTGCGGCCGTCTTCCTGGGCCTGGCCGGCAGCCTCTTCGGCTGGTATGAGTTCCGCGTGCCGTCGGGAATCCTGAACAAGCTGCACGTGCACGCTCACAGCGGGGAAGGAATCACCGCCGTGCTGGCGATGGGCCTGGTGTTCTCGCTGACCTCGCTGACCTGCACCGTTCCGTTTGTCGGCGCGGTGATGGTCGCTGCGACCGAAGGCGACTGGCTGACGCCGCTGGTTGGAATGCTGGTGTTCTCCGGCGTGTTCGCGGCGCCGTTCTTCCTGCTGGCGCTGTTCCCGGCGGCGCTGAAGTCTCTGCCGAAATCCGGAAGCTGGCTGAACTCCGTGAAAGTGCTGATGGGCTTCCTGGAAGTCGCGGCGGCGATGAAGTTCTTGAGCAACGCGGACTTGGTCTGGCAGTGGGGTTTGCTCACACGCAACGTTTTCCTGCTCGGCTGGATTGCTCTGGCCGTTCTGGCGGTGCTCTATCTGGCGGGGCGCATCCGCTTCGCGCACGACACGCCCGTGCAGCGCTTCGGCCGGGTGCGCGTGCTGACGATTGGCGGATTTGTCTCGGTGACCGTGTTCCTGACCGGCGGCCTGATGGGCTGGAACAGTTTGCGCGTGCTGGAAGCGTATGTGCCGAACTACGGCGCCGACAGAGGCTGGATCGACAACTTCGAGGACGGTCTGGCCGCCGCGAAGAGAACCGGCAAGCCGATGTTTGTGGACTTCACCGGCTACACGTGCACCAACTGCCGGCAAATGGAAGAGAATATGTTCCCGCAGCCAGAAGTCGCTCCGCTGCTCCAGCAGTTCGTACGCGTGCGGCTGCACACGGACGGACGCAAAGATCAACGCCAGTTGGAACTGAGCCGGCGCAACCAAGCTCTGCAACGGGAGCGTTTCAAGACGATGGCTCTACCGTTTTACGCGATCATCTCACCCGCTGACAAAGTCGTGGGGATCTTTGAGGAAGGCCTGACAACCGACGCAGCGAAGTTCGCGGAGTTCTTGAACTCGGGATTGAAGCCGCAGGGGACGGCGGCGCGCGTGTCAGGTCTGTAGCAACGATTTCAACCGCAAACAGTAGGGTCAAGGGTTCAGGGTTCAGGCACAGAACGTCAAGCCTTCTCTGAACCCTGAACCCTGAACCCCGAACCCTGAACCCTGAACCCTCCGCTCTTTGCGCCTTTGCGGTTCAATAAGAAAACGACGAATGAAAAAAGAGCGCTGAAGGCTACACTCTGCGACAAACCGACGCGGAGGTTCAGCGATGAGCTACTCGCCCGAGGAACTGGACTGGTCCATGGTTAAGGTGCCGGCGGGGGCGTTCCTGTACGGAATGACGCGGGAGGAGAAAGTCGCGGCGGCGCACGCGGCGGGCGTGCATGCGGAGATGCTGCACTTCCACTCCGAGCGCCGCGAACTCACGCTGCCGGAATTCTGGATCGATCGCTATCCCGTCACGCGCGGACAATTCCTGCGCTTCATGAAAGCCACTGGCTACAGCGCGCCGTACAACGGCTGGCAAGTGGGCTGGCGGGAATTGTATGGCGATCCGCTCGCGCCAACCGACGATCCGGTGGAGCTGGCGCGGCCGGTGACGGGCGTCAGTTCCGAAGACGCCGAAGCGTACGCGAAGTGGGCGGGCAAGCGGCTGCCGACGGAGGTGGAATGGGAGAAGGCGGCGCGCGGAACGGACGGGCGGCTTTATCCGTGGGGCAGTGAGTGGAACGAGAAGGCGTGCCTTCGCAATCACGGCAATCTTCTACTCACGACAGCGCTCCCGGTCGGATCGTTTCCGGACGGAGCGAGTCCCTGCGGCGCTCTGGACATGAACGGCAGCGTGCTGCAGTGGGTGCGCGTGGTTTATCCGCCGAAATCGACCAACGGCAAACAGGCGGACCAGAACAGCCACATCTTTTGCGGGTCGAGCGCGATTCATTCGCAACCATATACGCACATGGCCACAAATCGGCTGTCGTGGAATCAAGGCATGCGCGTGTACAACACGGGCTTCCGCTGCGCGTCGGATGGCCCTGTGGCACGCTTGTGTTCGCGCCCGGTTTTTGGCGCGAACTCAAGCGTGCGGTCTCGCCCGCAGCCGACACCGGTGCAGGTGCGGCGCGACCTGTACTTGCGCGAGCCCATCCGCATCGAGCCCCTTCCCTTCTCCGCCATCAAGATCCACGTGCCGTGGTTTCCGCAGAGCGTGTGGGTAATGGATAGTCCCGAAGGGCGCTGGGGGCCGTTTGGCGGAGCGAACGACTGGCCGTTCGGGCCGGAGGAACTTTGGCGCGTGCCGTGGCAGGTTGAGAAGAACGGCCGCCGCGTGCATTACACGCGCATGCGCGACGGTAAAGGCGTGCGCTTCGAGGCGCACGTGAACGGGCCGGCCGTTGAGTACGAGTTTGAATCGATCGGGATGGGGCCGCTGAATCTGAGCAGCATCTGCCTGAAGACCTTCAGTCCGTTTTTCAGCAGCCAGGAACGGATGACGCAGCATCGCTTGGACGGTGACAAGTTGATCCGCTGTTGCGATCAGCCGCTGAATCCGGACACGGCGGCGGCGTTCGGCTGGTCGCTCGGCGAAACGGCGGACGGCGCGGCGATTTACCGCTCGTACGACGGAAGCTCGTACATGGCCTTCGTGGGAGCGAAGGGGAGCACGATCTGGGGCAACGGATGGGTGCCATGTACGCATCTGATCGGCCCAACGCGGCAAGTGGAACGCGGCGGGGGGAAAATCGTTTTTCTCGTCGGGACGCTGGGGGAATTGCGGGCGCAGTTGCGGTGATTCGCGCCTTCACTTGCGCCGTATCTTGCTGAGTCGCTGGACGAAAACCGTGTGCTCCCGCGACTTCAGTCCGCGGTTGAGTGCTTTGAGCACGCCTTTCGTGTCGTTTTGCAGCAGCGCTTTCGAATCCAGCCACAATCCGGGGAAAACAAGGGATCGCGTGGTGCCATCCGGCCAGACGGTCAAGTCCTGAAATGCTTCTCCGACCAAGCGGCCCCAGCGGACCGCTTTTTCCTGAATCAACACGGTCAGGTATTCTTTCACACCGGCCTTGGCATACAATTCCTTCTTTTGATGCAAGTCGTAGGAACTGGTGGAAAGCGAGACTTCCGCCGCCATCTCCGGTGCGCCGTGAAAGAAGTTTCCCAAGACAAATGACTGGCCGCCGTAATTCTGCCGCAGACATAGATGCACATCCGGCTGGGGCGCATCATTCAGCATATACCACGTGGCGTTCTGACCGGACTCGCACCCTGGCGTCTCGTTGGCATATGATCGCAGCCACCAACTCACGAGGCTATCCATGCTGGAATGGTCGACACTTAACGGTGACGGCATGTAGACAACCCCTCCAATCAACTCGGCGCGCTTGAGCTCCGGCATCTGGTTCCAGCGCCGGATGAACTCTTCGCGCGTGAGATAGTCGCCCGCGAACAGGGGACCCCGAGCAAGCATCGGAACGGGCATAAACTTACCTCCACTTCACACTCTTATCGTAGCCCCCGAAATGGCCGATGGCAAGCCGCCGGCGTGCAAGTGGCCGCACCAGACTACCAGATACCAGACACCAGACACCAGCCGCTAGATCTCGACGCTCTTGAACTGCGGCAAATACCGCTTGTTCCTGCGGAACATCTCGCCGGTCATCTTCTTGATTTCGGCGAGTGACAAGACGGCGGCGGTCAGCGGATCGAGCGCGATGGCGCGGAAGATCATCGTGGGGTCGCCGGTGAGAGCGGCTTCGACGGCCATCATCTCGATTGTGGCGTTGAGCGAAATCAGCGCGGCGCACTGCGGCGGCAGAGCTCCGACGTGGATGGGGCTGATGCCTTTGCGGCTGGCCATGACGGGGACTTCGACGCAGCAGCCCTGCGGCACGTTGGTGATGAGGTTGGTGTTGGGCACGTTGCCGTTGAATTCAAAGAGTTCGCCGCCGAGCCACGCGTTTATGATGTAGGCCGCGTATTCGTGGCCGCGTTCAAGCTGCACTTCACCTTTCTTTAGCCAATCCTCTATCTGTTTCATCCAGTTGCTTTCGCGCTGCTTGTAGCCTTGCAGCAGGTAGGCGTAAATGCCGGGATTCCAGCCGGTGCCGTGGGTGCAATATTTCTCGATCAGGTCGGGGCGCTTGCGGAACCACCAATTGTATTCTGAATTGTGGCCGCTGGATTCAGTGACGTAGTAGCCGAGGTGCAGGAACATTTCGTTGCGGACCTGCTCTTCATTGTAGATTTTCTTGTTCTTCATCGCGGCGCGAATCGCGGGGTAGGCGTCTTTGCCGTTGCGGCGATATTCCAGGTAGAACGCCTGGTGATTGATGCCGGCGCAGGTGAAGGTGACTTCGGACATCGGCGCGCCGATCCAGCGGGCGATCATCTCCGCCGTGCCCTGAACGCTGTGGCAGAGCCCGGTGACGTTGAGCTTCGTCGTGCGCTGGAGGGCGTGGCAGAGCATCGCCATGGGGTTGGTGTAGTTGAGCCACAGCGCTCGGGGCGCGACGCGCTGAATGTCGCGGGCGATCTCCAGCATGATCGGCAGCGTGCGCAGCGTGCGGAAGATGCCCGACGGCCCGCGCGTGTCGCCGATGTTGATATCGATGCCGTACTTCTTGGGAATCTCAAGATCGTGCCGGAAAACCTCCGGCCCGTGCGCGAGGATCGTCGTGATCACGGCGTCTGCGCCTTTCAGCGCTTCTTTGCGGTCCTGCGTGGCGATGACTTTCGCGGGATACTGGCCCTTATCGATGATCATCTGCACGGCCTGAGTGATGTACTTGAGCCGGCGCGCGTTGATGTCCACGAGGACGATCGTGGTGTCCTTCATCAGCGGAAAGGTGAGAATGTCGCGGACGAGCGTGCGAGTGAAACCGAAACTTCCGGCGCCGATGAAAACGATTCGGGGCATGCGTGTTCTCCTTTAGGTCTTAGGTTCGAGGAAGGCGACATCATATGCGCCGCGCGCGCGCGGAAACAGCGAAATTCGAAGCAGCAAAACGAACCTCTGCTGATTCGACACCAGTCTTCTGCGAGCGCTCTTGAACGGCCTTCAACACAGAGTCACAGAGAACACGGAGGAGCACAGAGAAAGAATAGAACCAAAAGAAACTCTGTGAACTCTGCGTCCTCTGCGCCTCTGTGTTGAAAGCTGTTCTGTTGTGCCGGCCTGACCGCTAACGTTCTCTCTCTTCCTTCAAATCTCGGATTTTGTGTTTGGCACATCCCGCTACTTGATGGCCGAGGTCATTTTGCCGCGGCCGTTCTTGCCGGCCTTGGCGGTAAACAGAAACGCGGGCTGGGCCACATAGGGGCTGCCGTTTATGGTCAGCAGGATGTCCATCGACTTGCGCACGCCGGTCTTGGGCGTGGTGACGTTTGTGAAGCCTTCGTCGATCAGCGCGGCGGCCAGCGGTCCGCTCAGCGTGAACTGGATCTTTACCGGGCCGCCGAGGAACTGTTTCTTCTTCAGCTTGCGCGTCAGTTTGAAGGAGCTCTTGGCGGACTTGGCCTTCCCGTTCTTGTCCATCATGAATTTCTGATTATTGCCGCCAGCGTCAACGATGACTGTCTTCCCTGTGGGATCGAAGCCGGCCGGAAGGTTCAACAGGCCTTGAACGGTCAGCTTGTCCTTGCCGGTGAGTTTGAAATTCAGGCTTAGCTGAGCTTTCGTGACCGTCCACGGGGCGGCTGCGGGCGCATTGAGCAGCTTTGACTTGGTCGCCAGGCCGCCTCTGCCGTCGTCTACCGTCAGCGTAACGACGTACGCCTGCATGGCTGAAAACGCGTGCTGGACTTTCTCGCCTGTCGCACTCATACCGTCGCCGAAATCCCAGACGTAGTTGAGCTTGTCCTGATCGGGGTCGTAGGCCAGAGCGTCGAACGTGATGGGCTGGCCGACTGTGATGGTCTCCGAGGAGGCGTTGGGGCCGAGCACGATCACGGGCGGGTGGTTTGCGTTTTCGTAGTTGAAGGCGTAGCCGCTGCCGGTGGGGATGGCCTGGCTGGCTTTGTTGACGAAGTAGCCGTCCTTCAGATCGACGCGCTTGGCGCCGTAACTGGTCAGCGAGCCGGTGTAGGCGATGACCAGCGTTTGCGCGTCGGTCCAGGACAACTGCGTGATGGAACATCCGTCGGGCAGCACCACTTTGCTGGTGTCGGAGCGCGAGGTATCCATCGCGACGTTGAAGACGACGCTTAAGCTGGGCTTGCTGGTTGTGACGGTGCTGCCGTCCGTCGGCGTCGTGTCCGTGATGTCCGGCTTGCCGCCGCCATCGACGCACTGAATGGTCACCTGCGACTGGACCGTCCCGCCATGCCCGTCGCTGATCGTCACCGTGGCCGTGTACGTACCGGGGACAGGGTAAGCGTAAGTCACAGTCTGCCCCGTGGCCTTCACGCCGTTTCCGTAGTCCCACGAGTACGTCAGCGGATCGCCATTGGGATCCACCGCGCTAGCCGTGAAAGAAACCGTATCCCCCACGCCGACGACGTTGCTGGAGACCGTGGCGCCCTTGGCAAGGATCGGCGGCTGCTGCCCCCCGCCAAGGTTCGGGTCGCCATAGTAGAAGGCGTAGCCGCTCATGGGCATGAGCGTAATACTCGCGGTGTTGGCCCAGTAGCCATCCGCCAGTTCGATGCGTTTTGCGCCAAAGCTCGATAATGCGCCCGTGTAACTGACGTTGAGCGTCCGCGGGTCGGACCAGGAAAGCCCCGTCAGCGTCATACCGGAGGGCAAGAGCACCTTGTTGAGGCTTGTCCGCGTCGTATCCATGTCCGTGTTAAACACGACGCGCAGCACCGGATTGTTTACAGTGATGGCCGAGCCGTCTACAGGAACCGTGCTGATGATTATTGGGCGCTCGCTGGGCGCGGGGACACGGACGCTAATCTCTGCAGCAAGCTCAGCGAGAGCCGGTTCGCTGCATGCCAGCATCAGCGTCAGAATTGCAGAAAACCGTGCCATTGATATGCGCCGCCGTCCATGGTCGATTCTTACGATCTTGGCATCGGCACCGGTGTCGCTATTTCTTCGGCGCCTCGGCAGATCCAGCAACGCGCATGCGCAAGCGGAAAAAATCGTAGCGCTGAGCATCGTCTTTTAGGAATACGATTTCTTCGTAAACCTGGCCAGCCGCCGCGGTCTTGGGGACCGTGACCGACAGCTTCAATTCCTTTGTTTCAGCGGCGCCGAGTTTGAACGATTCAACTGGCGCAACCCACCAATCCTTTACAATCCGGTTGCTGCTTGCCCGGAAGTACCGCGTTTGCTTCTCGGCATCCGGCTCTGCCTGGTCAAGGCGTTCCGCCATGTAAGTGTGCTGCGCCTTATCGTTGTTGCGAATCTTCAGTGTCGCCGGAAAGGTTTCACCGAGAATGCAGCCGTCGTAGCTAAGCAGCGAGGGTACTAGCGATAAAGCTGGCAAACCCGGCGCATCCAAATTGACGTCGACCTTCGGGAGCGTCTCGATGCCGATGCGACTGGCCACCCGCATGGCGATGCCCGTACCTGCCTTTCGATCTTGACGCTTGGGCTCGCAGACAACTGCAACCATCCACTTGCGGTTATAGTACTCAGGCTTGTCGGGAACCTTGATAGATAGTTTCGCGAGAGCGAAACCCTTTGCAGGAGCCTCTAGCTCCGTTTTGCCCAACGAACACCAAGACGCGTCTGGAATCTCTTCGTAACCTTTCTCCCAGCGCAGCACGCCGCCCAATGTTGGCTTAAACACAGTCAACGTGACCACCAGTGGGTTATCGCCGTCGTTCTCGACTTTGATCCCGGTGCCGTCAGCCGGGAACGCTGGTACCTCCACGCCGGGCGTGACGTTGCCGATTACGATGACGCCCGGCGAAATCCCCATGGCTTGAACGCCGTACGACAAAGTTGCCGCCATGAAGAAGGCGGCAACTGGAAGAGAGGTCGGTTTGATTCTGACAAATCTCGGCATTGTGGTTCTTCCCCAAGACCACAACTCAGGCGGCAGACGCCGTCATCGTGATCGTGAATTTGTGCTGGATCCCTAGGCTTGCCGTGGTTGCATCTATCGGCGTCATGAACTCGAGAGCAATTGATGTATCGGCATCTGTCTTCTTGAGCGACGCAGTAAGCTGCTGGCTAGCGGTGCCGACAAATTGGAGCGCGTTCAACTTAATTGCAACGGTGTCAGTGGTACCCGTGAGCGGAGGCGCTGCGACAACCCATGGCGCAGCTGCAGTATCGGCACTAACCGCGGCAGCAATGGCGACTCTTACGTTACCTTTGTTTCTGATCTTCAAGTTGTTATCGGTAACTGTTGCCGCGAGATCCTGGTTGCCCAGTGCCCAAGTCGCAAGCCCTACACCGCCATCGGTCACGCCAGCACCCATTGCCGCCACCGTCGCTGCCCACTCAATTCGCACCGTCGCTGGCACCGTCACCGTGATGTCGATGTTCAGTGTCGTATTTGCAGCGACCGCAGCACTCGCCTCAGAGAGCCACCCGCCTCCAGCCAGCACAATCACCCCCAACAGTAATCCCAAACGTGTTCGCATTGTACTTTCCCCCTTTCATCTCCGCCAACAAAGTTTCAAGCCCCAATCCCCAAACCCCTCTCGCGGCATCACAGGTGCACAAAGTGTTAGCACGCCGCGACCCCTCACATTTCAGCTCCATTTGCAATCCACAGTTGTCTGCATTTTGCGACACAATGTGTTAGAACTTGGAGACTGTGTCCGACTTCCACAAACCGCGTGCCAGCTAATTCTGCGACGCCGTCAGTGTAATCGTGATGGTTTGCGCCGTCCCGACGCCAGCGGTGGCGTCTGCTGGCGTAACCATCCGCAGATCAAAGGGTTGTTGGTGGCCGGAGTACATCGCTGTCACCAACGATTTGGAGCCCGTCGCAAGGTCAAGTGGGAACCCACCTACCAGCAGTTTCATCTCGAAGGCGTTCAAGGCCGACGTAGATGCCAAGTTCCACCCAGAGGGCGCACTTGCGGCCGTACAACTGACGGCAACGTTGATGCGGACGTTGCCCGTGTTTCGTGCAATTAGCGACACCGCTGGCACGTCAGTGTTAGTCTGCCGGGTAATTCCAAAATCGTCGATAACGTTCCACGTCTTTGGCGTGATGGTCAAATCGTCCCACGCCATGGACACGACAGCCGTCCCCGGTCCCAAGTCGATGGCCTTGTTGAACGAGTTCGTCGCCAGCAGATTGTTGCCGGCCCCGTCCACGATGTAGGCGTTGCCAGTCGAATCCGTACCGCTGGGATTATACGTGATTGTATACAGGCCCGATGGCGAGCCGGCTGTCGTGAAGGCAGGGCTGTACAGTCCGCCCGGCGACAGCAGCGGATTGCCCATCAAGGTGACATTGGTTGTGGCCGCAGGCACCAGCATCTGGCTGATGAACGCTCCGGCGCCAAACGCATCTCCAGTGACAGGCAGCGCGAGCACGTCGGTCGCCAGGCGGTTGGAGATGACCGTGACCGGTTCGCTGAAGGTCAGTGTAATGCTATCATTGGCCTCCACGCCGCCCGCCGAAGGGTTCCACATCGACTGCACCAGCACCGGCTTGGCTTTGTCGGTGGCGTTGACGCCCGGCGCTGCGTCCAGCGCGAGCTTGGCCGAAGCGCCCTGCATATGAAGGCTGCCACTGTTCAGCACCTGCACGGCCGGCGTCGCGTCGGTATCCCACGCGGCTTTCTCGGTCAGCCGGATGAAGAACTCATTATCGTTGGCCGTGCCCCCAGTGTCGTAGCCGGTCACGGTGTACCCGGCGACAGAGATATTCACTCCGGCGAAATTGTCGTTGAGCGGCGCGTCGGTGACGATGCGAATGGCGTCGATATAGCCGTCGAAGTCGCTGTCCACTGTTTGGCGCGCGGTGATGCTGACCTGCCGGGTGAGCGTCACGTCGTTGCCATCGCCGCCGATATAACTGACCGAATACGGCACGCCGCCGAGCCAGTACGTGCTGCCTTCGGCCAGGCCATTGAAAGTGCCTGTCACGGCTCCGGCGCCGCCGTTGTTGATCAGCGTCATGGTGGTGCCGACAGTGGGCGGCGAGATGACGTTCAAGTTCAAGGTAGCGTTGGCCAGGTTGATCGTGGTGGCCGCGCCGGTAGCCAGATTGCCGACGGCGTTGCCGTTCAGATCCACCGTAAACGTTGTGGCGGCATTCAGCGTGACGTTGCCGGAATGCAGCGTGCTCGTGCCCGGCCCAGGATAGACCGTCCCGCCGGTGGCGGTCGAGGTAATGCTCCCGACGGTGCCCACGCCTTCGAGCACGCCGCCGTTGAGCGAGACGGCGCTCGAACCTTGCGTGCCGTTGACGATCAGCGTCCCAGCGCTGACAGTGGTGGTGCCGGTGTAGCTGTTGTTGCCCGAGAGGGTCATGGTGCCGGTCCCGGTTTTGGTCAGGCCGCCACCGCCGCTCATGATGCCGCTGTAGGTCGTGCTGGTGTTGTCGTTTCCGGCGCTCAGCGTGCCAGCGCCCAACGTCACGTTGCCAGCTCCCGCCAGCGAGCCGATCGCGTCGGAGAATCCGGCGAGGTTGAAAACCGCTCCGCCAGTGACGGTGACCGCGCTGCTGCTGCCTATGCCGTTGGCGATCCCCAGCGTGAGCGTGCCGGTGGAGATCGTCGTGGCTCCAGAGTACGTGTTGGCGGCGCTGAGCGTCAGGGTTCCCGCGCCGGCTTGGGTGAGCGCGCCAGTGCCGCTGATGGTGTTGCCGACCGTCAAGGCGTTGCTGCGGTTGAACAGCAGCAGCGCGTTGTCCGTTACGTTGCCGGTGCCGAGGGTTCCAGTGGTTCCCGCGTTGCCGACCTGCAGCGTTCCGGCCGAGATCGTCGTAATACCGGAGTAGGTGTTCGCGCCGGTGAACACCAGCACGTCCGCGCCGGTCTTGGTCAACGTGCCCGTTCCGCTGATCACATTGCTGGCTGTAATCGTTGCACCGGCCGCTCCGGTGAAGGTCAACGGAAACCCGGCGTTGTTCAAGGCAGAACTGACCGTCAGGGTGCCGGCCTGCGCGCCGATCGTGGTCGCCGACTGCACGGTAATGGCGCCGCTGTAGGTGTTGCTTCCGCTTTCGTTGTAGATGGCGCCCCGGCCACCCACACCCGCGCCGTTCAAGTTGATGGGCTCCGCCACCGTGATATTGTTGTTCAGGGCGATGCTGCCGGAGTTGAGCGTCGTGCCGCTGACGGTGGTACCCAGAGCGCTGCTGCTGTACAGCGCCAGCGTGACGCCCGTGTCGATCGTGGTGGTGCTGGAGTAATTATTGTTCCCGGAAAGCTCGATTCGACCGGGCGTCGCCCCGCCATAGAAACCAACATCCTTATTGCCAGTGATAGGGCCGGTAATTTTGAGTACTCCAGCGGCGTTGCTGACGCCGAAATCGATCTGATTGTTCGCGCTGACGTCGATATTTAGGGCAATGGTGTTCGTTCCCGCGCAGTTCATCAATATGCCGCCGCCAGCGCCGGGATTGGTGATGTTGATCGGATTTCCGGTGAGCGTGTATCCGGCGCCCGTAAAGTTGATATAGTTCAGCTTAAAGTTGTTGTTGTCATTGTTGACGGTAAGCGGTGTTGTTGGGCCAGGCGGGCCGAAAACCGCGGTATCGCCGTTGCCATTGGGGAAGCCCCCGGTCCAATTTCGTGCGTCATTCCAGTTGTTGCTGACCGCGCCGGTCCATGTGCCAGTGGTGCCGGCTTGAGCATGGCTGGCGAAGAAGGCCGCGCCCAGAAGGAGAGCCGCGATGAACGCGCGAGCGGAGTTGCTTGCGCCTTGCATTGCCCTGAGCTTTACTGGCATTTCACCAACCATTTGCGGCCCTAAGATGTCTTGACATGACGCTCCAGCCACGAAGCGGGGCATTCTGCAACGCAAGGAAGCGCATGTCGCTGCTTACGACTCTCACTTCCCAAACAAAATGCAAACAGAAAAACCCGATAAAGTGGCCGCAAATGGCAGTCCAGAACGGCAGGGGTCAGGGTTCAGGGTTCAGGGTTCGGGGTCTAGGGTCGAAAGCCAATCCCCTGAACCTTCATCAAATTGGGAGTGGTCTGGTGGTCTTGTGTCTGGTGTCTGGTACTGGTTCGGGGGCAGGTTCAGGGTCTCAAGCCAATCACCCTGAACCCCGAACCCTGAACCCTGAACCCTTCGTTATAGCGCCTTCGTGATTCCCGGCATCGCGACCGGATAGCGTCCGTCGGCGTCGGCCTTGAC
This sequence comes from Planctomycetota bacterium, assembly GCA_036504595.1. Classification (GTDB taxonomy): domain Bacteria; phylum Planctomycetota; class SZUA-567; order H5-PLA8; family H5-PLA8; genus DASXUX01. Next base: position 83,875 of record DASXUX010000056.1, on the reverse strand, counting down.
GGGCGGATCGGAGTCCACGGTGAGTTTGTCCAGGCCGGGGGCGAGTTCCAGATTGGAGTTCATCATCTGGTCCCAGGTGACCGTCTGGCCGCTTTCAGCAGCCATGCGGCCGAGGATTCCGGAGGCGGCGGCGAAGACGCAGCGTTCAGTTTCGTTATAGGGCTTGTCGTTGCGGATGGCGTCGAAGAGCAGGTCGTGTTCGACCTGATAGAAGTCGGGCTTGGGCCCTTTGTATTCGAAAATGAGTTCTTCGGGCGTCTGCTTGTAGCCTTTGTAGATGTACGGGTTGGGCTGGCCTTCGCCCAGGCGAGCGGAACCTTTCGTGCCATGAATGATATCGCCGAAGAAGCCCCAGCAGTTATCCATGTGGCGGCCTTGAGCGAACATGCGAGTGCCGTCGGGGAAGGTGTACTCGACCGCATAGTGATCGAAGAGCTGGTCGTTGGCGGTGCGAACCTGCCGGCCGCCCTGGCCTTGAGCGGAGACGGGCCAGGCATTCTTCACCCAGCAGCACACGTCGATGTTGTGAATGAGCCAATCGAGGATGAAGCTGCCGTTGAGCCAGGTGTAATTCGAGTAGTTGCGGATCTGGTGCATCAGTTCGTTGCGGTTGTCTTTGCCCGTATATCCCACGGGCGCGTGAACGCGGTAAGCCCAGCAGGTGATGACGTCGCCGATCAGGCCTTCGTGAATCTTGTCGATGGTCGCATTCAGCGCGTACGAATGCCGCGACATCAAACCGCCGGCGATCTTCAGATTCTTCTCGGTCGCGAGTTTGCCGGCCTTCAGCATGCGGCGCAGGCCGGGGCCGTCCACGGCGAAGGATTTTTCCATGAAGACGTTGACGCCTCTTTCGACGGCGTATTCCACATGCATAGGGCGGAAGGCCGGCGGGGTCGTGAGCAGGACGACGTCGCCTTTGCCCAACGAATCGATGGCTTTCTTATAGCCGTCAAAGCCGAGGAACTGACGCTCCTGCGGCACGTCAACCTTGTCGCCCATTTTCTTAAGGTGAGTCATGCTGCTGTTGAGGCGATCGGAGAACACGTCGGCCATCGCGTGCAGCTTGACCGGGCCTTTGGTCGAAAGCGCCTGCGCGGCCGCGCCGGTGCCGCGCCCGCCGCATCCAACCAGCGCGATTTTGATGGTGTTGCTTTCGGCCGTGTAGCCGGGTTTGGCGGCGCTGATCGCGCCGGCCAAGGCAGCCGCAGCGGCGGTGGCGCCGGAGCCCTTCAAAAATCCGCGGCGGCTGGGTAGATTGTTTGGGGTGGTCATGGAAGGCCTCCTGTAGCGCAATCCTCCTGGATTGCGAAACGTCCGTAGAAATCCGATGCTATCGTATACCCCGGCCGCCCACGGAGTTCTTGCGCGGGTGACCAGTGGTAAAAGTTGAACAGCGGTGTGGGGGTATGGGGTATAGGGTATGGGGTATCGGGAAGGATTGTGATGGTCCAGCCATCCCCATACCCTATGCCCCATACCCGATACCCGCTCAACGATAGGGGAATGCGATGAACTTGCGAAGTCTGCTCGCCAACACAATTCTGATGGGCCTGATCATGACGACAGCAAAGAGCGAAGACCAATGGGTTTCGTATCAAGGCGCGGATGGGCCGGGCAAGGGCAAGAAGGTGGTGCTGGTCAGCGGGGATGAAGAGTACCGCTCGGAAGAGTTGTGCTCGCAGCTTGGAAAGATTCTGTCGAAGTATCACGGGTTCAACTGCACGGTGTTGTTTGCGGTCGATCCGAAGACGGGCGAGATCGACACGGTCGTCAACAACAACATTCCGGGACTGGAGGCGCTCAAGGACGCGGACCTGATGGTCATCTTCACGCGCTGGCGCAATCTGCCGCCCGAACAGATGAAGTACATCGATGAGTACACAAATTCGGGCAAGCCGATCATCGGCATTCGCACCGCGACGCACGCGTTCAAATTCCCCGCCGATCATCCTTACGTGAAATGGGACTATGCGTCAAAGGTCGCGGGCTTCGAACAAGGCTTCGGCCGCCAGGTGCTCGGCGAAACGTGGATCAACCATCACGGCAAACACGGCACTGAAAGCCAGCGCGGCGTGGTGGCTCCAGGGCAGGAGAAGAACCCCATCGTGCGCGGCTGCGAAGACATCTGGGGCCCGACGGATGTGTATCAGGTCCGCCTGCCGTTGCCGGGCGACAGCGTGCCGGTGATCATGGGCCAGGTGCTCACGGGAATGCAGCCGACCGACAAGCCGCTCGAAGGGGCGAAGAACAACCCGATGATGCCGATTGCATGGACGAAGAGCTTCACTGGATCAGAAGGCAAGAAAGCGCGCGTGTTCACGACCACGCTGGGCTGCGCGAAGGATTTCGAGAGCGAAGGCTTCCGCCGCTTGCTGGTCAACGCGTGCTATTGGGCCGTGGGGCTGGAAGAGAAGATCCCGGAGAAGGCGAAGGTCGATATTATTGGCGAGTATCAAGCGCTGCCGATGGGGTTTGCGAAGCACCGGAAGGGCGTGAAGCCGAGCGCGCACGCGATGCCTTGAAGGCAGGGTTCGGAGTTCAGGGTTCAGGGTTCAGGGTAGGAACGCAGGCGTCCTTGCCTGCACCTTAGTACTGAGTGCTGAGGCGCAGGGTGGCCCGCCCGAAAGCGCCAGCTTTCGGGTGGGTCGCGTAGCGACAAGAAGCCTTGAGCCGCGCTTACGATGGCCTTCGCGTGGACGAGAGGTTGAAGAGTTCTCGTGATCTCTTTGGAACGCATCTGGTGCCTACGGCACTCACCCGCGAAATATTCCGATGACGCCGGGTATCTGCTTCAGGGTAAGGCCTTCACTGACCCCTGAACCCCGAACCCCGCCCCTGAACCCTGCCCCTGCACCCTGCCGTTTGCACTTTCCTTCAGAAAGATATAACGTGGTGGGCAGATGCGAGGGAGCTTTCCGAAAATGCAGAAAGACGTTCGAGTTTCAATTGTGGGCGCGACGGGGCTGGTGGGCGAGTGCCTGATCCGCGCGGTGCTGGGGCATCCCAAGTGCAAGCTTTCGTTGCTGGTATCGGATCACGCGGCGGGGAAGCCGATTGGCGAACTGCTGCCGGCACTGCGCGGCGAAACGGATTTGAAGACGTGCGCCGCAACGGCGGAAGAAGTCGCCAAGCACAGCGATGTCGTGTTCACGGCAAAGAAGGGGACGGAATCGTTCGCGGTCGTGCCGGGGCTGATCAAGCTGGGCGCAAAAGTCATCGACATGGGCGGCGAGTTCCGCTTCAAAGACCCAGCGATCTACGAGCGCTGGTACAAAGAGCCGCACGGCTGCAAGGATCTCCTGGAACAGAGCGTGTACGGCTTGCCGGAACTCTTCGCGGAGCAGATTTGCGGGGCGAAGCTGGTCGGCAACCCGGGCTGCTACGTCACCAGTGCGGTGCTCGCGTTGGCGCCGCTACTGGACGGCGGGTTGATCGAGCGCGACGGGATTGTGGTCGATTCGTATTCGGGACTGAGCGGCGCGGGGCGGCAGTTCAACCAGAAGCAGAGCAACCTGTTTGTCGATATCGACGGCAACATGAAAGCCTACAATGTCGGCTCACATCGGCACACGCCGGAGATCGAGAACGCGTTGACGATGTATTGCGGGCGGGGACGCCAGAACTACCCGCCGCTAACGCTGACGTTTGTGCCGCATCTGGTGCCGCTGGACCGCGGGATTCTGACCACGACCTTTGCGCGGCCGAAGGCGGGACTGACGAGCGCTCAAGCGCTGGACGCGATGAAGAGTTTCTACGCGAAACGCCAGGCGCCATTTGTGAGAGTGCTCGATGCGCTTGACCAGGTCGCGGTGAGCAACGTCGTGCGAAGCAATTACTGCGACGTGTCGGTGAGTGTCCTCGAGCGAAGCAACCAGGTTGTGTTCACGTCGGCTCTGGACAATCTGGTGAAGGGCGCGGCGGGGCAGGCGCTGCAGAACTTGAACCTGATGTGCGGGTTTGAGGAGACGATGGGCTTGAGGGGCAGAAGTCTTTAAGGCACAATTGCGGCTCTGCCGCAAACCCCTCCCCCGGCCCCTCCCCTCGGCGGGGAGGGGAGAACAGCAACGCAACCAAGAGCGCGGACATGAAAAAATACACGGCGTACATCAAGCCCTTCAAGTTGGAGTCCATTTTGTCGCGACTACCGACCGACGGGGTGCTGGACGTGCTGATTACCGAAGTGCGCGGCTATGGGCGGCAGAAGGGGCATCTGGAGCAGTACAAGGGCGAGGAATACGAGTACACATTTCTCCCAAAGGCTCGCGTTGAGGTATACTGTGAAGATGAAGTCTCCGACAAAGTGGCCGAAGCGCTGACCGAGGGGGCGCGCACGGGGCGGATCGGTGATGGCAAGATCATCATTGGGACGGTGGAGCAGACGGAACAAATCTAGTCGGCAGTAGGCAGCAGCAGTAGGCAGGAACGAACGGGGACACAGGACTCAGAAGACGGATCGCAGTCCTGACGAGCGGGGAATCCTAAGCATGGCTGAGATTTGTGTCGCGTCGCACCATGGTTCGCTGTCGGACTTGCTGGCCGATCCGGAATTCCGCGAGCTGGCGGGCCGCGATGGGTTCATCATTGAGCTGCGGCTGGATTCGTATTCGGATCTGAGCACGGTAGCGCTGGACCGCGCGCTGAATGTGCTTGGCCATAACGTCGTGGTGACCTACCGGCATCCGGCTGAAGGCGGCCGAAACCCTCACGCGACGGACGCGGAGCGCCTCGGCTATCTGCAGTACGCGGCTCACCGGGGCGTGCGATACGTGGATATCGAAGCTCGGACGACGTTGGCGAAGTTCGAGAAATGCAACGCCAAGGTCATCCTCAGCTACCACAGCTTTGGCGGCGTGCCGGATTTGGGCCAGCTTCTGCGCCAGTGGCGAACGATGCGCGAGACGGGCGCGGACATCGTCAAGATCGCCTGCTTGCCGCAGATGGTGGACGACAGCCTGCCGCTGCTGAAGCTGCTGATCGCGGCCAGGAACGCGCACGTGCCGCTGATCACGCTGGGCATGGGCGAAGCGGGCTTCTGGACACGTGTGGCCGGGCCGCTGTTCGGAGCGCCATTCACCTATGCGCGCGGCGAAGGCAGTCCGGGCACCGCGCCCGGCCAGCCGACGTGGCGGGAGCTTGAAGAGCTGTATCGCTACCGGGACATTCAGCCGGGCTGGCCCGTTTACGCGGTCATCGGCAATCCCATTGGCCACTCGCTGTCGCCGCTGCTGCACAATACCGCGCTGCGGCTGTTGGGAATGGACGGCGTGTACATCCCGTTCAAGGTCGAAAGCGATCCGCTGGAGTTTGTCGTGGACTTTGCGCCGCTCGGGCTGAAAGGCCTTTCTGTCACCATTCCGCACAAGGAGACGATCGCGGCCATCTGCACGGAACTGGACCCCGTGGCGAAAGCCGTCGGAGCCGTCAACACACTGGTGCTGCGCCCGGATGGCAGTTGGCAGGGCCTGAACACCGACGTTGCCGCCGCCATGGACAGTCTCGAGGCCGTCGGCGGGCCCGTCGCGGGGAAGAAGGTCGCGATCCTGGGGGCCGGCGGCGCGGGAAAGGCTCTGGCGCACGGCGCGAAGATGCGCGGCGCCGCGGAAGTGTTCCTCTTCGATGTCGCTCGCGACCGCGCCGAAGCGCTGGCCAAAGCCGTGGGCGCGACGGTCGTCGCGGCGTCGGAGTTGGTGCAGCGAAAAGTTGACGTGGTGGTCAACACGACGCCGGTCGGAATGCATCCGAACGTGCAGCAGTCGCCGCTGGAGAAAGAACAGATACCCCCGGGCAGCGTTGTCTTTGACGTCGTCTACAATCCGCTGCGCACGCAATTCCTGAAATGGGCGGAGGAACGGGGATGCAAGACCGTGTCGGGGCTGTCCATGTTCGTCCGGCAGGGCGTGCGCCAGTTTGAACTGTGGACGGGCCGCTGCCCGCCCATACCCGAAGTTGAAAAGGTGCTGCTGGAAACTCTGAAGAAGCAGCAGGCACACAAGTAAGTGACGGGTGACGAGTGACGAGTGAGAGCGGTTCTCCTGGTCGCGCGGATGGCATCTGAGTTTGGGGATTCAGGACAGCCATGATCGTCTCGGGAAATGTTGGGCGCTCTCATGCTCCCGCGCTGAAAGCGCCGTACAAGTCAGCCCAGGGCAAGAGACGCGCAGCGGCTCGCCGCCCTGGGTCTGAGGGCCTTATGGACTCCGACGCCCTGAAAGGGCCAGACAAGGCGCGGCAGTGTTTGGCCCTTCCAGGGCGACCAAGAACAGGCGCCCGCGCAACCCAGGGCGGCGCTCGCGTTGCTCGCTTGCCCTGGGCTGACTTGTACGGCCCCTTCGGGGCGAAGTGGCTCGGCTCAGCCGAACGCCTCCGACAAAGCCTTATCACCCGTCACCCGTCACCCGTCACCCATCACGCGATGCTAGCCCTGCTCCTGTTTCTGTTGGCAACGCCGCTCTGTCTTTGTGGCGAAGACCCTTCCCCGATGAAACTCAGCGAATTCGGTGGGACTCCGCGCAAGACGACCGAGAAAACGGACGCCGACCTTTCGCCCGACGAACTGCGCGAAAAGACGCTGAAGAAAAATCGCGAGCGCCAGGAGGCGGCGCTTAAGAAAATGAACGAGCAGCTTAAGAAGGAGAAGAAGCTGCTCGAAAAGCGCAACAAAGAGGAGGCCGAACGCACCGACCCCGACGCGCCTGTCGTTTTGCCGAAGAAGAACGCGCGCATGGTGGACTTGAGATCGCGGCGCGACGACGAACCACCCGAAGGCGCGCGCGTGGTCAAGGACAATCCCGCGGGCAGCCGCCTGATCGAACTCGGCCCCGACGGCAAAAGGATAGTCCCCGGCAGCAGCTTCAGCACGGGTGAATCCGGCGCAGCCGAGGCGGTCAATCCCGGCGGCATCGGCACGCCTGAAATCAAAGACCCGCCGAAAAAGCCGGGTTTCTTCGACAAACTTTTCGGCCGTGACAAGTCCGCGGAGACCGGCGTCCGCAGCGCGCCGAAAGGCGAAGGCTTCACGATCGAGACGACTGGCAAGAACGGTGCGGCCGATTCGCGCAACTTCGTCCCGGCCTCCCCCGAAAGACACGATACGCTCAGCCGTAAGGTCCGCGAAGTGATGGCCGCCAAACGGCTGGAGCAAGCGGAGAAAGAGCACACGAAGGATCAGCCGCCGCAAGAGAAAAAGGCCGAAGCAGTCGATGTAGCTCCAGCCGCGATCGCGCCGCTGGCCGGCGAAAGCACCGCTCCCGTGACGGACAAGAACGCTGCGACGCTTATCGATCCCGCAACCACTGAAAGTGCGCAAGCGACGCTGGAGCAGCAGTATCAGGACGGACTGACGTCACGCGACGTCTTCGCGCGAGAGGCTGCGTTCCAGCGCGCGTGGCTGGAACGGCGCACGGACGCGATCAAGCCACTGTGCGAGGAACTGCGCACGGAAGACCTGCTGGCGGTCATGTCGGCGAACTGTCTGGGCACCATTGGCGTGCTCAACGATCTGGTCGAAGGCACGCTGCTGCATGGCATGACCAGCCGCCAGGGACAGGTGCGCCGCGCGTGCGCCGACGCGCTGGGCCGGCTGCGCTGCCGCCGCGCCGTGCCGGTGATCCTGGAAGATTTGAAGACCGAGAAGAACGTCGAGGTCCGCGCGGCCTGCATGGATGCGCTCGGGTCGATCGGCGATCCGAGCGCCATTCCGCCGCTGAAGGCGCGGCTGGCCGGCGACGAAATCGAGACGCTGAAGAGCCGCGCGGCGCTGGCTCTGGCGCGCATGGGCGATCCGAGCGGCCGGGCGCACTTGATCCGTAATTTGGATTCATCGATGCCGGCGCTGCAGATGCTCGGCATGGTCGGCCTGGCGCAGCTTAAAGAACCGTTTGTCGCCGGGTATTTGAACAAGGCGCTCGAATCGCCGTATGAAGAAATCTGGACGACCGCGATTTACCTGTTCCCGATGCTCGGGCCCACGCAGGCGCTGCCGATTTTGCGCGCGCGGCTGGAATCGCCGCTGGAGCCCGTTCGGCGCAAGGCCGCTCTGGCGATGGGTTTTTTGGGCTCGCAGGAAGCGGTGCCGTACATCGAGCGGGCCGTTCGCAACGGCACGCCGACGGAACGCATCATCGGCTGCGAACTGCTGGGGCATCTGGGTCGAACGGACCGCGCGGCGGTCCTCATCGAGAAGCTGCAGGACGCTCACACCAACGTGCGGCAGTGCGCGGCGATTGCGCTTGCGCGGTTGAACGCGAAGCAGGCAATCCCCGCTCTGATCGAAGCCAGCCGCGGACCTCGCATGTCGATGGACTTGCCGCCCGGCCTGCGCGGCTCCGGGCCGGACATGATGGAGCGCGTGGTGATTCTTTCGTGCATTCGCATTTTGCGCGGCGAGAAAGACGATCTGGTCATCAACAACATGCCGAGCATGCACGACACGAACTGGCCGGAAGTCGATGCGGTGCGCAACGAGAAAGAGCGCGAACTGGTGCAGCTTTATTCGCTCGCCGACACCGTCTCCGAAAACGGCCGGCCGCTGGGCGTGATTCTGAAATCCCCCGAAGGCAAGGAACTTCTTTATAAGCCCGGCGAACCCGTCGCCGGCGGGTACTCGGTCCGCGATATCGGACTGGCCGTGAAACAAAAGAACGGCGCGGAGATGCCAGCCTATGTGATCCTCATGCGCGGGACGGAGCGCATCACGCTGGCGAAGGGCCGCGCGGCGGAAAGCGATACTGTGAAATCAGAACCGCGACCGTAAGGGAGCGGCGGAATGCGTGGAGGCCAACATGCACGCGGAGAACTGGCCGGAGCAAGAGAGTGAGGAAACGCGGCGCTTGCGCCATGCCCCCCTTGACATTATGTCAGTTCTGATATATTTAAGTGCACTATGAATGGGAAACCGTTACGGTGGCTCCATGGCGAAGTAAAGACGCCTCCCATGAGTTCGGAAGCACGGCGAGAAACCGGTATGCTTTTACGGCAACTTCAAGAGGGCGAGCACTTGGGCATGCCGCACTCGCGGCCAATGCCGAGCATCGGACTGCGGTGCCATGAGTTGCGCGTGAACGATCGAGACAAGACGTGGCGTCTGATCTACCGGACGGACCCGGACGCGCTGGTGATCCTCGATGTTTTCGAGAAGAAGACAAGCAAGACACCCCATCCGATTATTGAGGCTTGCCGGCGGCGGCTGGGATTGTACGAGAGGAGCAGGTCATGAAGACACTGAAGGACGGTTGGGTCGAAGGTTCGGTTCAGGACTTTCTCGGATTGTCCAATGCGGATGTGGAGTACATCGAGACCAGGCTGGCCCTGAGCCGCCGGCTGCGCGCGGAGCGTAAGCGTCAGCACTTGAGTCAAGTGCAACTAGCAGCGCGTCTCCGGACCAGCCAGTCGCGTGTTGCAAAAATGGAAAAAGGCGACCCCACCGTTTCATTGGATCTCCTTGTCCAGTCCCTCTATCGCTTGGGTGTAACCCGCAAGGAGCTTGGAATGGCAAGCTAATGCCACGCCCGCGCGCGGGAAGACCGTGCACAAGGCGTGATGGCATTACTTGAGCCGCAGATGAACGCGGATGAACGCAGATAACGGCAGGGGATAGGGTTCGGGGCGGCGAATCAGTACCGCGACCGTCAGGGAGCGGCCTACGGTTCCCCTCTCCCCCGCGAGGGAGAGGGGTTAGGGGTGAGGGGGAGAAGGCATCCTCCAGCAGCAGAGACTGAGATGAACAAACGAGACCTGTTGGAAGAGGAAAGCGAGGAAGTGCGGCGCTTGCGCCAGGTGAAAAAAGAACTCTATGGGCGCTTCAAGACTTCGGATGAGTTGTTTGCTTGGCTGAGGAGCCTTGAAAAGCAGCCTCGTACGCAGGGCGGAAAAGCGCGGGCCCACCGCAAAACGCAGCCCGCCGCCCGAAAGGCCCCGCCCGCGCGAAGGAAGCCGGCGCACAAGGCGTGAAGCGAGTCCTATTAAGCCGCAGATGAACGCGGATAACGGCAGGGGTCGGGGTTCAGGGTTCGGGGTATTGTTTGCGCGCGTTGAGGGCGGCATCGGTCTGCGCTGTTCTTTTGTTGGCAGACGGTTGCGAAGCGAGACAGGAGACCAGTCTATGTTGGTTCGTTTCTGTATGCTCTGGCCTGACGCAGATTCACGTTCCCCTCAAGGTATATTGCAGGCCGCTATTCGGCTTCGGGATGCCGGAGAACTGGAGTCCTACGAAGCGGAGTGGCTGGAACAGGAACTGAGTTGGTTACGTTTACACCTGCCGTCACCTGAGTGCTTGAACGAGAGGGGGAACGATAGGGCGATTTGCTGGTTCAAGCCCCAAGCGAAGACTGCGATTGACAAGGCTCGCGGTATTGTCGCGTTGCTGGAGTCAAGAGGCCTGCACGTAAAGATGATGACCACCGCCGATCCCGGCAGCATCGTCTACCAAGACAAATGGCAGGTTGTGGCTAAGCCCCGACGCCAGCCCGCGCCCAGCGATTTTCAGAAGCGCCGGTTTCGCTAAGTCGCCGTTCTCTGCGTCTGCGCGTCTTTGCGGTGAAAAATGCCCGCAAGGAAACTCGGGCTGCATCGTTAACAGTTCAGTCAACTAAGGCCTGATACCCCCGATTTGGAGGCTGCGGACACAATGTCTTCAGGGAAGGTGTTGTCTCGCAGCGCGCTTTCGCTGCTATTCATTGCGGTCGTGCTGGGACTTGCGCTGTCGCAGGCCCGAAACCGGAAGATCTCCGCCGAGGCCGCGTCGGAATTTCGCGTGGCTTCCGTTGAAGGCGTGGCGCTGAGCTGGCGCGGACGAAGCTGGCGCGACTTGAACGCGGGCGACGTGCTGGCATTGAACAAATCCGTGCGCGTGGCTCCGCGCGGGCGAGCGGAAATTCAGCTCCGCGGCACACGGCTGGAACTTGGATCGGGCGCGTCGCTGATGCCGCTGAACGGGTCGGCGGCGGAGCTTTCGGCCGGCACGCTGCGCGTCATCACGGCAAAAGATGCGGCGCCAACGACGATCCACACGGCGTTTGGCGATGTTGAACTCCGCGAGGGCGAGGCGCAGATTTCTTCAACACGAGATTTCGCTGAAGTGCGGCTGGTGAGCGGAAGCGCGAACGTGAAGCCGAGCGGCGGCGGCGCTCAGGTGATGCAGCCGAACAGCGCCGTGCGGCTGACGCGCAAGGGGATCGAGCAGGCGCCCTTGCCCGCCCCCTCACCATCAACCCCTCTCCATCAAGAGGAGAGGGCGGGCACGGAGGCCCGCCCCACTCCGGCCGGCACGGAGGCCGGCGCTACCAAGCCGGACCGCGGAACGGTCGGCGTCGGGCGGTTGATGCTCAAGGATGCGCTCGGCCGCGAGATGCAGCCGCTCGAAGTGCAGGAAGTGCGCGTCAAGGCGACGATCCTGAGCGCGCCTGCGGGCGTGGCGCTCACGGAGATCGAGCAGACGTTCTTCAATCCCACCGAGCGGCAGGCAGAGGGGACGTTCTATTTTCCCGTGCCGGCGGGCGCGAGCCTCGCTCGCCTGGCCATGTGGGTGGGCGATCAGCTTATTGAGGGCGAACTGGTCGAACGCGTTCGCGCGCGGCACGTGTACGAAGAAATTGTGCGGCGCATGCAAGATCCGGCGCTGATGGAGTGGCAGGAAGGCAACGTTTTCAAGACGCGCATCTTCCCGATTCCCGCAAAGGGCGCCAAGCGTATTTTGATCGCGTATACGCAGTTGCTTACGGCGATGGATGGCGAGCGCTGCTACGTCTACCCGCTCGGCAACCAGACCGATCAGAATCAGACTATCGGGCGATTCACATTCGAAGCGACCTTGTCGTCGCGGAACGCGGATCGTACCGCCGGCGTCCCGCCGGTCGCTACCGTCCTTTGCCAAACCTATCCGGACGCTCAGGTGAAGCAGAATAGCAGCGGCGCGAGCGTCAGCCTTCTGCGCGAACGCTTCAAGCCCACAGGCGATGTCGTGTTGCGTTTCCGCGGCCAGGACGATGCGGTCCTTTCCCTGGCCTCCGATCGTCGAAAGGACGAAGACGGCTTTTTCCTGATGGCGTACCGCGCGCCGTCGGGTTCGGACGCCGCCCCCACCCCGCCCCGCGTCCAGCGCGACTTCGTCTTCATGCTGGACACGTCGCTTTCGCGCCGCGCGGACGATTATCGCGCGCAACTCCGCGCGCTGCGAGCCATCCTCGAAGAGCTTCGCCCGGACGATCGCTTCGCAGTCATCAGCTTCGATGTGGTCGCGCGGCAACCGGAGGGCTTCTCCGAAGCGAGCGCGCAGAACATTAGCGTTGCACTGAGCGCGGCGGAGAAGATCGTGCCGCTGGGTGCGACGGATCTCGGTGTGGCGTTCGATGCGCTCGGGAAATTCCTGCAGAAGAACGCGCCGCGCAAGGCGCCGGATGTGATCATGCTGAGCGACGGAATTGCGACGTTCGGCAAGACCGTCGCGGCCGATGTGAGCGCGGCCGGGCAGCAGGTGCTGAAAGCACATCGCGCGCGCTTCCACGCGCTCTGCATGGGCTCGGCCCAGGACCGGCTCGTGCTCTCGGAATTGTCACGGCTGAGCGGCGGATTGCTGCGCTCGATGGTTCCTGGCACGGACATCGAAAGCGAAGCCTTCCGTCTCGCGCTGGCGTTGGAAAGCGAGTTGCTTCCCGCGCCGCAGATCAATTTCAGCGGCGCGGAAGTCAGCGAGCTTTATCCACCGCAGCCCGGCAGCCTGCTGCCTGGACAGGAATTAATCGTGCTCGGCCGCTACAAAACGGCGGGCGCGCTGCAGATTTCAGTGACGCAAGGAGCCCCGAGCGCCCCCGCTCGGGGGCAGGCGGGCGAGGGCGCCCGCCGCTCCTCGGATGACGCCGCTCCGCTGACCGGCACATTCACTCTGCCTGAAACCGAGAGCACGAATGTGTTCATCCCACGGTTGTGGGCGCGCGAGAAAATGGAATTACTGCTGGCTCAACCACAAGATGCCAGCGCGATGGCGAAGGTCACCGAACTATCGCAAGAATTCACGATCATCAGTCCGTATACATCGTTCCTCGTGCTGGAAAGCGAGCAGCAATATCAGCAATACGGCATCGATCGCCGCAAGCGCCGCCGCTACTGGGAAGAACAAGGCGCGCTGCGTAGCGCTCCGCCGGTGGCGCCACAAACGGCGATCGCGCCCACGACCAGTACAACGCCGCAGAGTGCGCCGGCCAATGCAGAACCGCAGCCCGAAAAGCCCGCTCCGCTGCTTGAGCCCTTCGTCGAGAACCTGGATGTGGAACTGCTCGCGCGCCAAGCCGGGGACGGCCGCGAGCTGGCCACGGCGCTCTCCTCGTTGTGTCTGGAAGTCTACTATCGCTACACGCCGCTCGGCGCAACGTCGTCGAGCATGGACGCCGCGGCGCTGAGCGTGCCGGATCGCCAGCTTGTGCCCGTGCCGGAAACGCGTGCGGGATCTGCCACCGAGTCGCTCACTCTTCGACCGCGCCCGGAATTCATCGCTCCACTGCGGCCCACGGACGACACGCCCGCGAATCTCGACGTTATCCGAGCAACCACGGATGAAGACGCGCGCCTTTCGCGGCTGGGCGACGAGTTCCTCGAACGCATCTCGCTTGGAAACGCGACGCCCGGTACTGGCGGCGGCTGGGGCGGCGGGAACGGAACGGGCATCGGCCTGGATGCTGGCGAAGGACAAGGCAGCTTCGGATATCGTAACAGCGGCGGACGGCGGCTGATGGTCAGGCGCCACGGCGGATCGCTCGCGTGCGAATCCAGCGTGGAATCTTCGTTTGGCTGGCTGGCCCGAGCGCAGCAACAGAACGGCCGCTGGGGCACAGGATACGAAGATACCAGTTTCGCGACGCTGGCGATGCTCGGTGCGGGCCACACGGAGAAAGTCGGGAGCTTCAAAGAGAATGTGCGGCGCGGAGTCGCTTGGCTGAAGTCGTGCCAGGAGGCCAACGGGAAAATCGGCACCAACGTGTACGAGCACGCCGCGGCCGCGCTGGCGCTGTCCGAAGCCGCCGGCATGGGGAGCCTGAAGGACACGAAGGCCGCCGCGCAGAAGGCCATCGATTTTCTGGTTAGCGTGCAGTTCGGAGCGCCGGGTGCAGCTCGCAACGGCTGGTCATTCTCGTTTGATCAGAAGCAGCCGCCACATCCGCTGGTCACGGCGTTTGCCATCGTTGCGCTGAGATCCGCCAAAATCGCCGGGTTGCATGTTGAGCCGGCAGCTTTTGACGGCGCGATTCGTTATCTCGATGAGAATCAATCCGCCGATGGCGCGGCCGGAGCGGCCGGCAAGCCGAACGGCAACGAGATTCATCTGTTGCACACAGCGGCGCTGGCGGTCGGCCGCCAATACCTGGGTTTCAAGCGCGACGAGCCGCAACAGCTTGGCGCTTCCGGTCATCTGTTGAAGCTCGCGATACGGCGGCCGATGGACCGCGACGGAATGTTCATGCGCTGGTTCGGCACGCTTCAGATTTTCCAGCTTGGTGGCGATCCGTGGAGGAAATGGAACGAATGGATCAAAGCGGAACTTGTCGGACGGCAGATCCGCACTGGCGATCTGGCCGGTTCGTGGCCGCCAGAAGGCGTCTGGATCTTCGACCGCCGTCCGCCAGAAGGGAACGCGGACCCCACCCCAGCCTTCACCGCGGCTCTGGCCAGAGCCAAGTCTGCTCCGAAACAGCCCGGCGAATACGCGCCTCTGATCCAGGCTCTCTCGCAGACCAGCAGTCTGGAACTGCTGGCGCGCTTCCGCGAGCAGGCGGCGGAGGCCGGGCCCGTGGCCGAAGTGCTCGTGCAAGCTCGGACTGGAATGGTTCTGGAGCAGAAGAATCAATTCGAGGAGGCGGTCAAAGAGTTCAAGAAAGCGTACAAACTTTCCGATCGCGCCGAGAACGTTATGGAGTTGTACGTCGGCGCCCTGCTGATGGAGTCGAAGGCACAAGAGGCGCTGGACCTGCTTCTGGATGAAGCGGCGGACGGCCGGCTGAGCGATTGGCGCGAACAGATGCTTGTTACGCTGCTGCTCGACCCGGCCACCGGTGTGGAGGATCCGCTGCAAGTCTTGAGGAAGCGGTTGAAAGGCGATCAGTCGCGGTACTGCGAACTGAAAGCCACGCTGGCGCAAGCCGCACGTGCACGGTCGCGCTTCGATGAAGCGACCACTCTGTTGCGAACCGTCTACGAGGAGAGCGGGCATGCGGAGCAGTACTTGGCCGGCTACGTCGAAGCCGCACGCGAGGCGGGACGCTCACGAGAGGCGCTGGACTTGCTGCTCACAGAGGCCGCCAGAGACGGCCGCTGGTCGCGCTACCGCGCAAACATCATCGCGGAGCTCTTGCTCGATGCGAAGTGTGAAGAGAAAGACATCGCGGCCCGAATCGCGCGCGACCTGGAGAACCGAGCTGAACTTCGCCTGGACCTGTGCCTCGCGGTTGTCTCCCGCTTGAACGAGAAGCAGAACGATGTTCTGGTGGAACTCTGGCAGATGATTCGTCAGGACAGCGGGCGACTTGAACGCTATTGCTTCCAATACGTGGAGGCGCTTCGCAGGGCCGGCAAGCTGGCCTCCGCGCGCGAGTGGCTGATCAAGGAAGCTCGCGACGAAAACAAGGTCGCCGGCTGGCGCATGTATGCGTTGGCGGAAATCCTGCTAAGTGATCCGGCCACGGCGGAGCAATGCGAGAAGGCCGCCGAGCAGATCTTCAAGGATCGTCCGCGCGCGTTTGCGGGCCTGAAGCTGGAACTGGGACACTTCGCGCTCTCAAGAGGCAGGGCAGAGCTGGCCTCGCGGCTCTTTGAGGACGCTTATTACGGCAACGAGCGCCCCGAGACGTTGGTGCAGCCGATGGTCAAGGCTTTGGCGCAGAATCGCAGCTTCGAAAAAGTCGTGCGCGAACTGGAGATTGTCATTCCAGCGGGCTATCAGAATGCCTGGGCTTTCGAAACGCTGAGAGATGCGTACGAGCAGCTCAAGCGCTCGCCGGAAGACATCCTTCGCGCCGTAACGTCTGAAATCGAGTTGCTTCCCCGCGACGCCGCTCCGCGATTGAGGCTGGCCGAGTATTTGGAAAAGCGCGGCGACTGGCCGCTGGCGGCGCTGCAATACCGTGAAGCCATTCACATCCGTCCGGAAGATGCGCCGCTGTACCGGCAGGTCATTGAGAAGTCTGCGGCGGCCAAGCACTATGACTTCGCCCGCGAAATCCTTGTCGCGATGCTGAAACACTGGCCCAATCACGCGGACGTATGGGGCATGGACGACGACGATCTTGTCGCCTTGCTGCGCGCGCATCCTGCGATGACCGAGGGCCTCGACGGCGCACCGCTCAAGAAAACGCTCGACGAACATAAGACGAAGGACTTGGTCGTTGTGCTCACCTGGGACACGCAGGGCACCGACTTGGACCTGCACGTGACCGAGCCTGACAACCAGGAGTGCTACTACCAGCGCCGGAGGAACTTCGACGGCGGGTTCCTCGATCGCGACGTGACCACGGGTCTCGGGCCCGAAACCTACTCGCTTCGCCGTGGTGCACCCGGGAAGTACAAGATAGAGGTGCACTTTTTTGCCGGAAATGTCCCCACGACGGCGACGCTGAAGGTTTTCCGCCACCGCGGCAGCGACCATGAAACGCAGCAGACGTATACGGTAAACTTTAGCACCGCGCAGGAGCGCAAGCTGGTCACGACAATCGATTTGGCCAAATAGATGGATGAGGTCTTCCTCTGCCAATTTCCTGTAAAAATGGAATAATCCTCTTATCGTAAGCGCGCACAAAACGGATGCCGGAAATAACAAGGGCTGAGGTAGCCGAGCTTTACGCCAGCGGCAGACGCAAGTTCCATGCTGGCCCTGTCCTTGCTTTACGCAGGCAGCTCAAAGCAGTTCTTGGAGAGGTATCGTCTCGAAAGCGCAGTAACCCTTTAGAGGAGGGGACCATGAGGCAGTCGTTTGTTTCCCACGCGAAATTCGGAATGTGGCTTGCCGTTGCGGCCGTCATGCTGATGTACGCTCAACCGGCTTTTGCGGTGCCCGTGTTCGGCGTGCAGGTGCAGGTCGTCATTGACGAGAACAGCGACCCGACACTGCCGGGGAACGTGACGACCGTCTTCGTTTGGGGCGATGAGTCCTATCGCTTGATGCAGGACCAGAATGGGAACGCGGTCATTCGGGATGACGGCACGCAAAACCTATTGCAGAAAGGCAAGCTGTGTTGGGCGCAGCGCCTAGCCAGCGGCGTCCTTCAGTCCACAGGAACGCTGTTCGACCCGAATAATCTGGCCGCAGTTCCGGCCATAACCGTTACCACCGCCAAGAATCTTAATCTTGATCTGGCTTCCGTGTTCGCGAGCTTCCCTGTTCCGACCATTCCGAACATTGACGTTCAGATTCGCAAAGTCCCCAGCGCGCAAGTCAGCGGACCGCACCGGGGCTTGTGCATCCTGGTCCAGTTCCCGGAGAAGTCCGCTGCTCCGCTTACCACCGCGAACGTCGATAATTTCTGCAACTATGACAGCTCAAAACAAGCTTCGCGGTACAGCGAGTTCAGCAACAACGGATCGGTCTACGATTTCTTCTATGAAGTGTCGAATCAGAAGCTTCAGTTCACAAACACCGTTCCCACGAGCATTTTCACGACTGCCACCGCGCGTTCGACCTATGACACGTCCAGCCAGAAGTATGGCGCGCCGAAGCTGATCATGGACGCGTTGAAAGGAATCGGATCGGTGATCGACATGACTGGCGTCGAGGTCGATGCGAACGGCACGATCAAGTATCTCAGCGTCATGTACGCTGGAGACATGCCGGCGGACAATGGCTACCCGCTGTGGCCACACCGCTGGGCCGTTAAAGGGAGCGGATCGGGCCTGGACAACTCCTTCGTGGCGAAAGACGGGAAGACCTATTTCGCCGACAACTATCAGCTCACCAACCTGGGCACTCAGTTGTCCATCGGTACGTTCTGCCACGAATGCGGCCACATGGTGTGCGGCTTCTCGGACTACTATGACACCAGCTACAATTCGCAGGGGCTCGGCAACTGGGACCTGATGGCTGGCGGGAGTTGGAACAACAACGCGAAGAACCCCGCGCCGCCGCAGCCCTACCTGCGCTATCGCGCCGGCTGGCTGGCCCCGCGCGATGCGACCAGCAATGTGACGTCGGTTGCCTGCAATTTCACCGATGCCGTCAAGTTCGCGAATCCCAACGCGGCAAGCGAGTACTTCATCATCGCCGGGATACGCAAGACGGGGGGCGCTGCATCCCTGCACTACGCCGATATGCCCGGTGAAGGCCTTGCGATTTTCCATATCGACGAAGCGGTTTCAGGGAACAAGGCGGGATCCGGCACACACTACGAAGCGGCGTTGATACAAGCGGATGGCAAGGGGGAGCTTGAGAAAAAGGAGGGCTCCGGCGGCAACCGCGGTAACGCGGGCGATCTTTTCGCAGCTCCAAGCACGACCAGCTTCAGTGGCAGCACGACTCCCGCGGCGACGTGGTGGGATGCGTCCGTTTCCACGCTGTCGATTTCGTCGATCGGCAGCAGCGGCGGCGACACGATCACTCTGCAGTTCGGCAGCGGCGGGGGCGGCACGCCGCCGCAGATTGTTTCCGGCCCATCGGCCGACCCGGCTTCTCCGCAGGCCGGAGATACCGTGACCTTCTCTGTTTCGGTTACGGACAGCGGCACGCCCAGCATCAATTGGGACTTCGGCGATTCGACAACCGGCTCCGGCGCGACGGTGACCCATACCTATACCGCCCCCGCAGCCTACAACGTAACCTGCACCGTTGCTGGCTCCGGCGGCACCACCACCGCGCAGATGACGCTTACCGTGGTCGATGCCTCCAAGCCCGTAACAATCAATAAGGGCAAGTTCCAGCTCAATTTCAAGACGAAGAAGGACAGCATGGATGTCACGTTCTATGACTCAAGCTTCGTCTATGGCGACAAGAATAGCTTCTGGACGGCGACGAATAGCTCGCGGTTGTTGTTCTACATCGGCGATACGCTGATGGACAGCGTGCAGACTTATCGAGGCAAAGGCAAGAACCTCGGCACCGTGACATGGAACTACAAGTTCGGCCAGATTCGCTACGTCGCGAAGAACGCTCAGCTCCAGGACGTTCTGAAGACCTACGGCGCCACGGACAATAACACCAGCGGTTCCGTCACGGTTCCGCTAGACATCGAGGTCTCGGGCGTACGTTTCGGCGGACAGTACACGTTCGCGTATTCCGCCGTTCCTGCCAAAGTTGGCAAGGGACAGGTCTCGAGATAAAGAGTCTGGAGTCTGGAGTCAAGGAGTCGGCGGATTGTGATAGCGCAAGCCGCCGACTTCTCGACGTTTTCGACTTCTGGACTCCTGGACTTTAGCTTTCGTCTTTGCCTTGACCCCTGAACTGGCTCTCTTTCGCGGTGAAAAGCAGATTGAAGCTCGTCAGGCTGCCGTAGCAGCGCGTGATGTAGCCGTCCATCTCCAGCTTGTCCTCGGGCGAAAGCTGCGGATGGGCATTGACCTTTTGTTCGAGCACGCGCAGCTTGTCCCGAATGCCGATGATCTTCTTGAAGAACATCTCTATCGGAATTTCGTGGCTCTTCGTCTCCTCCTTGCCGGGGATCAGCCGCAGCGTGCCGCCGACCCAGCGCTTTGACATTTCCAGGTCGATGTCCAGCCAGCCGCGATCGCCCAGCACTTCGCTGACCGCCTGTTTGATGCGGTCCATCTCCACCGAACCCTTTGGCTGCGTGGCTTGCATCGCCTCAAAGGTGAAGGCCACGCGCTTGACCTCGCCGCCCTTGAACATGGCGACATAGTCGCTGCCTTCGTACGCCATGACCTTGCCCGTCCCGAAGATCGGGTGCGAGACAACGGTGCCGATTCCGAGCTTTGGCATGAGCGACGTTGCCTGTGGATTGTTCTGTTCTGACATGCTTGATCCTCGCGCCAGTACCAAACCACCAGACTACCAGACCACCAGACACCAGAAACCCGCCGTCACTGGCTTCCCGCGCCCTTCACGCGCATCTTCAGGCAATAAAGACTTTTGCTGGCGGTGATGAATAGAGTCTGCATGTCTTTGCCGCCGAAGCAGACGTTCGCCGTCCACGGCTCCGGCACCTTGATGTGCTCGATCTGCGTGCCGCTCTTGTCGAAGACAATGACGCCGTTGCCAGTCAGATAAACATTGCCTTCGCTGTCGATCGTCATGCCGTCCGAACCCATGCTGCAGAAGAGGCGCTTATTCGTCAAAGTCCCATCGGGCTGAATCTCATACGCGAAAGTCTTCTTGCCCCCGATGTCCGCCACATAAAGAACCTTCCCGTCCGGCGTGCCGATGAGTCCGTTGGGCTCGACGAGATCTTCGACGACGCGCGAAACGGTCTTCTGGTCCGGAGTCAGATAATAGACCGCGTTCTTCTGCTCCTTCGGCCCGCGCTTCCAATACGCGCGCTTGTAGAACGGATCGGTGAAGTACACGCCGCCGTCCGGCCGGACCCAAACATCGTTGGGCCCGTTGAGCAGCTTGCCTTGGTAGTCCTTCACGACAACAGTCGCTTTGCCGGCTGTATCGATCACCCACAGTTCGTTCTTGTCGTCCGCGCACGCCCACAGGTTGCCCTTCGCGTCGAAGCACAACCCGTTTGAGCGGCCGGCGGGCTCCATGAACACCGAGATTTTGCCGTCGATGCTCCACTTCAAAATCTTGTCGTTGGGCTGGTCCGTAAAGAACACGTTGCCCTGAGCATCCGACGCCGGTCCCTCGGTGAACTTGAAGTCCCCAGCGAGCTTCTCGAGCTTCGCGTCGGGCGCGAGGATGCTTTCGCCTGCGGAAGCGGGGAGCGCAAAGGCGATCAGCCACACCACAGAAAGTGCGTGACGAGTGACGGGTGACGCGTGACGGGTGGAATGGCTCATGTTGCCCTCAGTTCATTTGATTGGCGGATTGTAGATGCGAATCTCTTTAATCGGAGGTTGCCCGGTCAGTTCCAACGTGTGTTTGCCATTGGGGAATCCCTGTGCGAGCGTCGTGATCGCGTCCGATGCCTTGTACTCGTCCACAAACATCGGCAGCACCTTCCATTTGCTCTCGTAGCCCGCTGTCACGGCCTTCGGGATGAAGAAATAGTCCTTGCTCAACTTCACGCGCCCGGAATTCGATGTGAAGGGCTTGTCGCTTTCGCCGCTGCCGTCCTCGCCGGTCACGGAGCCTTTCACGGAGTACTTGAACGTCTTGCCATCGGTGTTCACCGACTCCACTTTCAGCGTCCAGTCTTCGATCACGAG
Organism: Planctomycetota bacterium; assembly: GCA_036504595.1. Taxonomy (GTDB): domain Bacteria; phylum Planctomycetota; class SZUA-567; order H5-PLA8; family H5-PLA8; genus DASXUX01. Next base: position 62,578 of record DASXUX010000056.1, on the reverse strand, counting down.
CGGCTTCTCGTGATCCACGCGCGAGATGAACATCGGCGACCACGGGCCGGGCTGCGAGCGCGTGATGCGATAGCACTCGGGGAACTCGGATGGCTTCTTGCCATCGATCTTCACCTGTGCGGAGCCTTCACCCTTAGAGGCCATTGCGTCCACTCGGTTGCCTTCGAACTCAAGCACCAGCTTGCCGTCTTTCCAATCCACGTCCTTTCCGACTTCGTACGTGCGAACCAGATTCTTCCAACTCTCGTTCGGCAATTCAGGACGGTAGACCAGATGGCGCTTGATGATCTCCGAAAGCAGATAGTTGCCGTGGTCGTTCAGGTGCACGTCGTCGCTCAGCAGCGCTTTCGGCTCCAGTTTGTTTTCCTTGAGATACTTCAGCCACGCCGAACGCACATCCAGCAGCGTGCAGCCATAGGTCGTGGCGATCTTCGGCAGGAACACGTGGTTCATCATGTAGTCCCACCACATGCCCTTGTCGGCCTTCTCATCCGGCTTTTCCTGCGGCCACTTGGTGACGTGGTCTTTTTGCATGAGCACTTCGGCCGTCGTGCGGCTGCGCACATTCTTGATGATCTGCTCGTATTCGCCGTTGGCGCCGTACACGTGGAAGATCAGCAGGTCGGGATAGAACGGATACAGGTCGTGTTCCGCGGGCCGGATCAGCGCTTGAGACGCGAATCCGCCGATGGCGCGATTCTCAATCTCCAGGTCGGCATTCGGAAAGCGCGCGCGCAGATCCTCGGTCACCTTCTTCGTCCAGTCCTGCACAGTGATTGATTGGCCGTAAAAGAGAATGCGGACCTTGTTGCGATGCTCCGGCGTACTGGTGGCCAGCAGCGTCATCGTGCGCTGCACGCCTACGCCGAGGCTGGCGGGATCTTCGACGGAGGGCAGAGGGAAGAATTTGTCTTGCCCAAGGACACAGGCTGACAGCAGAAATATAGCTATCGTGATTCGAGTGACTGACACCCTATCTCCTCCGCGAGAAGAATGTGGTGGCACTCTGGCCACCGCATGCGAAACCCTGAACCCCGAACCCTGAACCCTGAACCCTGCCGTCAAACTTCCCAGCCTTTGCGGTATTCGCGGCGCACATACTGATTCAGATTGGGCGCGTTCTTGCATTCCATCTTCTCGCCGTCCCATTCGACGACTTTGCCGATTTCGGAGCGATAGGCGAGATGGCCGAGCAGAACGAATTCGGTCAACGGGCCGGAGTAATCAAAGTTGGATGACGACGGCACGCCGGTCTTGCACGCGCGAAGGAAGTCGCCGCGATGGCTGCCTTTGATGCGCGGAATGGTGCGCTCCGGCGCGGGCGTGGCTTTGTGCTGTTCTTCGGGCAGAATGCGCACGCCGCCGCCGTACTGGCCGGTGTACATCACGCCTTTTTCGCCGACGTAAATTGTGCCGTGGTCTTCGAACTTGCGATTGTACTTCTTCTCAAGTTCCAGGCAGATCGGCGCCTTGCAGCCATCGTGCCAGTAGATGTCCACCGGCCCCATATCGCCGCGAGCGGCAAACTTGTAGCGGATGATGTTATCGATCGGCCACTTGTAGTCATTCCCGCGATTGGTCTTGATCAGCTCGAAGCTCTGAGGCGATTTGAGCTTCAGCGCCCAGAACAAGCCGTCCATCACGTGGCAGCCCTGATCGCCGACCGACCCAGTGCCGAACTCGCGGCACATGCGCCAGGCGAACGGATGCAGGCCATCGACGTACTCGCGCGCGGCCGCAGGGCCGAGCCATTCGTCCCAGTGCACGTTGGCGGGAGTCGGCTTGCTCTTCGGTGGACCGTCGGTGCCGCCAAACTTCCACGTCGTCCAGCTATGCACTTCCTTCACCTGCCCGATCGCGCCGGCCCAGATGTATTCACACAGCCGCCGGTACTCTTCGCCGCTGTGGCCCTGGTTGCCGAGTTGCGACATCACCTTCTTGGCGCGAGCCGCCTCGGTCAGTTTGCGCACTTCAGCGATGTTGTGGCCGATGGGTTTTTCGACATACACGTGTTTGCCCAGATCGATGCAGCGAATCGCAGCCGGCGCGTGATGGTGATCGGGCGTGGCGATGAAGACGGCGTCGATGTCCTTGCCGCACTCATCGAGCATCTTGCGATAGTCGTAGTAAGTCTTCACATTCGGATGCTTGGCGCTGACGTTCTTGACTGCGCCGGCCAAACGACCGTCATCGGCATCGACCAGCGCGATCAGGCGTTCGTTGGCGGCTTCCGGGACGCTCGCTCCGCCCTGGCCGCCCGCGCCGATCACGGCGGTGCCGATCTTGCCGGTCGCATCCGGACCGGCATGCACCCAACGGCTGGTGTAAAGAGCCCCCGCGACAACCGCACTGCCTTTGATGAACGAGCGGCGCGAGAATTGGCAAGACATTGGGAGATCCTCCGATCAGCGTGGATTAAGCTGTTACTTGAATTGTATACACCGCAGGCGACGGGTGACCGGTGGCGGGTGAGGCGACGCAAAGGGGAAAGCGAAACGCCCCCTCACCCCTAACCCCTCTCCCTCGCGGGGGAGAGGGGGACCGAAGCCGCCGCTCTCTTACGGTCGCGGTGCTGATCGAGCCTGCTTCCACGCGGGGTACTCGCGTTCCAGCAACCGCTGCGGCCAGTTGCCGTACCAGGCGTAGCCGTTGCGGCGTTCATAGCCGATTTCGGAAAGATCGTATTTCGGAACGCTGTCGCGATCGCTGAACAGGGGCTTGTTCGTGCCGATTTCATAGAAGCGCGCCCACAGCGGCGGCGCGGCCGGGTCTTTGACGACCACCGCGTTCTTTCCGTCGGGTCCGTTCGGATCCTCTTTCTTCTCGACGCGAATTCCCGCGATCTTGACCGCGTCAAACCACGCCACAGCGCCATTCACGGCCGCGACGATTTCCGCGCTCGGCTTCTCCAGGCTCATCAGCAATCGCACAATTCCCACCGACTCACAACCGCTGATAGAGGTCAGTTCGAACTTTCGCGCGGGCCGTGGGCTATAGTCCTTTTCATCATGCTGCGCGCACCACGCTGTCAGCTTGCCGTCGACTTTGATCTGGCATTTCAGGATGCACTCAATGCCGCGCTCGAACGCGTCCCTCGCGGCCTTGCGCCGTTCCGCATCCACGAAGCTGTAGCGTTCAATGGAGTAGACTTCCCGCAGAAATTCCAGAATGCGCACCATCGCATTGTCGTTGAACGTAATGTGCCGATGGTACTGTTTGCTGGGCGGATAGAACTGCGGCCAGCCGCCGGTGGGATACTGCGCCTTCAGGATGTGGTCGAGACCTTTGGCAAAAGACTTCGAATACCGCTCATCCTTCGTCGCTTGAGCCATGCGCGCCAGAAATCGAAGCTCATCGGTCGTCGCGCCGTTGTCGAACGTTCCCTTCAGCGTCGAACGATCCCCCGCAAAAGTCTCCGAAGTCGTGTCCTGATTCTTTGGCCAGCCGCCTTCGTCGGCCTGATAGGACAGAATGACCTCGGCAACTTTCGCAGCTTCGGGCGAGCGGAACCAGTCGTCAGACTTCTTCAGGTAGTCGCGAGCCGAACCAGCCGCAAAAGCGCCGGCGTTTGCGAACGCCGAAAGAAGCAAGAGAGTAAAAAACCGCCGCAAGGCTCACCTGCTCTCTAACGGGTCATTAGTCATTGGTCATTAACGGCACAGGTGTGGGACCAATGCCTGATGACTCCATGACCGACGCGCACGCATGAGACCGCGCCAAACGGACGGCGCGGTCGCATGCGTGCCACCGCGCAATCCTGGAGGATTGCGTTACTTTCGCGCAAACACTTTCAGGTCGCGCCGCGGAGCCTCCCATGCTTTCTTCACGGCCTCGCTGACCAGTTTCAGCGCCTCTTTATAGTCGGCGTCCGCCGCTTCGGCATACACTGCCTTGCCGCACCTTTCAGTCCCACCGGCGGCCTTGCTGAGCGGCGCAGTCAGGAACAGGCTGCGTTCGGGCTTGTGAATATCGATCCAATCCGTGCGCGTGACCTTTTCGGCGCCGTGGCAGTCCGCGCAACGCTTGTCGTGCAGAGCGCGCAGAGATTTCTGCAGGTCCTTGTCCAGAGCCAGATCGTAAGCGGGTTTCTCGGGCCGCTTGTCAACGAATTGATCGTGGTACGGCGCGTTGGCATCTATCCAGATCACCAGTCGCAGGCGTTCCTCTTCGCTCAGCTTCACCTCGTTGACATGGTTCTTGTCTGTCAGCGCGGTGATCAGCTTGCTTTTTTGGGAGCCATACGCCATCGGCGGCGTGATGCTGGCATCCTGCGCTCGGGCCTGGCTGCGCACGACTAGCCCCCGTTCAAGAATCGTGTCGAAGGCCCGGTTGTAGCCGTAGCCGGCAATCTCCTTGTCGTGCGTCGTCAGTCCGCCATAGAGATCGATCCCGCCGGCGGCCTTCATTCCGCTGTGGCAACGAACGCATTGATGGTCCAGCACCGGTTGCACATCGGCCAGAAAACTCACCGGCCTCTCGCCCCACGGCGGCTGTTCGGGAACGGAGGGCTCGCGGATGTGAGCCAATCCTGGCCCCCTTACCCCGCTCTCGCTACGCTCGTGCCGGCCATCTCCCGCGAGGGGAGAGGGAACAACGCCACCCGCGGCGATATCGCGGGACTCGTGGCAGCCGAAGCACGCGCGCGTTTCGCCCGGTTGGAAACTAATGAAGGAGCGCATGCGGCGCAGCTCCATGCGATTTTCGTCCAACAGTTGGAAATAGACCGCCGTGTCGGCCGGCACGATGAAATGCGCGCTGCCGTCGCGCTCCACCGGCACGTCGCCCAAAATGCGGACTGGCGTCCAGTTGATCAAATTTTTGTGCTCGGCGCCCTTGCCGCCGTAACGGTGATCTTCGCCGTAACGCAGGCCGCCCTTCTGAATGTCGTACGGCCAGCCAATGGGTTCGGCGATACGAACGTACTTGATCTTATCCGCAATCGCTTCGGAACCGGCGCCGGCAACGCTGAGCGCACAGCGCGCGAACGGCCAGCTCGAATCCGTCGTGTCGGGCAGCACCGGCGGCTTGGTGCGAGCTCGGAGCGGAACCGGCATGAAGCACGAAATCGCCGGATCGCGATAAATCAGTTCTTTGTTCCCGAAGACATCGACCAGATACAAGCCATAGCCTGCGGGCTCCGTGGTCTTGCTGCTGTAGCTGTACGAAACGAGGAAATACTTTTCCGAAAGTGCCCACGGCGTGCTGTAGAACCCGCCGCTGTCGCGCACGCCGCCGCCTTCGACAACGACGCCGTCCATCCCGCCTTCGGGCGGCTTGATGTCGGGCGTGAGGATGCTGATTCCCTTCGGCTGGTTATTGCCTTGGGATGGATCGCAAACGACCAACGGTCCGACGGCCAGCGTGTGATGGCCGCAGGCAATCGCAACGAGCTTGCTGCTTTCAGGAATCGAGCGCGCGTCTTCCAGCGCCCAGGGGTTGACGAAGTGCTGCTTGAAGATGGAATCCGCCGCCGTTCCGTCCGGCCGCACGATCCATATTGACTGTATGAACGCCCAGCTCCGTTCGTGATATTCCCAGCGCGTGTAGCCGATCATCCCGGTGTCCAGGCAGTGCGGCAAATAGTCGCCGTCTTTGTTGACGCTCAAGCGACGGACCTTCGTTCCGTTCGGCCGCATCACGTATAGATTGCAGCTTGTCTCGTCCTTGTCGTACTCGTTGCATTGAAGCGACGTCCCGCAACGCTCCGAAACGAATGCGATCTCGCCGCTGGGCAAGTACGTCGGGTCCAGGTCGCTCCATTCTCCTTTTGTGATCTGGCGCAAGTTTTTGCCATCGATGCCGATTTCAAAGATGTGCGTCGGCTCTTCGCTGCGCCGCATCTGGTACGCCTTCGACCGATCCAGCCAGCCTGCGGGCGGCTCACTCGTCTTCGTTTTCGCATATCCGAAAACAACGCGGTCGCCGTCAAACCACAAGTCCATTCCGTGCACGTGCCCGGGTCCGAGCTGGCCGTTGATCACCGGCCGCACGTCGGCATCCGGCGCTAGTTTGCTCAACACACAAATGTCCCCGCCCGGCCGCGAGGTCCAGGGCATGTGGTTGAGGCACACGTCCGGATACGTCTCCTGCGTGAAGCGCTTGACGAAAAGAAGCGGTCCGAATTTCAGCAGCGGGTTGCTGAAGGCCAGTTCGCGCACAACGCCACGTGCTGCCAGATAGAGCGCCTTCTTCGCGTCGGCGGAGAGCTCAGCAGTTCCAGCGCGCACCTCAATCTGATTGAGCGCTCCCAGTGCGCTCTGCGTTTCGATTCCCATGCTTTTCAAATCGCCCGCCAGCTTGCGCCCGCGCGCGATCACGTCAGCGATCGGGAACGAGGTCGTTGCAGCGGTCGCAGAAACTTTCGCCGTGGACCACTGGCTTAGGCTGCTCTGATCGCACGGTTTATGCAGCGCGATATTCTTCGCTGGGTCTTCGGGGCCGTGAACCTCAACTTCATCCAGGTGGAAGAAAATGGAAGCCTGACTTGGAATCTGAAGCCGCACGAATCGCGCGCGCAGGTCCGTGAATGTGATTTCGAGCGGCTTTTCGCCGCTGACTCCACCGAAATGCCTGCCCTTGTTCTCGTGACGCAGTGTCCATTGCTTGCCGTTATCAGACGTCAGCAGGTTCAGGTTGTCAGCGTTGTGCAGGCCCGGCGCATAGTCCAAACGGTTATAGACGATCACTTTCCCGATGGCGCGAGGCTCACCCAGATCAACTTGCCACCACGGGTTTGCTTCCTGGCCTGTGTGAAACGCGTATTTACCGTTCTTGACACCGTCGCAGCCGCCAGCGGCATCTTGGCGAGTCGTGACCGCGCCTGCTGCCGGAGCGCCGGTGACTTGACGCAGCCAGTCCTCTTCGACCTGCGCCGACCAACGGTGGGTTTCACCCGCGTCAGCCGCGCTCGCCAGCCACGACAGCGCCAGCGCGGCGCATAAGGAGCGGATGCTTGTGAGATTCATGGACTCCCCCTCCTTATAGGTACCCCGGGGACGTCTTTTTATTCTTAGAACGGCGTTCTAGTCCTACAGAGAGAGCAAGTCAACAGAATTGTCAGGTTGCGCTTTACCAAGTCATACTCGCCGCTCGCCAACTGTCGCTGAAATCCAATCCTGACCTGCTATAATCCGGAGGGCATTCGAACCTTCATTTCAAAGGAGAGCTTAACAAATGTCTCAGCCCGTTCTCAACTCAGCCGCCAAGAAACTCCGCGCCTACGACGCCGGCAAAAGCGACGTGCTCGTCGGCCTGGACGGTTTCGTCGATGAGATCATTGACGTCGTCGATAAGCGCACTGACGTCGCCAACTACACTCGCGTCGAGACCATTGCTGCGTTCGCCGAACGGATCGCGCGCGCCGCGGGACTTTCGAGCAACATCGAACTCGTTGTGCGGCAGATGAAGCTCGGCGGCAACGGGCCAATCATGGCCAATGCGATGATCCAAGCCGGCTGCGCGGTGACATACATCGGCAGCGTCGGCCGGCCGCATATTCACGCCGTCTTCGCCGACATGGCCAAGGGCTGCAAGGCCTGCTACAGCCTGTGCGACCCCGGCCACACCGACGCGCTCGAATTCCAGGACGGCAAGCTGATGGTCGGCAAACACCAGACGCTGAAGGAAGTCAACTACGAGCGTATGCTCGAAGTCGTCGGGCTCGAAAAAATGCGCGCGGCGTGGAGCGCAGCCAATCTGATCGCGCTGACGAACTGGTGCATGCTGCCGCTGCAGACCGAAATCTGGAAGCGCCTGCTTAAGGACATGGAAGGCGTGAAGACGCTGAAGGGCGCGGTCCTGTTCATCGATCTGGCCGATCCTGAAAAGCGCCCCGCCAAGGAAATCGCCGACGCGCTGCATCTGCTCAAGAACTTCCGCCGCTCGCACCGCGTGGTCCTGGGCGTCAATCAGAAGGAAAGCATGGAAGTCAGCAAGGCTCTGGGCCTGAAGTTCCAGCCGGAAGCGATCGAATCGAATGCGTCAACGCTGCGCAAGACGCTGGAGCTGGACGTTGTCGTCGTGCATCCAACTCGCAATGCTGCCTGCGCGACCGAAACCGGGAGCGCCGTGCAAGACGGTCCGTACTGCGCCAATCCGAAGCTGACAACCGGAGCGGGCGACAATTTCAACGCCGGCTTCTGCCTGGGCTTGCTGGCCGGACTGGAAACGAAGGAACTGCTCGCCGCCGGCACCGCGAATTCCGGCTTCTACGTCCGCAACGGCCGTTCAGCCAGCGCGCAGGAACTCTACACGTTCCTGGAGCAGTGGTCGTCGCGGTATGGGGATGCGGCGTTTTAGGCATTGGTCATTAGTTATCGGCCGTTTGCGGCTTGCTGGCGGCAGCGCAAGAGAGCGGATACATTAGAGGGCAGACGAGAGGAGCAGTAGAGGAGTGTGAGCGATGGTACGCAACGTGACGATCTCGTGCAGGCTGCCAGAGGAATTGTACAGCGTTCTCGCAAAGAAGGCGGCCGCGCAACGCCGGCCCGTGGACGATGTGATCGTGGAGTATCTGGCACGCCACACTGCAAAACCTCGCTCAGCGACCCCTGCGACGCGAAAAGGTAAGCGGCGCCTGCGGAAGTACCTGGGTGTCTGCAAAGTTGATGATTCCCACGCCGCCGATAACGACCGCATCGACGCGGAATTGGCCAAGGAGTACGGACGCGGTTTGGCTGGCGAGGAGGGTTGATGTTCCTCGACACGTCTGGACTGCTCACCCTATTTTACCATAGGGAGCCGCGCCATCATGAAGCTAACGTATTATTTCAGGCGGCTCCCTCGCTACTGCTTCACAACTACGTGCTTGCCGAGTTCATCCCACTGATAAACGCGCGCCGGCTGTCACGCCGCGCGGCCATCGGATTCTCACGAAGCAGCAATGTACCTGATCGAGCGCCGGACCGACAAGGATTACTCCCTTTGCGATGCGGTCAGTTTCTTGCTCATGCAGCAGAACGTCGAAACTGAGGCTCTGACGACCGACCAGCACTTCGAGCAGGAGGGGTTTGTCCGTCTGCTGAAGCCATAACGGGAGGGGAAGCCGTGCTTCAATACAGTTGGGTTGTGCTGCTGGCGATTTGCTGCGTTGCTCATGCCGCCGCGCCCGTTTCTCCAGAAGAAGCCAAAGCGCGCATCGAGGAAATCCGCACCGCCGATGTCACACTGACGGTGCTCGATGCCGCCGGCAAGCCGCTCGCAGGCGCTGCGGTGAACGTTAAACAAACACGCCACAAATTCCTCTTCGGCTGCAACGCGTTCCTGATCGACACCAACGACAAATCGCCGGATCAACTCGCGTATGAAAAGGCATACGCGGAGCTGCTGAACTACGCCACGCTGCCGTTTTACTGGGGCTTCTATGAGCCCGAAGAAGGAAAGCCGCAGGCCGAGAAGTTACGCATGATGGCGCAGTGGTGTGCGGACAATCACATTCGGGCCAAAGGCCATCCGCTTTGCTGGCACGAAGTGCCGGCCAAGTGGCAAGCGGACAAGCCGCTCGACGACATTCGAACGCTGCAGCTCGGCCGCATCACCCGTGAGGTCAAAGGCTTCTCGGGTTTGATCAACACCTGGGATGTCGTGAACGAAGCCGTTGTTATGCCCAAGCACGATCCGGCGAAGAACCGCATCGCACAGCTTTGCGGGAAACTTGGAACCGTCGAACTGATCAAGCAGACGTTCGCGACCGCGCGCGAAGCGAATGCAACCGCTACGCTGCTGCTGAACGATTTTGACACCTCGCCCAAGTACGAGGAACTCATCAAAGGCTGCCTGGATGCGGGCGTGTCCATCGACGTGATCGGCATCCAGTCGCACATGCACGGCGGCTATTGGGGCGCAGAACAGGCGTGGGCGGTTTGCGAGCGCTTTGCGAAGCTCGGAAAACCGCTCCACTTCACCGAAGTCACGATTATTTCCGGCGAGATGAAGAAGAACATCAACTGGCAAGGCCATTACAGCGACTGGCTCAGCACGCCCGAAGGCGAAAAGCGCCAGCTCGATCAAGTCACCGAATTCTACCGCACACTTTTCTCTCACCCGGCCGTCGCGGGCATCACGTGGTGGGATTTCTCGGACAAAGGCGCGTGGCTCGGCGCGCCGTCGGGCCTGGTACGGAAAGACATGAGCCCGAAACCCGCGTACGATGCTCTGCTGAAGATGGTCAAGCAGGAATGGTGGACGGCGCCGCAAACGTTGACGGCCGATGCCGACGGCAAAGTGAAGTTCCACGGCTTCCTCGGCGAATACGCCGTCGAATCCGCCGGCGCGCGAGCCACGGTGCAGGTTGACACCGCAGGTAAAGCCGAATTATCGACGAAACTATCGACAGCAAAGCCGTAAACGAAACTGACATCTTCAGGGTATTCATTGTCGTACATCCAGAGTATAGGAGCCGCAACATGCGCAACGCCGTGTCGCCCCGTCTCCCCGTCGCCCCATCCCCCCGTCTTTTCGCGGTGTTGGCGCTTGTCGTTTCGGCGCTCGCCTGCGGTGGCGAAGGCGCCCGCCTGCAGGTCGGCGAGTTCACGGCTACGCGCTTTGAAAAACCGCCGGTGATTGACGGCGTTGCGTCGGAAGGCGAATGGGACCGGGCGTTCACGACGTCCGGGCTGATCGCGCCGTTCGAGCACGAGATGCACGAGACCGTCACGGTCATGAGCTTGGGCTTCGACGACCAGAACCTGTATTTCCTGATGCGCTGCAAGCGCGGCAACTACGAATGGAAACTCTGGAAATTCTGCCGGCAGAACGATGACTACAACTTCGGCGAACCGTCGGTCGAAATCTGGGTCACGCCGCCGGCACTCGTCCCCGAAACGTACCAGAGCATCATCAACACGTATCCTGCCGTGATGGACGCCAAGATGATTCCCACGCGCGGCTACACGGGCATGGGCTGGAAGGGCGGCTGGAAAATCGGCGTGAAGGAGTCCGACACCGAATACGTCATCGAAGCGTCCGTTCCGATCAAGGACTTCGGCCACGAGACGATCAAGAACGGCGATGTGTGGCAGTTCTTGCTGGGCCGCACCTGCCACGGCGCCAAGCCGCGTTCGCAAGCGTCCTGGTCGATCACGCAGGGCTTTTCCGAAATTCCGGGCCATCCGAAAGTCCACATGATGGACGACGAGTCCGTCGTGCAACTCACCGGCACGCACACGATCTTCACGGGCAAGTACGAGTTCCCCATCGGTGTCGTCGCGCCGCGAAAAGCCGCCGCGGACATCGATGTCGAACTGCGTTTCCACAAAGAGAAAGCCTTCAGCGACGCCGATCAGATCGAGAAGAAACACGTCGCGCTCAAAGCCGGCGAGCGACAAGTCATTACGTTCGCTGGCGACGTGACCGCGATGAAGAAAGGCAATTTCACGATCACGGCAACGCGAGCACATACTGCCGGCGGGGACGCCGGCGCTACCATCTTTCGCGAAAGCTTCCCGTTCGCCGTCACGGGCTGGACGCCGCAGGCGCCGGTCAAGCCGGAGAAAGCGCCGAGCGTCGAAGAACTCGCCATCAACGCGCAATACGGTCCGGAAACCAACACGATCCTCGTCAAGGCGGACATCATCGATCTGCCGACTCGAAAAGAAGCTGCAGCGGCAGAGGTTCAGGTCGTTGACGCGGAGACGCAAAAAGTGCTTGCGTCGTCGAAGATGCGGCCGTTCCTGGAATGGTACGCCGGCGCCGAAGTGCGCCTGCAAGGCATCGACATTCCCGTTGACGATTTCCGAAAAGTCGCCGACTTGCGCGCGCAGATCCGACAGATTCAGGCCGCCAACGAACTGAAGAAAAAGAAGAACGAGAAGCCCGATCCGCTCCCGCAAGTACCACATCCTGCCGCGAAGAAAGTCAACGTCGTCGTCAGCGTGAAGGACAAAGATGGCAAAGAACTCAAATCCGCGTCCAAGCCTGTCGAGCTGCTGCGCTACGCGGCCGAATGGATGAACAACAGCGTCGGCATCAGCGAAAAAGTTATTCCGCCGTGGACGCCGCTGCGAACCTCTCCCCCGGCCCCTCCCCTACAAGGGGAGGGGAGAAAAGACGCGTGCGAGATCGGCGTCTGGAACCGGACGCTCTCTGTTGATGGACTGGGCCTGGCCAAGAGCATCAAGAACGGCGGGGTCGAACAACTCGCTTCCATGCGGCTCGTGGCCGTTCAGGACGGAAAGGAGATTGAGTTCAAAGCCGACGCGCCGGAGGTGAAGCGCGCTGTGGAAGCCGAAGCCGACCTCACCGGCGCCGCCGAGGCGGCAGGACTGAGGCTTTCAGCCAAGACGCGTGTGGAGTTCGATGGATTCGTGAAGGTTGAGCTGAGCTTTGCGCCAGCCTCCCCCTTACCCCTGGCCCCTCTCCCGCCGGCACGGAGGCCGGCGCCACCGGGAGAGGGGGACCGGAGGGCCGGCAGGGACGCCGGCGCTACCCGATCTACCAAGCTCGACAAACTCTTCCTCGAAATCGTTCTGCCTGAGGCCGAGGCCACGCACTTCTGCACGACGGCGGGCGGGTGGACGGCGGTTCACGACGTGCTGCCGGACCGCTGGACCAGCCAAAGCACGGCGTCGGGAATGCTCGTCGGCGATTTCGTGCCGTACATCTGGCTGACCAACAGCGACCGAGCGTTTCTGTGGTTCGCCGATCACGACATCGGTTGGAATCACGAACCCGACAAGGCTCTGCCGACGCAGGAAATCGTGCGCAAAGACGGCAAGGTGACGTTGCGCGTGAACTTCTTTGAAATCCCGACGGAAGTCAAAGAGCCACGCACCATCACGTGGGGTTGGCAAACGTTTCCGTCGCGTCCGCTGCCCAAAGGCTGGCGCGCAACGTTCTGCGCGCAGAGCAATCCGGTGCCGCACACGACGAACACGTATTTCTGGGCCGATGCCGACTGGGCGGTGCTCTGGCCGTACTATTGCAGCCCCTTTCCGTGGAGCATGGAAAAGTCGAAAGCTTTTCTCGACAACGCGAAGAAGCGCGGGCCGACGTTCCGGCCTTGCGTCGGTTCCATTGCGCATTCGATCGGCCGCTTCCAAGACTACGACGGCAACCCGTTCAACGGCCTGCTCGTGGACTGGGCCCTTTCGCCGGGGATCAACAACAACGCGGATGTGACGGCCTCAAAAGGGCCGAACGATTTCCGGCTGTGGCATTATCAGAAATGGGTTCGCGAGGCGGGCTTCTGCGGCCTGTACGTGGACGAAAACTATCTGGGTCTCGAAGAGAACTTCCTGACCGGCAACGCCTGGTGGCGTCCCGACGGCCGTTTGCAGCGCGCCTACAACTACCTTGGTTTGCGCGAGTACTTCAAACGCATCAAGGTCATGTTCCACGAAAACGGCGCGACGGCTCCGAACCTGTGGCAGCACGTCAGCGGCGGAGCGGCTTATCATTCCTGGTTCGGCGACATCTTCTATGAAGGAGAAAATGTCGAGCCGACCGACCTGAACTTCGACTACATCGAAGTGCTCCCCGCCGGCCGCATGCGCGCCATCGGCAGTTCCGTCTGCGCCGGCGGCGTGATGACGATGATGTGCCAGTCCGACCGCCATCGCACGCAGTGGCACCAGAAGCACACGCATCAGTTCGTCGGCTGGGTGCTGGCCCACGACATTCTGCCCGAACAAGTGCCGCTCTATCCGAAGCTCTGCGAAGCCGGACATCTTTGGGAAGACGACGTTCGCTTCCTGCCCTACTGGAAGCCCAGCCCGTTCGGCACCAAGCAGGAAGGCTGCCTCGTCTCCGCTCACGCGACCAAAGATCGCGCGCTCCTGTGGGTCGTGAACACCTCGCGCAAGGATGCCGATGTGAGCGTGAGCATCGACTGGAAAGCGGCGGGGCTGGACCCGGCGAAGGTCAGCGCGACGAATCCGGAAACGGGGGAGGCGGTTCCTTTGACCTCAACGGGGTTCAGCGTGCCGGTGTTGCAGAGGGATTTTGTGCCGGTGCTGATTGAGGCGAAGTGAGAAAGAGCGGGGATTTCGGGGGGTGGGGAATGGAAGAGCGATGGGGTGTTTGGCGATGGAGGGCTCTGCCCATAAATTCAAGCAAAAACTCGTTAACGCTTGAAGACTGCATGCACTTGATCGCTGCCCGTAACGGTGTAAAAGACAGAAACTCTCAATACGGCGCCTCGAAGCCAGGAGGATCGGTATGGACTGGATCACGCAGGCCCTAGACAGGCGTATTCGCTTCGCACTGGGCGCATCGGACACCAACAGTCACGCTAACTTCCTCCGCGTCAAGATCGAATATGGTCTCGTATTCCTATTGGGTCGTCTCTGGAACAGCAATCTTGCTCGCCTAGACATTCATGCAAGGGAGGCCACTATCAACAGGCTGTTTCAGCCAACGATCGGTGCCATCGTAGAAATGTGTCGCACCCTTGATATTGATAAAGACGCCTTCGCGCAAAAGGCGTTAACAAAGGCAGTAAACAGGTATCCCGCGTTGCGCAACGACCGTATCGGCCACGGCTTTACATTTGTAGATGGAATGCAAGAGTTTCTCTTCGGCCTGCGCGAGATATCCGCATGTATGTACGATACCCGTGATACTCCGCTGTCAAAGGAACATGATCTTATCCTGGTACAAGCCCTTACAAATGACGTGTATTCTGGGATCAACTTTAAGGCCAATGGTAGCGATTTCATTTCGTGGCGCTGTCCCCGCCAGTGCGGATCGCTTCAAGTCGGTAGCGTCTACGCATTGAACGGCCAAACCTACAGTCTTCTCTCTCCCTTCGTATTTGCCACTGCGGACCAACAGTTCTATGCGTTTCGTGATGTCCAGGATCGTCTGACAGGCAAGATTAGGTATAATTCCCTTTTCCAAACAACAACGCTTTCTCGGGAATGGCCAGAGTTCATTCCGAACGTCGCAAACGATGGCACTAGAGTAAAATCCGCGAACGGCACAGTAACCAATGTATTTAAGCCAAACTATCATACATATATCGATTTTGGGATGAAGAAGCAGATTGTCGACTTCTTGCTCAATAATAGAGCCTCCGTATCCGCAACGATTTGGGGTCACGGTGGAGTGGGCAAGACGGCCACGGTGCAAAGCATCTGCGAGGATCTCGCTGCGGCAACGAAACGGGATTTCGATTACATCGTCTTTGCCTCGGCCAAGGATCGCTACTATGACTACTATACAGGCAGCGTACAAAGCATTTCCGAACGCACGATAGATTCTTACGAGAGCATTGTACGTTGCATCAACGGCACGATTGGTGCCATAAAAGCAGACGATATTGACGGCATTGTTGGTTATGAGGGGCGATTGCTGATTGTGGTTGACGATTACGAAACCTTTTCGGATGCAGACAAGCAGAAGATCGCGGCTTTTATCCTAAGATTAGATATCAACCATCATAAAGTGCTTATTACCACCCGTGCCAACATCGTTATCGGCATGGAGTTCCAGACGAACGAACTTGATGTGGATCAGACCGCCAATTTTCTTCTGGAAGTTCTTCGTACTCAATTTTCGGGTTTCAACACCGACAGCGCCAAGGAGGAACTGACCGCCCTTGAAGCGAGAGAGGTTGTTCATTCCGTTACGAGTGGCCGGCCGCTATTCATATTCCAGTTAGCCTTCATCTGGGCGCAACAAGGAACGTTGAACGATGCGCTCAAGCGTAACATTAAGCAGGAGCAACCGGCGATCGAGTTTCTCTATGGACGCATTCACGACTATCTGTCGGAGAACGCAAAGCGGCTTTTTGTTGCAATCAGCCAATTGGTAACAGAAAACGACGATTCGAACTTAATTGAAAAACTTCAGTACGTCGTTAGCCTCGACACAAACCAAGACGCATTCCGAGCAGCATTTGAAGAACTGGTAAAACTTCGGCTTGTTGAGGTCCTGGAGGAGCGTTTTTTCCGGGTGTATTCGAAGGAAATCCTCAATATCATGTCGGCCTACTTTACTCGATGCGATGCGTCCATTAGGGGAAGTATTATTGGTCGCATCAAGCAGGTTACACTTGATAAGAAATTGGATAACGAGCACGCGTTGCTTGAGACTGCAAACAGCGCTCGGTATTCACGATCGGAAGAGGAGGTGGTAAGTCAATACCGGCAGATCCTGAACAGAGGCTCGAGTCCAGGTGATGTTCGGCTCTCTGCTGCGTTGAACCTAGCTGATTACCTTTTCAATGCCCGGGGAAAGAAGACGGAAGCCGTTTCAGTTTTCCGAGATCATGAGCATCTTTTCCTCGGAGAGCCGCTAGTATTCAAGATGCATGCGAACTATTGTTGGGCCCTCGATCGGAAGCAGGAGGCAATCAGGATCCTTTCGGATCTTTTTTCACGACACGTTGACTTTAGAGGCGAACATAAACTCGAACTGGAGTTGAAGGCGCTATACCTAACATACGCATCGATCGCGGCAATCGAGAAGAAAGAGGCATTGAAGACAAGATTGGCTTTTGGCGAGGTAAAGAAACCCGAATACGATAGGCAAAACGCGGACATCAGGCGGGAGTTTCAGGGGGTGTTTGGGTTTGGCTACAAAGTGTTTGGTTTTGTGCGTGTGGGCGAATTGTCGACGCTCCCTCCGTCTTGCAGGGAAAACGTGCAGACTGGGCTGCTTCAACTAGTAATGGTATGTATAAGAATAAACAAATTTGAGGAAGCAAAGGCGATATGCGAATACGGGTGCGAGAAGGGGACTCAGACGTATGCTCAGGCATTCCGACAACGTCTTTCGTTTATAGATCATTGCGCTCGGGAGTACGGAAATAGACGTGCCGGAGGCCAGGGAAGACGATAAGTTGCGTTCGCTGGCAAATCGGTGAAGCGGTTCGATACTGATATCGTGGACAGGGGAATATTGGGGACGTGCACGAAAGCTGCCCCCTCACCCCTAGCCCCTCTCCCTCGCGGGGGAGAGGGGAACCGGAACGGCGGGCAAGTTGACGAAAAGGAGTCGTCAAATGCTATCGGGCATTTCTGGAAGAGCTTCTTGTGCTTCGTTTCGCTCGCGGGTGGCCCGGCTCAGCGAGCCGGGTGCGAGCGAATAGCGAGCACAAGAAGCTTTTCAAGGCTCATTCGAAACACGAGCAGTGCGTCATGGCGGCCATGAGATCGGAATCCCGACGGGTTTTCCCAGGAGCAGAAAGCGAGCGGAACTCCACGGCCAGTCGCACGGGTCGTGGACAAGCTTCAAGCGTACCGGATTGTTGTGCATGTACTCGACTTTTTGCCGCAGTTTGCCGTAGCTGTAGATGTTGAAGCCATAGTACCGCGCTTGCCAGATGGGATCGTGTGGATCGATCTTCGACCAGTACGATGGGAACTGCCGCGCGTACACGGCGGCAATCTGCTTCGAACTGTTCTCTTTCCACTTGTTCATCAGCAGGCTGATCTGATTTTCATCAGGGAACCACAGAGCGGCATGAACGTGGTCGGGCATGATCACGAAGCCACAGCATATTCCATTCTGCTTTGCCAAGCAGCTTCCAAGTGTTCCGATGACAATCCGCTTGCAGATGTCGGGCGCCAGGAATTGGCGCCGTTTGTAGCACGAGAACGTGACGAAATGAGTGTACGTGCCTTCAGCATGGACGCGGCGGGCAGTCATATGGCCGCAGTATACGCGCGCGATAGTCGATGCAAGTTGACGAAAACCGGCGTCAAACGCTATCGGGCATTCATGGAAGAGCTTCTTGTGCTGCGCTTCGCTCGCACCCGGCCCGATGGGCCGGGCCACCCGCGTCAAATGCTATCGGGCATTCCTGGAAGAGCTTCTTGTGCTGCGCTTCGCTCGCACCCGGCCCGATGGGGCCGGGCCACCCGCGTCAACTGCTATCGGGCATTCATGGAAGAGCTTCTTGTGCTTCGCTTCGCTCGCACCCGGCCCGATGGGGCCGGGCCACCCGCGTCAAATGCTATCGGGCGTTCCTGGAAGAGCTTCTTGTGCTGCGCTTCGCTCGCACCCGGCCCGTTGGGCCGGGCCACCCGCGTCAACTGCTATCGGGCATTCCTGGAAGAGCTTCTTGTGCTTCGCTTCGCTCGCACCCGGCCCGATGGGCCGAGCCACCCGCGTCAAATGCTATCGGGCGTTCCTGGAAGAGCTTCTTGTGCTGCGCTTCGCTCGCACCCGGCCCGTTGGGCCGGGCCACCCGCCTGCGCCCCCTAATCGCCCCCCGACTGAAGTCGGGGGCTAGTCCTCGCGGGGGAGAGGGGGACCGGAGCGGCGCGCGGGACGCCCGCACTACAAGAAAGGCAGGCTAGACAGCCTGCCCCACGGCGCGCAATCCGGGAGGATTGCGCTACTTACTTTGCCTCGACCACAACGATCTCGTGGATCGCGACCTGCGGCACGGTTAGGTGAATTTTCCCGTCGCGATACTCAAAGTCGAGCGCCTTGCCGGAAGGCTCCAGCGTCACTTTTGCAGGCTTGTTTTCCTGGCGGATGCTGACTTTCAGCGGCCCGATCGGCGCGATCTCCTCCAGAATGGGTTTCGTGCGATGCGGCCCGGACGTGTTGATCAGATTCACCAGCAGCTTTCCATCTTTGCGCATCACGCACACGTCCACATCGGAAGTGCCCGAGACTTCGACGATCGGATTTGCGAAGAGCTGTCGCACAAGATCGTTCAAGAATTTTCGTACTCCTTCGCTCGGCGCGCTGCTGTAGTTCTGCCCCATCGTGAAGTAAGTCGCTGCAACGCTGCCTTTGCCAAGCTTCGCGATCGAAGCGGCCGGTTGCGGCGTCCCGCCGTCCTTGCTTTGCTGCATGGTCCCGAAGGCAGTCGCTTGCGCGCTGAGCTGCGCGGCTTGCTGTTCGCCTTTGGCTTCCGCCACTGCGCCGTCGCGAGTCAGGAAAACGGGTCCGGCCTTCGGCTCACCTTGCAGCGTCGCGCCGAGTTCCGTCTGGAAGAACGCGGCGGTGCGCGGGCCGATCAGGAGCAGGTTGCCGCCGTTTTGAACGTACGCGAGCAGCTCGGTCTTGAAGGCCGGCTCCAGGAAGTCCCACTCGGGAACCACGATGAGCGGATACTCGCTCATGCGGCCAGTCAGGTGGTGTTCGGCGAGAACTTCGACCGACTGCTGGCCTTCCAGAAGAGCGTTCAGCACGCCACTGATGCGTGAGTTGTCCCGCGAAAACAGCCCGTTGATCTTGCGGTAGTGCGCCGCGGTAGAGAACAGCAGCGCAACCTGCGGCACCGCCTGCGAATGGTGGCACAGCGCCTGCCGCGCCCGGCAGAACTTCGCCGTCTCGGCCATCGTGGGCATTTGCTCGTCGAAGATCGAACCATCGCGCTTCTGTTTGAAGTACGCCTGGAACCCGCCGCCGAGGGCTACAACCACGGCCGCTTCGCGCTCCAACTGCACAGCGGTTTTCTGCGTGCGGTTCTTGTCAGGCTTGGTCGTAAAACTCCACGCCATCAAATCCCACGGCACGCCCTGGCGCATCAGATAACGGCCCGCGATGCGCGCGGAGTTGACGCTGTCCTGGGGCGAGTAATCTCCCGAAAGAAAATCGACCGGCACACAAACGGGCTCCGGCATGTGATCGGTGAACGCCCAGTTGCTGCAAATCTGGAAGTTGGGATTCGTCTTTTTGACTTCCGCGATGTAGTGCTTCAGATAATCGCGAAACGCCTGCCGGTGGAATTGCAGGAACTCATACCAATGCGCCTCGCCCGGCTTGCGCGGCAGTTCCTGAAAGCCGCTCGCGTCGCGAAACGCCTTCGCCGCGGCCTCGCTGTAATCCGGCACGGAGGCCCAGCACTCGCCGTCCGTCCAAATGCCGTCCACGCCGTAGTCGCCCGCCAATTCGCGCAACTGCGGGATGAGCAACCTGTCGGCGTAACCTCCAAAGCGCGACGTGATCTTTGTGTTCGGCTTTCCGTTGCCGTCGATTACGGCCCATTCCGGATGCAGTTCGATGGCGCGCTGATCCCACACGCCCGAGTAGTGCATGTAAAGCGACACGCCGCGACGCGCCGTCACATCGCGCCACACGCGCAGCGGATCGCCGACAAACCCCGGCACGGGATTGCCGACCTTGGTCGGATAGCTCGTGTAGCCGGGGTGGCCTTTGCTGTCGATCTGCAGGTAATCCGGGTGGACCAGATCGATAATGTTTTCGATCATTGCCGGCGTTGTGTTTTTTCCGACTTCCTTGCAGTCCGGCCCGGCGTGAAAATCGAAATGCATGCCGAGGAAACTGTCGGCTCGCTTTAGTCGAGGCGGATTTTGCGGCTCACCACAGACAGACAGCCCGGTCAAAACCGTCGCCATAATGCATACGAAAGCTCGTATCCTCATACACACTCCTTTTCATCGCTTTTGCTCTATCGCGTCCACTATGATAAACACCGGAGGCATGCGCATGGCGCGGCGCGAGTTGATGGAATTCGCTGAGCTTCACTGTGTCTCCGTGTGTATTCGGTGAACTCGTGGACAGAGTACGCTGACTTCTTAGCTTAACTGAAATAAATCCAAAAACAGTGCAGTATTTTTGAGACTGCTTCGTCATAGTTATACGGGGCAGAGTTGGATACTCTGCCTTGGCGGAAGGTGCTCTTTGAAAACTGAAGAACGGCGGGGTTCAGGGTTCAGGGTTGAGAGTACACGGACTGCACATCGTGCGTTTATGGACAAGAGAAGGCTTGAGACTTGAGACTTGAGACTTGAGACTTGAGACTTGAGGCTTGAGGCTTGAGGATCGAAGCCGGCAATCACCACATGTGCATTATTTTACAGAGGGACGCCCGCACTACGAGACGGAGTGCGGGCCAGAGACCGACGGTGCGGAGCACAGGTGCAGTTTTGGACAGCAGGAAGCGTGTGGCACGCTTGAGTCCGCGCCAAGGCGCGAACACAAGCGTGGCACCACCACAGGTGCAATTTTTTACAGGCGATGGGCTGAACAGGGCTGGAGCGGATCGGTGAAATGCAGTACATCGTGCGTTTTTGGACGCACTTTTTGAGCAAACGCAACCGAAGGAGCGACTCATGCGCAGGCGCAGCGAGGTGACGGCGATGTGGAAGCTGCTGTCTATTCTCGCGCTCACATTCTGCGCCGTGGCTGGCGCGCAGGACCAGCCCGCCGCAACGCTGACCCGCGATGATGTCCTCTCGATCAAGGACGGCCGGTTCTATCTCGGCGGCCAGCCCTTCGCCGAAATCAGCTTCAACAAGTTCGACCTGCTGTGGCAGCTTTACGATCAGCTCTCGGCCGGCAAGCCACTCGAGACCGCCAACCCGGCCGTCGCGGCTCAGGACAAAGCGTTGCGCAATTTGCACGAGCTCGGCTTTCGCAGCATTCGCATTTTCGCTTTGCCGTGGGGCCCCAGCGGCCCGGCGGCGTACGCTGACGAAGAGAAGCGCAAAAAGCTCTACGCCGCTCTCGACAAAACACTGGAGCTCTGCGACGCCCACGACCTGCGCGTTGTCTGGTCGCTGGGCGCGGGAACGTTCACCGACACGAAGCTCGAACCCGGCCAAGGCTGGGTCTACGGCGAGGAACAGGAACGCGAGCTCCTCTCCAATCCGAATGCCCGAGGCCGCAAGCTTCTCTTCCAGTACATCGATGAAACTGTCGCGCGCTACAAGCACCGCAAGGCCGTCCTGATGTGGGAGATTTCCAACGAGGTCACGCTTTCCGCCGACATCGGCGACCGCAACCGCGTCTACAACGGCCAGCGTATGCCGACGCTGAAGGACGTTGCCGGCTTCTTCGACGACGTCGCCAAGCGGATCAAAGCCGCCGATCCCCTGCGCCTGGTCAACAGCGGCGGCTCGCACATGCGCGAATGCCAGTGGCATCTTTATCAGGGTCAGGGCTGGAAGAAGGACACGTTCGAAGATCAGTTCAGGTGTTTCGATCTCCTCTATAAAAGCACCGCCGTTGACGTGATCGACATCCATTCCTATCCGAACAACAAGCCCGGCTACACCATCGCCGGCGAGGATGGCAAAGAGGCGCTTCTGGACCACAAGGGTTATGTGACCATCGCCGCGCGCGTGGGCAAGCCGCTGATGATCGGCGAACTCGGCCTGCACGCGATCGCGAAGACGGACAAGAAAATCTGGGACGCCACGCCCGATTACTTCGAAAGCTACGACGACACCGCCGCCGCCAAACCGTGGGTGATGAAGACTCTGGAGTCCGTCATCGACGCCGGCGTCCCGCTGTCCTATTGGTGGTGCTACCAATCCGACCGCGCCATGGACCAGAAGAACCCGCAGCGCTTCGACATCGACCGCGAGCGAAATCCGGAACTCATCGCCTGCGTCGTGGACGCCAACAAGCGGCTGAAGGAAAAGCTCGGTGCTGCGGAACAACGAAAGCCTTGAACTATTTTTTCGGCGGCGGGGGCGGAAGCGGGTTCATTCCCACGCCCAGCCCTTCGATCAACCCGTCAACAATGTTGCGGTGGATGAGGAACACCTCCTGTCGCCCAGCCGGCAACTCGACCTCCCCGGAAAGCTCGACCACAACATCCTCCTCGACTTTCTTCACGTCCTTGTCGCCAAAGCCCGGCTTCATCTCCAGCGGCATCTGACGCCGCTCGGTTTTGCTCGGAATGAGTTTGCCGACGCTCTTCTCGCCAACGCGCACATCAATCTCCATCTGCCGGCGTTCTTTCGGAACAAGCTGATCGTACAACTTCAAAATGTCTTCCCACTGCGGCTGCGACTTCGGCAGCTTGTCCGAATAGCGGAACGTGCCCGTGACCACGATCTTCGTCTTTCCGGCTTGTTGAACATCCGCGGCCACCATCAGCGCGTTGCTGAAGCGCAGGTCCGGCACGAGAAAACTTACCGCGCTCGCCTCGATCAGTTTTCCATCCGCATAGATGAATGGCACCACGTCCTTCTTCACATCGACGCTCACCGGCAGCGAGAGCGCTACGCGAACCGGCCGCTTCGGCGCCAGAGCCTTCGCTTCTTCGGCCGTCGGCGGCTTGGCCTCGGGGAAGTCAATGCGGAACGGCTGCGGCGCGTGGCCCGTCTCAAGCCCGTTGCTCGTGAGGCCTCCTGCCGCTCCCTCTCGGTCGCGGTTCTGATCACCCGCCGGCACGGAGGCCGGCGCTACCCCGCGCTCCCGCCAAAGTTGCTCGCGCACTGCCGCAACGCTGCCGCTCAAAAAATCGGTCGGCAACTTGGGCAGAGCTTCGACTCCGGCGAGCAAGCCTTGTTCGTCGCAGGCCTGAATCACAATCGCATTCACTCGCGGCGCAAAGGCCCAGTGAATCCCATGCACCACCGCGCGCCCCGCTCCCGGAAATTCGCTCGTCGCCCTTGGCCAAAGCATGCCCGCCGCGTCCAGCGCTTCGGCCAGCGGATTGGTAGCGCCGGCGTCCCTGCCGGCCGTGGTAGCGCCACCTTTCCCGGCCGGCACGGAGGCCGGCGCTACCCCGCGCAAGTCCAGCAGCACCACCGGCAGCCCGAACCGCCACCCCGTCAGCGCCGCAAACCAGTCGTTCCGGTTCGTCGTCTTCCGTTTGATCTTCCCGAAACTCTCGCCGCGATCGGCCTTCGCGTTCTCCGTCTTCTCCGCCTCGGTGGGCTCATATCCCAGAACGTAAGCCGAAACGTTCGGTCCCGAGCGCACCTCGACCTCCACGCCCAGCGGCTCAAGCACCGCCTTCATCTTCTCCGCCGCCGTTTTCAGCGCCGCCGCCTGCGGCGAATCGAAAATCGGCACCACCAGCTTCTGCCCGCGCTTCAGCAGCGGCTCAATCGCCGACCCGCCATGCACGAGAACGGAGTCTTCGTAGTTCGTCGCAAAATCCACCTTCGCCGCAGACACTTTGACCGGCAACGTCGCCGTCTGCCCATCGAGCTGGCAGCGCACCGTCAGCTTCCACTCGCCCGCCGGAGCATTTGCGGGAAGTGGAATACTCATCGCCAGCGTTCCCTCGCGCGTGGTGCCTCTGTAGAACTCCTGGAAGACTTTTCCATCCGGCCGCAGCACAGAAATGTGGAACGGAACTACCGCGCGGATTGTCTGTTTGTCTTTGTCGAGGAGGCGTACCGAGAGCACGAGATCGTCGCCGGCGTTCAACACCTGCTTTGCGGAAAGCTCAATGCTCTTCGCAGGTCTTTTCAGGATTCCATACATGCGAGCGGTAGTAGCGGAGAGATCGCACGGAGAGCCTCCGAGCGCTTTTTCACCAAGCGACTTTTCTTCGTTGAGATCGTAAAGCGCTCCTATCCCTAGAGAGGCACCCCCTTCGTAGAACGAGGATACCATTACACCGCCCTGAAGTTGGCGCCAGTCCGCCTGTGTGGCGATATGCGAGTCGTTTACCGCGATGACGTATTTCGCATCTTGTCCACCATGAATCTGAGCCAGCGTAGCACCAAAATTATTGTGAAGTTGCCCACCACAGGTTGTCCATAGCAGATTAAAAAGCTTCTCCGCATTCGCACGATACCATCTCTCGAACATCAGCGTGTCATTATCCCCCGCCGCCATGTTTGGAGCCGCCCAATTGAATGGCTTCCCCGGCTGAGTGAACGGCAGATCCGCCTCGAATTTCTGTACCGACGGAAAAGCAACCGTCGTGTTGCCGTCCACCAGCACCTGCCCGCCACCTTTGACAAAGTGCTCAATTCCCGCCATCGCCTCCGCACTTACAGGAAACGTCTGCCCCAGCACGACCAGCGCTTTGACGCTCAAGGGCCTATCTGCCGCCAGTTCTTCCTCGGTCACAAAGCGTGGCGTCGTCCCCAGCCGCGTCAGTGCCACAAACATCTTGTAATGCGGTTCGCCAAAACCCATCGTCACGTGCTGCCGCTGAAACTGGCTCTTCGAAAACAGAATGCCCACGCCGTGATCGCCGCGCCCATTGATCGCCAAGCACGCGAAGCGCTCCAGGAACTCCCGCCCGGCCAGCACATCTGCCGCGCCGCTCTTGCCCTTCATGTTCACCCAGTTCGTCTCGCGATTCATCCCGCCCAGCAGATTGCTGAATCCTTCGCACGCAAAGCCGATCCCGGTGACGCCCCACGCCAACCCGTGAGCCGCCACGCGCGTAAATTTCCCTGGATACGCCGCTCGCCCGTGCGCCGTCGCGATGGCGTTGCTCAACCACGTTGGCCGCGCGCCACGGTTCATCTCCAGCAGCCCCGCCGTCAGCAGCCACTGGTACGCATAGTCCGGCCCGCCGATCTGATCGTTCCAGGTGCTCTGGTACTGAAAATCCAGCGGCGCGTATGCCGCCGGAAAATACTGCCCGTACCGCACCGCGCAGTGATCCACCTGCACGCTCGACGTGTTCCTGAACGACGGCGAAACGCTGCGCAGATTCTCGTTGAAGGCGCCATAGACTTCCCCGTACATGCTCATCAAGTACGCCGACCACGCGTCCAGTCGCTTCTCGAATTGCGCGCGCGTTTCTGTGCCACGGGCAGCCTCTGTTTGCTGTCGGCTGCCCGTGCCGCCGTCCGCCATCGGCTTTGCGTACTTGGAGATCTCCTCCAGCCACTGCTTCGTCGGCAAATCGATCATCGTCCCGAACTCGGGCCGCTTCAGCGAAAGAATGTACGCGATGTACTCGCCCTCGCTCACCGGCTCCATGCCCGTGCGCTTCCGGAAGATATCGATCATCTGCGCGTCGATGCGCTCGATATAGCTGCGCAGCGGCTTTTCGTTTTCGCCCCAGCCCCAGTACGTCATCAGCCCACGCCGCCCGCCGATCGCGTAGCCCGTCGTATCCCAGCCATAGCAGAAACCGCCGAAGTTCGGGAACCGTCCGTTCGCTTGAGCCGCGTGGATCAGCCGCTGGCTCATCGAATCGAGTTCCTCCGGCGCGTTGCGCGTGGGGAAGAAACTCGTCGGCCGTGTGTCCGGGTTGCAGAGCATGATCGTGCCGGTGCGCGCAAGCGTATCGAGCGACGCCTGCGGGCCCGTGTCGTCGCTGCCCAGCGAAAACACCGCGCCGATCCCGCTCTCGCGCAGCGTTTGGGCCACACCGTCCCAGTGCTTGGCGGCGATCTCCGCGCGTTCTTCCGGCGTATATTTCTTGCGTCCGTCGAACTGCGGCGACGGCGGCGCCGCTTCATCCTGCAACGACGCCACGCTGCGCCGAAGCGGACTGACAATCGTCACGCGCGGCACGGATGCGACAGGCGCTGGAGCATCTCCCGCGCGCAGTTCCAATCGGTAATCGCCCGCCGCCAGTCGCGTCGTGTCCAGCAGCACCAGGCCCGGCTTGCCGGCAAAGACCCGCGTCGGCCCGTCGGCATTTACGGCATCCAGCGTCACCTCAGCCGCATCCGCGCGCAGAAAAATCGGCACGCGTTCCCCCGCAAAATACGCCGTGCGTTCCAGAGGAAGGGTCACATCGGTGGCCGCAACCGTGAGCGAAACGCTCGCCAAGGCAAGCAACCTCAAAGAGCAATTGCAGCGCGGCATGTGGAATTCTCTCTCAATACATCCAGCCCGAAAACGCATGCGCACCAAACCACCAGACACCGGACCACCAAGTACCATTCACCGAGTACCACTCTTCACATCATCAAACACGCCCAGCAGCGTGAAATAGTTGTCAACAAGCAGCCCTTCGTAGCCGTGGCAACCGCCCTTCCAGTCGCGCCAGTCGCGAGACATTCCGTTCTCGCCGAAACCCTGGAACTCGCCGCGCGCGTAGCCCTCAAGCATTGGATGGTAGATGCGCCGCGCCTCTTCGACTCGCCCAAGCTGATACAGCGCCTTGACCGTGTAGTACGCCCAGCAACCCGTTGTTCCGCCGTTCTCGTAGAATTGAAACCCGTCCGAGCCATCCTCAAGCCTGGGCACGCCGTGCACGTGAGGCGGCGTGTCGTGAAATGCGTAATCGCCTTTCTTGACCGGCACTAGATTGCCGGGAATCCCAAGATCAAACCGCGCAAAACCGACGTCCTTCATCTTCGCCAGCAGTTTGTCCATCACCGCGTTGCCCGTTTTGTCATCCAGAAGTCCATACGTGATCGCCGCGCCCTGCACGAACGTGAACCAGTAATCGTGAAGCTGCCCATCGGCGCTCTTCCATCCGGCAATCACGCCCGTCGCCGGATTCAAAAGCGTCGGCACATACGCGGCGCGGAGTTTGTCCGCCTTTTCCTCAAAGAACTTCGCGTCGTCCGCGTGCTCCAACTTGCGCGCCAGTTCCGCGAACATTCGAGCGCCTCGGTACGCCAGCGCGTTGGAAAACGCATCTTCGTGCCCGAAATTGATCGTGTCCCACCAGTTCGAGGGCCGCTTGTCCGCCGTCGGCCGGTCACCGTAATTTCCGGTGCCGGGATACTCGATCAAGCCGTTGCCGTTCTTGTCCGTTGCGAACATCTCTCGGCCCCACGCCGCCAGCTTGTCATAGTTGACCTTCGCCCAGTTCAGGTCTCCGGAGCCGTTCACGTAATCGCAGGCTGAGATCAAAAACGACGGCAGCGTGTCGCTCGATGTCCACGGCGTTTTCCACGCAATCAAATCGGCATCCGTCGGCGTGCACGCATAGCCGACCTGCCCGTATCCTTTGGCGCCCGCGATGTAGCGATCAAGCGTCAGCCGGATGAGATCCAGGCACGTCAACCCCTCAGCCAGCGGCGGCGCGTGCACCGCCAGATCGGCATACTCGAACAGAGTAAAGCCGACCGGGTCGCTAGAGGAGTTGTTGGCAAGCATCTGCACGCGCGGGTTCATCTGGAAGATATTGAGGTAATCGCGGCGGAAAGCGTCGTAGCGCGGATCGTTTTCGATCCCCGGCAGCTTCGGATAAATCGCCGCCACTTCCAGCCGGTACTCAATGCGGGGTTGCTGCGCCGTCGCTGGAGGAAACGCAACGCGCACAAACGGCGTCTTCACTTTCCATCGCCGCGCGTCGTAGTCCAACCTGCCTTGTGGCGCAATCCTCCTGGATTGCGTACCGTCTTCCGGCGCAATCCCGGAGGATTGCGCTACAATCCTTAACGATCCCATATCCGGAAGATGCAGCACGCACGGCAGGCCCATATGCCGCTCGCCCGGTTTCATCAGGCCCAGCAGCGTGGCGTGGTTCAACTTCTGGTTGAACGTCAGAACGAACGGCGGCATCTCCACGCCCGCAACATAATCCGACCGCAACGTCAGCGTCTTCTCGTCGCAGGCGATCTGCCAGACCGGCTTGCCGCCCAGTTTGTAAGTCTTCCCGTCAAGTTCGAGTCCCGCGACGGCGCCCGCTTGCGCCAATACCGGATTGTGCGCAAGCTTGCCCTGTCCCAGCGAGTCCACCGCGAACCAACTGAACGCCGGCGCCTGTGGCGACAGACTGATGGCGAGATACTTGGATTGGAAATCCGGCTCGCCCGCCATCGCAGAGGTCGCCGCCAGACCAAGCAAGAAGACCAGCATCCGCGGTTTCATCTGCGTCCGCCCCCAGACTCCAGACATCAGCGGCCTTTGCGATCGGCCGGCGCTGGCTTATTGTCCCGGAGCGCTTCACGCTGGCGATCGCTGGCTTTTGCTGCAGCCGCCTGCCGTGCGCTCTCCAGTGCGTTGTCCCGCTGAGTTCTCTGCTGGTCGGCACGGTGCGACTGTTCCAATTGCGCTTGCACCGCGGCTTGCTGCGCCTTGCGGTTGTCTTCAGCCTGCCGCTGAGACTCAGCCTGCGCCGCCCGCTTTGTCTCCATTTCTTTGCGCAGTTCGGCCTGCTGCTGGTCCAAAGCGGACCGCCGCTGTGCATCCGCGGCGCTCTTGCGCTGCTCGTCCAACTGCCTGCCGCGTTCCTTCTGAGCGGCCAGTTCTGTTTCGTGCGCCCGGCGTTGCTCGTCCTGGGCGCGGCGTTGGTCCTCGATGATCTTTGAGGCCCTCACGCGCTCCGCGTTTTCGGCCTCCTTGCGCCGTTGTTCGGCTTCCCGAGTAGCCTGCGCTTCACGCGTCCTAGTTTCGGTCAATCTCCGCTTCTGCTCTTGCTCGGCTTTCTGAATGGCCTCGCGCTTCACGCGATCGTCGGCTTCTTCGCGAGCGACGCTGATGCGTTTCAACTCGGCCTCGCTCGTCAGCCGCTGGCTCCGGAGGCGGCGCGCTTCGGCATCGGCCTCGCGCTGCTTCTGGCGTTCTGCAACCTGCTGCATTTCCGCCGCGAGCACCTGGTGCCGCTGGTTTTCCGCGGTGCGCGCCGGAACCCGTGCCTTCGCCATCCGCTCGTCGTGAACGATCTCGTATTTCTTGATACGCTCTTCGCGCGCCTGCTGAATGACAATGGGTGTCGCGGTCACCGTCCGGCGCACGGTGGGCTGGTACAGCACCAGCTTATTGCCTTCAAGGCGTTCCGGCCGGAAGTGCGCGTCTCCGTGAACGGGCCTGGCCAGTTCGATATGCGGCACGCGCCGCCCGGTGATCCTCTCGACAACCGATAGCTCCAGCCCCCTGTTGATGTAGTTGTTGTTGACCATTTCGAAGTGCGTGTGCGCCATGGGCAGACGCTCATACATCCGGTTTCGTTCATCCTTGTGCAGCCGGAATTCCCACCAGCGCGGCTCGAACAGTTTCCCAATGGAGACGAAAGTGAAGTCGGAGGCGATCAGCCCCCAGTCTGCGTCGTGGCCGCCATACACCACACCCACGCCCGCGCGGAACGTCACCGCTGGCGGCATGGGCGCCCAACCGCAGTCGCTGGCGCCCGTGCGCCAGGCCACCCAGCCCGGCCCCCACTCCAGGCCAGGCGTCCACACCCAGCCGTGAACGTGATCGCGATGCCAGCGGCCATAGTGAAACGGCGCCCAGCCCCAAGAGTATTCCGAGGACCACGTCCAACCGCGCTCCGTCATCGCCCAACGGCCGTGATGGCAATACGGCCGCCAATGCGGGTCCACGATCGAAACGGTCGGCCGCCAGACCCATTGGCCATCGTCCTCAAACCAGGTGCCGTATGGCGAGAGCGAGTGATAGAAGACGTCTTCGTTGACCGTTTCCGCTTCGGGCAGAGCGGCTTCGGCGTCCCACTGCAGATCGTCGGCTGCTGCGACCGCGTCGCCCGCGCCTCCGAGCGCTCGGTCATGCTCCTCGATGGCGTCGCAGACTGCTTGCTCCGCGCCCAAATCAAAAAGCGCGCTGCGCTCCCGCGCTGTCAGGTCGAAGCGCGTCGGTGTCTTCCGAATGTAGGCGATCATGTCGTCGGAATTGGCGCCCGACTCCGTCAGACGCGCCAAGTCGAGGAAGCCCTCGGACGCCCCCGCACACAGAGCCGAGAGACCGAAGGCGAGAAACAAACTCCAGGACAAATGTCGCAGCATGCTGAACATGGATTGACCTCCCATTTTCAAGGAACTGCAGCGTACTGCACAAACTATAGGCTGCCCGTCGTGCGTTGCCAGCACACGCTCCTGGAAAGGCCTCCATGTTTAAAACGGTTCGCGAGTTTTCTCGCGCGTAATCTGGCGCGTGGCAAGCATCTCTATTTTCGCAAATTATGGGAAGCAATAAGATATTCCGCACGTCCTTTAGTACGCATCCACGTCACATTGGAATGGTTCGCTGCTGTACCAATCGTAGGGGATCGCATTGATGAAGAAAACGGTTCTGTTCGCGCTGCTCAGTCTGCTGGCAGCCAGCGATGCGTTCGCGCAGGATTCGCTGGTCGGCAACAATCTCATGCTGTCCTCTCAATACCAGAACTCTGACAGCATCGCGCCACCCACTGTTGCCGCCGGAAACAACAATTTTCTCGTCGCCTGGGTTGATTATGGCGCGGGCGCAAACGCACCGGTAATGGGTGCCTCCATCGTCAGCGCCTCGGGTATTGCCTCCCCGCCCTTTGCCATCTCGACCTCAGCAGCCAAACCCCGCCCGTTCCGGCAGCAGCGTTGCGAAGCCGCGTTCGACGGAACGAACTGGCTGGTCGTCTGGTCCGATGACGGCACGTGGGGCGGAGGAATTCGCGCCGGCATCGTCACGCCCACCGGCACACTTCTGGGCGGAACGGATTTCGCCATCTTCGCCACGCAAGGCCTGGTGGAAGAGGATCCTCTGGTAGCCTTCAACGGGATCGACTACGTCGTCGCGTGGCAGGACGTCTCGCATCCAAACAACACCGGGCAGCAGGTCTACTTCACCCGAGTAACAACGGCCGGAGTGGTCGGCGCAGTACAAGCGCTTCCCGTTCTGCTCTCGCCGCAAAGCCAGACCTTGTTGTTCCTATCGTCTCAGGCACCCAGCGGCGACACATTGCTCCTGTATCGTGAAAACGCCGAATCGCCGGCGCTGACGCGCAGCGTGCGAATCGCCATCGACGGCACCCTCCGCGATGCCGGCGGCACCAGCCTTTTCAAAGAACTGCCGCAAGATAACGGCTATGGCCGGCCCATCGGCGTCACATTCGTTGCCGATGGATGGCAGATTCTGTCCTCCTACGATCAAACCGTGGACAGTTCCGTCTTCCTCCACAAACTCAGCACCAACGGCGCCGTGACGCCGCCGCGAGGCGTTTTCGCCGAGATGGGACTCGGCCCCACCGGCAGCGCCGTCGATTCCTACGCCCCGGTGTTTGCCGGGACCGACGAGTGGCTTTTTGTGAGAAGCGAAAGAGTTTCCAGCGGCGTTTACCACCTGATCGGCAAACGAGTCTCACTCTCCGGAGAAGACAAGGACCCGCTTCCGTTCCAGATCGATACCGCCGCCAGCGGCATTTTGAGAAACGCCGTCGCGGCGCAATCCGGCGGCTTCTTCCTCGTGGCCTGGGCGGATGGCCGCAATAGCGCCTCACAGCCCGGCGACGCCGCGAACGTCGTCGCTGCAGTGGCCAATACGGCCGTCGCGGGAACCACCGACACCGCTCTCACTGCCGTGGTCTCAGCGTGTCCGACGTTTGGCGAGAAACCGCTCGCCGTCAGTTTCAGCTCAACCCTTTCGCAGGGAAGCTTCGATACCTTGCGCTGGGATTTCGGCAACGGTTCGACGTCCAGCGACGCAAATCCATCCTTCACGTATGCGAACAACGGAACCTACACCGCGCGCCTGATGCTCGCCAAGGGCGCCTATCAAGTCTACGACTCTGTCGTGATCACCGTGGGCACAGGAAACTCATCGAGTCAGGCCGCGCGCGTCGGCGTGCCGGTCGCCAACTCCAATGGCATGTCAACCGCGCTATTCATCAGTTCCGCGTTCGTGACTCTGAATTTTCAGACCACCGGAGCAGACGGCATCAGTGTTTCAGGACTCGTTGACCCGACCGCGCTGCCGTCCGACTTGACTGGCGTCCCCTGCAGCGTGGCGATCGGTTCGAGATCGTTCGCCTTCAATGTGGACGTAAACGGCGGCTACAAGTCCAACGCCGGCACCAATCCGCTGCTCACCTTTGCCGTCAAGCCCGGCACTGGCAACGTCGTCTTTCAGCTCTCTAACGCCGACCTCCGCGGTGCCATGCTGGCGCTCGGCGCCACGAACGCGAACGTAAAAGCATCCGACAAACAGATGGTCAACATTCCCGTCTCGATCGGCATCGGGAGCTTTGCCGCCAGCGCAAGCTGCGGCGCGCTGTATACGGCTGTCGCGAACAACACCGGAACTGCGAATTACATTTTCCAGAAGACCGGGACCGCCGGCTCCGGCTCCTGTCTTGTCACCAAGTTCTCCGCAAAGGAAACCCTGAACAAAACCACGAAAGCGAAAGTTCATTCGTTTGCGATCACCGGCCAACTTATCCTCCCCGGTGACGCCGATCTCGTGCCCGCATCCGCCGGTTCGCTTGGCTTTTCCATCGGCAATTACAGCACGCAAGTTTCCTCAGCGCTCGCTAAGGCCAGCAAGGGCTCCGTAAAGCTCACGGTCGCAAAGGCCACCGCCGGACTGAGTAAATTCACACTTTCATCCAAAGGAGCGTTTACGGTCAGCTTCGTCAATGTGCCTGTGGAGAATAGCGGCCTGCCGGTCGCAAATTCCGGCGATGGAATCGTCAAAGTGAATCTGAATCTCTCGCTTCAATGCGACCTCTCCGACGGCAGCCAATTCAGCGCCGGTTTGTTCATTCCGATCGCGCGGACAAACACCAGTGCCAAGTCCTGGCAACTGCGCACGACGAATTAGATTAGCGCGCGCTGAACCTGCTGTATTTCCCCAGCGCACTTGCCTCACCGGCGCACAACCGCTATAGGACGTACTCCAAGGTGCGAATCGCTTTGCCGCGCTAAGGAGCTTTGCTGGTTCCTGGAGTCCACGCATGAAGAGCCAGAAGTTCGTTCTCGCCCCCTGCATGGGCGTCGGCAAGATCGTCGCCAACGTCACGCGCCGCGCCGCGTACCTGGTGCATCAGAAGTTCCCCGAGACCACCGCGCTGCTGTCTCTGCCGGCGCTGTTGGCGGGCGATGCGGAACAGCGTGAGCTTATCGAGCATAATCCGGTAATCCTGATCGACGGCTGCGGCGAACGCTGCGGCATTCACATCTTCAACGAACTGGGAGTGTTCCCGATCGGAAAGATTGAAGTCGGTCACATCATGGCCGAAACCAAGCTCGGCCCCGGAAAGACGCGCCAGCAACTGGAGGACATCGGCCGCCGTCTGTCTGAAGCGGTTGCAGCACGCATCGAAGTGATCATGGATGACAAGCACTTGACTGAATCATTCAGGCCAGCGGAGGTGGTGAAGACGACCGAAGCCGCCTGCGGTCCAGACTGCTCATGCTTCTCTCCTCCAACGGACGCGCCGGCCGCCAGCGGCAAGCCGCCCAAATACGTCACCATCTTTCCGTGCCAGGGGATTCGCCGCACGGGCGGGCGCGTCACTCAGCGGGCCGCATACATGCTGGTCGAGGATAAGTTTCCCGGCAAAACATTGCTGCTCTGCGTTCCGGCCCTCACCGCTGCTGTTCAAGAAGACGTGGACATGCTGGAGCAGTTCCCGACAGTGGCGATCAACGGCTGTGACATGCGTTGCGCAACGATGGTTGCCGCGCGGCACGGTGTGCCGCCGGAGATCAGTGTGGACATGAACATCGTCTCGCCGGCCTTCAAAGGCGAACGCGAGTGCACGTTGCCGGACATCACCGCTGAGGAATCCCAGGCGGCCGTCCTGCTCGCCGAAGCGTGCAGCGTGAAAATCAGCGATCTGTTGGCGGGCAAGTATCCGTGGAAGCCGGCCAAAGCCAACATGCTCGGGATGGTCAACCAGCCAGGGAAAATCAACGATGTCGCCGGCTACAAAAAATGCGACCGCGGTTACATGATCCGCCCGCCAAAGCCGGAGTAGCCCGAACGCCGACTCCTACTTCGAATGCCGCCGCACCTCAACGTCGTTCTTCTGTAGAGCGCCCGGCGTGCTGCGCCCGTCGGCGATGAGTTTTTCCAAAAGCGCTTTCATCTCTGCGACCGTCTCAGGTTTTTCGGGCGCCAGATTCTTTGTTTCGCCGATGTCTTCGGCAAGGTTGTAAAGTTCAGGCTTCGGATTGGCGATGAACTTCCAGTCACCGCGGCGCAGCCCCGGCACGCCACTGGCCGCGCAACTGATCGCGATAGAGCGGACCGGTTTGTCCTCGCCTTTCAGCAGCGGCAGGATACTGAAACTATCCTCGCCGGCGTTGTCGGAAAGCTTGGTTGCGAATACTTCCGCCAAGGTCGCCATGATGTCCGCTTGATGCACAAGCTGCCCGCACACGCTGCCAGCCTTGATCGCGCCCGGCCAGCGGACCACGAAGGGCTCCCGATGGCCGCCTTCATACACCGACGTCTTGTAACCGCGGAGCGGCCCACTCGAATAATGCCCCAGCCTCTCCAGCTCGGCCGCGCCCGTATAAGCGGCCTTGCCATTATCGCTGGTGAAGATCACCAGCGTGTTGCCGGCGGCGCCGCTCTTCTCAAGTGCATCCAACACGCGCCCAATCACCGCGTCGGTTTGCATCACGAAGTCGGCATAGGGCAGCAGGCCGCTCTTACCTTTCCACTCCTCCGTTACGGCTAGTGGTTCATGAGGTGCGGTGAGCGGCAGGTAGAGCAGAAAGGGCTTTCCCGCTTTTGCCTGGCGCGAAAGGAACTCGCTGGCCCGGTCGCCCAACGCCGGAAGGATGCCTTCGAGCGGCCAGTCCTTCAACGCCGGTCCCGGCAGACTCGCGAGATTATTTTTCAGGAGACGCTTCGGCAGAAACTCGGTCGGCATGCCGATGGTGCGGTCGTTCTCGATGAAGCAGTACGGCGGCCAGTTCGGCACGTCAGTCCCGAAGTATTCGTCAAACCCACGCGTCGTCGGACCGCCCGGTATGGGCTTGCCGAAGACCTCGCGCCACGCAGCCAGGTGGGCGTCGGTCGGCGGCGCTTCGTCGTTCTGGCCTTTGCCGACGTGGAACAACGCGGCCTTTCCTGGCGGAATCGGCCAGTCCCAGCCGAGATGCCACTTGCCGATACATCCGGTGTTGTAGCCGTGTTGCTTGGCCAGGCCTGCGATGGTCAGCCGTTCGGGCGCGATCAGAGGCTGCCCGAACACTCCCACGATTCCCGACTGCAGCCGCGTCCGCCAGTGATACCGCCCCGTCAGCAGTGTGTATCGCGACGGCGAGCAAACGCCCGATGACGAATGCGCATCAGTGAACCGCATGCCTTGCGACGCAAGGCGATCAATGTTGGGTGTCGGGATCTTCCCGCGCTGCGGGTTGTAGCACTGCACATCGCCGTAGCCGAGATCGTCGGCGAGGATGATCACGATGTTCGGCTTCTGCGCAGGCGTGTCGGCGGCGTACATCGACGCCAAGGAGGCGAACAATACGGCAGGAATGATCCGTGCGAGTTTCACACTCCGCCCCTATTCACGTTATTGTTCGGCAGCGAGCAGCGTCAGCAGTTTCTCGGCGCGCTTTTTCGCTTCGTCTGCGGGCGCGGATTGCATCACCTTTTCCAATGCAGCCTTGGTTTCGGCAACAGCTTGCTTTTTCGCGCGTTTTTCGGCGACCGCTAGAATAGCCAACGTCGTTTCCTGTTTTACGCCGGCATCATCCAGAAAAGGAACGATGAGACCCAGCGCTTGGGGATTGCCAAGGCCGCTGATGGCCCCCAAAAGCAACCGCTTCTCTTCTGCACGCTGAACCAGTGGCGCGGCTTCCCGGCAGATCGCCAGTTTCGCGTCCGGAGCCGTCTCGCGTTGAGTGGCCATTCCCAAATAGCCGCGCAGAGCCAGAATCCGGTCCACCGGTTCCTGCGCGCTCTTGGCCAACTCCAGCAGAACAGGCGCCACATCAGGAGATTTCCATTCACTGATCACACGAACTGCCGCCGTGCGAACCTCCTTGTTGCCGTCATCCACCGCCGCGCGGATCGCCTTGAGCGCGTTGGCGCCGCCGGCCAGGCGAAGTGTTCTCAGCAGCGCCGGCTTGGCTTCCGGCGACGCCTTGCCCATGGATTCCACCAGTTTCGCCACGCATGCATTTGGATCCTCGGCGCTCCCGCAGATGGCCGCGAGCGCCTTCTCGATCGCACCGATTTCGTTTGCGTTTGTATTCCGCTCCAATCGCGACAGCAGCCCCGGAAGATCCACGATCCCGGCCAATTCCCCGTACGTCGCGATCGCCGGCAGCCGCAGCGCCTCATCCTGGCCGTCCATCATCTGAGTCAACACCGGCATGGCCGCCGTCATTCGACGCTGCGCGACGACGCCCAGCAGCTTCGGCCGAAGCACCGGATCTGCCGTCGCCAGGGCCTTGATAACGGAATCCTCTACGCCAGCGCCGCGCACGCCGGCAAGGCACGCCGCGGCCGCCTGTGCCACGTTCGCTTCGGAATCCTTGAGCAGTTCGATCAGCGTGGCAGCGACATCGCCGTCGCCAATCTCACCGGCCGCTTTGATCGCCGCCACTCTGGCCGGCACGGAGGCCGGCCCCACCGTCTTGTCGCCGGCCTTCGCCAGGCTCAGCAGAGCGGGTAGCGCAGCAGCATCGTGACGCTGGCCCAGAACGCCGGCAAACAAGACCTGGCGATCGGGCGCCATCTTGCCGATTTCATCCGCCAGCAATTTCACCACTCCGGCCTCTGCATCGAGAGCAATCCGCGCTGAAGCCAGAACCAGGCCCCACTCGGGACTGCGTGCCGCCTCGATCAACAATGGCAAACCATCGTTCTTCCGCGTCAGAATTGCGCCGCGCCATGCAGCGGTCCGAACCTGGTGCGGCATCTTTGGCAAAGCGCGAACGGAATCGTAGATCGCGATCGCCTTGTCGGCCTGCCCCTTGCCGGACGCTGCTTCCGCGCAGCGAAACAGTCCTTCGCACACCGCCATCTGGTTAGCGCCTTCAGCCCCGGACAAAACCGCGCTGAGCCCTTTGGCAGCGTCTTCGGTGCCGACCGCGCCCAACGCGCGCGCTGCCGCTTGCGCCACTGCTGCATCGGCGTCCTTCAGCAGCCCGGTCAGAGCGCCCACAGCTTTGGAGTCCCGGCGCAGACCCAGGCTGTCAATCACGCCAACAAGTGGGTTCCCCTTCAGGTTGCCGAGCGCCGCCCGCAGAGCGTCATCGGCTGCATCGCCGCCGACCTGGACTAACGCAAACCGCGCCACACCGGAGAGCTTTTCATCCCCCAAGAGCGCAGCCAATGCCGGCACAGCTTCTACCGAACCAACCACCGCCAGTTCGCGGCACGCGTCGATCTTCTGCTGGATGTCCACATCGGACTTCAGCACCGCAATCGCCTTCGTCTGCCGCTCCCCGGCCGCCTCCTGCGCCAGCACGCCAACCCCGGCGCACAACATGAGAGCCAGCACGATCGTCCGCATGATTGTCATGGCTTGCATTCCTCTTCCCATTACCGCACAAGCGCTCGAAGCCGTCCGACGTCAGTTGTCCGTACCACTCACCAAGTACCACCTCACGCCTTCCACGGCGCGCGCACGGGCCTGGACCTGAATTTGTTGGCTTCGGGGTCGTTCACGAATTCGCCCTTGACCAGATCCAGTTTCAGATTGCGTTTCAGAATGTCGCAAATGTCGGCGGCCAGGCAAATGGCCATGGACGTGTACATGACTTCCGGCGTGGCAACGGTCTTGCGGCGCGACTTGACGCAGTCGAAGAAATCCCGCACGTGACTCATCGGGCGCTGCGTGCGCGCGACGTACTCCGCCAGGACTTTCTTGAACTCAGCGTAGAGCTTCGGCGACGAAACGTCCGGCTTCGAATACCCATCAGCCGCCCCGGCCCAGCCCTCCGTGCCGTCGAATCGCTCGCCACACGAACTATGCCAGTATTTGCAGGGCTTCCAGCAATCGCCGCCGGGTTCACGGAACAGGACCATCGGCAGGCCATTCGACAACCGCGTCATCATCGCGGTGTTGGGTCCGCCGTATTCGAGTTCAATGTGCGAAATTGTGGACAGGTCAATCGGGGCCAACGCCTGCGCAACCGTGTGCGCGCCCCACATCGCCATGTCGGTGGCAAAATCGTAGAAGTTGTACCACCCGCTCTGCAGGTAGCCTTTATTGTACGGCCGCCACTGGCACGGCCCCAGCCACGCGTCCCAATTCACCTCTTCCGCGGGCGGTTCCGCCATTGCCGGCAGCCAGTCGCGCCGCGAACCCCCCCGGTAGCGGCAGTCGGCATAGAGGGTTTGAAGCTTTCCAAGCCGTCCGGTTCGTGCCATTTCAATCGCGAAGATGTGGTTGGGCTCGCTGAGCCTCTGCGCACCCGTCTGATAAACCCGGCCGTACCGTTTCGCCGTCTCGACGACCTGCTGGCCTTCCGCGATCGTCAGGCAGGACGGTTTCTCGCAGTACACATCCTTGCCCGCTTTCATCGCCATGGTCGCAGCCGTCGCATGCCAGCGGTCGCCGGTCGCAATCAGCACGGCATCGACGTCCGTGCGCTCGGCCAGAAACTGCCGGATGTCGCCGTAGGTGGCGCAATCCTTCGTGCCGTACTTGGCATCGATCGTCTTCTTGAGATTCTCGCGCTGTGCTTTGCGGATGTCGCAGACGGCCACAAATTGCACATCGGCCTCGGCCATCATCCAGCCAAGGTCGCTGCTCCCCCGGCCGCCCAATCCAATCCCGCCCATAACGATCCGCTCACTGGGCGCCACCGCGCCATCTTTTCCCAGCGCGGAAGAAGGAATGAAGTACGGGAGCGCCAGTGCGCTGGCGGCAGTCTTCAGGAACCGGCGTCGCGTCGTGGACGAGCTGTTCTGGTTCATCGTTGCTCCTACGGGCTGTTCGCAGTTGGCGAAGCCTGGCCCGTCAGCGGAAATATTGAAAAAAGAGACCCGTACATGATCATACAACGTAAAAAAGAAACGAGGCGACATTTCTTGCTGGCCAGAAGCGACGAACTTTTGTATTTTTCAGCCATGAGCGCGCGCACCGCCGCACAACACTTCAAGCGTGACTTCTCCCGGCAGCTCGCAGGCGGCTTGCAGCTCGCCGACCTCTTTGAAGGACTGCCGCAGGTCGCGTTTTTCGCCAAAGACAGCGAGGGACGCTTCGTTCACTGCAATGCTCAGGTGCTCCAGATCCTGGGCTGCAAGCACGAATGGCAGATGCTCGGGAAGACCGACTCTGATTTCTTCCCGCCGGCGATCACAGCCGTCTACCGGGAAGAAGATTGCCATGTGATGCGCAGTGGCCTCCGGATGTTGCGCTACGTCCAGATGGTGCCCGATAGCAGCGGCCCTGTGCGCTGGTATCTGGTCACGAAAATCCCGCTGCGGAATTCGCACGGCCAGGTGTGCGGCATTGCCGGCGCGATGATGGAGACCCACGAGATCGGCGGAGCGCTCGAGTCTTTTCACCGCATCGAACCGGCGTTGCGCCACATGCACCTGCGGTTCCGCGAACCCATGCGGATGCGGCAACTCTCAGCGCTGGTGCACTTGTCCGAGCGTCAGTTCCTGCGGCTGTTCCAGCAGTTACTCGGCGAAGGACCGATGCACCATCTGGTGCGCCAGCGCATTCAGGCCGCCTGCCACGACCTCATGGCGACGGACCATTCGGCCCAGGACGTTGCCCTCGACTGCGGTTTTTACGATCAGAGCGCTTTCACGCGCGCCTTCCGAACGTTCACCGGCCTGACTCCCTCCGCCTATCGCAAGCAGTACCGCGCAAATATAAAAATGGCGCAGTCCTGAGTCGGGCAACAACCGAACTCACGGCGCTCAGTTCGGTTCTAATGTATGCCACCCCGGCCGGCACGGAGGCCGGCGCTACCCGTTTTTGACTGTAATCTTTCCGCCCTAAACCTGAAACTTCACAGTCGATGAAGCACGTGCGCAACATGATGAATCCCTGGCTCGCAGCATGCCTCAGTGTGCTGTGTGCTGGTGTCCCATGGTGCGGCGCGGCGGAATCCTCCTCTCCCGAAGAACTCATCCGGCTGCTCGACCAAGGCGATTTCGACCAGCGCGCGGGCGCCGTCCGGCAACTCGAAACACTTGGCGAGAAAGCGCACGCCGCCTTGCAGCGCGCGGCCGGTGCCTGTGAATCGCTGGAAGCCCGCGTGATCGTCCAGCGTCTGCTCGCCGAACTGACCAAGTCATCGCTCCACATCCGAGTCGTCAATGCGGACGGAAAGCCGGTCGGCAACATGGAGATGAACGTGATGGTTTCGCCTCCACTGCCATCCTTTCAGCGCTTCGCGTACTGGCGTGACGAGCCCGATCTCGCCCGGAAGACCGACGCCGACGGACAGATTCTGATCGAGAACATCGAGGCCGGGTCCAGTGCCTATTGCAGCGCCGCTCAAACCGGGACCGAACCGTGGAGCCGCGCCATCTGGAACGTCCAGCCAGGCCAGAACCGCCTCCTGCTCGTCACTCGCCTTGGCGCCAGCCTCGCCGGCTCCGTTGTGGCTGCCGCCGATGGCAAGCCGGTGCAAGGCGCAACGCTGCTGCTGGTGCAAGACGTTGGCCAGGACGCAACTGGGGTCGATCCGCAACACCTGTGGCTGCAGCGAACGGCTACATACGTGCAAAGTCAAATCGTCGCCGATGCCGACGGCAAGTTCGTCTTCGAAGCTGTCGGCGACGGCAGCTATTTCGTTTTTGCCGAGCAGCAGGAACTCGCGCCCGCCTGTGCCGGTCCAATTCGCGTCGGAAGCAGCGGCCAGACCTTGCTGCCGGCTCCAATCCGGATGCAAACGCGCGCGGCAGTGTGCGGCGAGCTAAAAGTGCCGCTGCTTGATGAGCACGGCAATTCGGTGAAGAAAATCGACTGCAGCGTCACCATTACGCGCCTGCCCGACGGGACTGCCCCTGCCGGCAGGGACGCCGGCGCTACCCCCATCGACCCGCAGTCGCCCGCGTCGCTGGCATGGTTCAGATACATGCTGCTTTCATCCGACCGCTCCGTCGTGCAGCAAGAGAACGCCACGGACGACGACGGCGCGTTGGTTCTCAAAGACCTGATCGCAGGCCGTTACCGGATCGCCATCCGCACCGGCAAGGACAACGAAGATACGGCCGCGACCTATATCCTGCAGAACGTTTCCGTCGTTGCCGGACAACCGGCTGCCGCTGCCGCGCAAAAACCGCAGCCCTGTGGAACTCTCTCGGGCTCCTTGACGCCCCCTGGAGCCATCGGCGGCTACGTAAATCCCCGTTTCAACTTGTGGGACTCCTCCATCTGGGCTTTGCCAGAAGACGATCCGCAGGCCCAGATGATGATGACCGACGTCACCCGCCACGAACGCTGGCTGGTGCAGTGGCGCGAAAACTCTCCCTATTTCGGTACGCGAGTTCAGCAGAACGCATTCCAGTTCAAACGTCTGCCCGCCGGAAAATACACTGTGCTGATCGTTCGTCAGGCTTGCACGAAAGGCGTCATCCACAATGTCGTGGTCACTGCTGGAAAAGAAACGAAACTCGAGCCCTTCAAACTCGCGGGGCGTGCGCCAGACTTCAAGCTCCCGGAAAAAGGAATTTCGGGACGCGTGCTGCTTCCAGACGGCGACCCCGCCAAAAACGCGCGCGTCGGCCTCGTAGGCGAACAAGGCCATTCCGCTCAAGCGTTCACCAATGACAAAGGCTTCTTCACGTTCAATCCCCGGCAGCTTTCCAGCCTGCCCAAGCGCGTGGT
This sequence comes from Planctomycetota bacterium, assembly GCA_036504595.1. GTDB lineage: Bacteria > Planctomycetota > SZUA-567 > H5-PLA8 > H5-PLA8 > DASXUX01. The sequence goes on along the minus strand of DASXUX010000056.1, from coordinate 20,625 downwards.
CGCAGCGCTTAATGGCTATCGCGGATGCGGCCTTGATCTGGATTCGCCGGATCTGCAGCTCGATCGCCTTACCCTTGTGCTCGCACAAGCTGGCCATGGAAACATAAAGCTCACGGTTTCCGATCCGGACGGTCAGCCGTTGAAAGGCGTGCTTGTCGCCGTGCAACCCCTCAACGCGACCGTGAGTTGGGGCGGCAGCAAAATGACCTCCACGCAGACCGACACGCTCGGACGCGCAACGCTGCGCGGACTGGCGTGGGGGCAGCGCAAGCTGGAGTTTCTTAAGCAAGGTTTCTATCTGCCTGAACCGCTCACCGTTGCCGTAAACTCGGAGGCTGACGCCGACGTCAACGTCCGCATGAAACGCGGCCTGAAACTCGCCGGCCGCATCGAAGTCCCCGCTGGCGTAGACAAAACGCTGGGGACCATTTGCCTGGAGTATCCGCCGCTCGCGCCCGGCTATGGTTATAGTTGGACGCCGAGCTTCGCCGCACAAGCCGGTGCCGATGGCCGCTTCGAGTTTACCGGCCTTCCGCCTGGAGAAGCGCACCTGAACGCCTCGTTCCCCGGCCTCACGCTCGCGCAGTCCAGGGTGCGCGTGCAGGTCGAGCCGAATGGACCCGAAGCGGCGCTCACGCTGGCCCGCACCAGCAGCATCGCGCTTGATCTTGGATCTGAATTCCGTGGCGCGCGCGTGGCGCTCGTCCCGCAAGGCACTTGGGATCCCGCGCGCGGCGTGGAGCATGTCCTGCCACCCAAATTGGACCATGACTGCGTCGCAGATTCGCGCGGCCAGATCGTCCTGCGCGGGCTGCTCCCGGGAACCTACGATCTGCTCGCCAAGCCTTCGTATGAAGCCGAATGCTTTCATTACACGCAGCATGCGGCCGTCGCGTACGTGCATCCGGGAGTCGTAGTGCCGGGGGTGGGGCGGGCGTCCCTGCCCGCCAAAGATCGTACCGCCATGACGCCGGCGGCACAGGCGGGCACGGAGGCCCGCCCCACCCCCGTTCGCGTGCAGTTGTCCGCTGCCGGGGTGGAAGTTCGCGGCCGTGTCGTCATCAAGAATCTCGACGCGTTCCACTGGGAGGAATGGGATTCAGGCCGGCTGCGCGTGACCATTGCCGGCGAGCGCGTCGTCGGCACTTGCGATCTGTTCCTCCCCGAAGACGTCGATCCAAAGCATGCGCCGCCCGAGGTCGGGCCGCGCGCCAAAGGTTTCGAAATGGTCCCGCAGGAATATTTCCGCTTCGGCGGCGTGCCGCCGGGCGAATACCGCATCTACTTCGAATACGAGGTCTCCGATCGGAACGCGCCGCAGACGGCCAAAGAGCGCTTCAGCTTTGCCTCGCGTCCGATCCGAACGGTTCGCGTTGGCAACACCCCGATCACCGTGCTCGACGACTTTGAGATTGAACTGGATCCGCTGATCTTAGCGAAGCTGCGCAAGCTGCAACAGGACGCCAATCCGGATGGCGCACAGTGGCGCCACTGGGGCGAGGATGAACAGGACATTGAGTCGGGGTTTCAGCCGTAGGCGGAATTCAGAATTCAGAAAACGCCGGGGAGCTTCAGAAACACAGGGCGTGCAGGTGGGTTCGGACAGAACACAACTTCAACCCATCGCGGCCCTTCGGGCCGCAACCAAAATTTGCAATTTGAAATTTTCAATGGCCAATTTGCAATAACCGGCGCCGAACGAATTGAAAATTTTCCATTGCAAATTTCAAATTGTAAATTGATGGACCCGGAAAATCGTCGCGCGGCGCGAGGATTTGAGAGCGTAGTCTGGAATCTTCGCTGCCCACAAAGATCTGGAGGATTAGCAGCGCAGAGGTTCTTTTTGATCTTGGATCTGCATGCAGTCTGTGGTTGTACTTCCTCTGTGCGCACGGTGACCGCTGTGGCTGCTGTTGGTGGAAATGCGGGCTACGGAGTCCCGGACGCCACCACCACCCGAAACCCGATGAAGATGCGCAGGTTATCGGGATCATGCCCGAGGCGGTGCGCAGATCGACAGAGGTCGGGAGAGTAGCCCCAGCACCCACCACGCAAAACCCGGCCTCGGCCTTCGGACGGCCCCTGCGGGTCCACCACCGCCCCGGGCTTGTACGGCTCGTACCAGTCCGCGCACCACTCGAAGACGTTGCCGTGCATGTCGTAGAGACCCCAAGCGTTAGGAAGCTTCTGGCCAACCGGATGCGTCGTGTTCTTGCTGTTGGCGTTGTACCACGCGACTTTGTCCAGATCGGCTTCGCTGTCGCCGGTGTAATACGTCGTGCTCGTTCCGGCTCGGCAGGCGAACTCGCGCTCCGCGTCCGTGGGCAGACGCACAATCAATCCCGTCTTTTCGCTGACTTCTTTGGTGAACGCTTGCGCGTCGTCCCACGAGACCCTCTCCACCGGCAGGTTCACACCTTTGACGCGTCTCGGATTCGTCCCCATCACGTACTGGTACTGCGCCTGCGTCACGCCGTATTTGCCCATGTAGAAAGGCGTCGTCAACGTGACTTCGTGCGCGGGTTTCTCGTTCTCGCCGGAGTTCTTGAACCGAGCCAGTGCAGCCTTGTACTCGGCCTGTGCTTGCGCCAACGCCTGCGCGGAGTGCCACCAGTGCATCCCGCCCAGAAGACCCACGCTAGCGAAGAGGATCATCACAAGAAACGCCGCCAGCGAATACTGCGGCCTGCGCCGTTGCCAGATGGCTTTGACGATCATGCCGCCGATCAGCAGCAGCAGAATCCCCGCGCCGATCCCGAAGACGATCTGGCCGGTCAGGATTTGCTTTTGGAATGCGGCTTCATCCACCGGCGTCGGTTCCGGCGTGCCCATCACGAACTTGCCTGCCGGAATCAGGACGAGGTCGAGGGTGACGCCGCCACCGAGGTCGAGGGTTTTTGTCGGCTCCAGGCCCGCGCGCTTGGCGTACTCAGCGACGGTCTCTTTGCCGTCCCAGAGCGGATACGCGGCGACAGGCGTCCGCTCCGCCGCCACAGCCACGACGGCCAGCAGGAGAAATCCCAAAACGCGGAGCATGGGGGACATTGTAGCGGCTCAGCGGCAGGCGTCCTGCAATTATTTGGGATCGCAATCCGGCCCGTTTCGGTGGACCCACAGGCAAACCTGCCGGCATCATGGCATTGTAATTTTGCTAAATAACTCCAAAATCTATGCAACATTTTAGCGGCTTATTCGTCCTATATTCAGGGGGCGAGTTGGATACTCCGCCCTGAGTGGGCGAGGTCCTTGAGAATCAAAGATTTGGTTAAGGCAGCAGCGGACTGCACATGTGCGTTTCTGGACGGAACAGCGGGCTCCGGGCGACGCCAACCGCACATGTGCACTTTTTTACAGGACGGAGGGGCGATGTTCGGGCGCACAGTCAGGGTTGGGTGTCGCTGCGTGACCCGGACTATCCTCCGGGCCACCCTGCACAGGTGCAGTTTTGGACAAAATGGGCACGGTGATTGGCCCCCTCACCCCTAACCCCTCTCCCTCGCGGGGGAGAGGGGACCGGGAGTGCCGCTCCCTGACGGTCGCGGTTCTGATGCACAGGTGCAGTTTTTTACAGGGAATGAGCACGCAACCAGAGGATCCTGAGGGCCCGCGCGGAGGCCGGCACCACCAGACGGTGCAGTTTTTTACAGGCGCGTAGTCGCCTGCGGCACGGGGTCCGTGGACTTTCGGACTTCAGATTGTGCGCGGTGTATCCGGTTCATGGAGGGGACATCATGGCTAGACACTCACGTCGCACGTTCCTCAAATCCGCGGCGCTCGGCGCGGGCGTGTGCCTCCTCGGTTACCGCACGGAGGCCGGTGAGGCGCCCCCGAGCGAGAAGCTCAATCTGGCCGTGGTCGGCATCGGCGGGCGCGGCGCGGGAAACCTGGGCGAGCTTCCGGCGAAAGACGTCAATATCGTCGCGCTCTGCGATGTGGATGACGGTCATGCGGCGCAGTCGTTCAAGCGTTATCCCAACGCGACGAAGTTCACCGACTACCGCGTGATGCTCGACAAAGCCCACAAAGATTTCGACGCGGTCCTCGTCGCAACACCGGACCACACGCATGCGGTCATCGGCGCGGCAGCGCTCAAAGCCGGAAAGCACCTCTATTGCGAGAAGCCGCTGACGCATTCGGTGTACGAAGCGCGATACCTGACCGATTTAGCGCGCGAGAAGAAGCTCGCCACGCAACTCGGCACGCAGATTCACGCCCTGCCGAACTATCGCCGCACCGTGGAGGTGGTCTGGTCAGGCGCGATTGGCGACATCAAGGAAGTGCACGTCTGGAATCCGGCGCGCTACGCTCCGGGTGACCGGCCCACCGACACACCGCCCGTTCCCGCCGGATTGAATTGGGATTTGTGGCTCGGTCCCGCGCCGGAGCGGCCCTATCACCCCGCGTACGTCCCTGGGAAGTGGCGCGGTTGGTGGGACTATGGCACCGGTGGCATGGGCGATTTTTTCTGCCATTACGTGGACCTGGCCTACTGGGCGCTCAAGCTGCAATATCCGCTTAGCGTGGAAGCCGAAGGTTCGCCGCTGCATCCGGATTCGTGTGCGCAGTGGATCATCGCCAAGTACGAATTCCCAGCGCGCGAAAACCTGCCGGCCGTGAAACTGACCTGGTACGATGGCGGCAAACAGCCGACAGGGATTCTTCCAGAGCCGGTGCTGGCCGACTGGAAGGCCGGTGTGCTCTTCGTCGGCGAGAAAGGAATGCTGCTGGGCGACTACAACCGGCACAAGCTCCTTCCCGAAGACAAGTTCAAGGACTTCAAAGCCCCCGAGGCAACCATTCCAAATTCGATCGGCCATCACGCCGAATGGGTAAAGGCCTGCAAGACGGGCTCGCCGACAACCTGCAACTTCAATTACTCCGGGCCGCTAACGGAAGCCGCCCTGCTTGGCATCGCGTCCTACCGCAGCGGCGAACGTTTCCAGTGGAATGCAAAGGACCTGAAACCGGTGAACGCAACGAAAGCGGAGAGTTACATTCGCCGGGAGTACAGAAAGGGATGGACGCTGTAGTTTGGTGAGTGGTGATTGGTGAGTGGTACTTTTCAAAACAAAGGGGAGCATCGAATGCAGAACAATGGAATGACTCGCAGAGAAGCACTGAGCGCGCTGGGACTGACGGCGCTCGCCGGCTCCACGCTATTGAGTAAACCGGCGCGCGCCGAGGACGCAAAAAAGAAAGCTGGCATCGCACTGCAGCTTTACACGTTGCGTGATCCGGCGAAGGCCGATCTGCCCGGAACGCTGAAGAAAGTCGCCGACATGGGCTGGAAGTACGTTCAATGGAGCGGCATGCCCGGGCTGAAGTCAGCCGAGGCCATTCGCGAAGCGTTGGACAAGGCCGGCCTCCAGGCCATTGCCTGCCACTGCAGTGTCGAGGAATTCGAGAAGAGTTTTGATGAGCGCGTAAAGTACTGGAAAACAGTCGGGGTCAAGTTCGTCGGTCCCGGCGGCATGATGAAGGACTGCAGCGCAAATCTGGACGGCTGGAAAAAAGGCGCACAACGCTTCGACGAACTCGGCGCGAAGCTTCGCACCGTCGATATGCGCCTGACGTACCACAACCACGCCGGCGAATTCCAGAAGTTCCCCGACGACCCTCGCACAAAAGAGGACATCCTGCTGGAACTCACCAAGCCGGAGAACGTCTTTGCCGAATTTGACATCGCGTGGGTTGCCATCGGTGGAGCCGATCCGGCGGCGTACATCCGCAAGTACAAAGGCCGCTGCCCCACCATCCACGCAAAAGACATGGTCATGGACGGCAAGAAGAGCAAATTCACGCCGCTCGGCAAGGGCTCGCTGAAGTGGGATGACATCTTCGCCGCCGGAAAAGAATCCGGGATCGAGTGGTACATTTACGAGCAGGACAGCGGCGAAGGCGACCCGTTCGCTTACACCAAAGAGAGCTTCGATTTCCTCTCGAAGCAGTCGCTGTAGCGGTATTGGGCCACGGGTCAGTAGTCATGGGACATTGCGCTTGCCGTTAATGACCCATGACTGCTGACCAATGACCAACTTACTCCCGCTCGATCTCCCGCAAGCACCATTTCAGCAGCCGCTGTTCGCGTTCCGTCGGCGCTTTCTCGAGAGCCGCTGTCACCTTGTCTTTCGCTCCGCGACCTAGTCCTGAGGATGCTCGCTTTCAACGCAGGTTTTTCTCCATCGTCTGCATCCAATGTTCGCTGACGCCGTTCGAAGACTCTGGATTCATGGACAATGAAAAACGGAATTTGCTGCCGGCTTTGTGGGGCGTGAGTGCCTGCAATTGTTCAAAGACGCATTGCTTGCTTTCTTCGGGATTTGCTATGCCGTGCTGTCCCCGCGAAGAGCGCGAAAGAGTCTTAGATCAACGACCCGCCTTCTTCTTGATCACTGCGTAGTTGACCATAAACCAGGGCGGCCCATTATGGTTGTCCGCATCTTCAAGGTTCTCGATCGTCAACTCATTGTTGCGCTTCAGACTTTCGAATGGAAGGATGAATGTCTCCACGGACCAGCCGTTGCGCACAAATCTATTGGGCCCCTCAAAGATCGTCTTTCCATTGAGCGCGATCCGGATACGGCATTGGGCCTCCACTTCGTCGTCCTGCCCGCAGAGATGCAGCGCGTAGTCTCCGGCAGCAGGAAATGGATCACACTCGAAAGCGAACTTCAGTCGTGATGTCGTGGTCTTCCGGCCCCGAATCACAGTCGCAAAACGCTTCGGGCATTTATTGTCGTAGACCAGGAGTGTTCCACCGATCATGTCAACGGGCGATTTGAAGATGTCGCCTTTCTGGGAATCTTCATCCACCTCCTGCACGGCCAAGGCTCGCGTCGCGTCAACTTCCTTGCGATATTGTTTGTAGAAGTCCGGCGCGCTCTTGGCCGCCTTCAGCGCGTTCCGAGCGAAATCCACCGCGCGACCCAGTGAGCCGGGAAAGTTCTTGAGCGAAAACGCGTTGTAGGCGACGCCTTTCTTATAGGCTCCCTCGGCGATCGCCAAGCGTCGCTCGATCTCCGGGATTTCCCCCATGGCTTCCGGCGTGATCGCCCCATACTTGTATTTGTCCAGGTAGGACAGCGCCTTGTTCGCTGGGTCGAGAATCTCGAACATCTCCTTGCCATGCAGCATCGCAACGCTGTTGCGAATGGATGCTGCCGCATCGTAGGCTTTCACATTCCACAGACAGTCGGCCAGCGTTGCCGTTTCGTTCGCTTCCGCGCCCATGTGGGCGTTCTTCAGATACGATTCGATATCGTTTTCCAGAAACCCGTCATAGTGCCAACTCTTCCAGCCCGGTGTTTCATCGGTGACGTATGAAAGCAGATTGTGCTGGCCCGTACCGTTCTGGAAAACGGCGGGCTTGTGTTTCGTCAGTGCCGTAAACCAGTCAACCTGCTGCTTGGTCTTTTCATAGCCTTTCACGCGCGGGCCAGTCCAGATGACTTCAATCTGTGGATCAAGAAATTCGCCGAGCGATTTCAGGTACGGTTCCCGCGGTTCGGGATACGATGCGCGCGAATCCGGGCCCCAATAGAATGGCGGACAGAACACCATGTGGAAGTCGGGATGCTCTTTATGCACGGCCTGGAACAGTCGATTCACGTGTTTCGCGTCGATGTTCGCCGCTGCCCCAAACTTCTCCAGATCGGCCTTCGGCAATGGAAAGCGACAATCGTCATACGGGAAGTAAATGTGCCCGCTTCCGGCGGCTATCTCTGAGCAGATGTCCAACTGAAGATCATAGGTCCGCTCACTGGACAGCGGCAGCAGATACCACATGGTCCACCCGTTGATTCCGTAATACAACTTCAGGCCAAACGCGGTAAACGCTTCAGACTGCCCCCTGCAAACCGCTTTCTGCAGCGGCGTCCAGGGCTGGCCTGGGTCATGGGTCGTCACCTGCGGGCCGGTTTGCGAGACCACGGTGTTCATCTTGCAGAACAGCATGTATTCAAGCGCGTTTAACCAGTGGCCCTGCAGAAAGCCTCGGCGGGCCACGCTCGGATAATCAAAAATCTCGGCCATTCGAATCTTCGGCTTCTGCTGCAGGTCAATAAGCTGGATCAGCGACACGATGCCCCAAAGTGTTCCCTGCGCGTCGTGCGAGTTAATCACGGCGCCGTTCTCGGTCACAGTCAGGGCATAGCCTTCAGACCTGTCCGGAGCTTTGGGCTCCGCGTCGGCATTGATCCTGATCGAGAATGGCGCATCATCGGCAAAAGTGATCCCCAACCGGGAAAACTTGGCCCTAAGCAATGCCAGACGCACGTCGCCATCTTTAATGTCCTTGCCAAGAACCAACCGGACTGATTCCAGTTGCACGAACCGATCCGCGTACTTTGCCTGCTGAGGAACCGGGAATGCCTTGGCTCCCGTGTAGTACGGGAGCTTCAGGTAATCCAAGTCGATCGGCTTCATGAATCGAAGCGCATACTGGGCCTGCGCCACAGGGTCCGAACTGTTGCGCCCGGACGTATCGAGATTGCGTGCGACCAGATCCTCGCACCACCGGACCGCGCCTTTCCGGTCCCCCTTGATCAGCGCGGCGCTGGCCAGTCCAGTCAGAGCTTCGCCCTGCTGCATGGGCGTTAGCTTCGGCACATCAAGCGCCGCCTTGAACTCAGTAGTGGCCTGCTCCGCCAAGCCATCCAGCACGTATGAATGGCCGAGTGCGATATGGCAGACGGCGTTTCCAGGATTCAGTTTGACGAGTTCTTCGAGGCAGAACCGGTTGTCCTGTTGCAGTCGGTTCACCTCTTCTTTGGGCCGCAACTCCACGTAATAGGCAACATACCGGCTATTGTAGTCGGTCGAAGAAGCTAGATCGTTCAAAGCCTCGGTTTTCTGTTTGGCATCGGCGCGCGGAAGCGCCAGTATCTTCCGGGTGTAATCCGCCTTCCTCGCGTCGTCCGGCTTTGCACCATACAGCGCCATGAACTTTCGGTAGAGCAGATACCGGGTCGCATCGCCCAAGTTGGCATCTTTGTCGATCTCAAGGAGGATCTGCTCGGCCTGATCGTATTGCTTCTCTTTGAGCTTTGTCTCGACCGCTGCAAATCTTTCCTTCACGCTTGTGCCGGCATCATCCGCAGCCTGAACGTTGCCGCCCAGAAGCACCGCCAGCAGAGCCAGCGCAGAGCGCGCGCAAAGGACTGGTCTCTTCATACTCTTCGCATCCGAATAGAAGTCGCCTTGACGCAAGTGCACCTGGTTGCTATGAGCCGCGTAAGACTGAACACTGATACTCAATGTTCATCAAGGAGACACGCCGGGCACTTATTGGTCCCCAGCCTTCAAGCCCAGTTTCTCCAAGGCCGGGCGAAGGACATCCGCCCACGCTTTGTAGCCCGCTTCCGCTAAGTGGACGTGGTCCTTGGCAAAGAGCTCGGCCTTCGGTTTGCCGTCGGGGCCGGTGAAGGTGGGCGTCATGTCGAGCACGAGTAGGTGCTGTTTGCCTTCACCCAGCTTTGCAAGGCGGGCGTTCAAGTCTTCTCGAGCGCCGGGCTGCATGGGCGCCTGAGGCGCATCGCGGGGCGGCACGTTGCAGACGACGATGGGCATCTCGGGGTTCTGCGCCCATGCCTGCTCAAGAACGGCGGCGATGTTCTGCGCGCAATCGGCCGGGTTCCCGTGAGCCGTAAGGTCGTTGAAGCCAACATTGACCACGACTGCTCGCGGCTTCAGGCCCAGCACATCTTCGCGGAAACGGAAGAGCACGCCGCGGCTGACGTCCCCTCCGACGCCGCAGTTAGCTACCTTTAGACTGGGAAATGCCTTCGCCAGATCGCGCCAGCCGCCAATCAACGAATCCCCGACGAACGCGATCGCGCCCTGGTTCTTTTCGCGCTGCTTCCAGATCGCCACTCGCTCGCCAACCATAAAGGGGAAGGCGCGAATCGGGCCGCGTCCCGGCCAGGCCGCTTCATTTTTGGGGTCGGGGTACGGGGTCGGGCCTTCGCCAGCCATCACGGCCAGAACGCTGAAAAGGCTGGCAAGGAGACAAATATTCCTAGGAAATTCGCTCATGATCACTCCCCAGCCGGATACACGCTCAAAGCAGTTGTTGTATATGGAGGTCCACGACGAACAAGCAGAAGTGCGGCCGCTCGCCGGCAACGCTACGGGGAAAGAACGTATCCTTCGTAAAGCCCCTTGTATCGTATCTGCTGGCTACACGACGATTGGCATCGTAGAATCCAGTCTCGGTAAATGCTTTGAAGTACGAACACGTTGCAGTATATGCCACTTGGAGGACTCTCAGAGACAGTGAGGAGCACGACGCCCTTTGCAGCCGCGCTTTTGCCGGCTTTGTTTATGTGCGCTGTACCGGCAACTGGCGCTGAAACCATGGCCGGAGAGGGGTGGCAGCAGGTCTTCAATGCAGGGATCCTCGACGCATCCACAGGCCAGCCGCTCCGCGGCACGGAACTCACACACCTCGTTGCGCACAAGGGCCGGCTCTACGCGGGCAACGGCTATTGGATGGACACGCGCGGAGCCGCGAACACGTCGTGGGCTCAGGTTCTGGTGCTGGAGTCGCGTGGCGCGGCCTGGAAAGCTGATCTGACGTTAGGGCCGAAACATCTTCGCACGACCGCGCTCAAGTCCGTAACGTTCGCGGTGGACGCCAATGGCAAGACGTTGGCAGCGCCCGTGAATCTGCTGCTGGCCGCATCCGACACGCAGGAGGGGGCGATACACGACTCCAACATCTGGACGCATAACGACGATACCGGCGCATGGGTCAAGACAACTTTGCCCGCCGGCCACGATCTGCGCCGCAGCACGCGCGCGCTCGCTGTTCATCGCGATAGGCAGACTGGCGTTGATCGCATCTTTGCTGCGGTTGGCGCGCCGGGAATCTATAGCGGAGTCTTCGACTCGGCGTTACCCGGAAAGATCCGCTGGGATAAGAAGGCCGAGCTCGGGCCAGTGACCATTCGGCCCATGTCGTTCGTTGAGGCCAATGGTTGCCTGTACGCCTCAGTGGGCGCGTCGGTCTATCGGCGCACGGACGGGGCCGCGCCGGTTTGGGAAAAGGTTTACTCCGACGACACGAAGGAACACTGGGAACTCGGCGGCATCCGTGGTCTGACTGCGATTCCGGCACCCAGCGGCGGCGGCGAAGCGATCCTGTTCTCGCACACGGACCGCATCATCCGCCTGGACCCCAACGACAACAACAGGGCCACGGTCGAGTTGAACATGCGCGCACTACTGGCACAGAACTGGAAAACACCGGTGCCGGGAGCCATCATTGCCGCGTACAACGACATGCTGCCGATCCAAGACCCGGTGGCCCATCAGACGGTGCATATTGTCGGCGTGGAAGGCTGCATTCAGCGAGGCGTTAAAGACGGAAACTGCCGTCCTGATTCACACGGTGGCTGGTACGCCGGTGGGTCGTACTTGATCCGGGCGTCCGATCGGAGCTATCGCCTAAAAGAGGTCAACGGGCGCTGGGGACCCGGCAAACCAAAACTCGTCGCGCCGCGAGCGTACGTGGTCTCGCCGTTCGTAGAGGACGAAGGCAAGTGGGTGTACTTCGGCGGCTTCGACTGCAACTTTGTGCCAGCGCTTGATACGGCGTGGATCTTCCGGGCCCCGATTGACGTGGTACTCGGCGCTGGCCAGTAGAGGAAAACACGGCGCTGCAAGATGGGGTAGGGCCAACGCCATCGGGCTCAGTTCCCAACGGAGGCGCACAAAAGGCAGCTTGGAAGCTGCGACGCGATGACGGCTTGTTATTTGCCGGCCGCCGGCTTCGTAGCCGGCATGCTTTCACCCAGCGAGTACAGGTATCCCAGCAGGCACATCTTGCCGCGCATGCTCTGCTGCGGAGTAAACTCACTGTTCGAGTAGCAGTACGGCGCCTCCCACAGCGCCTCGCCATGCGGCCACTGCTTCCAGGCCGGATATCCCTTCTTCGCATAGTACTGCGGATCGGCCATGTAGCCGCCACCCCACGCGTCCGCGTTCATGTACGGCGTGTGGCCGGGATGGACGCCGGGCACGCCATCGTTACGGCCCGTGGTAAAGATCTGTTGCGGGCAGCGGCTGCCCAGGCCGGTCATCTGGACCATGTTCATCGGATTGCGCCCCAAACCCCAATCGGCCTCCAGGATCAAGGCCTTCAGCAGGGCATCCTTGTCGGCAGCCTCCGTGGCAACCGCATGCGCGACGCAGACCGCCTGCACTTCCTGCGTGCTCTGGAACCAGCCGTGGGTGTTGTTCGTGCTGCGGCGCGAAGGCCACTGGGTGCTACTGCCGACGTTCTTCTTCATGGCCTCGTTGATGACCGCCGCTTTCATGTTCTCCAGCAACTGACGATTGTTGATCGGCCGCCACTTGTTCTTGGCGCACATCAGGTAGGCGGCCGCGCCCCAAAGCTGGTTACCCTTCGCGGTTTCGACTTCTGAAGTCGGCGACGTAATAGCGCACTCCTTGCCCATCGCATCTTCCCACGTCTTATCGCCGGTGACGTTGTAGAGGAACGCCGCCGCCATGAACTTCAGATCGTGCCCGCGCATCTGTCCATTGCCGATGCCGCAGTTCAGTTCCAGCCCTTCTTCGTTGGCGATCTTCCATGCCTCCAACGCCGACGCTTGGTACTGCTTGGCGAGGTCTGGCTTGCCGGCGATGCGGAAGCAGTCGGCCAGCATGGCGGCGTTGGCGGCGCTGGCCCAGGCCATGTAGGGCGAAGCGGCGGCCTGATACATCACGGTATCGTTATTCCCCGGGTTGTTCAGCCCGCATGAGTAACCGCCTTTGGTGTCGCGCAGCCGCAACCAGAAATCCACCTCGTTGCGGGCCTCATCGATAAGGTCGGGGATGCCGTTGCCGCTTTCGCGGATCTGGCAGTTGTCGTCGCTGAGTTTGCCGTTGCTGAGGAGATACGGCAGCAGCAGATCCCAGATGATCGAAATATGATAGAGATTGCGATCCCAGTCGCAGGCGTCGGAATGGCCGCCCCACGCGTTCGGGTTGGTGGGCTCGCCGGGTTCTTTGTACTTCGACCAGTCGCGGTTGTCCCATTGGTCGCCGCCAGCGCGCTTCCAGTCGGGATGGAACGGGCCGTAGGTGGTCAGGTAGACCTTGAAGTTGGGCGGGTCTTTGCCGGGAATGAAACGGGGCTGGCGAGGCACGGGCTTGATGTCCTTGTCCTCGCCGATGCGCATGTAGAAGAACCCGCGAATGGAGGTCTTGAACGGTTCGTAGTAGATGGACTTGCTGAGCGTGAACTCCGGGCTGCAACCCACCCCGTCCACGACCAGGCGATAGGTCCCCGGCGTGGTGAACGACGAGAAGTCGCAGTTCCAGACATCCGACGCCGTCAGATTCCGATTGGCGAGATCCACGCCGCTCTTTTTCCAGAACGTGACGGTGCCGACGTCCTGTTTGGTGCGCGTGTTCACGTTGTAGAGCATGACCTTTTTCCCGACGTAGCTCGAATAGTCCCGCGCGCCGCCATCGCCCAGCCACATGTACAGGTCGGCCGATTTTATCGCGGTGAGATCGGGGTTGTAGCCGATGATGTTGACGTGGAGCGCTTCGGAGACACTCGAACAAATATCGAAGGTGAAATCCTGCGAGGCCACGTCGCTCTGGACCGCCGGCGCGATGGCCAGCTTGTACTTGGCGCCGGGTTGAAGCTTCTTTGGCAGTCTCAGGAAGATCGTGTGCCGGAGCGTGCAGTTGCAGTTCGGCCACCCGCGATCAGTCCCGCTGACCTTGGTTTTGCGGTTCGCCGACGCCGGATTGATGCCCGCGCTGTAATTCGCATCGGCAGCGGACGTCAGCGTAAAATTCTTGGGATTCACAGCCGCGGCGGTATCCAGCGGCGGGTCGAACTTGTGGATCACTTCGCCGGCACTGTCCAGGCCCTTGAACGCCGTTGGTCCGGTGCCCGTGTCCTTGTATTCGACCTCGCCGTCATTCCAGACCACCATGACTGTCTCATCGTCCACCGTTCGGACTTCGGCCAGGTGTGCGGCGGAGGCTGAAGCGGACAGCAGCGCGAAGACGACGCCGCAGAACGGGAACTGAGTTCGCAGGTTGGTCATGTGAACGATCCCTCCCAGACATTTGCGGACAAAACATCTAGCGCGCAATCGGCTTTACTTGAACTCGATCCCCGATACGAACTTGCCGATGACGATTGAGCCGTCTTCGGCTTTCAGCACCGGTTTGCCGTTGATCTTCAGTCCCTCGAAGACAACGCCCTGGATCATCCGGTCCGGGCCCTTGCCCTCCAAGAGCGAATCCTTTGGACCGTTATAGACGATTTTGCGGAAAGTGATGTTCTGAATGCCGCGTCCGTCCACAGTCGATGGCTGGTAATGTTTGAACTGCACATCGATCAACCGGCCGCCTGCGTCGCGGATGTGCTCCACGCGAACATCGTCGAACGTGATGTTGCGACAGGTGTTCTTGTCGCCGCAGCCGATCGACAGCGCGCCCCTGAAGCCGTGGTGCGGCTCGTTGGACTCCAGAATGTCGATGTTGCGGAACGTGAAGTCCTCCAGGATGTCACCGTCGCCTTCAAAGGCGCCATGGACACCCATGTAAATCGGGTGCGCCTTGTCGGCCCAGAACGTCGAGTCCTGCACGAGCCATTTTCGGGAATCGCCGCGAAAGGACCAGCGACTGCCATAGATCGCAATGCAATCGTCCGAGTTGCGCAGGAAGACGCCGGAAATGCGGACGTTCGACGAAGACATCATGTCAATCCCGTCGGCCCATTCGTGTGCGCTGAAGCCCTTCAGCCCTTCGATGGTGACCCCATCCGCTTTGCCCCCCAAGACAACGTAGCCTGTCGGCTGCTTGATGATGATGCCTTCGATGCGCGTGTTTGACGTGAACGGGAGCGTGATGCCGCCGGTCTGCCACGTGCCGTCTTTGACGAAATGCCCCTTGGGCTCGTTCCACGGGCTCAAGTCCAGGATTCCACGGCCGCGAATCGTGACGTTGCTGGCTTTGTCCGCGAGTTTGATCGCCGCTTGGACCACGCTGCCGCCGGCCAGGTAGACTGTTTTGCCGCTTGGCACTTTAATAATGGCCTTGTCCTTCCCGCCGACTTTGCCTTCGCTGATGATCCCCAGATGCGAGCCGAGCGTGTGCAGACCCGGGCCGAAGAAGATCACGTTCGGGTCGTCCTTTGAGGGCACGTCCTTTTCGGGTTCGCCGGCGAAGAGGTGCAGGTTGTGAAGTTTGTCGCCGTTGACTTCGATGGATAGGTTCCGCGGACGATCCAGTTCAAAGGCGGCCGTCTTGCCGTCGAGTTTGGGCGTGATCCCGCTGGACTTGGGCCGAACCTCGATGGTCTTGGCCTCTCCACCGTTGAAGCTTACCAAGACTTCCACTTTGCCTGTGAAGTCAAAGTACGCGAAGGCGGCCTGACTGAGCGTGAATAGATCAATGCGCACGTCGTAGACGGCCAGATCCTGCCACGCGCTGCCCGGCACGCGCACTTTGACCGAGAAACTGCTGTTCAGCGCGGCGCCCTTGGGCGCAGGATAGACGTTCAGTGAGTCGGATGCGCGACTGCAGTTCACAGCAGCCAAAAGGACAATGGCCATCGTGACCACGGCCGAACGGGGGATCAGGCAACTGCTCATGAAGGATGGCTCCTTGTAACGCGCGGCAGACCTGTCACTCCCTACACCGGGAACACAACGCGGATGCGCATTCAATCATGCAGGGCGGCTGAGTTGCCCGAACATGAAGGGCATAGATAGCCGCTCCTCGAAGAAATTTCGAAGATGGAGGCAGTACAGCGAACTTGCAGAGATGTCAAGATCGGACGGCTTGAGCAGGTGATCAATGAGCAGTAGACCGCAGGTGAGCGTCACAGCACGATCAACGTCGCAGGTAGACGCCGTCGTTGCCATTTCACCTGTTCACCAGTCCTGTTTTGAAGCCGACCCCACCGACAATCTCTTTAATTCGCGCGGCAAATGCAGCTTTTCAACGCGGCAGGCGTGTCACAAATCGCGGCTAGTGTTAACCACGGTTACAAAGTCTTAGAACGTTTTCCACGCCCGCGTTCAGCACGGCGCACGGAGCTGGCCTTCTTCAGCGTCCGTTTTGCTTTCTCCACTGGCGAGGCCAGGCTCACTTGACGCCGCAGTTGAATGCGGTGAAGCGCCTGGTCCAGATCGGCGAGGATGTCGTCGGTATGTTCCCCACCGACACAAAGTCGAACCAGATTGGCTGGGATGTTGGCCAGGCGGCGTCCCTCTTCTCCCTGCTGCTGATGCGTGGAGATCGCAGGAATCGTGGCCACGGACTTGATGCGCCCCAAGTCGGTCGCGCGCCAGATCCGCTGCAACCCGTCAAACACGGTGCGGGCATTTTGAGCGCCGCCCTTGACGCAGAAGCTCAGCAGGTGGCCGTAACGATTGACAGGCTTACCGTAGAGATCGTCGTACTCAGCGTCCACCAACCACATGTACCGGCTGGCTAGATCGTGCAGCGGATGATCCGGCAGTCCCAGATATTGCACCGACTCCACCTGCGGATGCGACTTGAGCCATGTGGCCACGCGCATCGCGCTGCGGCTCATGAAATCGACCTTGTTCCGCAGGGTGCGGATGTCATTCAAGGTGGTGATCGCCTGCATCGGATGCAGATTCGGACCCGTGTCCCGGTTCGGCAGGTACTTGATATACAGGCAGAAATCCTTCTTTAGCTGCTCGTTGGGAATCTTTGTGGTGATGCCAGACTTGGAGATCACGGCGCCGGCCACTCCGAAGCCGCTGGTGGAGAGGGTCTTGGTCACCGATTGCACGACGATGTCGGCACCGTGGCATATCGGCCGGAGCAGTGCCGGAGTCGCCACAGTGCTGTCCACAATCAGTGGCACGTCGTGGCTGTGCGCCAAGTCCGCCACGGCCGCAATGTCAAAGAAGCTCAACTGCGGATTGCTGGGCAGTTCGCCGAACAGGAAACGCGTGTTCTCGTCAATCTTACTCGCCCACTCGTCGAGATTCGTCGGATCCTGCACCCAGCGGCACTCGATATTGTGCTCCTGCTGATACCGCATGCTGAACAACTGAAATGTCCCACCGTAGCATTGCGCCGTCGCGACGAAGTTGCGGGGCTCGTGGACGTGGCGGCGTGTGTGAACCAGAAACGGCTGCGTCGCCGCGGCGATGGCCGCCATGCCCGAACTGGTGGAACAACAGGTGGTTTCACCCGAGTAGCCGTAGCCTTCCAGCAGCGCCAACGTCCACTCCAGGTAGTAGGTGCTGGGATTGGCGATACGCGAGTAGCACCACGTCGGAATCATATACGCCAAGGCCGCCGCCATTTCGTCGCTATCACGGTAGGCTTGAGCCGTACTCATGAACACGGGTTCAATGATGGCTCCGTCGTAGTCTTCGATGGCGTCCTTTACCGTGTAGAGTCCATGGACGGCAATGGTGTCAAACCGCCACTTCTTGACTACCTTCTCGATGTACCGGCTGCGTTCGGCGAGGTACTTCTGACTGCGCGCAATGTACGCTTGCATGCGCGGGGTGATGGGAACCTGCGGAGTAGTCATGATGAGATCCTCGCGCTGGAAACAATGCGAATGGACCGGCCAATCCTGCGGAAAGTCTATCTCGGGGAGCGGGATGAGCAACGGGTCTCGGTCGGGTCCCCACCAGTTCCCGGGCGTGAACGTTCAGGGCTTGGTGGGGATCTGGCCGATGCTGGTCCTTATTTGTAACCAGCGTCCTTGCTTTACACTTCCCTGCCGCTGATCGTTCTCCAGTTGAAGACTTCAGGACATGGAACGATCAATTGACCACCCTTTTCCACGATGTGCGCCGCATTTCGGACGGCCCAAGCGCTGAAATCACAGAGGCCCGAATCTAATCTGCAATAAGGAAACCAATGGGCGGAAACTCCCATCCAGGCTAATAGGGGTAAACGAAGCACACGCGGAGATGGCAGTCAAAGTCTTCGAACTGACCTAGCGAGCCGATGAAGCGTGGCTTAGTGCGAGAACCCCCCGTTCGCGTGAGCTTCTCGAAATTGTTTTCTCGGACCGAGTTTTGGACGCTACAACTCTTTACGTGCACTGGCGTAAGCCGTTTGATGGACTCTAAAAAAACGTCGGTTTCAAGAGATGGGGTGGATGACCGGATTCGCACCGGCGACCTCCTGAGTCACAGTCAGGCGCTCTAACTAGCTGAGCTACATCCACCACAGGGAGTTGTACGCACGCATTTTACGCGTGGGTTGAGCCTTTTGCAGGCGCTGAGACGAGGCCCACACGGGAGCACTACACATCGCTCAACGCGCAAAAAGCATACTCTGCGAAACGGCTGTTCGCAAGAGGAAAGGACAAGACGACGCTGCTCAGAAAGCAACGCGCCCCGGACTCTGTGCAGGCCCGGGGCGCTCTTTTCTTCGGGGCGAAAGGCTTGCGTTACGGCGTTCCGGGGGAAGCGTGCACGCCGCGCAGAGGCACCAGACCGCATTCGGTGATCTTCACGCGCGCGCAAGCATTGAAGACCGCCAGCACGTCGCCAAAGGGCACTTCCGGTTCGTACGAAACGCGCACCTGGTACTGCTGACCGCCGCCCACGGACTGCGCTAGCATGTCGTTGAGGCCCTGCAGATTCACTGAGCGCTGCATGAACTCATAGCTGGCCGCGCCGCCGGAGCGGGTCACGTAAATGTTCAGCTTCTTCTTGTCAATGGCGCTCGTCGCGCGCCCGGGCGAGGTCCCGCCGGGTGGCAAGCGCTGCGGCAACACGACCTCGTCCACCTTGACCTTGAAGGTCAAGACGAAGAACTGTGTGACGAGGAAGAAGGAGTCGATCATGAAGTACACCCAGGGACGATCGCCGTGACCGCCACCGGGTTCGTCATCATGCCCGCCGCCGTGTTTCTTATGAGCCATTCTGACCTCCGAAGTCTGGAGTCTGGAGTCTCAGAGTCTGGAGTCAACGGCACGAATCTCGCGCGCTCCAGAATCCAGCTTGCACTTCATCTCTTCAGTTTCAGCACCGGTTCCGCCGCGTACTGCACATTCACCAATCCAACGCGCGCAGCGGTCATCATCACGCGCTCGACGTCCTTCATCGGCGCATCTTCGGGAATCCGCAGCTTGACCGGCATATCCACCGCGCCAACCGCGTCCTTCTTGGCCAGCCCCTTGCCGATCGCATACTGCACTTGCTCGTCCAGGTAATCCAACAGCGCCTTGCTGCCGCCGCCAGGCATCAGGTCGTAGGGCTTGTTGTTCACGATGGCGATGTACTTTCCGTCACGGCTCACCACCTGGATCACGATCCGCCCTTCCAAGCGGAAGTTCTTCTCTTTCAGTTCCTTATCTGACATCGCCTGATCGGCTCGCGGCAGCTTCATTTGAATCGCGTTGGCTGTCGCCGCGGTGTCGCCGACGATGATCAGGAACATCAGCAGCAGCGAGATGATGTCGATCAGCGGCACCATGTCCACTTCGACGCGGTTCTCGGGCGGTGTGCGACTCTGTTTGGGCATTTCTCTTTACCTCGGAGTCTGAAGTCTGGTGTCTGGAGTCTGGAGTCTTTGCGGCTGAGTGTCCGGAACTCCAGACTCTCAGACTCTAGACTCCAGACTTTCGGTCTTTAGGCTTCCGCGGCAGGCTGCTCGCCAGACGTGATCAAGCGGATCATTTCGTTGCAGTCGTTGCCGACTTCGAGCATGACCTGCACCAGCCGCGCCTTGAGGAAGAAGGCCAGCACCAGCAGCGGAATGGCGACCATCAGCCCGGTAAACGTACAAATCAGAGCGATCGAAATACCCTTGGCCATCTTGTCCGCGGTGATTTCGGCGCCGCCGGCGCTCATCGTCGCGAACGTTTCGATCATGCCGACCGTCGTACCCGTCAGACCCAACATGGGCGCGATGGCGGCGATCAGATTGAGGGTATTGACCTTGTTCATCAGTTTGTTGCCTTCGACTTCGCCGGTGTCGGCCAGCGCGCCTTCCATCGCTATTTTTCCGTATTGAGCGTTCGACAGCGTAGCCAGAGCCATGACACCCAGGAGCGAGTTGTCGCCTTGAGCGACATCGAAGGCGCCTTCCACGTTGCCTTCCTGAACCAGGTTGCTCAGTTCAGCGGCAAGTTCCGGCGGCCGGAGCAAATGCGCGCGGAGAGTGACGAGAGCCTGAAGAGCCAGCGCAAAGCCGGCAATCGAGACCAGCAGCAGGATGTATTCCATGAACCCCGCGTCTTTCGCGGTGTCCAGGAAGCTGGGGGTGCCGCGAGCGCCGCCGTGGCCTTCGGCCGCGAACGCGCCAATGGCCGTAAAAGCAAGCACCAAGCCCAAAGCGAGCCCGGCACGCTTCCAGTTGATCGATCTGAACGTTTGCATCTCTCTCTCCTTGCGTCTGCACGCGCCGCCCCGGAGCGGCTTGGTTGGTTTCTAAGTTGTGGACACGCTCGCATCACAGCAGGCCGGCTGCCGTTGGGCAGCCGACCGCGACAGGTTATTCAACTACGGCTTCAATTGCAAGTAGCGGTAGTACACTTCCAGGCACAGGCAGCCGAGGGCGGTCTGGCCGACGCGGCCCCACTCGTTGGCGTACTGGCCGGTGGGGTTCCAGCTTCCGGTGTCGTCGCCTTGCTTGCACTGGTTG
>DASXUX010000055.1:0-1863 GCA_036504595.1 Planctomycetota bacterium | reverse complement strand
GCAAAGCCGCTCATGCCCGGCCGCAGATCGCGCATGCTCTGCGGCAGTTTGCAGTAAACACAGAGCGTTCCTTGCGCCTGGCCGGCGACGACGCGCGGGGAAATGCGTTCAACGTTCGTCTCGAAGCGTTCTAGCGGCAATGCTCGCGCAACGAGTGTCACAGGCAGGCCTGGCTCCAGTCCCGCGGTATCCTGCTCCGGGAGCACGATCTCAGCTTCCAGGAACAGCGGGTCTTCCACTTCGCAGATCAAATCTCCTTCCTTGAAATGCTGGCCGATCGCCTGGTTGAGTCGCGGCGTGGAGACCACGCCAGCGACCGGTGTCGCGATGCGCAGTTCGCTGCGAACTTTCTCCAGATATTGCGCTTCTTGCTCCAAGCTGCCGATATGCGTTCGCGCGGCTTCGATCTCGTCCGGCCGCGCTTTGGCGCGCAGCACAGCCAGTGCGCTTTTGGCTTCGCCCAATTCCTGCTCGCGTTTGGAGACCTCGTCCTCCTGGTTCAACGTTCCAAGTGCTTTGCGGCCGGCAAGCTGAGCGCGCGTCTGTTCGAGCTGCGTCTGAAACACGCGCAGCTTGCGTTGATTCTCATCGTACTCGCGCTGCGAAATCGCACCTTTTTCGAGCAGAGATGCAACGTGCTCGTAGTTTTTCGCAGCGTACTGAACCTCTAATTCGTACTGACGTATCTTCTGCTCCAGTTCGGACAGTTCAGCAGCAAGCACCTGCTGGCGCTGTTTGAGGTCGGACTTGGCTAACACGACCCACTCTTCCGCTCGCTTGACTCGGTTGAGCGCTTCTTTTTCATCTTCGGGCCTGGGTCCAGCAACCAGCAGGCGCAGCTTCGCCTTCGCCTCCTCGACTTCCGCGCGTTTGCGCGCGATCCGGTCATTTAAGTCCGGCACTTCAAGTTGAGCGATCAGCGTGCCGGCTTGAACGCTGCTGGTTTCAGTCACAAAGACTTCGCGCAGAAAGCCGGCTGCGCTGGCGCGCACCTCCGCGCGGTTTGTTGCACGAATGAGCACCGGCCCGGCAACCGTGTCGTCGATCTCCAGGAAGACCAGAGCGCCAATGATTGCCGCCAGCACCATCGTGAAGAGCGCCGTTCGCTGTAGCATTTTCCACATTCGCACATCCCCTCCGGGTCCCAAGCCGCGGAATGTCCTGCGTAGTAGAAGGAAGCCGAGTGGCGATGCCGCTACCAAGCCGAAGGTCCCTACTTTTGTCCAGAGCATCTGGCCGACAAACGCCGTAAGCAGCAGCAGTATGCCCGTGGAGTAACACTGGCTTGCTATCCCGTACAGGCAGAGCAGTTTCGGCCAACGCTCAACTCCTGGACCAGGCGTACCCCACAGAAAACGGCGCACGTGCCCGCGCACGCGCTCGTATGCGCGCGTCTGTAGATTCGGGATTTCGAGCACGTCGCTCAGGGCGTAGTAGCCGTCGAGCTTCATCAGCGGATTGCAGTTCAGAATCAGGCGCACACCGAGGACGGACAGCGCAATCCATGCCAGGTAGTTGATCAGGCTGTCCTGGATCGTCAGCCGCCAGATGAAGACCGCCAGCGCCCACAGCAGCAGGTCGCATACAGGGCCGGCTGCTGTGACCCAAAGCCTTCGCGACTTTTCCTTGATCAGCCATGCATCAGACACGTTGCAGTAAAAGCATGGCATGAAGAACATCAGTAGAAAGCCGACTTCATGCACGTTGCCGCCGAAGCGTTTGCATGCCAGCCCGTGAGAAAGCTCATGCAGGAGGGTCACCGTGGCAACGATCGCCCATGCCACCAGCAGCGTGCTTGGGCTATATGCTTGCGTAAAGCGGCTGACCAGCGCCGCCCGTTCCTGCCAGAGGACAGCGCCCGCA
>DASXUX010000054.1:0-1782 GCA_036504595.1 Planctomycetota bacterium | reverse complement strand
TGTCAGCGCCGGTGTGAAAATGCGGTAAATCAGCCGGTTTGAAAATGTGGTGAATGCGCCGGTTTTGAATGTGCGGTGGCGGCTGCGTGGGCGATGGGCGGCGCGGGCTTCAGGGGTCGATGCGGTCTTTCATGCGGTAGCTTTTTCCATCGATAACGATGGTTTCGGCGTGATGGAGGACGCGGTCGAGGATCGCGGAGGTGAGAGTGCTGTCATTATTGAAGATGGATGGCCAGTGTTTGTAGGCTTTGTTGGTGGTCAGCACGATGGAGCCGCGTTCGTAACGCTGGCTGATGACTTGGAAGAGCAGATCGGCACCACGCTTGTCGATGGGCAGGTATCCTAGCTCGTCCATGAGAAGGACGCTGGGACGGAGATATTTCTTGAGTTCGCTGGCCAGGCGTCCGGCGTTCTGCGCGGCGGAGAGAGTATTGACGATGTCGATGGCGGTCGCGAACAGGACGCGGTGCCCGGCTTGGCATGCGGCATGGCCCAGCGCGATGCTCAGGTGGCTTTTGCCCAAGCCGACGCCGCCGACAAAGATCACGTTGGCTTTATCTTCGATGAACTTGAGGCGGAAGAGGTCCTGCACTTGGGCGCGGTTGAGCTTGCTTGGCCACGTAAAGTCGAACTGGTCGAGCAGCTTCACGACGGGGAAGTGAGCTTGCGAGATGCGCCGCTGGCGTGCGCGCTCCTGACGTTCATGGGCCTCGCCGTCGATCAGGCGGCTGAAGAACTCAACGTGCGACCACTGGGCTGAAGCCGCCTGTTTGGCCAGTTCGTCGAGGTGCTGCTCGATGAACGGCAACTTCAGGTAGGCGAGTTGCTGGCGCAGCTCATCGTGGAGTTTCTTGGGGTCCTTGTTCTGGCTCATTCTCTTCTCCTTGGGTTGGATCGGCGCTGTAGAGGCCGAGATTGGGTTCGGGGAGTTCAAGGTCGAGCAAGTCTTCGCGGCGCGTAAGATGGAGCGCGCCGGGCTCTGGCAGCAGTCGCTGGCGTTGTTCGAGGAGGTTGGCGATGTACTCGCAGGAGAAGGCTTGGAACTCCAGCGCGTCCTGAATGGCGCGTGCCGTTTTTTCTGTGCCGTAGATTTCGCTGAGCGCCACGATCTTGCGGATGTGATGGGGTACGTTCAGCCGCCGCTCTTGAAGGCCCTGGTAGAACGCTTCGGCCTTGGGCGTGAGGGATAGCAGTCGCAGGAGCAGTTTCTGATCGCTGGCCTTGCGGCGCTGTAACAGCAGAGCTTGGACGTGATCGGGGTTTTCGAAGTCCTGGCGGCGATCATAGCATCGCGTATGGCGGGTCAGGAGTTTGTTCTGATCGTAGACGCACAGATGGTCGGGATAGACCCTCAGACTCAGGTGCGCTCCGGCGTAGCGGGCAGGCACAGAATACGTGTTGGTATCCAGCGTCACGCGGAACTGGCTGTTGACCCTCACGGCGTGAGTGACGCCAACATCGTAGGGCAGCAGTGCCATGGGCTGGAGCGCGGGCTTTTCTTTGGCAAAGAGTTCCACCGGCTTTTGCTTCACGCTGCCGTGGAGACGGACGTTGGCCACCGTGTCAAGCCACTGGCGCGCAGCGGGAGCGACCAGGCGGAAGTCGGTAAGCTGCGAGCCGGAGAGGAAGTTCTTTTTGACGTAGCCGACCGCGTTCTCGACGCGGCCTTTTTCATGTGCCTGGCCCACTCCGCACGCCACGATTTTGAAGCCATAATGGTCGGCGAAGTCCTTGTAGCGCGGGTTGAAGACCGGCGCTTGGCCGACGATGCGGCGCAACACT
>DASXUX010000053.1:0-328995 GCA_036504595.1 Planctomycetota bacterium | reverse complement strand
CCTCAACCCCCACTTCCGTTGCTTGGCCGTCACCTGCGCCTCGTAGTCAAACGTCAACCCCGTCAGCCGCCGCCACAGCGGATGCTTCCCAAACTTCTCCTTCTCCCGCCGGTAAGCCGCCAGCTGCTTCTCCGTCTCCTCCGCCACCGCATCACAAACACGCACCGGTGTCTGTTCACCGGTCACTGGCGACTGTTCATTGTTCAACGACGAAGCAACCATCTCGCACCCCCCTTTTTTTCGATCCTCAATTTTGCGTTTTGATTCTGCGTTCCGAACTCTGAATTCTGATTTCAGATTTCGTTCTTCACCGTCGTCTTTTTCCTTTTTCCTTTTAATTTCAGATACCGTGCTCTTGCCGTTCGTAGCCGCGGAACGGCGTCACACGGGTAGCCCACGGCGCAAGCCATTTTTCCACACATCTCCTGCCGAACGAGTGGCGCTCCCTTTTGTCGCCGACTATCCGACGCAAAAGCCGTTTGGCCTGAAAGGCCTACCTATGAAAGCCCAGGGCAAGGCCGCAGAGCGGCCGCCGCCCTGGGTCCCAGCGCCCTATGATCTCGGCGCCCTGAAAGGGCATAATAAAGCGCGCGCAGAGTTGTGTGGAAACGAATGGCGTGAGCTGCGGGGATGTGTGGCCTTCGATTCCGGAAGCCTCGGAGAGGCGACACAACGATTCGCGGAAGAACGGAATGTTTACCGTTCTCGAATTCTGCGTTCTGAATTCTGATTTCTGAATTCGTTTCCCAAGCCCCGGACGGGGCGACACAGAACCCGCGCGCTGTGCCGCCCCATCCGGGGCTCTGCGCACATAAACACCCGGTTCCCACGGCTGACGCCGTGGGCTACCCATGTATCGCCTCTCCGAGGCTAACGCCGCCGGCGAGCGACTCACCAGACACCAGACCCCACGCACCAGTTCCTCTACAATATAAGCAATCCAAATCCCACTTTTTGACATAGAAACGTTCAAAGTGCCTTCCGGTGCGTCCCTGCGCTTGAGGAGCGTTCCGGTGCCTTCCGGCGCGTTGAGGAGCGTTCCAGTGCGTTAATGTGCGTTCCGGCGCGTCCGTACCACTCACCACTCCACCACTCACCAATATAAAGCAATCCAAATCCCACGTTTTGACATAGAAACGTTCAAAGTGTCTTGCGGTGCGTTCGTGCGCTTGAGGAGCGTTCCGCTGCGTTAAAGTGCGTTCCGGCGCGTCCGAGTCTGTCGGTGTCCGTCCATGTTCGTCCGCAAGCCCTCATCTCCTCACATAATAATCGAATCCAGATCGCACCTTTTGACATAGATGTGATTAAAGTGCGTCTGTGTGATACATGTGACTCAGGTGCGTCTAGGTGACAAACGTCCCGTCCGGCGCGTCCATGCGCATTCATCGCATCGTGCTGTTCCTTGCCCTGCAAAGGGCAACCGTCAATAGCCAGGGGCGGCAGCCCCTGGTATCCAACGCCCCGCGAAAAATGAAGCCCTGATAAGGGCGCCCGTAATGCCGCGAACAACTCCAGGACCAGACACCAGACACCAAACACCAGACCACCAGACCACCATTCCCTCTGCTAATAAAGCAATCCAAATCGCCGTCTTTTGCCCAGAAGTCCCATGAAGCCCCCAAACGCCCGAATCGGACCGCAAAGGGCCTCATCGGCCCGCATACGCCCGAAACGTCCCGTGACAACGGGGTGGCCCGACCGGCCAACATCGGCCGGTTGGGTGAGCGACGCGAACAAGAAGCCCTCAAGGGACACCCCTCGGCAAAAGCTGCGCCCCGCATCTATCCCGACGACAGAAGCGGCACACGCAGCGTTTCTTCCCGCGCCAGCCCACCGACGACGCGCGGCACCAAGCCTACGCCGATTTCCTCGCCGACCTGAAGAAGATCGCGGAGCAGTGGCGGAAACTGAAGGCATAAACGCTGGTGTGCCACTGCTGGCTTGCCCAGCAGTGCCGGTCGTGCTTACCCGGCAAAAACATCCGAAGGCTGGCGTATCCACCGCGAACGCGCCCACAGCAAGGCAGGCGAACAGCAGCGGGAAGCGGAGCGGCATGGTCATGGGCGCTCCTGGCGGGGGATGCGCCATTCAAGAACCAAAGCGACAGCGAAGAGGATGGCCACTGCCACTGCCACGTCTGCTGCGAGCGCGTCGTAGAAGAAAGGTGTTTCTTCACCGAACGGTTTGACCCAGAAGCACCATGGCCAACCACATCCAACAGACGTGCCGTCTTCGAAGGCGTTGAATCCTCTTGCTATGGGATCAGCTCGGTGCCACCACGGTTCGCCGTGGTATGTTCTGCAGTTCAGCCACATCAGCCCCGCCGCAACGAACGTCGTCACGATCAGCGTGCTGAGATGGAACTGAAACCAGGGGCGCTTTTTCGCCGCCGTGGTCACCGGTTCTGGAGGTGTGCCGTCGCCCATGTGCGCCGCCTGTTGGATATTGCGGCCAGACTACCACTTCAGCGCACCGCATT
The DNA here is from genome assembly GCA_036504595.1 of Planctomycetota bacterium. Taxonomy (GTDB): domain Bacteria; phylum Planctomycetota; class SZUA-567; order H5-PLA8; family H5-PLA8; genus DASXUX01. Next base: position 326,516 of record DASXUX010000053.1, on the reverse strand, counting down.
CTGATCAAAAAGTTTGCCCAAGCACTTCTCATAGAGGTCGAGGTGATTACAGCGTTTCTCGTTGTCCCACCATCCGCGCGACTTCAGCACACACGGGAGCTTTTCCCTCTCGATGGCAATTAGCGCCGTCTGGATCGAGTCGCTGTCGCAACGGCCAAAGAACTTTACGGCAGCAAATACAGCGGCGAGTATCGTATCATCGCAGATTGATACCTGGAGCCGTTTGAGCGCAAGCATTTTCTCGACGGCTTCCGAGCGGCATTCATCCCAATCAAGCGGCTTGACCTTCCAGGCAATCAGTAGTTCATCAACGAAATCCGTAACCGGTACGTCTCTGAAACTCTCCCGGTGTTTCTGGAAGATCCCAAGCACGTCTGCCCCCGTATCATTTCCGTGGGGTGCGCTATCGTGCGTCATAGTCCAGAAGATCGGGTGGTTTAGCAGTTCACGAGCTCGTGGATGGTATAATTCCCAATCCACATCAACCATATCCCACGATGGCTCGAAATCCATGGCTCGGCCCATCTCAAGCCGCAGTTGATGACCCCTCAATTTTCTTGCACAAACCTTGTACATGTTTTCTCGATTTCACGACAGTGCCAGCCGCGTCCACCGGCCAAGATGTGCAGTAAAAACAAAACCGCCCCTCCCGTTTCTCACGGCAGGGGCGGTCAGTTCAGTTCAAGAAAATGGTGCCAAGGCCCAGAGTTGAACTGGGGACACCCAGATTTTCAGTCTAGTGCTCTACCAGCTGAGCTACCTTGGCACCGCGATCAGTAAATTACCTCACTCTTGCGCCCTGTCAACTGCACTGCGGCACCCTCGCCTATCGCGTCGCCGTTGTTCCCGCATCGCGCCTACTGCCGTTTCTCCCCCTCTCCCTTTCTCCCCTTCTCCTCTACGGCTTCCTTCGGTGGCGTCAGCTTTGACAAGAAATCCTGGGCCACGGGCGCAGACGGCGATAGCGGCGAGATGCCCTTCAGTTCCGCGATTCCCTCACTGTAGTGCTTCATCGCCGCGGTCATGTCGTGATGGTCGGCATACACATCGGACAACCGGATCAGCGCGCGCGCCTTCAGCAGCCGCGGGACCGAATTCAACGTGTGCACCGCGCTGGCTTCATCCGCTTCCCGGATCGCCTCCCGAGCCGCCGTGACTTTTTCCTCGAATTTTCGCCCGGGCGCGCTCGACTGCCGCAGATCGATCTCGCCCAAAAGCTGCCATGCAATGGCCAGCGTGACCGGCAGGTATGAACGCGTCGCGTCCCGGCGCATCCGGTGCTGCATCTCACCTCTTTCATCCGCACGGCGGAACATCGGCAAGTCCTTCGGCGGAACATCGCCCAGCGTCGCGCGCGCTTCCTCCATCCGGTTAAGCGACACCAGTGCCTCGGCCTTCTGCACCGCCAGCGTGAACCGGTCGATGTGACAATACAAATCCGCGCAGTTCTCGATGTCCTCATACAGAGCGTAAATCGCTTTGCCGCACATCTCCGCCAAGAGCGGATTGCCATTCCCCGGCGCCGAATAACGCCGAAAATCCTCTTTCAGGTAGCTCGCCGCCGACAGCCGCGCGATCGCCGAATTGGGCTGCGATCGGATCGCCTCCAGGCTCAGTCGTTTCGAACTTTCGAACAGAGGCGCGCGAACGAGCGTCGCCAGTGCGATCCCCGCCGGCCAGACCCACGCCATCCGCGGCAGAAGCTGCCCATCCTTGCCCAGCCGTTCAGCGAGGCCGGCCAGCGCCGTCCCGACCAGCACCAGCAAGCCCGCCGCCGCGATGTAGGCATAGCGATCCTGCATCCAGAAAGGAATGCCCACCAGGTTCGCGTTCGGTCCGAGCGCCGCGATGAACCACACTGCGCCGAGCACCGCCACGCGCCGCCGCTGCGCTCCAGCCGCCCAGACGCAGACGGCCAGAATTCCAAGGATCAGAGCGCCATAGACCCACACGCGCCAATCGGTCAGCGACACCGCCGGCGTGACGGCGTAGAAGAAGCTCAGATCCACCGGCACGAGAATGTTCTTGATGTAGCGCGCAACAATTTCGGTGTCGGTCAGCAAGGCTGTCCACACGCTGCCGCCCGGCGGATCGACGATATCCACCGCCTGGTACTTTATCCCGGCCGCGATGCAGGCTACGCCGACCGCGAACACCGGCGCCAGCCGCAGCGCGGCTGTGAACCAGCCGCGAACGTCCGCGAACCGGAAGGAGCCCTCCGGCGGATCGAGCAGTTCCAGCGCCACAAACACAGGCATCAGGCCGACCGCCGAAGGCTTGCTGAAACACGCCAGCGCGAAAAGAACCGTCACCGCCGGCCAGCGCCAAGAGCGATTGCGGATTGCGGATTGCGGATTGCGGATTGGCTCCGCGCCGCCGTTTTCAGCCGTCGGTTTCGCCCCGTCCCCCCGTCCCCCCGTCTCCCCGTCATCTGTTCGCCATCGTCCCGCGGCCCAGGCCCAGAGCGCGGCGAAGCCGAAAAACGCCACGAGCACGTTCTTGCGTTCGGACACCCAGCACACGGATTCGCAGGCCATTGGATGAACGGTCCACACCAGTGCGATGACGGCCGCCAGTCCAGTCGTAACACCGATCCGGCCTAGAAACAGAAACAGGAAAAACCCGGCCGCCGCATGATAGAGGGCATTCATGATGCGCAGACCGTACGTGGGCGGCGTGGGATAGGTGAACCGCGGCGGCTGATCCAGACTGCTTTGATCGCTGTCGCCCAGCGCCGCCGCCGATGGCGGCACCGCGCCGAAGATCGCCTTGTCCAACCGGTGCGAAAGCACGGTCACCGGAAAGGCCGACGTGCGCGGATCGATTTCCAGAACTTCGGGCCAAGAGCGCTCAAAGACCACCTGCATGTGCAAGCTGTCGTCGTAATGATAGTGCGGCGCGTTGACGCAGCGGTGAATCAGCAGCAGGCTGGCGGCCAGCAGCAGCGCAGCCATCGTGCTGCGGCGAGTGACCCAGGAGGCCGAGCCTGAAGATTCCATGGTCTTTATTTACGTGAGCCACATGGCAGGGTCAAACAACTGATATTAGTGCAGCCGCTCGACGACCTGCTTGCACAGGTTCTGCAACCATTCGAAATTGAAGAACAGAGCCAGCAGCGCGAGGCTCTGGCAGACCGCGAGCAGATGGTACGAAAACGGCGTCCTCTCGGTGGAAGCGATCGCCTCTTCGGGCTGATCGATCGCGACCGCCTTCGCCAGCTTCATGTAGTAATACAAACTGATCACTGAATTGAAGCCGATGATGACGATCATCCCGAAGTGATTGCGGTCGGCCAGTTTCAACATGATCAAGTACTTTCCGATGAAGCCGCCGAAAGGCGGGAAACCGGTCAGGCTGAAGAGGAAGATAATCAGGGCGACGACCATCACCGGTTCGCGCCGAACGGCTCCACGCAGGTGGTTCAAGTCGCTGCCGCCAAAAACATTTTCCATGGCGACCAGCACCATAAACGCGCCCAGGTTCATCAGCAGATACACGGCCATGTAGAAGAGCACCGCGGCCGGACCGGTCGCGTTATCGAGCACCGTCAGGCCGGCAAGCATGTATCCCGCGTGCGCAATGGACGAATAGGCGAGCATGCGCTTGGCGTTGGTCTGGCCCAGCGCCGCGAGATTGCCAATGAACATCGAGGCGATCGCGACGATGGTCATGATGGTCTCAACGCGCGGATAGCCCAGCCACGTTTGCGCGCCGACCAACGAACCTAGCGGGAAGAACGCGCAGATCACGCGGATGAGCACCGCGAAGCCCGCCGCTTTCGGCACGACCGAGAAGAACCCGGCGGCTGTCGTCGGCGAACCTTCGTACACGTCCGGCGACCAGTAGTGGAAGGGAACCGCGGCGATCTTGTAGAGGAATCCCGCGAAGACGAGCGCGAGAATCGCCACGAGTGCTCCGCGCGAGGTCGCGTACTGTCCTTCAAAGCTCGTCACCAGCGAAGCCAGGCCGTGGATGACCTGATTCTGATCCGCACCCGGAACGGCCGGGCCGAGGGCGATCGAGGTATCGAGCAGATTCAGCGTGCCGCCGAGGCCGTAGAGCCACGACATGCCGAAGATCATCAGTCCCGATGCCATCGCGCCGTAAACCATGTACTTGATGCCGGCTTCGGCCGAGCGCCGGTCGCGGCGCAGGTATCCGGCCATCGCGTAGCTGACGACGGAGAGCGATTCGATGGACAGATAGATCATCAGCAGGTTCGTGGACGAAACCAGGAACATGCCGCCCGCGCAGACAGCGACCAGCAGCAGGTAGAATTCGCCATGGTTCTTGCCGGCAAGCTCCCGCGCGTGCACGGCGACCAGCAGCGAGATAATCGTGCCCAGCAGCAGCAGGAAGCGGAAGAAACAGCCAAACTGATCGTACTTCATCATGCCGGCAAAAATGACGCGCCCGCTGGCTGCATGTGTTGTGAACGCGCGGAACTGTTCCAGGTTGAGGCACATGGCCACGAGCAGTCCCAGCACGCAGATGTAGGCCGTGGACCGGCGGCGCTCTTCGCCGACGACCATGTCGAAGACCAGCGCGAACAAAAACGTGGCGACGACCATGCACTCGGGAAGGATTCTCCCGATATCGGCCACGTTGCCGGCAAGAAGCGATGAAAAGAGTTCTGGCATTTTTTGCGGCCTTACTCCAACGCGTTACTTCCGTTTCGTACGCCGATTTCTGCGGTCTGCGCCTTGGTCCTCGGCAACTGCTTCCGTTTCGCTCTGCCCCTCGTAATGCTCGATCAGCCGGCGTACTCTGCTCGCATTTCAGCCGGGTGGAAATCTGTTTCGCTTGCGTGCTCTCATTGGGTCCCGGCTTGCGCGACGGGCGACGCTGTTTCCCCCCGTCCCCCCGTCCCCCCGTCTCCCCGTCCTGCTACGGCCTTGCTCGCACGCCGCCACTCCGTCGCGCGGTCGTTTGCGGTCAAAACATGCTGGCGCGTGGCTTCGACGGAGGTCTGTGTCATGTCGATCAAGGGCTTGGGCCAGACGCCGAAGAGCACAATCACGATCACCAGCGGCACGAGCGAGAACAGTTCGCGGCCGGTCAGGTCGGCATAATTCTTGTACTTCTCGTTCAACGGGCCGAAGAACACGCGCTGCAGCATCCACAGCAGGTACGCGGCCGTCAGCACCACGCCGATGGCCGAGATGACGGTCATCGTCTGGAAGGAAAAGTCCGGCGCGGACTGCTTGTTGATCGTCGAACCGAACGCGCCCAGGAACACCAGCACTTCGCTGATGAAACCGGAGAGGCCCGGCAAGCCCATCGACGCGAAGAGCGCTACGGTGAAGATGGCGGTGTAAACCGGAAGCTGCGCGGCCAGGCCGCCGAATTTGTTCACGTCGCGGTGATGCGCGCGGTCGTAGATCACGCCGACGAGCAAGAACATCATGCTGGTCGAAGTGCCGTGATTGAACATCTGCAGCATCGAACCCGTCATGCCCCAGGTCGTCAGCGCGGCCAGGCCCAGCATGCAGTAGCCCATGTGCGACACGGACGAGTACGCAACGATCTTCTTCAGGTCGGTCTGCGCCATCGCGCAGCACGCTCCGTAGAGGATGTTAAAGACGCCGAAGAGGGCAATCGGCACGGCGAGCGTCACGGCCGCCGTCGGGAACATTGGATAGGCGATCCGGAAGAATCCGTATACGCCCATTTTCAGCAGGATACCGGCCAGGATCACGGAGATCGCCGTCGGAGCTTCCACGTGCGCCCAGGGCAACCAGGTGTGGAACGGGAAGACGGGAACCTTGATCGCGAAGGCTACATAAAGGAGGACAAACATCAGCATCGCGAAACCGAACTTCACGCCAAAGAGCGTGAAGCTGCCCAGGAACAAGCTGTAGCGCGCCTTGAGTTGCAGCAGATCGAAGCTGCGGTCCAGCGGCACGGGGACCGATTGCAGGGCCTGTTCGCGGACGGTGCGGTCTTCGGAATGTGCGTTGGCTTCGGCAGCCTTGAACTTCTCGTCGGTCAGGCCGCTGAATTTAGCCACGTGCTCGCGCAGATCACCGATGTTCACGCGATCAACGTGGTGTTTGTCGAACACCGCGGCGAGTTGCACTGTGCTGAGCGGCGCCTTTTGGACGGCTTCCTGGTCCGCGACGTCTTTGAGCAGCGGAAGGTGCTGCTGATAGACGGCCTGGCGCGCCTGCACGACCAGTTCGGGCTGATAGGTCTCCAGATACTTTCCGTCCGACCAATACCAACCGGCCAGAAGAACGACGAGCATCAGCACCGAGCCGGCCATCGTATACAGGAAGAACTTGATCGCGGCGTAGACACGGTCTGGTCCGCCCCAGATGCCGATCAGGAAATACATCGGCAGGAGCATCAGTTCCCAGAACACATAGAAGAGGAAAAAGTCGAGCGCGCAGAACACGCCGTTCATTCCGGACAGCAGCAGCAGGATGAGCGCGAAGTAACCTTTGATCTGTTTTTCGATGCCCCAGCTTGCCACCACCGCGATGAAGCCAACGAGACCGGAGAGCACGATCATCGGCGCCGAAATTCCGTCCATTCCGAGCTTGTAGTAGACGTTCAGACCGCTGATCCACGACGCGTTTTCGTAATAGTGAATGCGCCCGTCATCACGGAACACCACGGCCAGATAGATGCCGATCAGCAGCGGGACAGCGGCTGCAGCGGCCGCGACCGTTTTGATGATGTCTCCGCGTTTGGACGAAATGCCGAAGATGACCAGCATCCCCAGCACCGGCGCAAAGACGTATAAACTCAGTATCGGAAAGTCCATCTATCTACTCCAATCGCATGTCAACGGCCGTTCGTACAACACTCCTGGATCGGAATTGCGGATTTCGGATTGCGGATTGCGGAATTAAGGCTCGCGATCTCAGCTCAGTCCGCAACCCGGAATCCGCAATCCGCGGTCTTCATTGTATGCATCCATCTTCGGGTCATCCCAATCTTCCGCAAAGCTCGCCAGCTTTGCGCGCACATTGGCGGCGTCTTCCACGGTCCAACCCAGGTCAGCAATGGTCAGCCTCGCGCCTGCCTCGCGCGCGCGTTTCGGGCTTTTCGCTCGCCGTTTGCGGCCAATTCGTCGCGCATGATCCGGGCGAGCCGGCTGCGAAGCGGCTTTTTCGGAGGTCAGCTTGGTTTTGGCACTCATCTCAGCGGCTCTCCATTGGCCACTACTGCATCAACAACAACCCCAACATCACGACTGCGGCCACGCCGAAGGTGACGCAGACGTAAAACTGAATCTTGCCGACCTGCATGGCGCGCGCGAACCAACCCAGCAGGCGGGTCACATGCCCGAAGAGGTCTACGACTTGATCGACAAACCAGTCGTCGAGCATTCGCGAGACGAACGCAAAGCCTTTCACGACAAACGCCCAGCCGTCCACGCCCCAGCGGTCTAGGATCTGCGCATCGAACGCTCGACACACAGCGTTGAACTTCTTCGCTGCAACGACAATTCCGTCCTGATACAGCCGGTCGAAGAACCAGAGTTCGGCGAAGAGTCCGTAGGCCAGGCGCAGGGGAGCGATCTGCATGAGCCGCTCCGGCGTGACCGCGCGGCGGATGTACATCAGGAACGCAACGCTGAGCCCAATCGCTAACATCAGCAGCGAGACGCCAGTGGCGATCAAGTGCGCGTGCTCATGAATCTGCTCATGCAATTCGGGATTGTGCGGAACATGCGGAACCGGCGAAACCATGAGTGCGTTCAGCCAGCCGGTTACGCCGTGCTCGCCGGCGTGCATGGTCAGTCCGGGGACGCTGATGAAGTCGCCGCCGATCAGCTTGCCGCTCCAGAAGAAGCCCAGGCAGAGCGTGGCGAGAATCAGCAGCGGAACGGTGGCCAAGGCGGGCGATTCGTGAGCGTGCTCGTAAACGTGATGGTCGCGCGGCTCGCCGCAGAAGGTCATGAAGATCAGGCGGAACATGTAGAACGTGGTCAGGCCAGCCGTGATGAAGGCGAGAATCGTCGGCAGCCAGTGCCAGCCGCCGTACGCCGGATCCATGGCTCGAGCGAGTGAGGCCGCGAGGATGGCGTCTTTCGAGAAGAAGCCGCTGAACAGAGGCACGCCGGAGATCGCCAGCGTGCCGGTGAGCATCGCGATGAACGTCAACGGCATTTTCTTGCGCAAGCCGCCCATGCGGTTCATGTCCTGCAGATGGTGGCAGGCGTGGATCACCGAGCCGGCGCAGAGGAACAGCATGCACTTGAAGATCGCGTGCGTGTACAAATGCGCGACGCCCGGCGTGTAGCTGCCGGAGCCTAAGCCGACCATCATGTAGCCAAGCTGCGAAATCGTGGAGTACGCGAGCACAGCTTTGAGGTCCCACTGCACCAGCGCCATCGTGGCGGCGAGGAAGGCAGTGATCCCGCCAATGACTGCGACGCAGAACAGCGAGCCGTCGGTGAGCAGCGGGTGGATTCGCGCGACCAAATACACGCCGGCAGCGACCATGGTTGCGGCGTGGATGATGGACGAACCGGTTGTCGGGCCTTGCATCGCGTCAGGCAGCCACGTGTGCAGCGGGAACTGCGCCGACTTGCCGATCGCGCCCATGAACGTGAACATGCCGGCCAGCGTCAGCAACTGATAGCCGCTGAAGCCCAACAGCGTCACGTGCGCGAACGCATCCTGTCCGGTCGCAGCGTAAAGCTTGTCGAAGTTCAGCGGGCCGCTGGCCAGATTCAGGCTTTGCAGGTTCGGCTGCGACGCGGCGGCGAGCATCACTGTCGCGAAAATCGCAATGCCGATGGCGAAGCCGAAGTCGCCGATGCGGTTCATCACGAACGCTTTTTTCTGCGCGTGAGCGGGCGAGAGATAGCGTTCGTCGATGCCCGTCGCATATGGGGCTTTCAGTTCCTGATAATGATGATCCTGCGCCACCGCGGGCTTGTAGAACCAGAAGCCGATGAGGAAGTAGCTGCCCAGGCCGACGAGTTCCCAAAAGATGTAGCTCATTAAGAGACTGCTGGCGAAGACGATCCCGAGCATCGCAAAGCAGAAGAAACACATGTACCCGAAGTAGCGCCGGTACATGCTGTCGCCTTCCATATAGAACATTGAGTACACCAGCACCAGCGTGCCCAGAAAGGTCACGATAATGCTCATGAATGACGAAAGATTATCGACCAGGAATCCAACCTGCAGATCGACGCTGCCGACGTGCAGCCACGAAATGGAATGGATGACGGGATGAGCCTGCGCCGCCGCACCGTGCTCCTTCACGTTCATCGCGAACAGGGCAATCGAGAACGCCAGAGCGCCGGCCATGGAGATGATCGCGATGCGATCGCAGAACCGGTCGATGTACTTGCCGAAGAACAAAATGATGGCGAAGCCCAGCAGCGGTAATCCAAGGATGCCCGCGGGCAGAAGCCAGTAAAGTTGGTCAGCGTTTGGCATTCAACTTTCAGTCCTGAGTCAATGGAAATGATGAATGATGAGTGCTGAATGATGAGTATGGATGATCCTTATTCATCATTCATCATTTCGCATTCATCATTCCGTTTACATCTTCAGTTCGTCCACTTTCTCCAGCGCGATCGTGTTGTGCGTCTGGAATACAGCCAAAATCAGCGCCAGGGCCACCGCGGCTTCCGCCGCGGCCAGCACGATGATGAAAAGCGTAAAGATCTGTCCGTCGAAATGCGGGCCAGGCATTGCAAAGCCGGTCTGTGGGTGATGCCAGAAGCGCGAGAACGCGACGAAGTTGATGCCGGCGGCGTTGAGAATCAGTTCGACGCCCATGAGGATGCCAATCGCGTTGCGGCGACTGATCATCGCGAAAATGCCGCAGGCGAAGAGGATGCTCGAGAGCACCAAATAGTTCGTCAGATTATCCGGACCGCCGCTCAACCAGTTCATAGGCTACTTCAGCTCCTTGCGCACGATCACCACCGCACCGATGAGCGCCGCCAAAAGCAGAATCGAAACGACTTCGAACGGCAACAGATATTGCCCCATCAGCAGATGGCCGATGCCGGTCTGGCCTGGAGCGACGCTGACGGTCGGGACGTAGGGGGAACTCTGGTTGAGCGCCAGCGGCGCCGCCAATTGCTTTATGATAAGCAGGAACGCGCCGAGCATCGCCAAGGCCGTCAGGCCGCCCGCGAGCATGCTCAAGCGGTTGCGGCGGCCTTCGGCGACGTCCTCAACCACATTCGCGGAGAACATGATCGCGAACAGAATCAGCACCAGAATGCCGCCAACATAGACGATGAGCTGCACGGCGGCGATGAAATCCGCATGCAGAAAAATGTAGATCCCCGCGACGCCCAGGAACGTCAGGCACAGCGCGAAGCCGGCGTGCAGGATGTTTCTGGAGAGGACCACCAGCAGAGCGCTGCCAGCCGTGGTCGCCGCGAGAAACCAGAAGATGATCGTCGGAAGGGACATTGAACCTTAAACAGCCTCTTGAACAGTCGGTGCCAGTACAGGCAACGGCGAGCGGAAAAGCTTCACCACGCCATGGAAGGTTCCCTTATACAGCTCCTCAAAAAGCGTGCAAGTTACGCAAAGAAAAGAGCTTGGCTGTTTGGCCATGTCAGGCGTAACTTTGAACCGCAAAGGCGCGAAGACGCAAAGAGCATCTTGGTTTGAGAATCTGTTACCTTCGCGCCTTTGCGTCTTTGCGGTTCAAATTCACTCAGGACGAAACACTCCTTTTCGCGAGAATCGTCGCGCACTAACATCAGTTCCCGATTTCCCAAAGGAGATGTCATGGCCGCGACGATTCCTGTCCTACTCGACACCGACATCGGTTCAGATATCGACGACGCATTGTGCCTGGCGTATCTGCTCAAACAGCCGCGCTGTGAACTGCTGGGCGTGACGACGGTCTCTGGCAACACGATGCAGCGCGCGGCGCTGGCGGACGTGATCTGCAAAGCAGCCGGCAAAAACGTGGCGATTCACACCGGCGCGCCCGGCCCGCTGCTCTTTGGCCCCGGCCAGCCCGAAGTGCCGCAGTACGCGGCGCTCGCGAGCCGCCCGCACCGCACGGATTTTGCGCCCGGCAGCGCGATTGAGTTTTTGCGCCAGCAGATTCGCAGCCGGCCGCGCGAGATCACGCTGCTGGGCATTGGCCCACTGACAAACATCGCGCTGCTCTTCGCCGGCGACCCCGAGATTCCCGGCCTGCTGAAAGAACTGATTTTGATGTGCGGCGTGTTCACGTCTGGTGCAGGCCACGGGCCCGGCGCTCGCGAGTGGAACGCTCTGGTCGATCCAGTCGCAACGGCGATGGTGTACGCCGCTCGCCCACCGGTGTTCCGTTCGGTCGGGCTGGACGTGACGATGAAATGCCAACTGGGCGCCGACGAATGCCGCAAGCGCTTCAAGAAAGCCGGCGGCCCGCTGGCGATCGTCGCGGAGATGGCCGAAATCTGGTTCAAGGGCCGTCCGGAGATCACGTTCCACGACCCGCTCGCCGGCGCGCTGATTTTCGAGCCCGACCTGTGCGGATACTCCGACGGCGAGGTCCAGATCGAAACGGCCAGCCACGCCCTCGGCGGCCTGACGAGTTTCAACGCTCAATCCAAGAGCCACCCGCACCGCATCGCCGTCTCCGTCCAGCCGCCGGAGTTTTTCAAGCACTACTTCGGGGTGGTGGGAGGGTAGAAGTCCAGAAGTCGAAGGCCTGTGATGTCGGCAAAGTTTCGTCGCAAGCCTTGGACTTCTCGACTCCTCGACTTCTAGACCCTGGACTGGTTTTCCGACTTCTGGACTCTGGACTTGTTTCTTCCAAAAGTGCTGGCATTGTCTTCTGCCTAAAGTTTGGTCGCGGCCATCGCTACATAAAGGAGACGGGATGAACAAGCTCACGCTGGCTCTGCCCAAAGGCAGCCTGGAACAGTCCACCTTTGATCTGCTCGGCAAAGCCGGCTGGAAGGTTTCCTCCGGCTCCCGCAGCTACTACCCCTACATTGACGACGAAGAAATCTCATGCGTGCTCTTGCGCCCGCAGGAAATGCCGCGCTACGTCCAGATGGGCAAGCTCGACGCCGGCATCTGCGGAAAAGACTGGGTGCTCGAAAACGACGCCGACGTGCAGGTCGTCGCGGACCTGGTTTACAGCAAGCAGCTTCTCGCTCCCGTGCGCTGGGTGCTGGCGGTGCCGAACAAATCCACAGTGCAGAGCCCTAAAGACCTGAACGGCCTGGTCATCGCGACCGAACTGGTGAACACGACGAAGAGATACCTGGCCAAGCACGGCGTGGAAGCGCACGTCGAATTCAGCCATGGCGCGACCGAAGTCAAGCCGCCCGATCTGGCCGACGCGATCGTGGACGTCACTGAAACCGGCCGCTCCCTGCGCGCGAACAACCTGCGCATCGTCGATACGGTTTCGGAATCCTGCACGCAAATCGTCGCCAACCGCACCGCGTGGGCCGACCCGTGGAAGCGCGAAAAGCTCGAAAATATCGGCATGCTGATGCAGGCCGCGATCAAAGCTCAGGAAATGGTCGGCCTCAAGATGAACGTGCCCGATTCAGCACTGAAGGTCGTGCTCGAAAAACTTGAAGCCCTCTGCAGCCCGACGCTCAGCCCCCTGGCCCGTCAAGGCTGGCACGCCGCCGAAGCTGTCATCGCCGAATCCAAAGTCCGCAAGATCGTCCCCGAACTCCGCCGCGCCGGCGCAACGGGAATCATTGAGTATCCGTTGACGAAGCTGATCCCGTAAAACGAGCTTTGGGCTTTGGACCTTGGGCTTTGGGACTTAAGCAAGCGTACCCAAAGCCTATAGTCCAAAGCCCAAAGCCTTTGTTTATTTCAGACACTTCAAACAGAACTCCACAATCGGCGCCGGGTCTTTCACCGAGTGCGGGTGGTGATCGACGCCGGGCTTGATGATGAGCTGGATGTCGCCGCCGAGTTTCTTATAGCGTTCGGCGATGATGTTCGTGTTTTCTTCGATCGGCACGACTTTGTCCGCGTCGCCGGCAATGTGGAACAGAGGAACCTTCGCTTTGGCCAGCACCTCCAGCATATCGACGGGATTCTGCTTGTACGCCATCGCCTGCTCTTCAGTCAGGCCGTAGCACTTCAAGCAATTCTGCCAGTCGCCCTTGCTGCCGGGGCCTTTGCCTTTTCCGCCCGGCCAGCTTTTGAAATCGCACACCGGAGCGTCGCCGTAAATGCCCGCGACCTTGTCCGGATTCTTCACCGCCCAGTTGTAACAGAGCAGGCCGCCGCGGCTGAAACCTTCCAGCACCGGCTTTGCCGAAAGGCCGTTCTTCGTCAGGTACGCGTAGGCCGCATCCCACACCGCCACGCCCTTCGGCCCGCCGTACTGTCCGGCCGCGTTGGCGTTGTGGACGACGTGCCAGCCCTTGCCCAGCAAAGCAATGTCGCCCTGCGGCTCATGCCCGAAAAATTCCGCACGCCAGATCCACGGCTTTCCCGGCGCGGCTTCTTTCGGCACGACGACCAGGTACGTGTTGCCCTCGATCGCGAAATCGTATTTCGCGTATCCATTCCAATCCGTCTTCTTGCCCGGAAACGGCTCGGTCCCCGCATCCGCCGCGAAGCACGCGGCCTGCAGAACCAAAACGCAGCTCAGGACAAATGTCAGTGCGATTTGCATTAAAGTCTCCCTCAGTCTGTGGCGCCTACGGCCGTGGTATCATCAGTTCATCGCAGATGGAACGCGCTGTCGTGTCCTGCACCTCTCGATGTCGTGGCACTGCCGCGCACCGCCCGCTCGCGGAATTCCGATAGATCGTATGCCTGCGTCCTTCGCGGTCAAAGGCGCATCCATGGCTGGTGAGGTGCCGGATAAGGTCGCGCCGTTTCATGCGGCTGGAATGTTGACGGTTAGCTTTTCGTGAACTGCGTTTCCAGGAGCAGCTTTCGTTGCATTTTCTCGATAGGACAGGAGCAGCAGCTTAACGGCCTCCCTGATCATGGAGCGCGCCTCTCTAAGCGTTTTGCCTTGCGTCACCGCGCCGGGCAATTCCGGAACTCGCGCCATGATCCAACCGTTTTCGATTTCCTGATAGATAACCGTGAACTCGTGCCGCATAGACTCCGCCTCCGCGCTTGCCGCACATAGACTAACTTCCTGCCAGTCTTTGCGCAATCGGCTTCGTCCGTCGCATCGGTGTATAAAACGATAGATCTGCCTCAGTTCTGAATTCTGTATCGTTAGGAGAATCTCCATGAATCGCGCACTTGGCATCTGCGTACTCTTGATGTGTGTCAACGCGCTGGGTACCGACGTTGCCTTTTGGACCGAGTACAAAACCGACGCCGACACGTATCTGCTCATGCCATGCACTGACCTGAAGACCGGCGAAGGCAAAATCGCCAGCATCGATACAGTCGGCGAACCCACTCTCGACCCGCAGGGTAAGTTTGGCAGCGCACTGAAACTCAACGGCCGCAGCGGACTGAAGGTCATGCCGTCCGAAATCTTCCCCGGCGGATTCCTGAGCATCGAGGCGTGGATCAAGCTCGACAAGCTGCCTGCCAAGAATGGCTACATCGTTTTCCGCCCCGCTGAGGTGGATAAAAACCCCCAGTACGATCCCACCCACGACGTGACCAAAGGCTTCGCGCTTTTCGTGGACAGCGCCGGCGCGCTGCATCTGGAGACGACAAATTGTTTTTACGGCAGCACGACGCGGACCTCCTCGCAGCCCGGCGCCATCGTCCCCGGCAAATGGTTGCACGTCGCCGGCATCAGCGCGCAATTTCCCGATAGCCACCGCCGGCTGTATGTGGACGGCAAGGAACTGGTCTGTGCCGGAATCAACTGGGGCCAGGGCTTGACTGTCTCCGGCGACGAAGAGAAGAAACCCGGCCCGCTCTTCGTCGGCAATAACGACAAAGGCGATTCAGGAATTGAAGGTCTGATCGATCAACTCCGCATTCACCGCAACGTTTTCCAGTTCCAGCCGCCGGACGCTCCCGAGCGCTTCAAGGCCGCCCCCGCCGCACCGCTCGCGCAAGGCGCTCCGCACTTCGCGCCCGAACATCTTCCTGGCGTGTATCTCGCGCTGGACGGCAACGCGGATTTGACGATCGATAAAGTCCCCGGCGTGAAAGCAAAGAGCACGGGCACGTTTATCCCCGCCGGTGTGCGTGGTGGAGCGCTCCAGGGCAGACTGACGCTCGACGCGCCGCAGCTCGGAAGCCTGGACAAAGGCTCCATCGAATTCTGGGGCCAGCCCGTCGGCTTCAACAGTTGCTCCGACCGCAACATCGGCTTCATCACGACGAACGCCTTCACGCTTTACCTGTTCAATAGTCAGCGGCCCGAAGGTTCGCCGCTGTCACTGTACTTCAGCAAAGGCAAAGACGCCGGGCTGCACTTCGTCACGGATCAAACGGGCACGCTCTACTTTCCCGGCCGCTGGTACCACATCGTTGTGACGTGGAAGGGGAAGGACATCGCCTTCTATGTCAACGGCAAGGAAGCTGCGCGTGGCTATGGCGAAAGTTTGCAGCGCCCCGGCGACACCAAAGGCCTGCTCACGCAAATCAACTTCTTCCCCGGTGGCAACGGCCTGATCGACGAAGTCTACGTCTATCCGGAGCCGCTCATGCCCGAGGAAGTCGCCAACGCCTACGCGCGCTACACCGACCCGGCGCAGCTCTCGGACAAAGTTCGCCTGCGGCCCGTCGAAGTCCGCGGCCAATACCTGCCGACTTACAACAAGATCTACTACATTCTCGACAACCACGTCGCGCCCGACCGCATCGCTTCGGTGAAGCTCGCGCTGAAAAACGCTCAAGGCAAAACCTTGTGCGAAGACCAGACGCCCTTCACGCGCGAAGAGAGAAGCTTAACGGTCCCGGCGCTCGAAGACGGCTCGTACACGCTGACAACGACAGCAACCATGGCGGATGGCTCGCAGGTTCCCGGCGGCGGATTCCCGTTCGTCCGAAAACGTTTCGTCTGGGAGAACAACAAGATCGGCGTGACCGACGAGATGTTCCCGCCGTTCACACCCATATCAGTAAACGGCAAGACAATAAGCGTCGTGCAGCGAAGCTACGACCTGAGTGGCTTCGGTCTTTTCGAAAAAGTCGTCACCAAAGGCCGCGATATTCTCGCAGGGCCAATGGTGATGCGATGCATCGCTGCTGACCACGAGGTCAAGTGGGCTGCTGGTAAGGGCCGAAACATATTCACGGAAATACTGCCGCACAGAGCCACCTTCAAAGCCGAAGCCATATCTAGCGCCGTGAACGTTTCGACAATGTCCACCATCGAAGTCGATGGTTGCATGAAAGTCGAGATGCAGCTTTCGCCCGGCGACAGGCCTGCCGAAATCCAGAAGCTCTGGATCGAGATTCCGCTGAAGGATTCCGAAGCGCCGCTCATGCATGCCATCGCCGACGGGCTCCGGCAAAATCACTCCGGCTTCACGCCCAAAGGCGAAGGCGTCGTCTGGGACGGCTCCAAAGCGGTGCACTCGCCGCTCTGGCGCAACTCGTTCGTTCCGTACATCTGGCTCGGAGCCGAAGAACGCGGGCTGGCGTGGTTTGCCGAAAACGACAAAGGATGGTGCACCGAGAAGAATAAAAGCAAAACGCCGATCCAGGAACTTTCGCGCGCCGGCGGCGTGCTGACGCTCAAGATTTATCTGATCAACACGCCGACCACACTAAAGGAGGCTCGCACGCTCGTCTTCGGCCTGCAAGCGACCCCGACGAAGCCGATGCCCGCCGATTTTCGCCAGCGCCTGCCGTACTGCCCGGGCGGACTGGCCGTCGTGCCTTGGGGCGGTTTGCAGTGCGCCTCGCAAGGCCCGTTCAAGGACGATTGGCGCATCGTGGACAAGATCCTTGAGTGCCGCGAAGGCAAGCCCTTCGATGAAGCCTGGTTCAAGAGCTACGCCGCCGAGCACAAGCCGCCGCCGGTGCACGGTTCGTGGGACTGGCTCAACAGCGTCTCGCATTTCGCTGGCAATGCCAAGAGCGCCGGCTTGACCAAACCGATTGCCGTCTATCAGGAAGAAATGTACGCCGCGACGCCGCGCCCGGAGTGGGTCGTCTTTCAGGATGAATGGGGCGGCGAAGCCGACGGCTTCGCGCGCCAGACGCCACAGGGGGCCAGCATGGACACTGGCTATGCCTTCGTCGGCGGCAACGCGGGCGTGACGTTCGGAGCCAGCTATCGCGATTTCGGCACCTACTTCGCCAATGAATGGATGAAGCGCGGCGTGAGCATCTACTGGGACAACGTGTACCTGAAGCTTTCGTCGAATCGCCGCACCACCGACGCTTACATCTGCGAAGACGGCAACATCCAGCCCGCTCTGCTGATCTGGGCGCAGCGCGAATACCAGCGCCGCGTGTGGACCGCGTTGCAACTGAACCGGCGCGTGCGCAAGGAGCCGCTCGAATGGGTCCTGCACATGACGAACACGGTTGTCGCGCCCGTGCACGGCTGGGGCACGGTGGACCTCGATCACGAACTGGGCAACGACAAGCCGTTCGCGCCGGACTGGCTGCGCACTGAAACCACCGGCCTGCAACTCGGCAACATGCCGCTCTCGCTCTACGCCGTCACCGGCAACAGCAACAAAGTTTTCGCGAAGCTTCGCGAAACCAAACCCAAAGCGGTAGTCGATCGCCTCGTCGAGCGCACCGAATGGGCCATGCGCCTGGTTCACGAGATCCAGCGCGGTCGCGACATCAAAGAGGAGAAGCTGATTTGGGATTTCGGCTACGCCACGGACGCCGTCACCGTTCACAACTACTGGGCCGAAAGTCCGCTCCTGAGCGTCAGCAATGACAGCGTGAAATGGCTCGCCCTGAGCAAACCCGCCACAAAAGAAATCCTGATCGTCCTCGCGAGCTGGTCCGACCAGGACGCGGAAACTGAGATCAAGCTTCTGCCCAAAGCCGCAGCCTTCAGCACCGACGCGCTAAAACTCACCGACGCCGAATCCGGCGAAGCGCTCGGCGCCGCGAACGCTGCTGTGAAAGTGAAGCTGCCCGGTCCCTACGGCGTGCGCGTTTTGCGCGTAGCGCCTTGAACGGCAGGCAGTGCTTTCGCCCCGCAGGCCGGCTTCAGTGACTACATTGGTCATTCGTCCTTAACTGCCAGGACACGGCGTGCGCAATGACCAATGACATCATTTCATGACGTGGATGTTCCAGCCGGACTGGCGGAGCAGGTCGAACTGCTCGTCACTCAGCGTGCCGCCGGGGAGGAGAGAGATGCCGGGCGGGACCTTGGCGGGACCGCTGCCGGTCGCGACGCGCTGGATGAAGAAACAGATTCGCCGCTGTTTCTCATCAAGGCTCTTATAGAGAAAAATCGTCGGATTCACGGGTTGTCCCTATTCTGAGTTTCTCACCCTAACGCGCGGAGTTTTTTGCGCAAGCGGCGGTGCGCTGAAAACGAGTACGGGGGCGGGCGGTGCAACAGGGGCGATGGCTTTCGAGCGGCCCCCTCACCCCTAACCCCTCTCCCTCGCGGTGGAGAGGGGAACCGAACAGCGCGCAATCCAGGGAGATTGTGCTAGTGGCCAAGCATCTCGGGCCGAGTTCACTATTCAGGGGCCGTTCGAGCGGCTATGCTCCTTTCGGGCGAACAGATTGAATTAACAGGAGAAGCTATGCGATTTGAGACGTTGGCGATTCATGCGGGGCAGAAGCCTGATCCGGCGTACGGAGCGGTGATGACGCCGATTTACCAGACTTCGACGTTTGCATTCAAGGGAGTCAATCAGCCGGGGCCGTTCGACTATTCGCGCAGCGGAAATCCGACGCGCAAGGCGCTCGAAGATTGCCTCGCGGCTCTGGAAGGCGGCACGCACGGATTTGCGTTCGCGACAGGCATGGCGGCCGAGGCGACCGTCCTGCAGCAGTATGGTCCGGGCGATCACGTGATCGTTCACGACGACATCTACGGCGGAACGTACAGGCTGCTCATCCAAGTCATCGCGAAGAACGGCGTGGCGCTGGAATTCGTCAATCTGCGCGATCTGGCGGCGCTGAAGAAAGCGATTCGCCCCAACACGCGCGCGATCTGGACGGAAACGCCGACCAATCCGCTGATGAACTTGCTCGACCTGAAGGCGATCGCCGATATCGCCCGGCCGCAGAAGATCACAACGATCTGCGACAATACGTTCCTTTCGCCGTACTTTCAACGGCCGCTGGATCTGGGCTTCGACATCGTCGTGCATTCGACGACGAAGTACATCAACGGGCATTCGGATGTGGTCGGCGGCGCGGTGATCGTGAAAGATCCGGCCCTGGCCGAAAAAATGAAATTTTTGCAGAACGCGATGGGAACGTGCGCCGGCCCGCAGGACTGCTTCCTTGTTTTGCGCGGCGTGAAGACGCTGCCCGTGCGCATGGACGCTCACAACAAGAACGCGCTGGGGCTGGCGCGCTGGCTGGCGAAACATCCGAAGGTTGAAAACGTTCTGCATCCGGGGCTCGAATCGCATCCGCAGCACGCGCTGGCGCTCAAACAGATGACCGGCTTTGGCGGAACGTTTTCGTTCCGCGTGAAAGGCGGGCAGGAGGAAGCGTTCCGGCTGCTCGGCGGCGTGCATCTCTTCACGCTCGCCGAATCCCTGGGCGGCGTAGAGTCGCTGATCGAGCATCCGTGGTCGATGACGCATGTGTCGATGCCGGAGGACGTGCGGCGCGCGGTGGGGATCACGCAGAATCTGATCCGCGTCTCGACGGGCATCGAACACCTCGACGACCTGATCGCGGACCTGGAACAGGCCTTCGCAAAAGTGTGACGGACGCAGAGCTGATGGATGCGGACTCCTCGCCAAACCAAATGGGCTGGCGCTGCTGGCTGAAAGCGGCGCTGCTAATCGGCGCGGTGGTGGCGATCTATGCTCCGGCGTTCAATGGCGAATTCCTCTGGGACGACAACGAGTGGGTGACCGAAAACCGCACGCTGCGTTCGGTTCACGGACTTTACCAGATCTGGTTTGAGCCCGCCGCCAGCCCGCATTATTACCCGCTGACGAACACGGGCTTCTGGGTGCAGTACCAACTTTTCGGGACTCGCACTCTCGGGTACCACGTCGTCACCACGTTGCTGCATGCAGCGAATGCGCTGCTGCTGTGGCGGCTGTTGCGGAAACTTTTTCGGGCAAAAAGCGAGGCTGGCGCGGCCAGCGTCTCGGAGCACGTGCCGTTTCTGGCGGCGTTTCTTTTCGCAGTGCATCCGATGCAGGTCGAATCCGTTGCGTGGATCACCGAATTCAAGAACACGTTTTCGACGCTGCTGTGTCTCGCATCGGTGGCGTGTTTCCTGAAGTTCCTCAGACCCGCAGGCCCCGAACAGGCGCGCGCGCGCGTGAACTGGAGCTGGTATGGCCTCGCGTTTATTTTTTTCCTGGGCGCGCTGCTGGCAAAATCGGTCGCAGCGACTTTGCCGGCGGCGCTGCTGGTGCTGATCTGGTGGCTGCACGGACGGATCGCCGCGTGGCTTTGGCTGAGCCTGATGCCGTGGCTGGCGGCGGGCGCGGGGATCGGTGCCGTGACAACGTGGATCGAGAAAAATCACGTCGGCGCAAAGGGGATCGACTGGAGCTACACGTTCGTTGGGCGCTGTCTCATCGCCGCGCGCGCACTGTGGTTCTACGCACTGAAGCTCGTCTGGCCCGCGAACGTTTCGGCGATCGAGCCCAAGTGGCAAGTCGATGCGCGCTCGCCCGTGCAATGGCTGCTGCTGGCCGCGTGCGTGGTTGTGCCGATTGTCTTCTGGGCCTTGCGCAAAAAGTTTGGGCGCGGGCCGCTGACTGCCGTGCTTCTCTTCGGTGGAATGCTGCTGCCGGCGCTTGGTTTCATCGATTTCTACACGATGCTCTTCGCGCTGGTGTGCAATCACTATCAGTACCTGGCGTGCGTGCCGATTCTGACGGCTTTGGCGTGGGCGATTGTGCGCGTCATCGAAAGAATACCTGTACGCAGGCTGCGACTGGCTAGCGCCGCGTTGCCAGTCCTCGTGCTGAGCGTGGTGAGCTTCACGCTGGCGAAAACGTATGCGTCCTCCGAGGCGCTCTGGAGCGACACGCTGGCGAAAAATCCGAACGCGTGGGTCGCGCATTACAACATGGCGCAAGTTTGCAGTGAGCGCGGAGACCTCGCGGGCGCCGAGTATCATTTTCTCCAGACGCTGCAGTTGCGAAGCGTTTATCCCGAAGCGCACAACGCGTACGGCGCACTGTTGGCTCAACAGCAGAAACTAGGCCCGGCGGAGCTGCATTTGCGCGCCGCGCTGCGGTTGCAACCAGAGCACGTGATGGCTCACAGCAATCTGGGCATCGTGCTGGCGATGACCGGCCGGTTGCCGGAAGCCGTGCGCGAGTTCGCTCATGCGGCGCGGCTGGACCCGCAGGTTGCGCTGTATCACGTGAATCTCGGAATGGCGCTGCAAGACAGCGGCGACTATGAAGCGGCGTTCTGCGAATTGCAGATCGCGCTGCAACTGGATCCCGCATCAGAACAGGCGCGCTTCAGGCGCGATGCCGTGCTCCGAGCGCTGCGAAAGAGACGGGAGTAACGCAATCCAGGAGGATTGCGCCACTAATGATGCGCGTTTTTCTTGTGCGAACTCATGCGCGAATGAGCGACGTGCTGGCCGCAGTCGCGGCAGGTTTCAGTTTTCGTGAAGCAATCGTCGCAGTAAAAATCGCCGCCGCCAAGGTACTGGCGCAGGCGCTCACGATCCCCGGCGCCTTTGCGAGCTTTCTCGGTTCCCAGCGGAAAATCGTAGCCGCAGTATGAGCACGGGACCAACTGCTGCTTGCTGAAAATCGTCTCCAGATCGCGGCGCAGGCTGCGCGGAACGCTGCCTTTGCCATTGCAGACGGGGCAGGGTTCGAGCAACGCGGAGAGCAGCGCTTTGCGGATGAACTCGGACTTGTTGGGCATCGCGTCGAGAAACTCCGCGACCTCGGACTCGACTTTGAACGTGACAACTTTGTGCAGAGACTTGGGTGAATCATGGGCTTTCATGGCGCGCTTCCTTATTGCCCGGGCATGTGGTTCTTCCCGCGCTCCCGCAGCAGCGCCAGGATCGCATTCGCGACCTCCTGCGGCGAGCGGCCGCCGCAGTGCACTTCGACATCGCGCACGGAGGCGTAGATTTCGGCGCGGGCAAGCAGCAGCTTCTGAAGTTCTTCGATGCCCGAGGTCGCGGCGACGAGCTGTGGACGTGTCGCGGCGCTGGCGTCGTCACACGAAACGCGCCGCCACAACTCCGCGGGATCGGCGCTGAGATGGACGACGAAGCCGTCCTTTTTGAGCGCCGCCGCGCTGTCGCGGTTGAGGATAGCGCCGCCGCCGGTGGCGAGGACAAGCTGGTCTCCGCGCGCGCACTCCTGGACGACCTCCGCCTCGATCTTGCGGAAAAGCGCCTCGCCGCCTTGATCGAAAATCTCGCGAATGGTCATTCCCGTGCGTCGCTGGATGATGCCGTCGGTGTCCACAAAGGTCCAGCCGAGTTGCTTGGCCAGCAATGGGCCCACCGTCGATTTGCCGCTGCCACGCAGTCCGATCAGAACAAGTTTCATGGTCAGTTCCAAGCCTCCGTGACAGAAGGGTATAGGGTTCAGGGTTCAGGGTCCAGGAAAGGATAAAGCGCCGCCGATTCCGTTCCCGAACTCTAACCCCGCTGCCATTGGACCCTGATTAAACCGGCTGCTATAATTCGGCGCGTCGTTTCCGCAAACCCAATCTTAGGAAGAACGCGCGTGCCAAACTGGTTTACTTTCAAAACGAGCGACGAACTGCTTGCCAAGGCCCGCGAACTAGGGCTCAGTGAAGACATTGGCTTTGAGTCCGACATCTCCGTGCTGATGCAGCCGGTAAAGATTGGCGGGCGCACGGTGGGCAACCGCCTCGCGATCCATCCGATGGAAGGCTGCGACGGGGAGCCCGACGGACAGCCGGGCGAACTGACCGTGCGCCGCTGGGAACGCTTCGGCGACGGCGGCTGCAAGCTGATCTGGGGCGAGGCCGTCGCGGTGCTGGAAGAGGCGCGCGCAAACCCGCGGCAGCTTTGGATTCATCCGGGCTCGCTGAAGTCCACCGCGGCCATGGTCGAGCGCCTGCGGCAGAAGCACCGCGAAGCCTGGGGCGCGTGCGCGTGCGAGGATCTGCTCGTCGGCTGCCAGCTTACACATTCGGGGCGGTACAGTTATCGCAAGCCGCTGATCGCGATGCGCGATCCGGTGGTCGATCCGATCACAATGGTTGCGGAGCAGGAACTCGCACGCTTGAGTTCGCGCCACACGGACGGCGCGAACACAAGCGTGGCACCCGGCAAAGTTCCGATTCCCGCGGACTACCCAGTTCTGAGCGACGACGATTTGAAGCGCATTGAAGATGCTTTTATTGTCGCGGCAAAGCTGGCGGTTCAGGCGGGCTTCGATTTTCTCGATCTGAAGCAGTGCCACCGCTATCTCTTGTCGGAACTACTCGGCTGCCACACGCGGCCGGGGCCGTACGGCGGCTCACTGGAAAATCGCACGCGGCTGGTGCGAAACATCATCGGGCGCATTCGCAGCGAAGTCAGCAAGGACGTGCTTATCGCTACGCGCATGAACATGGCCGACTTCGTGCCGTACATGCAGGCTCCGGCCGGCACGGAGGCCGGCGCTACCGGCGTGGGCGTGCCACGGCCGTATACGACTCCTTACTTGTGGGCCTTCGGCGTGAAGCGCGACGATCCGCTTACGCCCGACTTGTCCGAACCGCGGCAGGTGATCGCGATGCTGCGCGATCTGGGCGTCTGCTTGTTCAACCTGTCGATCGCCAATCCGTACAACAATCCGCATTTTGGACGGCCGTTTGAGCGCCCGCCGGTGGACGGGTACGACACGCCGGAGCACCCGTTGATCGGCTGCGCGCGCATGTTCAGGCTGGCGGGGCAGCTTCAGCAGGCGTTCCCGGATGTACCGATGCTCGGCACGGGCTATTCCTGGCTGCAGAATTTCCTGGTGAACGTCGCGGCCGCCAACGTAAAGCAGGGCAAGATTACGCTGGCCGGCGTGGGGCGCGGAGCGTTCGCCTATCCGGACTTCGTCAAAGACCTGCGCGATCACGGCCGCATGCTCAAGGAGAAGACCTGCATCGCGGATTCGTGCTGCACCGCGTTGATGCGTTCCAAAGGCAACGAGGTCGGACAATACGCGAGCGGCTGCGTGCCACGCGACAAGGTCTACGTGCCGATCTACAAGGAGGCGATCACGCGCTATCGCGCGGGGAACAAGCCGCCGGAGAAGTGAGGGGCTGCCAGTTGGCTAAAGAGCCAACCTATCTCGTGCGAAGGCTTTGACTTCTGGTGCGTCCTCACTATCGTGCCGGTCATTACTAGCTTGGGGAGAACGACCATGCAACGAACAATGCTTTCCTTTTTCCTGGCGGCAGTCATCGCAGCCTTCGTCACCACAGACACGCAAGCTGCCAGCGCGGCTGACCGCGCGGCTCAGAACGCGCGCATTCGTTCCGGGATGACGTCGATGCCCGGCGGCGGCTTTGTGGGCATTGTCCCGGCGAATGCGATTACCGATCCGGTGAATATCTCGACCGGGATTTTCGTTCCCACCAGCTTCGACTATGGGGATGGCACGACGGTCACGTACAAGGCCGGCGATACGCCCGCGCACACGTACACGCAGCCGGGCCGCTACAAGCCGACGATTTCATCCAGCACCTTGGGCACGGCGGTGCTGAACTATCTCGTTCCGTTCGACAGCAACCAGTCCAACGTCTTTGGGTTGGGGGTTACCTATCCAAATGGCACGGGCACGCTTGCCGATCCCATCGAGTTCCTCATCACAATCGAAGGAACGGGAACCATTGATTTCGGCGACGGCAGCGCGCCAATGAACATCGATTCGTCTACGAACGCAACGCACGTGTACGCCAAAGCCGGCAGCTACACTGCCGTGGTGACCTCCAGTGTATCTGGAAGTTCGCCGCAAAGCGGCAGCATCCGCTTTGACGCGCCGCTGTCCAACAAAAACGCCTCAGGCAAGTTCCCGTCGATTGATGTCAGCGACGTAAGCATCACCCCGAATCCCGCGCAGGCCGGAGATACGATCACTTTCAGCGCTTCGGTGACGGGAGCCAATCTGACCAGTGAACCTTCTGCAGACCTGGATTTTGGCGACGGCACGCACATGGACTCGATCGCCATCAGCGGCAACAAGGGCACCACCACGCACGCCTACAACGCCGAAGGCGTGTACCGGGCCGTGTTGACGATCAGCGGCGGCGGCGCGGAAGCGATCGTTGATGCCTATGTGGTCGTCGGAAACAAGTCGGCGGTGAACTCGCTGAATGGACTGATCTCGACGGCCAACATCGATGCCGCCGGCCTGGCGAAACTGAACATCGTCGTCTCCAACATCCCCGGCGCGACGACCGCCACAACCACCTTTGACGACACGGTTGCCACCAGTTCTCTCGCCGTGGCCGCTGCCTTCGCCCGCGCATCCGTTCCCGTGGATGGTCTATTGCCGACGCGCAACTTCACAGCGCCGACGCTGTCGGTCGCCACCAGCGTGGCGAAAGACAATGCGGGCAAGGAACTGGGCAAGATTCGCAAGATGGTCCCCGTCGGAGCGAAAGCCGCCGGAGATTCCGCAGCTCTGCCGACGCCGACGAACAACAAAGTCGCGATCAAGAAGCTGACCGGCAAGTTCGCCTTCGGCAAAGACACGGCGGACCAGGTTGGCGTCAGCGGCGGCATCGAACTGCCCGCCGGCTTCAATCCGGCCGCGGCCGGCGGAAATACGCTGGTCGTCGGCGTGGGTAACGTTGTGGACAAGGTGACAGTCGATGAAAAAGGAAAAGCTCAAGTGCCCGCCGGCGGGCACCTGAAGAGCATCAGCATCAAGTATCCAAAGTTGGCCGGCCCGGCTCCGGCAGGCACGATCGCGACGATCTCCGTGGCGCTGAGCTATCCGAAGTTGTCGCAGCTCGGCTTCGACACCGAAGGCATTTCCAGCACGCGCCGAGCGGACGAATCGCATCTGAAAGTTCTGCCGCGCTTCGTGCAGGTCAGCCTGCTCTTCGCCGGCGTGCCGTACGAAATCTACGCGCCCGTCACCTACAAGCTTTCGATGAAAGGCGACGTCGGAGCCGGCTCCATCCAGAACATACGGACGAAGTAGAACAGCAGGGCTCAGGGTTCAGGGTTCAGGGTCTAGGGTCTAGAAACGAAGACTTCAAAGCCTTCACTGAACCCTGAACCCTGAACCCTGAACCCTGAACCCCGAACCCCGAACCCTGTTGTTTGCGGTTAGAGGTGGTCCGTGCCGAATTCGACTTCCAGGCGGCGGACGCCGATTTCGGCGCGGTCGAGTATCTTGCGCAGGTTTTCACGAGCGGGCGCGGCGACGCCGATGAGTTCCAAACCCAGCACGCACAGGCTCTCCCAGCTCTTCGCGCTATCCTTGCGCCGCGCGTGCCGCAAGATGCAGGTACCCACGACTTCCAGCGGCGGCGTGCAGAACTGGACGTACAGTTTCGGCTCGGTCGTGCGCAGCTCCTTGATCTTCTCCAACATGACGTCGGGCGCTTCGATGCGCAGCCCGCTGGCGCTGATGTCGAGAATCTGTCCGCCATGTTTGGGCGAGAGCGGCTCGTTGCGCGGCCCGCATAACTGCACCCAGATCGGCATGGTCACCCGGTAGCGCGCATGCTTCCGCTTTTGCCGCGTGGTGCTGGGGCCGAGCGACTTCAAGATCTGCCCGATCTGCTCGTCCGCCGCCAGGCACACGCGCACCTTCTTTCCGAACGCCTTCTCGATCTCCGGAACGCGCTGCGGCGATGGCGGCCGGCGGCAGGCAACACAGATCACTTGTTCCGTTTCGCTGAAGGGCACCATTTCGAAGCGCGCCATGAGGTGCGCAAGCTTTGAGTATTTCTTTGCGACCGGCACGTTGCTATCGGGGAGGTCCACGACCGGCAAACCCGTCTGCAACGAAAGCGCCTGGCAGAGCTGCGTCGGCGTGATCACTCCACGCCCCACCAGATGCAGCCCCAGCGGCTCCTTGGCCAGCCGCGCCGAATCCGCGAACGTCTGCGCTTGCGCGGGCGTCAGCAAGTCCATCGACGCAAGAATTTCTCCCACGCGCCGCCCTCGCAGAGCGGCCGCACTTGGCACCTTCGCTGAAGACGCGGGTGGCGCGGGTGGCGCGGGCGGCCGTGGCGGAGGCGGAGGGGGCGGCGGAGGAGCAAAATCACTGCGCGGCCGTGGAGCGGGTGGCGGCGCCGGCGGCGCGTTGAGAAAACGGCTGTGCAGCGGCGGCCGGGCGTTCAGCCCGGACTCGTGATCCTGCGCAGGCGGTGGAGGAGGCGGAGGAGGCGGAGGCGGTGGCGGGGGTGGAGGCAGCAGAGGATCAAAGTCCTCGAACCCCTCAAAGCGCAGTCGCGCGCTGGATTTTCGTGCCGATAGACGTTCGTCTGGCTGCTTGCGCGATTGATCTTCAGGCGGCTGTGGAACCATGCATTCACTCCACCCACAAAACCGGGGCGCGGACATATAGACAACATTTCAGCAGCTAATCCTCACGCTAGTTTCCCTAAACGTGAAATTAACGCAAGGGAAATCAAAGAAACATTTTCAGGGCCGAGGGCTCCTGAACAAAATATATAGCTCATCCTAGGAACTTCCGACCTATTCCTGCGACGCCTCAAAGCCGCATAGCAGCGGCTGCTTGATTGGCCCTTTTCCGGAAGGCACAAGCGTGATCTCAAGGAACTCGTTCACCTCGATACCGCGGAATTCCTTGATCAGCGCACGACGTGGAGCGCCGGCTTCCGCAACGATGTCGAAGTTCGTCAACACCTCCTTGCCTTGGATACGCACGCCAAAAACGCGCTCGCCGGCTTTGACGTCCAGCGGTTCGGCGAAATACAGCTTCACCGTGTAGCGCGCCGCCGCCCCGGCGTCGAGCATTCGGAATTTCAGCGGCTTGTCGCTCTGGTAGCCCGATGTGAAAATCCACGGGTCCGGAGTGTTTTCGATCGCCAGCGTCTCATCGTAGTAACACATCTGCTGATCGTGCGCGTAGGCCGGCAGCCATTTTCCGAGCGGTCCGCCGTCCACGCGCGTCGGATACGGGATCCACAAACACTCCTGCTTTCCGACGGAACTCTGCCTGAAGCCCGGCGCGCCGAGATTGATGCAGACGTGCTTCACCGGCGTGGAAAACGTCTCGGCCATTCCGCCAGTAAAACCCGTGCCCCACGCGCTGACGCCGGTAGCGCCGGCCTCCGTGCCGGCCGAGAGCGGATACAGCACGATCGACGTGTGAATCGGCGTGTCGCACGCGCAGCCGGAGCGGCCTTCGGGCGCGGCAAAAACACCGCCGGCCGGAACTGCGCACAGCCCGCACGCCAGAGCCATCCCGCCGAACGGCACAAAGCCGCTTTTGTCGTCCAGATTCCAGTACGAGATGCCGCGACGTTCGCCAAAAATCGCCGAGCCCGATGCCAGCAGATGCCCGCATCCGATGTAGCCGCGATGGAAATCAAGAACCTGCTCGCGTCCGCTCAGCGGGTTGTTCGTTTTAGCCAGAGCGCCCGTTTTCAGCTCCCATGCGAAGGGTTCGCCGTAGATCAAGCTGCCCACGATGATCGGCCGCTTGCAGTAGTTCTTCCGTCCGCCCCACAGCAGCTTCCCGCTCGCAGCATCGAACGCGTACATCGCCCGGCGCGCGAACTCGCCCGCGAGGAACTGCTTGTGCGGATGCCCCAGGCTTCCGGTGCCGTGCACGACCAGCACGCCATCGGACACCATGCACGAAACGCCGACGCGCCCTTCGCAAATGACGTTATCGTCCAGCGTGATGTCCGAACAGTTCAGCGGCTTTTCCCAGAGCACCTTGCCGCTCGCCGCATCCAGCGCCACGATTTTGCGCAGATCGGCTGTGACCAGTTTCGCTTTTTCGTCCGAGCGATCCGGCACTGAAGTGTCGCGTATGGTCGAGTCCATCGCCTGTTTGCGTTCATCGTCTGTCAGGCCGCGATCGACGAAGAACAACATGCGGCGCAGTTCTCCGGCCGGCACGGAGGCCGGCGCTACCGGTGCCACAGCAATGCCGTCATGATCGATCCCGCGCCCTTCGCGCGTCCAGACCGGCTTGCCGGTCTCGACATCCAGCGCGAACACCGCGTTGCTGGTCTGCTTCTGAACGTTCTTGCGCCGCTCGTCGATTTCGGCACGGCTGCCGAAGAGCAGCGCACCATCGCGCGCGATCCAGGCCCAGGACGGCGGGGTGGTGCCGGCGTCCCTGCCGGCCGGCGTGGAGGCCGGCGCCACCT
The DNA here is from genome assembly GCA_036504595.1 of Planctomycetota bacterium. Taxonomy (GTDB): domain Bacteria; phylum Planctomycetota; class SZUA-567; order H5-PLA8; family H5-PLA8; genus DASXUX01. The sequence goes on along the minus strand of DASXUX010000053.1, from coordinate 297,240 downwards.
CTTTCCCGGCCGGCGCGGAGGCCGGCGCTACCTCTTTCCCGGCCGGCACGGAGGCCGGCGCTACCGGTTCGTAGGTCTTCAACGTCTTGCCCGTGCGAGCGTCCAGCCGCAGACACTGCTTGTTGCTCGTGACAACGAAAAGACTGTTCTCGTCGGCGACGATGTTCGAGGTGTTGAGCGGCAACCCTTCGCGCGTTGCCCCTTCGATCTCGCGTTCCCAGTAGCAAACGCCGTTGTAGACGTCATAGGCCATCACGCGGTCGTAGCCGATCGTGAACATTGTCCCGTTCACGACCAGCGGCATCGGCGGCGTGGCGTGCCGCTCGATCCGGGTGCGCGGCCCGGGTTCGCCAAACCACGACACGCCAAAGGGTCCACGCACGGAATTGTCGTTGTTGCAGTACGTGTTGGCCGGCGTGGCGTAGTTGTGCGTCCAGTTCTTCGTCGTTCCGAACATCGGTGCGCGCGGGGCGGTGATTCGCCATGGCCCCTGGTCGCGAACGTCGTACCGCCCGTTCTGTGTGATTTCTTTCTGCCCTTTGGACGGAATGACCGCAATTCCGCCGAACGGCTTTGTCACTTCTGCAAGATACGGACTCGGCGCGCCGCCCGATACCGCGGCGCAGTCAAACGCGACATTGAAGACGTACGGCGGAAACGGCAACGACTTCAGTTCCGATTGATTGATGACTATTCGCGTCCCGTACAGCCCGGCGTCTGCCACACGTTGACGCGCGGCAGAGACGTCCTCAGTGCAAAGACAGTAAATGCTGAACTGCGAGATGGGCGCCAGTTCGCACGCGAGCTTATCCGCATCCTTGCCAACGAGCAGACAGTACCCGCGCGTCGTTTTCGCCTCGGCCATTATGGAGCGCGCCGCGGCGGCCCAGAGATCGTCTTTGTCCGTAGCCCCGACACTCTTGTCGGGGATCTTCTCCGCGGCAGGAGTGCCGCGGCTACCATCGTAACACCGCACATTCCCATCAACGGTGCTGACAAACAGCCGCCCGCTGGCTGCCGCCAGCCCGCGCACGCGGCTGCCCGTCTTTTCGGTCCAGAGTTTTTCGCCCGTGCGGGAATCCAGCGCGCACACGGAGTCTTCGCCGCCAAGATAGAGGATGGCGCCCGTGAGAATCATCGCTTCGGTGGCCTGAACCGGCACCAGCCACGCGGACTTCTGCTTGATCTTCTCGATGATCGCGGAGGAAACACGCGGCCAGTTGTCCTTGCTGTAGCGCAGCGCTCCGTTGGCGAGCTTTTTCGCCAAGAAGTAATCGGCTCCGTGTTCCTTGACCGCCTGCTCGTACTCGGCCATCGCATCCAGCCGTCCCGCGACGCCGAGCTTCTTGTACGCTTCTTCAAACTCCTTGCACTCGCCGGCCGCCAGTTCCGGCAGCCTGGCCTGATCGACGCACGCGACGTAGTCGTCGGCCGCGATGAAGGCCATAGGATGGGCGTCCTTGCCGGCCGGCACGGAGGCCGGCGCTACCGCAGCCTGCCGCGCGCCGAACCAGTTGAAGATCAAATCGCCGTTCTGCCCCCGGCCGTATTTGTCTTTCAGAGTTTTGTCCGGATCGTACGCCAGAATGCACGCGCTGCCGAAGACGATGTTGCGCCCGTTCCAGATCTGAGCGTCGCTGCCGCCACAGTAGTAGCGGTACTCGTGAGCCTCCTTCACCGCGGGAAATGGCGTCTTGAAATCGATGCGCGCCCCGTCCGCCGCGTTCCAGCGCGCCGGAGCCGTCCGCGAGGTTGTGAACAACACTCCCCGGGCAAGGGCGCCCGGGGCTCCTGCTGGAGGAGCGGCGGGCGCCTCGCCCGCCGACGCGGCCAAAATATACCCCTGCGGCACGTGATCGCTGCCCAGCCCGTCGTCGATCTGTCTTCGCCACACCAGGCGGCCGTCTTCGGCGTTGACTGCGCAGAGGAAAATATGGTTCGCTGGAAAAAGCCCCGCCGCGAGGTACGCGATTCCGTTCTCAACAATCCCGCCCGCGCGAATGGGCCAGAGCGAAAGGAACCGCCCGTAACCGAGCATCTGCTGCTCGTTCAAACGCGCGTTGAATTGCCAAATCTGCTTCCCCGTCGCCGCCTCGATGCAGCGGAAGACGCCGTCATCCGCGCCGAAGTAAAGCTTCCCGTTCCAGAAGGCCGGGGCCAGGCGCGGCGCCGCATCCGTGAAGTACCGCCAGTGCACCTTGCCCGTAGCGGCGTCGATCGCGTAAACGCAGTTTTCGCCCGATGAAGAATAATATGCCGCGTCCCCGGCCGCGATGACGCGATAGGCATCGTCGAAGCAGACGTCCGGCTTGTTCTTGCGCACGCCATAGGCATCCACGGGCAGCGACCAGCCTGCAGCGGGCGCAACGGCGCGCGGGGTCTGCCAGCGCAGCGCCAGCGGCGGACGCAGTTCCTCGCTCGTCACCCCCGAACGCTGGTTGTCGTGCAGCGCCGTCGGCCAGTCTTCACCCAGCGCCACGCCGCAGGCCAGCAGAAAGGCTGTAGGTAACAGAAGAGCGCAGAAAGTCTTCATGCTATGGTTGAGCTCTCGGCTCTTCGAACGACCGCACACCACCACTCACCAATCACCACTCACCAGGCACCACCGGTGTATATACCACAACTTACGTCCGGCAGGAGTCGCGAGCCATCAAAACGTTGAAAAGACCCCCCGATTTCTTCGATTGCAGATTGCGGATTGCAGATTGGGGATTGAAAAGCTCCGCAACGGAGTCGGCGTCCGGGGCAGCCGGCACGGAGGCCGGCGCTACCTCCTCACGCGGGCTGCGCTCGATTCTCATGGCGGCGTTTCTCGTCTCGATGGTTGCCCAGGCTGCGGACTGGCCGATGTCGCGGCTGAATGCCGCGCGCAACGCCAACACGTCTGAGCAACTCGCCGCCAAGCTGCAACTGAGCTGGACGCTGGAGTTGCCCAAGCCCATCACGGCCTGGCCTGATCAGCCGCGAATGCAGTTCGACGCGGTCTACCAGCCGATCGTGGTCGATGGCCGAATGATCGTCTCGTCGCCCAACGATGATTCCATCACCGCGTACGATCTGGCCACTGGGAAGGAACAGTGGCGCTTCATCACCGGCGGACCGGTGCGCTTGCCCCCGGTGGCCGAGGTGGTGCCGGCGTCCCTGCCGGCCGGCACGGAGGCCGGCGCTACCCGCCGTGTTTTTGCCGGCTCCGACGACGGCTACCTCTACGCCCTGGATGCGGCCAAGGGTTCGTTGCTGTGGAAGTTCAAAGGCGCCCCGAAAGAACGGCTGGTGCTCGGCAATGGCCGGCTGATTGACACCTGGCCAGTGCGCGGCGCGCCGGTGGTCGAAAACGGGAAGGTGTACTTCGCCGCTGGCATCTGGCCGATGATGGGAATCTTCGTTCACTGCCTCGACGCCGAGACTGGCAAGCCGGTGTGGTCGAATTCCGGCGAAGGTTCGGACTTTCTCACGCACCCGCACGGCTCCAAAGCCTTCGGCGGCATCGCGCCGCAAGGTTCGCTGGTGCTGACGGGCGACCGGCTACTGGTGCCCAACGGGCGTGCGGTTGCGGCGTGCTTCGACAAAAACACGGGCAAGATGCTGTACTTCACGTTTGCGAACAAATATGGCAGCCACGACGTGCTGGGCGGCGAAGAAAGTTACTTCTGCGGCGGTATGGTCTTCGACCTTAAGGACGGCAAGCCGCAGGGAACCTCGACGCATTGGCCGGTGATTGCGGGAAGCCTGCTGCTGGGGCTCGGAAATGATGAACTGCAGGCGTTCGACTTGTCCGCGCGTGTGAAGTTGCCCAAGCCGCTCGAATTCAAGACCATCGCTAAGCCCGGTTATTTGCAGCAGGCCGCCACGCCGCTGAAAGGCGCCAAGACATTGATCAAGGCCGGTGACAGCCTTTACGTCGGCGCACAGGGGATGATCGCTATCGTCAAGCTGCCGATCAAGCCCGGCGCGACGCCCTGGACGGAACTGAAGGTCAGCGGCAACGTCGAGTATTTGGCCGCCGCTGGCGGACGGCTGCTCGCTTCCACTGAAGACGGACGCATCTTCTGCTTCGCGGCAGACGGTGAAAAAGGGGACGGGGGGACGGGGGGACGGGGAGACGGGGCGAAAGGACGCGGAGACGCGGAGACGCGGGGACGCGGCGAGAAAGCGATCAGCGGCAGTGCGCAGGAGGCAGGAACGGCGGCGGGAGGAGAAGAGGCTGCTACCAAGGAGCAAACGGCTAACAGCGCTGAACAAGTGAAGGCAATCCTTCGCGAGACCCAAGCGTCTGGCGGCTACGGGCTGGTCCTCAGCGCCCGGGAGACGTCGCTCGCGGAAGAACTGGCCGCACAGGGAAAGATGCACGTGATTGTTGTCCTTCCTGATGAAGTGAAAGCCGCGGCGGCGCGGAAAGGCCTGCTCGCTCGCGGACTAAACGGCCACGCGATCGCCGTCATCGCCGGCGACGTCCGCGCTCTGCCTTTGCCGCCGTACTTCGCGAGCCTTGTCGTCAGCCAGCTTCCGGCATCCGAGGAAAAAAGTTTGGCCGCGATTTACCGCTCGCTGAATCCGTACCGCGGCATGGCGTTTTTTGCCGAGCAGAAAGAGCAGACGGCGCTGGAAGCTTTCGCAAAAGCACAGGGAAAGCGGGCGTCGTTTGATCAATCCGCAATCCGCAATCCGCAATCCGCAATGTTTCGCTTGAACCGGATCAACGGACTCGAGGGCGCCGCCAACTGGACGCACGAAAGCGCGGATGCCGGCAACACGCGCGTTTCGAAAGACACGGTGGTCAAGGCGCCGCTGGGCGTGCTCTGGTACGGCGGTTCGACGCACGACGGAATTCTGCCGCGCCACGGCCATGGCCCGCAGCCGCAGGTGATCGATGGCCGGTTGTTCATCGAAGGCATGGACAAGTTCCGCGCGATGGACATCTACAGCGGCCAGATTCTGTGGGAGACCAGCCTTCCCGGCGTCGGCTCGTACTACAACAACACCGCTCACCACCCCGGCGCCAACGGCACTGGGACGAATTTCGTTTCTACTTCGGAGAGCATTTACGTCACGCTGGATCAATCCTGTCTGCGGCTAGACCCGGTCACCGGAAAGAAGCTGGGCGAGTTCGCTCTGCCCGCCGACGCGCCGAAAGGAACCATCTGGGGCTATCTGAACGTGCTCGACAAGTATCTGATTGGCGGAGTCGCTCTGCCGACGCCCGCCAAGGATATTGCGCCCATCAAGGCCAAGAAGAAGCCGGACGAAGAGGACGAGGACGAACAGGGCGAGATCGACAGCGGGCAGGTCACGCCGCGAGCGCTCGCCAGCCAGAAGCTTTTCGTCATGGACCGCATGACCGGCAAGGTGCTCTGGTCCGTCACCTCGCAGACTTCCTTCCGCCACAACGCCGTCTGCGCCGGCGGCGGGAAGCTCTTCGCGATCGACCGCGTGTCGCGCTACAAAGTGGTGCAGCCGCCGAAGACAACCACTAAAGATAAGGATAAAACGACGGACAAAGACAAAGCCACCGACGACAAAACGACGACCACAAAGAAGCTGCCCGAAGTAGAGTTCGGCCCGCAGGACACCACGCTCCCGCTCGTGGATGGCGCCTTGCATGCCTTCGATCTGGTCACCGGCAAGGAGCTGTGGAACTGCGAGAAGAAAGTCTTCGGTACGTGGCTGAGCTACTCCGAAGAATATGACGTTCTGATCGAATGCGGCCGGATTTCGCGCGACAACCTGAAAGACGAATCCAAAGGCATGCGCGCGTTCCGCGGGAAAGACGGCGAGATTCTGTGGAGCAATCCCAAGGCGCCCGGCCCGGCGCTGATCCGCGGCAACACGGTCTTGCGCGAAAAGAATGGCTCCGACCTGCTGACCGGAAAACCGGTCATGTACACCAGTCCGATCACCGGAATGAAAACGGAGTGGCTGTGGAGCCGGCTTTATGGCTGCAACACGCCGGCGGCGGCGCAGAACCTGATCACCTTCCGCTCCGGCGCGGCGGGTTTCTACGATCTCGCTCACATGGGCGGCACCGGAAACTTCGGCGGCTTCCGCTCAAGCTGCACACACAACCTGCTGGTCGCCGGCGGAGTGCTCTGTGCGCCCGATTACACGCGCACTTGCCGCTGCAGCTACCAGATTCAGACCTCCGTTTGCCTCCTGCCCGATCCGGACGTCGAAACGTGGACATGGATGGGCACGAGCGCGAGCGTCAAAGACCCGATCGTGCACGCCGCCATCAATTTCGGCGCTCCAGGTAACCGCGTAGACGACAGCGGTACGCTGTGGCTGGAATATCCCAATCTCGGCGGCCCAGCACCGAAGTTTGACATCAAAGTTGAGCCCGAGATCAGAGTTCCCAGCGACAAGGCGGCCGAACTTGAGGATGTCACAAAGCAAAAGACTCCGAAAGCCGAGCTCTTCCGCCAGCACGCCTCCGTCATCAGCGGCCCGCTGCCGTGGGTGACGGCTTCCGGCGTGCGAAAACTGCGCACGTTTAAGCTGAAGATGAACTCTGAAGCGCCTCGTGCTTTCACGGTAAAGTTGTACTTCGCTCAACCCGCCGGCCTTGCGGAGCAATCGGACACCTCGGTCTTCGACGTTCTTCTGCAAGGACAGACCGTCGCGGAGAAACTCGACGTGGCAGCCGCTGCCGGCGGCGTGCGGCGTTCACTGGTCAAAGAGTTTAAGGACGTGATGATCGGCGAGGAGTTCAGGCTGGAACTGAAGGCCGCGGCAGGTTCGACGACACTGTTGTGCGGAGTCGAGCTGATCGAACAGTAAACAGATAGGCTTGAGGCTTGAGTCCTGAGCCTTGAGTGCGGCAACCCAACTAGGCCTTTGCCGCGGGCGGCGGTGTCGGCGCCTGCTCCGGCGCTGGCGGGGGCTCGGCATAGATCTTCTGAAGCAACGCACTGCTGCCCTGCCGCTGGCGGCTCAGATACTTGAAGAAATCGCACTGCAGACAGGACTTTAGTTTGTCCGTGAACTGCGACTGGACCTTGCCGTGGCAGAGTGTCCCCATCACCACCCAACACTGGCAATCTTCGGCCTTGTGACTGGCCGCCGCCGGACACACGCCGTCCCGGCCGGTGTTCGAGCCATTGGGCTCATGGCCACACTTGGTGAACTCCCAACACTTGAACGCCATTTCCGCTCCAGTGACCTTTACGAAGGCCGCTCTGTTTATTTTTAGACAAGAGCCTCGCGCACTCTGCTAAACCGCCCGCGGAGCCTGTATATTCCGCAAAAACGTCCTGCTCATTATGTATTTTCCGTTTTGGAAGCTTTGTTGCAAGCGCCTTTGCGCCAAAGAGTTCCATTCCTAAACTTATCTCGCATCGTGCAACCTGCACGCGAGCAGCGGAAAAATTGCACACTCGCCGGCGGAGCCGTTTGACCTCAGCCCTGTAAGGCGGGAAAATGTATCTGGTGAGTGGTACTTGGTGAATGGTAACTTGGTGAGTGGTACTTGGTGATGGAAATCTTTGTTGAGTTTTCGTTCGAAGCCGCGCACCGGTTGCCGAATGTTCCGGCCGGCCACAAATGCGCGCGCTTGCACGGCCATTCGTATCGCGCCGAAGTCCACATCAGCGGCCCGGTCGGCGAGCAGAGCGGCTGGGTGGTGGACTACGCCGACATCAAAAAAGTTGTGCATCCCATCCACGACCAACTCGACCACCAGTACCTGAACGAAATCGAAGGCCTCTCCAATCCCACCAGCGAGAACATCGCCCGCTGGATCTGGCAGCGCCTGAAGCCCGCCCTGCCGCAGCTCACCAAGATCGTCGTGCGCGAGACGTGCAACAACGGGTGCGTGTACTGCGGGGAGTAGGCAGCGGCAGTAAGCAGTTGGCAGGAACGGAGAGGAGGCGGGAGGCAGGAACTGCAACAGCTCTCGACTCCAGACTCCAAACTCTAGACTCCAGACTTTCGTCCGCCGAACGCCTCCCACCCCAGCAGCACAAGAGCCACAACAATCAACCACGGCCGCAGGTCAATCGCGCGCTCTTGCGCCAGCGGTTGCAGCACACGCGGATCGAACTGCCCGCTCGGCGTGCCGATCTTCAGCGCGGAGGTTCTCTCGTCCAGCACGCCCGCACCATTCTTTTCCGCATCCGGCCGCCAGTTCAGCGGCAGCGGTTCGCCCGATTGCTGCTCCAGCACCGACGCCGGCGTGGCAATGAGCGGGTCGCCGCTGCCGGCGGCCTGCAATGCGGCCCGCACGAGGATCGCGGCGAGCGGCGGTTCGAGCAGCCGGCCGGACGGCATTCCCGCGCCTGGCACCATCGCCATCAGCAGGCCGAAGCGGTTCTGCTGATCGCTGAATCGCGCCACGAGCGTGCGGCCGGTGCGCGCGTCTTTGATCAGCGATTTGAAATCGCCCGTTCGCAAGATCTCGCACGCCTTCGGCACCGGGAAGATTCCTGTCGGCGAGTCGCCGATGCCACTGGTCAGCGGGTCGTCTTCATCGCGCTGAGCTTGCGGCCATTTCAGTTGCTCGGAACCCACGTCGAAGGCGAAACCGAAACCGCTCTCCGGAGCCAGCAGCAGAATGCCGCGCGAGTCGTCCGGTGCGCGCTGCGGTACCGAGCCCACGTAGACGTCGAGGTCAACGGCGGGCTCTTGGCTCTTAGCTCTTGGCTCTTGGCCTTTCGTCGCAGGCGCGTCTGCCGGCACAAGCTCTGCATTGAGTGCCGTCCGGAAGAGCTGTTCGAGCGCCGGAACGGAGGCGTGAAAGCGCACACGCGGCGCTCGCACGGCGCGCGGCATAGCCAGCACGCTGTCGTCTTCCGGCAAGCTGTCCGCCGGACCCTTCCAGACCAACTGAACCGCCTGCCCTGGCGGCACGCTGAAGACCACGGCTTGCTCCGCGCCAGCCGCCAGCGTCAGATCCCGCTTCTCCTGCGCCTCTTTGTTTTCTCCGATGAAGACGCTCACGCTGCCCGCAGCGTCTTTCGCCGAGAAGTTCTTCACGCGCGCGAGCACCTGGGTGGTGCCGGCCTCCGTGCCGGCCGGCAGAGACGCCGGCGCTACTGGCACCGCGCCAAAGCCGATGATGCCGACATTGTCGATCAACGCGTGCTCCGGCGCGACGCAGAGCCAGCGCGCCAAGTCGGTGGAGTTCGCGGGCGGGATCGGGCTTCTCTGGAGCGAAACGACCGCGACGGCCAGCCGACTCGAACCGCCCGGCAGATTGCGCGCGGCGTCCGTGGCGAAATTCCAGATGCTCTGCGCGTCCGGCCCGGAGAGCGCGGGCGTCTGTGCTGAGGCGAGGTCGAGAGCCGAATTCAAGGACAGGCCCTGCGGTGTGAGCAGCTTCGGGAAAGGCGCGCTGCGTGCAACGAAAACGGTGTCCTCGTTTCGCAGCCGGCCAGCCATTTCCGCCACCGACTTCATCACCGAATTCCAAAGCCGCTCGCCGCCGAATCCTTTCGCTCGCGCTTGTGGCCCATTGTCGATGACGACCAGCAGCCCCCGCCCGCGCTCCCGCGTCAGCGCCAGACTCGGCGCGGCCAGCGCCGCCACCAGACACAGCAGCGCCAGCAGTTGCAGGATCAGCGAGCGGTCGATGACGATGCGCTTGGGCGGAGTCGCCGGCTGCTGCGCCGCCAATCTTCGCCAAAGCAACAAGCTGCCGGTCAAAAGCTCCTGTCGCCGCGTGTGGTAATAGCGCAGCCACAGCAGCGCCGCGATCAGCGGCAGCAGCAGCCAGAGAAACGACGAATGATGAATGATGAGTGATGAATGCGGAATAAGGTTTATCTCTGCCATATTCATCATTCATCATTCCGAATTCATCATTCTCTAAAGCGTTGCGCGATCGGCATTCTCCGCCCGGTCCCGAAGGCCTTCACCGTCACTTTCAGGCCCGGCGGAGCTTGCCGCCGCTTATATTCAGTAACGTCCAGCATGCGCAGAACTTGCCGCACGATCTTCTCGTCGTAGCCGAGCGCGACGATCTCGCCGGCCGTCTTCTGCTCTTCAATCGTCGCCTTCAAAATGCCATCCAGGATTTCGTACGGCGGCAGCGTGTCCTGGTCGCACTGGTTGAAGCGCAACTCGGCCGTCGGCGCTTTCGTGATGCACGATTCGGGTATCGGTGGATTCTTCGGGTTGATCGCGTTCAAATGCCGCGACACGCGGTAGACCATCGTTTTGTACAAATCGCTGATCACCGCCAGGCCGCCGCACATGTCCCCGTACAGCGTGCAGTACCCGGTGGCGAGCTCCGACTTGTTGCCGGTCGTCAGTAGCAGATGGCAGAACTTGTTCGAAAGCGCCATCAGCAGCACGCCGCGAATGCGCGCCTGCAAGTTCTCTTCCGTCACGTCTTCCTTGCGCCCGGCGAAAATCGGCGTGAGCGCGCCTTTGTAGCTCTTCGCCAGGTCTTCGATGGGAATCACATCAAAATGGATGCCCAATCGTTTGGCCAGCTCTTGCGCATCCGCCAGGCTTTCGGGCGCGTTGAAGCGGCTGGGCAGCGCCACGCCAAGCACGTTCTCGGGCCCGAAGGCTTCGGCCGCGATCGTCCCCACCAAAGCCGAATCGATCCCGCCCGACAGGCCCAGCACCGCGGACTTGAAGCCGCACTTGCGCGCGTAATCGCGTGTCCCGAGCACCAGCGCGCGGTGGACTTCCTCTTCGGTGGACAAGGCGGGGAGCAGGGTGGTGCCGGCCTCCGCGCCGGCCGGATGCGAGGTGCTGCCATGCAGGGTGGTGCCGGCCTCCGTGCCGGCCAGATGAGAGGTGCTGCCATGCAGGGTGGTGCCGGCCTCCGTGCCGGCCAGATGAGAGGTGCTGCCATGCAGGGTGGTGCCGGCCTCCGTGCCGGCCGAAACCGGTCCGGTGCCCGCCAGAAATGCCAGCCACTTGTAATCCTTCAAGTCCGGCCAGCGTTTAAAGGGATTGCTCTGGATGTAGTTGAGCTTCTCGTAGAATTCGGCGTCGTTCCGCAGTATCCGATCATAGTATTCGCGTTCCCATACGGCGCCTGAGCGGCCGGTCTCCCGCTGCATGCGGTTCGCTGTGTATGATTTCCAGGAATGCAGAACTGACTCGAGCGAGTGTTCTTCAAACGGTTGCACGATCGCATGGACATGATCGCTCATGACAACATAAGCGATCAGCGCGTATCGCAACGCGTTGAAGTGCAGCAAGGCAGAAACAACGAATGATCGCTCGTCCGGGGACAGCTCTGGTTCATTCGTGGCTAATCTCCAACTCACGAAATAGTACGCGCCTTCCAGCCGCCAGTGCGGCAGGCATCGTCGATACTGTCGGAAAGGTTTGGGTGGGTCTGCGCTTGCCGGCGCGGAGGCCGGCACCATCCCCGCCGGCGCGGAGGCCGGCACCATCCCAGCCGGCGCGGAGGCCGGCACCACCACATCCAGATCAACGACGGTCACGCCTTCCTCAAACGCCGGCCCGCGCGCCAGCAGAGTGCCATCGGCGGCGAACGCCAGCGAACGCCCGTCGAAAATCAGATCGTCGTTCCCGCCAACCTGATTCACATAAAGGAGCGGCCGGCTGTGCTTGCGCGCAATCGCCGCCAGCATCTGCTCCTTCATCGGCTGCTTGCCGATGTTGTACGGCGAGGCCGAAATGTTGATCAGGATTTCAGCGCCGCGCGAAACCACGTCTTCGACCGGATCGACATCGTATTTGCGCACCTGCCGCCAGTAATCCTTATCGTTCCAAGCGTCCTCGCAAATCGTCAGGCCGAAGCGCTTGCCCTTGAAGACCGCCAGTTCCGGATGCGCCGCCGGCTGGAAGTAGCGGTCTTCATCGAACACGTCGTATGTCGGCAGAAGACTTTTGTTCCCCAGCGCCTTCACCTGGCCATCAACGAGCAGCACGCAGGAATTGTACAGCGGCCGGCCGGTGGCGCCGGCCTCCTTGCCGGCTTCCCGGCGCATCACGATCCCGAGCACCACCGGAATCTCTCGCAGCTCGGTCTTCAGCCGTTCAATCGCGCGGTCCTGCGCAATCAGGAATGCCGGCTTTTCGAGCATGTCTCGCGCCGGGTAGCCCATCACGCACATCTCAGAGAAAATCGTGAGCTGCGCGCCTTGAGCCGCCGCCGCCTTGGCCTGAGCGACGATGCGCGAGCAGTTGGCGTCGAAGTCGCCGATGGTCGGGTTGATCTGAGCGAGAGCAATCTTCATGCGCCCCGATTCTACTCTCCTTCGCGCGCCGAGACAAAGAGAGGCCGTAGCCGTAACGGTGAAAAGCCACGACTTCAACACGGAGGCACAGAGAACGCAGAGGTCACAGAGTTTTTCTATAAGTTTTTCTCTGTGTTCTCCGTGTTCTCTGTGCCTGTGTTAAAGTCGTGAAATCGGCGGGAACGAATTGGCAGGCTAGACAGCCTGCCCCACTTGGGCCATTGACGCGATTTTGCGGGGGCCTACAATCCGGGGCATGGCCACAAACAAAAAGCCGTCCTCCCGAGCGAAAGCGAGCGCGAGCATTGCGGCTGAAGAGGCGCCTGCGCCGGCGGTTCGCGTGCCGGCGGCGGAGCCGGTGTTGCGCGTCGGGAAGCGGGGCTTCTTCGTTTCGTTCGCTTACACGTCGGACGCGCTGACCGAAGTGGACGCGTTCTTCCGCAAGAGCGGGAAGATCATCATCCCTCTGACGGTGAGCGAGATTCTAGAAGAACGCTTGGCGCAGAAGCTGGCGTGAGCAGGGGTTGTATTTACCAAACAAAATATTAAGAATCGTTGAAATAAAATCGAGGGGCGAACGTCATATATTATAGAGGATGCAGGAGGGATACTCTGTCCGGAGTGAGGAGAAGCGTTTTAGGTTCTTAATGCGCATGTGCAGTTTTAGACAGGTAACCGTTCAGGCCAACGCAAGGAAACAGCTTTCAACACGGAGGCACAGAGGACACAGAGATCGCAGAGGTTTTTCTATTCTACTCCTTCTCCGTGCTCTCTGTGGTCTGTTCAGGGGGAGGTGCACAGGTGCACTTTTTTACAGGGAACGGACAATTTGGCAAAATGTCCTACGCACGGTGCAGGTTCGGACGGAATGCACGGCGAAGCTGGCGGCTGAATCCATCGGTCTGCAAACGGAAAAGGCGCAGACCGATGGCACCCACCACCACATGTGCAGTTTTTTACAGGGAACGGTCAATTCGGCGAAATGTCCTACACCACCACACGTGCACTTTTTTACAGGCTCTGTTGGTGGGAGGCACACAGAAGGCTTGAGGCTTGAGACCTGAGGCTTGAGGATGGAATCCAAGGGACACCACACGTGCACTTTTTTACAGGGTACGGACAATTCGGCGAAATGGCCTACACCACCACAGGTGCAGTTTTTTACAGGACGGAGCAGCGGGCGGGGCGTTTGCGGTACGAACGCTCGGTGCGGTTTCGGAGGGAATTGGACGCGCTTCGGAGGGTGGACACGATTGCACGCTTGAGTTCGCGCCAAGAAGACGGCGCGAACACAAACGTGCCACCTGCGCTGCACTGGAAATTATGACGATACCTGCGTAGGCTGCTCCACCCATACTGCTATTGGAGAATCTATTTTCATGAAACGGCTGGTTTGCGGTTCTTTGTTGCTTTGCGTTTTAGCGGCGATGCCGTCGCGTGCGGGGGAGAGCCCCGCTCCGGTGACGATTGCGGATCTGGCGATTCTGGCGAACGATGTCGTGATCGCTCACGCCGGGGCCGTCGTGGGCAGCGAGTGGACGGCGCTGTGGATCGATCGCGTGCTGAAAGGCGACGATCTGCGCGGCGGACGGGACATTATCTGGGTGCGGCAGCGGGAAATTCCGCGCGCGGAAACCAACGGCAAGTCCTGGCTGCTGGCGCTCAACCGCCTCGGCGACGGCACGTACCACGTGGCCAACGGCGGCAGCGATGCAAATCTGGTAACGATTGAGAACATGCAGGCGCCGGTCGTGGCGCAAGTGATCAAAGCCATTGGAGCTTACGGCCCGCGGCCCGCGCCCGAGGCTCTGAATGGCGACGTGGCGGAGTGGATCAAGCGTGCGGCTCGCAGCGAGACGGCCACGCGCAACGAAGCGATGCTGAAACTGCTGGCGGCCGGCGAGAGCGCTCGACCGCAGTTGACGGCGGCTGGATGCGGGACCGATCGCGACCAGGCCGGAGTGGCTCGCACGCTGCTGCCGCTGCTGGAAGGCGGGCCGGTGGCAGGCAACATGCGGCTGATTCTGGGGCCGGCGACGTTGGCGCTGCAGCCGGGCGACATTCGGAATCTGGGCGTCAACTATGCGAACTTGAGCGCAGAAGAGGTGCAGATTGTCATTGGCAGTTCGGCGTGGGGCGCGAACCTGCTGGCGTCGGCGTCGTACGAACTCCGCGCGCTGCCGGTTCGCAAAGAAGGAGAACAGCAGCCGGCCGCTGGCGCGCCGATCAAGGCCATTCTGCCTGACGATTACGGCAAGGCGAAGCAAGGCGGCTTCACGGGGCTGCCGATGGTCCGGGTCGTCACGGCGTTTGGCGCTTTGCCAGTTGCGGTAGATGTGGAGCTCGAGCGTGTGACGTTGGATGGCAAGGAAGTGCGGCGGCTGAAATTGCCGAACGGACATTTTATGTTGCCGGGGCCCGGCCGGTATGGGCTTCGAGCGCGCTTCGATTGTCCGGGGCCGCGCCCCGACCAGCCGGAACTGAGTAGTGGGGGATACTGGCGCGGCGGGCAGCTTGTGTCGAATGAGATCGTGGTGGTGGTGAAGTAGCAGTACTTGGTGAGCGGTACTTGGTGAGTGGTACTTGGTATCGGGGTGCGGTGAGCGGTGGCTGGTCGCCCGATGTGGTGCGTGGTGCGACAAGGATATGTTGCAATTTACTTAATGAGAACAAATAATTTTCTTTTTGGATGTGGATGTCGCCCGGCAGTTTTCCGAGGAAGGGAATTTTGCCCAGCAGAAACAAGATTACACCCAAGAGAACGATCGCGAGGCCGATCGCGATTAGCCATTTGCCTGTGTTGTCAGTACTTGGCATAAACCACAGGCTGCTGCGGGGTTCAGGCGCGAAGTTTGCTTCATCTTCCCGGCTGTAAATAACAAAGGGCAGCGGGTAGAGTGTCGCCAGCGGAAAAGCTTTCACGAAAGGCCGCCATGACTGGTCGGAACACACCTCGCGCCAAAGTCCGTTTACGGCTCGACAAGGGCACCTTGCTGCTGCGCCAGTTTGGCCTCACCAGCATGATGTGTACCATCGTGGATCTCAGCGAGGCGGGCTGCCAGATTCATGTCAGTTGGGATGAGGTGGATGACGAGACCGTCACGGCCTGGCACGAGATTCTGACGCCAACCCGGCCGCTGACGGTGGAACTGACCGAGCCTCCCGAACTGCGCAACCTGATCTTTCGGGAATCGCAGGTGCGCTGGGTGAAGAAGTGCCGCGACGGCAGCCTGGATGTGGGGCTGACCTTCGGCGCCATCGACGAATATCAGACGGAAATCCTCAATGGCGCGATGATTCGCGTTGCGTCGGAGAAGCTCCGCAGCAAGAAGGCGTCCGAGGCGTTGACGCAGACCTCCGCCAAGCTCACGCCGTTGCCCTCCAAGCCGGCCACCGCAGTCTCCAAGCCTGACGCCACGGCGCTGGAGCGTCCGGTCGCGATGGGGCGCGCGCCGGGCACGAGCACATCGTCAATCTCGCGGCACCAGCGAGGCACGGGCGCGGCCGCTCAGTTGACTCCAAGCCGGGGAAGTCCCGCCGCTCCGGCGCAGCACGAGACGAAAGCTCCGCCCAAGCAGGCGGAACGGCAGCGGCGCGAGCAGATCTACATGCCGGTGCTGTTCGAGTTCTGCGCTGGGGACGGGACGCAGTGGGAGGAGACGATCCACCGCGGGCGATCCATCGATTTCAGCGAGGGCGGCTTTAAGATCGAAGGCCCCGATCCGGACTGCTGCGACGCCGGGCAATTGATGGAGCGGAAAGCGCACGCGATCCTGACGATTCGCTGCGGCACGAAAGACGTGAAGCCGCTCTGCCGCGTGTGCACGGTTCAGCGCAGCCCGCTTATTAAAGACGCATGGCAGTACGGAATGCAGATCGTTACGCTCGATGAGGAAAGCAAGAAGCTACTGCGCGAACTCTACATTCGCGCAGGCATGACGCATATGCTGAAGAAACGGTGAGTGGTACTTGGTACTTGGTGAGTGGTGAGTGGTGATGTGTGGCACGGGCAGGCCGCGCCGCGGTTGCGCCCGCATATGACGGACAGACGCTGTTGCGGCGCGGATTGCCCGTGAACTCCGGCGCCGCGCCTCACTGCTTCAACTTGCCCATCTCCTTCAACATGTCGTTGGCGTAGATGCCGGAGCTGTGGCCGTCGCTGAAGACGAGACTCTGGCCGTAGCGGCCGACCGGGCGGGTCTCGACGATCTTGATGTCCGCGGGCACATCGGCGTCCTTGATGATCTGCTCGTTGGTCATCTCGTTGCGGCACGCGGCGCAAGGGCAGGCAAGGCGAAGTTCGCGCGCGTTATAGATGGTGGTCTTGCCGTCGGCCCAGAGAATGCTCGGAGGGTTCTGGTCGTGAAGGTGCATTTCGGCGGGGCGTTCGTGAGTCTCGCCGGTCTTCACGTTGGCGATGGAAAGCTGCGCGGCCATGTTTCGCGCGACGATCTCAAAAGCCTTCGCGCCGGGACTGTTCGGGTCCAGTACCACCAGCGGTTTGCCGGCATCGCCGGCTTCGACCATGCGCGGATCGAGCGGCACGGCGCCGAGCATGGGGACGCCCATTTCGTGAGCGGTTCGTTCGCCGCCGCCCTTGCGGAAGATGTTATGGACCGTGTTGCAGTTCGGACAGACGAAGCCAGACATGTTCTCGATGATTCCGAGCACCGGCACGTTCACTTTCTGGAACATGCGCAGGCCGCGGCGCGCGACTTTCAGTGCGACGTCTTGCGGCGTCGTGATGATCACAGCGCCATTGATCGGCGCCGACTGCGTCAGCGTAAGCTGCACATCGCCGGTGCCGGGCGGCAGATCAAGCAGCAGGTAATCGAGCTGGCCCCAATCGACGGCGGAGAGGAACTGCTGCAAGATTCGGCTGACGATCGGTCCGCGCCAGATGGCGGCTTCGTCGTCACTGACGAGCATCGCGACCGACATCACCTTCACCCCGAAAGCCACCGGCGGACTGGCCTGGCCTTCGGCATTGATGCCCGGACCTTCGCGAATTCCGAGCATCTGCGGAATGCTGGGGCCGTACACGTCGGCATCGAGAATCCCGACTTTCGCGCCGCTGGCGGCCAAGGCCAGAGCGAGATTCACGGTCGCCGTCGATTTTCCGACACCGCCTTTTCCAGAAGCGATGGCCACAATGTTCTTCACGCCGCGCAGAATGTCGGCGCTGGCGACGGCTCGGCCGCGCGTGCGAGCGGTCATGGAAATGCTGACGTTGCTGACGCCCGGCAGCGCGAGCACAACGTCGCTGGCCTGGCGCTTCAAGTCGTCTTTCACCGGACAGGCCGGCGTGGTCAGCTCAATTTCGAAGCCCACGTTGCCATCGCAGATCTTGACGTTTTTGACGAAGCCGAGCGAGACGATATCGCGCTGAAGGTCTGGGTCGTGAACTGCCCGGAGCGCATCCAGAACCTGATTTTCACTGACGGCCATTTTGATCTCCTGAAGACATATGTTCGCCCGGCCAATGTTTATTCTATAGGACCGGCGCTGAATTGGGAAGGTGTGTGGCACGGGCAGGCCGCGCCACGTCTTTTTGTGGCGTGGATTGCCCGTGCAGCAGCGCCCCGGATTCACGGGCAATCCGCCGGAGCAAAAAGACGCTCCAGCGGCCTGCCCGTGCCACACGCTATCCGAACTTGAGTTGCAGAATCCGCGCGGGCGGCAAGTTCAGGGAGATGATCTCCTGCTTGTAGTGGTACCGATGGATGAAGTTGCGCGTGACGGTGGTCACGCCTTTCAGGCGCTCGCGGCGCGCCTTGCTGACAAAAGGCGACTGCAGCCGGCGCAGCGCGACGTACTCGAACCAGATCAGGGTTCCGCCGGGCTTCAGCAACGCGCGGAAATGTTCAAGGAAGCCTTCGACTTCGTCCGCGGTGAAATTCGAGAACGGCAGGCCCGAGACGATCGCGTTGAACTTCGGGCGCTTCGGCAAATCGCGCACGTCGCCTTCGTGGACCTTGATCCGCGAGCGCATGGAATCGAAGTCCTTCTCTGCAGCGATGCGCTGGCGCAGGATCGTGCAGAATTCCGGGCTGAGTTCCCACAGGTCCAGATGCCCGCGACCATTCATGCGCTTGGCAATGGCGCCGGTCACCGAACCGGTCCCCGACCCGACTTCCAAAACGTGGTAGTCGTCCGGAATTTCAGCCGGCAACTTCCGGGCAATTCCGCGAGCCAGAAACATACTGCTGGGCGCGACGGCGCCTACCGTGCGGAACTCTTTTATGCTTTGTTTCAGAAACGCGATCGGACTGGCGGAACCCATGAGCTCCCTCGACACGGAGACGAAAACGATATATCTAGATCGATTTAAGGCCGATGTAAAGCAGCTTTGGGAATAAAGTTCAGCAATCGCACTGTCGCTGCGGGCCATCGAAGGAAGGTTTTCATTTGGCCCGGGATAGACCCTGCACAAGCCCCTTCAGTTCCACAAATTCAGCTTGCCGCGACGCCGGAACATGCCCCTCAAGTTCCGTCAGAATCTGCTCCGCCCGCGCGCCGTCCTTCAGCGCGACCAGGCCCTTCAGCAGCGAGAACCGCATCCCGATCGCCTTCTCCGCGGTAAGCTCGTGCCGGTACGGCTTCAGCAGCCCTTCGTAGATGTCCACCGCGTTTTCGAAACGTCCGGCCTTCAGCTCCCGCTGGCCTTCCTGCTCCTGCGCCTGCTCGCCCAACTTCTCAAGCTCCTGCCGCGCCGCGCTTGAATCCAGCGGATAGAGCAACCGGAAATCATCCACCAGCGCGCGAACTTTTTCAGCTTGCCCCGCTTTCGCGTACATCTTCGCGAGGACCATCAGCGCCGCTTGTTTCAGCCCGTCTCCCTGCACGCGAGTCGAATCGCTCCATCCCGCCATCGAAATCGCCAGCACGTCCGACAGCGCTTCATCGGCCTTCTCGATCTTCCCCGCTTGAGCCAGACAGACGCCCACGGCCAGCCGCGAGGACAGGCTCTCCACTGAGCGGCCCAATTCGCTGCGCAGCGTGCCAAATTCCTTCGCCGCCTCCAACGCTCGCGTTTGCGGAGCGTCTTCCACGCTCGCCAGCCAAAGTTGAGCCACCGCGTGGTGGAAGGTCGCCAGCAGCGCCGCCTGTTTCGCGGGCGAAAAGTCGCGCAACGTCACGCTCGAACCGCCGGAAAGTTCCTTGGCCCAATTCGGAGCGGTGGCGGTAGCGCCGGCGGTGGCGCCGGCGGTGGCGCCGGCCTCCGTGCCGGCGGGCTGCGCCGCATCCGTCCCCGTTCGCAGAGCTTCTTCAAATGCCACGCGAGCGGCGTCGAACGCCGCGCGGGTCGCCGTGGTGGTGCCGGCCTCCGGCGTGCCACTGCTGGCTTGCCCAGCAGTGCCCATCGAACCGGCGAGGAGCGCTCGGCCGCGTTCCAGATGCGCCAGCCCCTCCAACATCCGTCCAAACCCGCGCCGCTCGTCTTCAGCTTTGTAGTCCTCGCACGCCAACCGCAACGCCTGCTGGCCCGCGGCTAATTTCTCGGCGCGCACTTGCAGCGTCTTCTCTTGCATCGCTTGCTGCAATGCGTCAAGCGCCTCGCTGATCTCCGCGCCCATATCCTTGGTCAGGCTAAGCCGCTGACCCAACTCCCGGAAGTCCGGCGTTTCGAGCAGCCCGATGGTGGTGCGGTCCTGCGGCGGATTTCCATCCGTCGAATGCCAGCTCTGCCCCCGGCGGGTTTCCAGCACGCGCGATTGAGCCATGTTGATGGCTCTCGCGTTGCGCTTTCCCGCCGTAAAGATCACGCGATTGCCCGCGTTGCAGGAAATCCCTTCGCCCGTGTTCGGGTTGGCAATGAAAACTGTCCCGCTGATAATCGTCACCACAGCCGGCTGCGTATTGATGGCATTCGCGGCTGGTGCTGCGGACGGTTCCGTCACCAGCCAGCCCGGCCACTGCGTCTTTGCCGGCTGCGGCAGCCACACGTCGGCGATAGATTTATTCCCGACGCGCAGCGTGCCCTGCGGCAGATGCAGCGTCAGGTCTTGAGCGTCCGTGATCACGCCGACTCGCCCAGCCTCCAGCTTCAGCGTCGGAACGGGCGAGCCCTTCTCCAAAATGACCCGGCTGTGCTCATCGATGTCCAGTTGGCAGCCATTCCCGAGCCGCAGCCGCACGAACTGGCCTGCCGCTGTCGTGATCTGGTCGCGCTCGTACAAGCTGGCGTTCTTTTGCAGCGCCTTGCGCTCGCCGCTGGCGATCTGCAATGTCGCGCCCGTTCCCGATTCGGCGACGCCCATCCCTGAACGCGGCTTCATCAGCCACACGCAGACCATGAACGACGCCGCGACGCCCACGCTCCACATCAGGCTGCGGCGCCAGCGCCGGTTGCGCTCCGCCTGCATCCGGAAGCGCTCTTCGCTATGCAACGTCGCGATGACTTTGTCGCTCAGCCGCTTGCTTGGTTCGCTGATGGAATCGAACGCTTCGGTGAGCAGGCGGTCTTCTTCGCGCAGAGCGTCCAGCCGCCGCCGAGCCGCCGCGTTGGTCTTCAGCAATTCCTCAACGTCGTGCCGCTCCGCCGGGTCCAGTCGCCCGTCCAGGTAGCGCTGAAGCTGCAGCTCATCCAACTCGCCGCCGCCAGCGCGATCTTCAATAGGGTTGTCATTTCGCATTTTCATAAACCACACTTACCACTCACCACTCACCACTCACCGTTTATCCAACTTCTCCCGCAACATCTTCTTCGCTCTGTGAATCCTCGTTTCGATCGTGGACACCGGCAGTTCCAACGCCTCCGCGATCTGTTCGTAACTCATCTCTTCCTGGTACCGCAGAATCAGCACTTCGCGGTACTTTTCGTCGAGCGACTGGATCGTTTCGCGCACCTGCCCGGCCTGCACCCGGTTCTCGTACACGTCTTCCGGGCGCATCGACCGCGCATCTGCGGTCCGCTCCATCTCTTCGTCATCGACGTTGCGCGGCTTCTTCTTGCGCAGCGTGTCGATAGCCAGATTATGCGAAATGCGGTAGCACCATTTCACGTACCCGCCCACCGCGTCCGGCTCGACCTGATTCCACGTCCTCCATGCCTGGCACAACGCTTCCTGCGTGATGTCCTCCGCGTCTTCGCGGCTGCCGACCATCCGCAGCACGTAAGTGAAGATGCTCGACTCGTGCTCGCGAGCGAACTGCGCGAACTGCCGCAGGTTCGCCTGAGCGGCGTCTTCACCGGGATTCGGACTCGCTATAGGATTCGTTGAAATGCTCAATCCGCTCTCATTAGCCGATCGGCACCGATAGTCCTCTTCCCCGTAAGGCCTAACGTCCATGGCTTCGGGAACTTGCAGACTTACCGCACCGATTTTCCACTTTTTTTGTAAGACTATCGCTCAAAATGCCTTAACTCACCGCCCGCAGTCGGCTGTTCCTGTAAAAAAGTGCACGTGTGCGGAACAAGGCTGCTACTGTCCAAAAGTGCACAACGTGCAGCCGTCTGACTTCTTCCGCCGAGGCTCACCCCAACACATCGATATCGCCGAACGCGATCTTGGGCCTCAAACTGTGCCCTTGAAGCTTCTCGGCAAGCAACTCCAGCGCGTAGCGCTGCTGTTGGCTAAGGAGACCATACGCAACTTGTCTCTGCCAGCGTTCCTGCCAGTACATGCGATTTGACCGATCCGCGTCCGTAGCGGGCCACAGGCCAGCGACGCAAGCGCTCGCATGTCTTAGCGTGATCCCCTCCAAGCCTTGCACATCGGGCTCATCGATCAACGTCCCTTTCTCGAACCGAATCTCGCTTAAGTGAAGTAGTGTGAGCAACATCAAGGCGTCTTCATCCGAAATGGGCCCGCCAAACGCCTCGCGCACTAATCTTTCGTGAAACTCTGCCTTTAACACACCAAAACTCCACTCGTCACCGCGGGTGGCCCACTCGCGGCGCGGGCTATCGGGCCCTTACAAGATTTTCACCCCGACGTGCCGCGCCATTCGGTCGAAGTCTACGTCGTAATGGACGAGTTGCAGGTCATGCTCCGCGCAAAACGTGCCGATGATGACGTCAATCGTCTTCCGCACCGTTATGCCATGTGAACGCAGGAGACGGTAGTTCGCGGAAGCCTTCTCAGCAATAGGGAATCCCACCATCTCATACTGCGGCAACGACAGCAGCAAGGACCCAATGGTGTTGCGTTCCCGCGGCGCGCGGATGCCCTGCATGATCTCGCAGTAGATCAGGTCTCCGATGCCCACCAGATCCTGAGCCAGACAGCGGCCCACCTTCTCAACAACGGCTTGCTCTCCGTCGTGGAAGTACTCAATCCACGCCGACGTATCGACGATGACCATGTCAGTCGCGCCTCATCTCCTCCAGGTTGCCATACCACTTCACTTTGCCTCTCAGGCCGTGCAGTTTTCTCTGGCTGTTGACCTGGAGCAGAAGACTCAGCCCCGCCTCGATCGCGGCCCTCTTGGTGCGATAGCCGCCGGACTTGACGGCGCGGGACATCAGCCGGTCATCAATCACAACGTTCGTGCGCATAAATACACCTCCGTCATGTGTATCAACCATACACCCTCAAGGTGCTCTGTCAATCCCCGGGGAATTCCGGGAATTCCGAGTCGAGTAGAGAAGAGGCGCGCAGCGTAATTCCGGCGACCCCATCCCCATTCCTCCCTGTAATTCCCAATCCTACTCACCCCACCCTTCGCCCCAACGCTATCGCCGCCGCCAGCGCGTCCGTCACGTCCTCCGGCTTCGGCGCGACCTTCAGTCCAAGCTGCGCGCACACCATCGCCGCCACGCGCGGCTTTCCCGACGCGCCGCTCCCCGTCACCGCCTGCTTGATCGACCGCGGCGAAATCTCCAGCACCTCCAGCTTCGCGCGAGCCAGACAAAGCAGCGCGATCCCGCGCCCTTCGCCCATCGCAATCGCCGACTTCATGTTCACGCCGGCGAAGGTCTCTTCCAGCGCCGCCGCGTCCGGCTTCAGTCGAAGGATCACGCCTTCCAGTTCCGCAAAAATCTCGCACAGCCGCGCCTTCAGATCAAGCTTCGGCGAGGGCCGAATGCACCCGCACTCGACCAGCGTCAGCGCCCCGTCCTTCGCGCCGCGCCGCACCACGCCCCACCCCACTCGCAGCGTCCCCGGATCGACCCCCAGCAGCCGCAAGTCTTTCGCCGGGTAGCGCCGGCCTCCGTGCCGGCCGTCCTTGAGTTCCGTTGCCCCGGCCGGCAGAGACGCCGGCCCTACCAGCCACTTCGGCGCCGCCTTCGGCTTATGCCCCGTCATCGCCAGCAGATCATCCACCGTATACGGTCCATCGAGCGCCATTCTGTTTTCCTTGCTTAAGCCACAGTATATATCGACGTGTGAAGGCCTGTCCAGGAGGCCCGGACTGGGCGTTCGGAACCGCGAACGCAAGAGAGCGGAAAAGTCGTTTGCCACTACTGGCTTCCACACTGCCAACGAAATTCCGCCTGCATACCAAATGCTGGTGTTTACTCTAGTGGGCCAGAACTGGAGAAATAAAGACAAATGGACAACTGGAAATGGGCAGCGGAAATGAGTCGCCCAAAACTCTGTCAAGCCTCTCCGTGGTCCGAGGAGCTGGCCGACCTGCTGGGCAACGTATCAATTCGAGGACGCGTCGGATTCTGCGCGGCATCCACAATTCGACTTCTGCCGTTTTGCGATCCACTGGCAACGTCAACCAAACTCACAGAATGCGCTCTCACTATTTGCGAGCATTTCTCGTTGGCAGAACCGGTAGCCGTGGACGAGGCACGTGGGATGATCCGGCAATTGCGTCCTCTGCTTTGCAGAGGAGACCCGGATCTTGGCGATTGGGCAGTAATCGCTGCGCACCATGGATTAGCATCCGTCTTCGACCTTCTCACGGCCAAAGTGGAATGTGATGACATGGCAGTGGGAGATTCTGCGTATTCCGGCGACTACGCAGTCGGTCGCAAAGACGAAATGGAATGGCAGCGGCGATTTATCGCTCGGCTCACAGCTCTCACTCCCGCTGAAAAATATCCGAACTTGGGTCACGCCGTAAACGTGCGCGAGCTTCTGAAAGAAGTCCCGTTCGATGCCGTGCTGACCGGCGGACGATAGCTGCTACCCGGAAGAACTCCACGAGATACCAGACCACCAGCCACCAAGTACCCGATTTGCGTTTTCTCGCCCCTTGCTTACACTTCTCGCCCACCATGCCCCGCAAGAACGAAGAGAATAATGAGCCCGCGCCGACCCCATCCGGCGAAACTCCCATCATGAAGCAGTACCAGGCCGCCAAGGCCCGCTACCCGCAGCACCTCCTCTTCTTTCGCATCGGCGACTTCTACGAACTCTTCTACGATGACGCCAAAACCGCCGCGCGCGTGCTGGGCCTCACGCTCACCGCCCGCCACAAAGGCGCCGACCCGATCCCCCTCGCCGGCGTCCCCGCGCACACCGCCGAACAGTACCTAGCGCGCCTCCTGCGCATGGGCTTCTCCGTTGCCGTCTGCGATCAAACCGAAGACGCCTCCCAAGCCAAAGGCTTGGTGAAGCGCGAAATCACCCGCGTCGTCACGCCCGGCACCGTGTTGGAAGAAAACCTCCTCGACGCAAGAAAGCCCAACCGCATCGTTGCCATCCTTCCGCAAGGAGCGGCGGGCGCCTCGCCCGCCCACGCTACCCGGGCGGGGGCGCCCGGTGCTCCTTGGGGACAAAAATTCGGTTTAGCCGTCGCCGATCTCGCCGGCGGCACAATCCACATTCAGGAACTCTCCGGCGAGACTGCCCTGCGCTCCGAAATCACGCGCCTCGCGCCCAGCGAAATCCTCCTGCCCGAAGACCCGCCGCGTCCGCTCGGCCAGAAAGCTCCGTCTCTGTTGCCGCAAGGCATGACCGATGGCCTGGCGATCTCGCGCCTGAAGCCCGCCGCCTTCGACCTGCGCGAAGCCCTCGACCGCCTGCTCGCGCGCTTCAGCCAGAACGGCCGCGACAAGCAAGCCGTCGCGCAGCTCAAGTCTCTCGCTAAAAGTCTGCCGCTCGCGACCGCCGCCGCTGGAGCGCTCACCGGCTACATCGAGGAAACGTTCGCGGGCGGGAAGGTCATGCTCTCCGCGCCGCAGACCTTCGACCCGGAGCAGTACATGATTCTGGGCGAATCTGCCATCCGCAGCCTCGAACTTCTCCAAACCATCAGCCACGGCAGCCCCGAAGGCTCCCTCTTCTGGTCGATCGACCGCACCTGCACCGGCCCCGGCGCAAGACTCTTGCGCGAATGGATGATCCGCCCGCTGCGCCAGCTCGACCCGCTCCGAGCGCGACACGACGCCGTCGCGCGTCTGATCGAAGACTTCGAACTTCGCGCCGCCGTCCGCGACAAGCTCAAGCACCTCGCCGACCTCGAACGCATCTCCGCCCGCCTCGTCGCCGGCAAAGCCACCCCGCGCGACCTGCTCGCCCTCAGAGATTCCCTGCTGCTGCTCCCGGAACTCCACCGCCAGCTTGAAGGAACCGGATTGCTTTCCGGCAGCGACGGGGAGACGGGGGGACGGGCGGACGGGGAGAGGTCGGACGCAGGAGGCGGTAGGCAAGAGGCAGGAGCGCATCAGTACCGCGACCGTAAGGGAGCGGCCGCAATTCCCTCTCCCCTTGAGGGAGAGGGCCGACACGAGCGCAGCGAATGCGGGGTGAGGGGGCAGGAGGCGGACGAGCCCTCCTCATTGCAGCAGAGGTCCACAGGCCAACATGGAGATGTGCTCCCCTCCCCGCTTCGGGGAGGGGCCGGGGGAGGGGTTCCGGGCGACGCGGGGCTTCTCTCCACCATCCGCACGCACTTGACGGGTTTCGACCCCCTCGCCGATCTCATCGCCACTCAGCTCGACGAAACCTGCTCCAACATCATCACCGACGGCGGCCTCATCAAGCCCGGCATCGACGCCGAACTCGACCGCCTCCGCGCCATCTCCAGCGGCGGCAAAGAATGGATCGCCAGCTTCCAGGCCGCCGAAGCCGCGCGCAGCGGAATCCACAGCCTGAAAATCGGCTACAACCGCGTCTTCGGCTATTACATCGAAATCTCAAAAGCCAACCAGCATCTGGTGCCGAAAGACTACGAACGCCGCCAGACGCTCACCAACGCCGAACGCTACACGACGCCCGAACTCAAAGCCCGCGAAGCCGAAGTCCTCGGCGCCGAAGAAAAAATCTGCGCGCTCGAACAAAAGCTCTTCCTGGCTCTGCGCGAAAACGTCGCCCAGTCCGCCGAATGCCTCCACGCCACCGGCCGAGCGCTCGCGCAACTCGATGCGCTCTGTTCGCTCGCCGAAGTCGCGCAACGCAAGAACCACGTCCGTCCCGTGCTCTCGAACAGCGGCCGATTGTGCTTCGAGCAGATGCGCCATCCGGTGCTCGAAGACACACTGCCCAAAGGCCAGCTCGTCCCCAACGATGTTGCACTCCAGTCGCCGCTCAACGGAGTGGGGCGGGCCTCCGTGCCCGCCGGTGCGGCGGCTGATGGCGGGCAGGGACGCCCGCCCCACCCCCAAATCCTCCTCCTCACTGGCCCCAACATGGCCGGCAAATCCACCTACATCCGCGCCACAGCGCTCTGCTCAATCCTGGCGCAGATGGGCGCCTTCGTGCCCGCCGAAAAAGCCGAGCTCGGCCTGGTCGATCGCATCTTCACGCGCGTTGGAGCCGCTGACGATCTCTCCGGAGGCCGCAGCACGTTCATGGTCGAGATGAGCGAAGTCGCGGAAATTCTGGCCGGCTGCTCGGACCGCTCGCTGGTGATCTTGGACGAAGTCGGCCGCGGGACCAGCACCTACGACGGCGTCAGCCTGGCCTGGTCGATCGTCGAACACCTGCACCAGGGCTCCGCCCGCCCGCGCACACTCTTCGCCACGCACTATCACGAACTCAGCGCGCTCGAAGATGAACTCCCGCGCGTGAAGAATGCCTCCGCATCTGTAAAGGAGTGGCAGGGCGAGATCACCTTCCTGCACCGCATTGTCACCGGCCCGAGCGAACGCAGCTTCGGCCTGCATGTCGCGAGACTGGCCGGCCTGCCCGCGCCCGTCATCGACCGAGCCAAAGCGATTTTGATTGAACTGGAAGCCGAAGCCGCCAACCGCGTGGACAACGTCACCGATGGCGGAGCGCAGATCGGCTCAAGCTCCACCGCGCAAGAATCCGCCGGTGGCGCCGGCCTCCGCGCCGGTGGTAGCGCCGGCCTCCGTGCCGGCCGTAGTCACCGCAAGCCCTCCGCCAGCGACGGCCAGCTTCACCTCTTCGAACCCACTCCCGAAGAGATCGACCCCGCCGTCCAGGAGTTGCTCACCGAACTGCGCGCCACCGACCCGCACGACCTGACCCCCGTGCAAGCCCTCTCCGCCCTCGACAAACTCGTCAGGAAAGCAAAAGGCGAGTAAGTGGCGCAATCCTCCCGGATTGCGATGGGAAACTTTCTGGTTCCGAGTTTCTAGTTTCCGGTTCGAAGCACGTTTGGGCTTCCCGTTGCGAAAAGCCAAACATAGCCGGTGGCGGGTAGCTTGCCTTGCCACACATTGAAGACACCCTTGAAGGGATTGAAAAAGTGGCTCTCCTCAAACAAGGGCTCTTCAAAGAGTCTGGGCTCGTCGTCTATAGGGTCCAATACCTCGAAGTCGCGAAGTTCCTTCCCCATAGAGACCGCCTTCATTTGGTCAACTTGCTATCGGATAGCTGTGCCCTTCTTAAGCTTACTGTTGCCGCGGTCGAGATCACATTCCCGCCTCCTGCTTTTTGCCTCCGCCCGTTTCCCCTCGTCTCCGCGTCCTCTGCGTCCTCTGCGGTGAGCCGTCTTCACTCACCGGAAAGCTCCCCGTCGCGAAGTTGCACAATCCTCTCCATCTTCCCCGCCAGCTCGTTGGTGTGCGTGACCACGATCAGCGCCAGGCCTTCTTCGGCGCGCAGTTCCACCAGCAGCTTGGCGATGTTGTCCGCCGACGCGCGGTCCAGATTCCCCGTCGGCTCATCCGCAAGGAGCAGCTTCGGCCGGTTGATCAGCGCGCGCACCAAAGCCGCCCGCTGGCACTCCCCGCCCGAAAGCCGCGCCGGCCGGTCGTTCATCCGCGCCTTCAAGCCCACCCGGTCCAGCAGCCGCACCGCCCGCATCTGCGCGCCTTCCATGGTAGCGCCGGCCTCCGTGCCGGCCGTCAGCGCCTTCCCGACACCCTGAACCCCGAACCCTGAACCCTGAACCCCGCTGTTTAGCACTGCCGGCAACAAGACGTTCTCCAGCACGCTGCACTGCGGCAGCAGATGGTGCGATTGAAAAACAAAACCGATGCTCGAGTTGCGGAAGCGCGCGAGCTCCGCTTCGCTCAGCGTAAACGGCAGCAGGCCGCAGACGCTCACCGTCCCGGACGTGGGCGTGTCCAGCGTGCCGATGATATTCAGCAGCGTCGTCTTCCCCGAACCCGACGGCCCCATGATCGCCAGTGAACTCTGCGGCGGCACGCGCAGCGATACGTCTTTGAGAATCTCCCGCGTCTCCCCGCCCGCGTGAAAGCGCTTAGCGAGGTGTTCGGTCGTGACGACGGCGGTCATAGGTTCGGATGCAGGTGTTTGATCATTCATGGCAAAAAGGGTAGCGGCTGCGACCGAATCGGTCCAGGAACGGAATGTAGCGCAATCCTCCTGGATTGCGTGGCTCGCTCGGCGCAATCCAGGAGGATTGCGTTACGCCTTCACCCAGCGCCGCGAACGCATCTCAAATCGCGGCAAACTTCCGGGCGCGGCCAGTTCCACCGGCGCGCGCCAGCCGAGCAGACGCTGCAGTTCGGCGGCAAGCGTTCGCGAGACGGCGGCGACTTCGTGCGGCTCACCCGAAGCTTCGATGAACAGCTTCGCCTCGTTCGGCCCGTCGATTTCCACGCGGAACTCCGAAATCTCCGGATAGCCGCGAATAAGATCTTCAATCGTGCTGGGGTAAACCGCACCGCCCGCGCCGGCCAGCACCTGATCGACGCGGCCCAGAATTCCGCCTTCCAGTGCCGCCAGATGTCGCCCGCACGCGCACGGCGCCGGACGGATCAGACGCACGCAATCGCCTGTGCGGTAGCGAATCGCCGGACTGGCCGCACGGCCGAGCGTCGTCAGCACCAGTTCGCCGGGCTGGCCGTCGGCCGACGCCTTGCCCGTGACAGGGTCAATGCATTCGGCGATGTACTCGGTTTCGATGACGTGCAAACGCCCCTTCGTCTTTTCGCACTCGAAGACCACCGGCCCAGCCTCCGTCAGCGCGTAATGATCCACGCAGCGAGCGCCCCAAGCCTCTTCTAATTGCGCGCGCAACTTCGGCATGCTCCCGCCAAATTCGCCAAGCAGGAACAGCAGACGCACTGGCGAAAGGGCGATGTTGACCTTCTCCTTCACGGCCGCTTCAGCCATGCGCAGCGCCGCCGTTGGCGTGCAGCACAGAACGGTGCTGCCGTTATCGAGCATGAAGCGCAGGCGCGCGGTGTGGCTCATTCCGCCCGTGGGGAAGCACAGCGTGCCGTAGCGCGCAGCAGCTTCGAACGCGGCCCAGAAGCTCAGTTCCGGCCCGAACGGAAACGCAAAGCAGACGCGGTCCTTGGTCTTGATCCCTGCCGCGGAAAA
Organism: Planctomycetota bacterium; assembly: GCA_036504595.1. Classification (GTDB taxonomy): domain Bacteria; phylum Planctomycetota; class SZUA-567; order H5-PLA8; family H5-PLA8; genus DASXUX01. Next base: position 267,479 of record DASXUX010000053.1, on the reverse strand, counting down.
AGCCCACGACAGATTGCGCAGCATCCAGTCCCAACTTTCGGCGGTGTCCACCCAGCGCACTTTTCCACCGCTGTCGCCGCCGCCCTGATGAAAGCGGATGTAATCGCTGACGGGCTGGGAATAATTCGTTCCGAACGGCGCATGGCGCGCCTGATCGTTCAGCAGATCGGCGCGACTGGTCAGCGGCAGATCCTGCAGGCTGAGCTTGGCGGGCTCGGTGCCTTTCAGCGCGGACTTGAAGCGCGCTTTGTAGAAGCGGTTGGTGGCTAGGACAGTTTGAAGCAGTGATTGCAGACGGCTGGCCTGCAGCTCCGCCAGAGCGGCGGGCTGGATCTTGTCGAGGCTGAGATCATGAAATGGACCGCTGGTCATGATTGCCTTGTAAGCTCGAATCCGTCTTCAAATCAGCCCGCGCACCTGCAAACGCCTGAACAACGCCGATCACGTCGCGCGCCATCTGTTCCTGCGTGAAGCGCGCCAGCACGCTCGCCCGCCCAGCCGCGCCCAGTGCCGCCCGGCGCCGCGGGTCTTTCAGCAGCGAATATATGCCTTCCGCAAGCTCATCGACCCGTCCGGGCGCATATAGGATGCCCCCTCCCGTGGCCTCTAGCAACTCCGGAAAAGCCGCATGCCGCGGCTGAACGACCGGAACGCCGCACGCCAGCGCCTCCAGTACATACAGCCCGAACGATTCGCCATACTCCGCCGGAACGGAGAGCACATCCAGACTTTGCAGGAACTCTATCTTCTTCTGGCGAGACAAGTTAGGAAGGAACTCGACCTGCGGCAGAAGGCCTGCGGACTTGAGCTTCTCCGTCATTTTCTTGACGAACGGCTCGTCCCCTGGAGTCTTCGATCCGGCGATGCGAAGTCTCACGTCAGGAATTTTGGCGTGCACGGCTTCAAACGCGTCGATGAGCGTGTGCAGGCCTTTTTCGGGCGCCATCCGCGCCAGAAAGCCAACGGTCGGGGTAGGGCGGGCCTCCGTGCCCGCCGAGGCGTTCGCGGGCAGGGACGCCCGCGCTACCAACGGAAGCGGCTCATACCCCGCCACGTCGATCCCGTTGTAAACTACGCGGACTTTTTCGGCCGGCAGGCTGAGCCGCTGCGACATCACGTCGGCGTAATAGCGGCTGACGGCAATGAAGCCATTGATGTCAGCGGCCCGCTCGCGCAGCACGCTCCAGGCTTTCTCGCGGTGGCTTTCCGGCAGACTGTCCAGGAAGAAGTCCTCGCCCTGCAGTGTGCAGATCACGGGCGCGCCAAGCGTTTGCTTCAACCGAGCGGCCAGGCCGCAGAGCAGTGCGTTGGACAGAATGATCGCGTCGGGCCGCGGTTGTGACGACATCCAGCCAAGAAGACGATTGAGCTCCTTGGCGTGCGAGCCTTCTTCGCCGCGGAGCACCGAGATCGTCAGCTCGCCCAGAGCGCTCGGTTGCGTTTTCGCGGCAAAGCGTCCGGCCAGGCGCAGCAACGGCGAAGCGTCCAGCGGCCGATCCAGCCAGGCCGGAATCTTGCGAAAAATGGCGCTGGTGTGCTGAAGGAAAACGTTCAGCCCGCCAAAGAACACGCGTCCGTTGCTTTGATCGGGCTGGTCCGTCGTCAACGGCGTGTACAGGGGCAATAGAATGGCATCGTGGCCGAGCGCCCGGATGGCTCGCACCAGCGCATTGTCGCGCATGCACGCGCCACAGTACATGCCGCCGGCGCCGGGAGTGAGGAAAACGAGATTCAACGGGGAGTCTGGAGTCTAGAGTCTAGAGTCTGGAGTCAAAGACCCGAAGCCGCACGACTCCGGACTCCAGACTCCAGACTCCAGACTGTGTGCTATAAGTGTCCGGTCTTGTCCTTCTTCTCCTTATCCTTGTCGTCCAGCTTTGCAGCGGTATAGCGCGTGCCCTTCAGGGCCTCCGTCAGCTTTTCCGGAGTCGTCTTGGCCGGGTCGTACGTAATGGTTGCCGTCTTTTCAGCGAAATCGACCTTTGCGTCCGAGACTCCTTCGGCTTTCTTGAAGGCGGTGACCACCGCCGTTGCGCACCCCGCAGGTCACGTCATGCCGGTAATCTTGAAGGTGACCGACGCATCTTTCTTTGCCGCTTCGTCCGCAGCTTTTGCGCTGGATGCGACAAGTAAAGCCGCAAACAACACGCTGCCGGCGAGCATTCGCCTGGTGTTCATGCCTGTTCTCCTCGGAGCCGATGACGTACAGGTGCGAAGACACTCTTCGCACGCACTGGACCGCTGCACTTCCAAAACACGAAATCTAGGTGTTTTTATTCCATGAGCAATACAAATCCGGAACGGCAACCCCGCGCCGACGCGAACGCGGCATCATCGCCCGCCCTCCACCAGTCACCACTCCACCACTCACCACTCCACCACTCACCACTCACCAAACCACTCACCAACTCCCGTTTCGCCTTTTGCGTTTTAAGGTTCTTGGTGCAAGATCGTCTTGGCGGTATCGTCCGTGGGTGCGTAGCTCCTGTGCTTTTGGGACTTTCCGCTGTTTGTTGTTTGCCGTTTCTTTCGAATTTCGGATTTCGAGTTTAGCCGTTTCCGGCGTGTCCGGGCTGAGCAATTCCCCAGAGGAAAACACTATGCCGCACACCATTCGTCCCGGCGTTCAGCACGCAAAGAAATTCGTCTTCATCGGAGCGAGCTACAAGTTCGACCACCGCGTGATTCGCGATTTCCTGCTGACCAAACGTTTCAACGGTTCGACCTTCACCATCCTGGACATCGATCCCGAACCGCTGAAGCTCGTCACCGATCTCACGCGCCGCATGGTCGCGCAGTCTGGCCAGAACCTGACAATCAAAGGCACGCTCGACCTGGACGAAGCCCTGACCGGCGCCGATTTCGTCTTCCCGTCCTTTTCGGTTGGCGGCGACAAGGCCTGGTTGAAAGACGCGGCCATCGCGTACAAGTACGGCAGCGTCTGCCCGGTCAGCGATACGATCGGCCCGCCTGGCATGATCCGAGCGTTGCGCGAGATCCCCCTGGCCGTCGATATCGCTCAGCGTCTGCATCGCCGTTCGCCCAAAGGACGCATCATCAACTTCACCAACCCGATGTCGGTGATCACCGCGTCGATGGCGCGGCATTCGGGCGTGCATGGCGTCATCGGCCTGTGCCACGCGATCGTCGGCGTCCGCGATTACCTGGCGCAGCTCTACAAGGTGGAACCGGCCCGGATGGAAGTGATGAGCGCCGGCGTAAACCACCTGACGTGGGTGATGCAGGTTCTCATCGACGGTCACGATCAAACCGACAGCCTGGACAAGCTTTTGAGCAAGGCGGCCAGTTCCACCGGCAAAGTCGCCGATTTTGAAACCCAGGATTTCAAGAACAGCCTGGAACTCTGGAAGGCGTACGGCTTCCTGCCGATCGCGGGGGACCGGCACGTCGTCGAGTTCTTCGGCCAGTTCACGCGGCGGGGTTCGCGTGAAGTGAAGCGCCTGGGACTGAAGCCGCTGCACGGCGTCATCGGCGGGCGGCAGAAGCTCAAGAATATCCTGCTCGATTGGGCTTACCGCAAAGCACCCGTCCCCGACATGGAAAAGTGGTCGGGCGAAGACGCGCACTCGATCGTCCTCGCCATGCTGGACGGCGACAACACGCGCCACACCGTCAACATGTCCCACGACGGCGCGCTCGGTCCGGGCATCGCTCCAGGTTCCATGATCGAATGCATGGCCAGTGTGGACCGCCGCGGCGCGCGCGGCGTGGCGCTGGGCGATTTGCCGACGGTCGTTCGCGCGCTCACGCGCCGCCTGAACGCCGTTCACGATCTAACGGTCGAAGCCGCGATGGAAGGAGACCGCAAGAAGGTCATCCAGGCCCTGCTGCTGGACCCCAGCGTTGTCGAGTTCGACGCTCTTCCGAAGATGGTCGAGGAGTACCTGAAGGAGTACAAGCGCTGTCTGCCGCGCTTCTGGAAGTGATAGAACGGTGAGTGGTGAGTTGTGGAGTGGTGAGTGGTAGAACGCCTTCGTTTACGGACCACTCCACCACTCCACCACTCACCAAGTACCACTCACCAAGTACCAATTTCCCACACCTGGCACACGCCGTCGCTGTACAGCAGCGTTTTATACTTCAGCAGCTTCGCGCCGTAGCCGCGCAAACCCGGCGTGTTGCGCCACAGGATGTGCGTGGGCTTGAAGCGCTTCAGCGCCTGCATGTACGCTTCAGGCGAGATGCCGGCTTCTTTTCCGGCGCCGAACGTGCCGCAGTGCAGGAAGACAAGCTCCCCGACGTCGCGGTCGCTCAGCAGGTTGCCGTACATCCGGCTATGAAAGATCACCTGCCGCCGGGCCACAATGCTGAAGAGATCGCTGCGCACCCAAAGGGTGTACTCGCGGCTTCCGGGCACACAAAGATCGCTTTCATTCGACTGGCTGAGCGGCGGTCCCGACCAGTCGCAGCCATCATCCACGAGGAACACGGCCTCCGCCGGGGTGTGTTCCGCGATCCAACGATAGGCGTGGACCGTCGGCAGATCCTCCCGGACGCTCTCATATTGGCCGCCACACGCGCCGAAATCGAAAGTCGCGTTAGCCTTGCCCACGACCAGCGCCGTCGCCACGGCTACGAGCGACAATCTGATCGCCCAGCTTTGCCCGAAAACCGTGGCGACCTCGCCGCGCAAGCTGGGAATTCGCGAACCGAGCATCAGACAGAATCCAAGAACGACGGCGACCAGATAGAAACTCGTGTAACGATCGAATTGGGTGACTTCGCGGGCAAAGCTGAACGCTCCGGAGACGAAGATCAGCGCGATCAGCGCAAGCGCGCACCCACGCAACAGCATTCGAAAACGGCGATGCACAAAAAAGGACTGCGCCAGCAGCACGCCGGCAAGCGACAACAGCAGCGGCCAGGTGACCGGAAAGCGATAGGCCTGCGCGGGAAAGTACCGCGCGACCATCTGCTGATACACCGGCCGCGAAGAATTGAACATCAGGACCGCGGCCCACGGCGCGAGGGCGGCGCCCAGCGTAGCGGCCGTGATCAGTGCGACGCGCAGGTTCATCCGCTTGGATATAAGCAGGCCCGCCATCATGACCGGTATGCAGATAGCCCACGGAATCGCGGCGTAGAAGCGAGCGTACACGAGCGCCGCGCAGAGCACCGACAGACACGCGCCTCGGCCGGCGCTGGGCCGTCGGATGAAGCGCACGCAAGCCCAGGCAATCAGCACCGATAGCGGAAATTCAACATTGGTCGGAATGCGATTGAGCCAGCCTTGCAGGGGCATCAGCGACGTTAAGCGGTCGTAAAGAAAATACAGCGCGATGAAGGCGCTCGTTCCGCTCGCAATGGCCAGCGCTGTTCCCCACGTTGTTCGCCGCGTACAACCGTGTGGACAGCAGGCTCGCGCGAGCAGAACGGCGCAAGCCAGCAGCACCGGCGGAAAGAAAATTCGCCACGCCCAGAACAGATCAACGACCTTCAAACCAGTAGCGGTCAGAAATGCGCGTAAAGCGTTCTCCAGAAAAAAGGGAGAGATAGCGCCGCGGTCGCCGGCATAGTTATCGGGGTTGGCCGCGCTTGCGCCGGCGACTAACGGCTGAATGTGCTGCGCGTAGGTGTATTCGTCGCCGACGAAACCGAACAAATAGTAGTTCGAGTCGCGCCCCAGTCCCAGCCGCCCGGGGATCATCCAGCAGGCCCCCAAAGCGGCCACGATTGCGAAGCCCACAGCAATCCGAGGGAGCCACGTCGTTGTGCTGCTCATTGTCGAGCGATATTATCCCGCGGACTTCGTGCGACAAGTCATGCAAACGTTCAGTGCCCGGTCTGTAAAGCCGCGGCCGCCACACAAGAGCAATTAATGCTGTCCTCTGCGTCCTCCGCGTCCTCTGCGGTGAGCTTTTCCTGCTTTTGCTTCCGCATCCATGATCGTGAACCCATACGGTTTCAGTGTGACGCTGCCGCCGAGTTTCTTTCCGCTGAGAACGTCCGTTCCGCTCCAGCGGCCCAAGGCCACTTTGCGCGGCTGCTCGGAGTGGTTGAGCAGGAACAGCAGCGTGGCGCCGTCATCTTGGCGCGAAAGAACCTCCACGCCGGCGACGGGCGCCAGGAGCGGCTCCACGTTCTGTTCGGCGGCGAGCGCGCCGTACAGGTCTTCAAGGAAGGCCGGTTCGGCGTCACTGGCGATATAGTATGCCTTGCCGCGCCCAAACGTGTTACGCGTCAGAGCGGGCTTGCCGGCGTACCAGTTGGAGCCGTACTTGGCGAGAACTTCAGCGCCCTCAGGGATGATCTGGTCGAAGTAGTGGTCGCAGGTGTAGCTCTTGCGCAGTCCGGGCAGACCGGACGCCCGCAGTACGATTTTGTTTGGCGCGACGCCAGCTTTGCTATTGTCGATTTCTTCGACCCAAATCCCGAGGAGTTTGCGGAGCGGGCCGGGGTAGCCCTTGTCGTAGACGAAGTCGTTTTCGTTGGCGATTCCGGAGAGATAGGTGGTCACGAACGTGCCGCCGGCGGCAACCCATTCTTCAATCTTCTTTGCTTCGTCCAGGCGCGTGCGCATTTGTTCGGGCGATCCCGTCTTGGGGAATTCGCCGCTGCGGACCATGTACATCATCGGGGCGATAAGCACGCGGTACTGCGACCAGTCGGCGTCCATGCGGACGACATCGACCGGTAGATTCTGCTTCCACACGGCGCGGTAATGTTTCTGCAAAGTCTCAACCCAGGGCTTCTGGTGGCCCGGCCCGCCGGAGAACTCAAACGCCCAGCGGCATTCCTGATCGTAGAGGATGCCGATGCGCGCGGGCGCGACGTGGGTGGCGGCGACCTTCTCGCCGGCTTCTTCAAGGTTGGCGCCGAGGCGCGCGACTTCCTGAAAGACGCGAGCCTTATCGCTGCCAGCGTGTTCGACAACGGCGCCATGCATCTTCTCCGGGCCGCCGCGGCTGCGCCGCCACTGAAAGTACATCGCCGCGTTGCTGCCGTGGCCAATGGCCTGCCAGGACCACAGTTCCATCATCCCCGGCGGCTTCAGGCGCGCGAACTCCTGCCAGTTGGTCGCGCTGGGGGTTTGCTCCATCAGCAGCCACGGCCGGTTTTCCTTGATGCCGCGCATGTAGGCGTGCGTGAACGCGACGTGCGCCGGATCGCCGCCGACGGCTGGATAGGAATCCCACGAAACGATGTCGAGCACGTCGGCGAACTTGGCGTAATCAAGGCCGCCGTAAGTTCCCATCAAGTTTGTCGTGATCGGAATCTGCGGCGTGATTTCGCGGAGCGTGGCGACTTCGAACTTGAAGAACTCGCACAGCAAATGTGACTGGTAGCGCTGCCAATCGAGGCTCTGCCCATTCCAGCAGCGGCCGCCGGCGGGCTGGCTGTAGGGAATCACTTCGGACCAGTCGCTGAAGCGCTGGCTCCAGAACGCGCCCCACCACTGGTAGTTGAGCGTTTCGAGATCGCCGTAGCGCGCTTTCAGCCACTCGCGAAAACCGGCGACGCACAGCTCGCACCAGCAGCGTGGCGCGCCATATTCGTTCGAAACGTGCCAGAGCACCAGCGCCGCGCGCTTGCCGTAACGCTCAGCCAGCGCGCGGTTGATGCGTTCAACGTGCTGGCGGAAGACCGGCGAAGAAGGACAGAAGCGCTGGCGGATGCCGTGCTGCGTGCGCACCAGGTTCTCATCGAAGGCCTGTACTTCCGGATGGAGCGCCGTCAGCCAGCGCGGGTGCGCCGCCGAGGGCGTCGCCAGCGCGATCGAGATGCTGGCGCGTTCGAGCTTGTCAAAGGTCTCATCGAGCCAGGACCAGTCGTACTGTCCCGGCTTGGGCTCAAGCTGCGACCAGGCGAAGATCGCTGTCGAAGCGATGTTCACACCCGCCAGCTTCATCAGGCGCACGTCGTCTTCACGAATCGATTCTGGCCACTGGTCCGGATTGTAATCTCCTCCGTGCCAAAGACGGGCGGGTTTGAGCTGCAAAGGCTGGGTCATGGGTGCTCCTTTGGCGGGAAGATCAGGAAGAAGCAGCGTAACTGTATGAAGCTTAGGTGAAAAACAGAAAAACACGCAGCATGCGAGGCCAGACGGGGCAGAGTGTTGTATAATGCATTGTCACTCGACGGGAGTTTAAGTTCGAAGGTGGGGCCATTCAGCGGAGTCAATTGCAGAGAGGAACTATTTTTCGGCGGAATTTATGTCAGAAGCTTCATCCAAGCCAGCGAGTATGCGGCATATACTTGCCCTAGCCACGACCATCTTCGGCGGGCTAACGCTGGCGGTCACCACGACTCTGGTGACGATCACGGTTCTGACTAACCGTGCGACAACGCAGGTTGCCGCCGCTTCGGAAGGCATTCGGGCCGCCGAGGAGCTCGACGACACGCTGCTGGCATATAACCGCGAGCACTTCCTGTATGCTCGAAGCGGCAGTCGGGAGCACCTCCAGGCTGCGCGGCAGTATGAGATCGAGCTGCATGACTGGCTGGGTCGCGCTCACCGCTATGCAGAAACCGCGGAAGAAGAACAGGTGCTCAGCCGCACCGAAACCAAGGTCAACGCCTTCATCCAACGACAGAATGAACGCAGCCAAGGTACCGGGCCCAGGGCCTTCGCGGACTATGTCGCGGCGAGCACCGAAGTGGATGATATCCGGGTGGATACGGTGGCTCTATCGCGAATCAACCTGGAGCAAGGCCGCGACGCGCAGCAGACTGCCAACCGCCTGACCGGCATCGCCAAAGTGCTTGGCATCGTGCTGGCGGCCGTCGTGCCGCTCACCGTCTTGTCATTGCTGCTGCTGATCCGCAGGCAGATCTATTTTCCGTTCCTGTTCCTGCGCGAGACTCTCATCCGCTATACCGCCGGTGAAAAACAGGTTCGGGCGCCTGCCAGCGGGCCGCAGGAGCTGCGCGAGATCGCGCTGCTGTTCAATGACATGGCGGACAAGCTCGCCCAACAGCGGCAGATGCAGCTTGGGTTTCTGGCGGCTGTCGCGCACGACTTGCGCAACCCGCTGACGGCGCTGAAGACGAGCGTCGCGCTGGTCAGCCGCGGCGGGCGCAAGCTAAGCGACGAGCAGCTCGGCAAGCAGTGCGCGCTGATCAAGCGGCAGGTGGATCGTCTGGAGCGGATGGTTGGGGATTTTCTGGATGTCTCACTGATCGATGGCGGGCGGCTTGAACTGCGGACCGAGGTCTGCGATTTATGCGAAATCGTCAGGAACGTGGCCGAACTCTACAATTGCGGATCTCAACACCCCATCCGGCTTTCTTTGCCGGAGAGCCCGCTGCGAGCCTGCTGCGACACCACGCGAATGGAGCAGGTGCTGGGCAATCTCATCAACAACGCGATGAAGTATTCCGCTGAGGGTGCTTCGGTAGAGGTTTCTCTCGAGGCGCACCACGGGGAGGCGATCTTCAGCGTAACAGACCGCGGCCTCGGCATTGCGCCGGAGGACCAGAAGCGGCTGTTTGAGCCTTTTGCACGCGTCGGCGAGAGCCAGCGCAGAACGCCGGGGCTGGGCTTGGGGCTCTCGGTCGTTAAACGGCTGGCCGAGGCGCACCATGGCCGGGTCGAGCTTGAGAGCGTGCCCGGCGTCGGTTCAACCTTCCGTGTAAGGATCCCTGCAGGCGTTGAGCCACTGCAGCTTGCAGCAGACGTGGAGAAATCCAGGCAGCACGCTCACTAGTCATTACAAGTTGCTCAAATCCTTTCACTTTTCTGAGGCACTCTGTGAAAACGCGCTAGCATTGCAGCTCGCGCACGGGTGGGACCACCTCCATGATTGAAGTCATCGTGTCCTGTGCGGGATGCGGCCGACGTTACAAAGGGATTCCGTGGCAGGCGCTGAGATGCGCCGGCTGCGGGAACGTGTTGACTTTTCCCGTCGGCACGCGCGAAGCTCCCGACGGACAAGTTTTGTGTTCGAACTGCTGGTCGCGCCTGGAGCAACGGACCGACCTGACCCAATGCCCCTCTTGCGGGCAGCGCGTCTCGCCGTGCCATGGCGGACACGCCGCGCCCTGGATCTTTGGTAGTTGCCTCGCTCTTGCCATCGACGAGCTTCCTCGATCCGCCGCGCCCGGTATCGGCCCGACGTTGGACGAAGCGACCGGCGTAGCGCCCAGAGGCGAACGGCAGATCTCGTTTCTGGCGGCCGTCGCGCACGATATGCGCAGCGCACTGCATCCCCTGAAACTCAGCGCCGTGCTGATTGACCGCCACCTGCAGCGGCTGGGTGCCACGCAGTTGTCCGAGCCGTGCGCCGTGATCAAAAGGCAGGTCGCTTACCTTGATCGCATGCTGGACGACTTGCTGGATGTGCTCCTCGTCGAAAGCGGCCACCTGGAGTTGAAACTCGAGCACAAGGACCTGCGTGAGATCGTCCGCAGCGTGGCGGAACTTTGCAGCAGCGGCCCGGCCCAGCGCGCCGTCTGTGTCTCGCTCCCGCCGCAGCCGGTGATCGCGCGTTGCGACCCGATGCGCGCCGAGCAGATCTTGAGCAACCTGATCAACAACGCCCTCAAGTACTCGCCGGCAGAAACGGCCGTTTGTGTCACGCTGGAGCACCGCGGCAGCGAGGCGGTACTCAGCGTCGCGGACGAGGGCGCCGGCATCGCGCCCGAAGACCAGAAGCGGTTGTTTGAGCCGTTCATGCGATTCGGCAGCGCCACCAGCCGCGTCGCCGGCACGGGGCTGGGCCTGTCGGTCGTCAAGCGCTTGGTGGAATCCCATCGCGGGCGCGTCGAGGTCGACAGCGCGCCCGGTCGTGGCTCGACGTTCCGGGTGATTTTGCCCGTCGAGCCGGCCGTTGCGTTCCCGGAAGCGTGCGCCTGTTAGAGTTTTTTCATCCGGTAGAAAACCATCTGCAGTTTCTCGTAGGCTGGGAATGAATCCATCAGCTCGTGCTGTGTCACCAGTAGCCAGGGGGAGATGTACGACGCGCCATTCTTAGTAAAAAACACATCGTCGGCAATGAACACCGCCGAATGAACGATGGCGCCTTCCGGCGTGGACAAGAGCGCCAGATCGCCGAACGCGGGACTGCCCGGCACCGGATAGTACTCCTTCTCAATCGTTGAGCGGACCACGTCTGGCTTTGTGAATCGGTCGTCAACGGTTTCGTTGAAGAAGTTCAGTGCGCTCCAATGGCAGTCCTGGGCGGCCGCTTCGCTCTTCGAACTCGGAAACGGATACGTGTACAGCCGCGTGCGCGCGAACGTTGGAAGCAGCAGCGTTACATCCACGCTGATCGGCGAAGACGCGTTCTGCAGCGACTCCAGCAGCGGCGCGACCGCCGTCGCGCGGCCTCCGCGGCCCCAATAATCGGTGAGCGCCTTGATGTCCGAATCCGGCGCCAGCCGCAGGCGCAGGAACATCGAGACGCGCTGCAACAACGTCCGGAACAACCGGCTGCGCTCCTGCACATCCGTCACCCGGCGCGCGATCGTGCCGATATCGGCCAGCAGGACCAGGTCGCCGCTGGGGTAGAGCAACTTCTTGATTTGCGTGATGGTGTCTGCGTTCAGCCCGCTTGCGTCCAGGTGAGGTCCGATCATGTCTTTCTTGAAAATGAACGGGTCGCGTTGCGCCGAGTTCTCCGGCGATTTGGCCAGCACGCTGTAGACGCGAGCGCGCGCATCGGAGGCGAGGCCGAACAGAACTTCGTCGTCAGGCGTCACAACGCACTCGTTTTTCGCCGCGTCGAGGGCGATCGCCGCGGACAGCGACTTGTGCTGCGCTTCGTTCAAGCCGCAGGCCGCGAACAGCTCTTCGACAGCGCTTTTCGAGAATCCCTTGAAAACCCAGCGCGGATGAGATCCGCCAAACAGGTTGGGCGAGATAAACTCATCCGGCGGCTGCGTCTTGATGTCCACGTACTCCAGTGTGCCCCACGGCCCCGGCTTGACGTGCGTGCGGGCTTTCAACACTTCCGCCGCCGAAAGCGCCGGAGCCGGAGAAGCCTGCGCCACGGCCGCTTTTTCCGGCCTCATCGTGACGAACAACACAACGGCCCACGGCAGCAGCATCGCGGCGAGCAACAGCGCGACGGCGCGGCGTGGAATTCGCAGGTAGTAGACCTTGGCCTTCTGGTCCAACGCTCCCAACGTGGCCTCAACTCTTCTGGCGTGGACGGCGCTATCGTATTTGATGTTCGAACTTCCTTGCCGGTTGCCTGACGTGGTGAATGAAAACTCTGCCCAAGATTAGACCGTTTTTGATACCCTAATGCTGCATGAAATCACGTTACGTTCTTGTAATGTTATTGGTGTGTTGCCAAATCGTGCAATTGCAAAGCATTACAGATAATAACTTTACATATTTTACTACAAATCACACTTGCAAATCGTCGCAAAATGCGTCTATATTACTGTTGCGCTACACTTGTCCGGTTGTGGGAGGAAACACCATGTCTGAGACTATCGTCGTCTGCGCTGGATGCGGCAAACGTTACAAGGGCACGCCCGGCGAACGCAAGTTCCGCTGCACGACCTGTAACAATCTCCTCACCTTCCCGCCCAGTGCGCGAAGTGCAAACCCCAACCGGCTCTTGTGCTCGAACTGCTGGTCCGATCTGGAACGCACCGCAGACCTGTCCGCCTGCCCTTACTGTCAGCAGCGCGTGTCGCTCGATTTCGGCGGCCAAGCGTTGGCCGGCAACCACGGGCAAGCGGATGCCGGCGATGAGCACGCACAAATTCAGGCCGCCCGGCGACAGCTCGAAGCCAAAAACCTGGAGCTGCAAGCGCAACTTGCCGAAAGCCAGGCGCACCGGACGCGGAGCGAAGAGCAGTTTGCCTCGCGGCTTCGGGAGGCCGAAGAAAAGAGCGCCAAAATGCTCAGCGAACTCGGCTCCGCCCGCGCCGAACTCGATCAGGCCAACGCGCAGACGCAAGCCGCTCAGGCGCAGTTGGAACAATTCCGCGCCGCCGCCGTCGTCGCGCTCGAACCGCTCGTGCAGGAGTTCGCCACGCGCATGAGCATCACCCTTGCCGACGTCGCAACGCTCCAAAGCAAAATTCAGGACACGCGCCAGGAACTCTGCACGCGCCTGGACTCTCTCGACCGCGTGTGCTCACAACTGGAGCAACGTCTGTGCGCTCTAGACGGCGAACTCGGCCAACATCTCAACGCTGTCCTCGGATGCGACGTCCCCACTGAACAGTCTTGCGCGCAACCTGCGGCGCCACCCGCCAGCCAGCCCAACGAGTCTACGCCGGCCCAGGATGACCAGCCTGCCACCTCACGTTCCGCAGAACCCTCTGCGAGAAGGAACCCCATCCTGACCACGGGCCCTCTCAAGGAGCTGCTCGCCGCCGGCATCGCCCCTTCCAATGCGGTCGTCGTCCTCCGCCACGACAAGACTGCCGCCGCGTCATGAAGTGGAATAGTCCGACCGTCTTCTTCTAGGTCGCCCCCGCGCTGGCTCGTTGCTCTTGGCTCTTAGCTCTTGGAAGCAACTGCCCGAATATCGCTTGCGCAGCCAAGAGCCAAGAGCGAAGAGCCAAGAGCCCACCCGATCTGAACGAATTGAACAGGGGACAGTAGAAATGGCCGGTCCAGCCTGTTTTATCTATTGGGCAATTCCGCACAGATTCCCGATGACAGCGCCCGCATGTCTCTGTAGAAAGAGACTCCGTTGAGTCTGTAAGAAAAGGAGCCTCGCTATGGAACTGGGTATCGTCGGTTTGGGCAAGATGGGCGGCAACATGGTCGTGCGGCTGATCCAGGGCGGGCACAAGGTCGTCGCGTACGATCGCTCGCCCGACGCGGTCAACGCCGCGGCCGCGAATGGCGCCGCGCCGGCAAGTTCGCTGAAGGAGCTCGTCGAAGAACTCAGCGCCCCGCGAGCGGTCTGGGTGATGGTCCCCGACGGTGCACCGACCGAAGAAACGATCAACGGCCTGGTCGATCACATGGCCAGCGGCGACATCATCATCGACGGCGGAAACTCGAAATTCACCGACGACGTGCGGCGCGCGAAAAGTCTCGCCGAAAAAGGCATCGAGTACATGGACGTCGGCACGTCCGGCGGCGTGTGGGGTTTGAAGGTCGGCTACTGCCTGATGATCGGTGGCGAGAAGGAAATCTTCGATTACCTCGAGCCGATTTTCAAGACACTCGCGCCCGCCGACGGCTACGGCTACATGGGCTCGCACGGAGCCGGGCATTTCGTCAAGATGGTCCACAATGGCGTGGAGTACGCCATGATGCAGGCCTACGCCGAAGGCTTCGCGCTGATGAAGGCCAGCGAGTTCCAACTGGATTGCGCGAAGATTGCGGACCTGTGGCAGCACGGTTCCGTCGTGCGCTCCTGGCTGCTGGAACTCGGCGCCGCGGAACTGGCCGAGAATCCCGAACTCAAAGGCATCAAACCCTACGTCAACGATTCCGGCGAAGGCCGCTGGACCGTCCAAGCCGCCGTCGATCGCGGCGTGCCCCTGCCGGCAATCACCGCCGCCCTCTTCGCGCGCTTCGAATCGAGGCAAGAGGATTCCTTCGCGCTGAAGTTTCTCAATGGACTGCGAAATCAGTTTGGCGGACACACAGTGGTAAAGTGAATTCAAAATTGAAAATGCAAAATTCGAAATCAGCGGCTTGTCACCTCGCATAACATCCGCCGATTTTTCATTTTTACTTTTTCATTTTTAGTTCGACGTTCGAGGACAGTGATGAACCACCCCTTCGTGAAGTACGTTTACTCAGATATCGACAGCCTCAGCCGCGGGGCGGCGGAGGCGATCACGCGGCTGGCTCAAACGCGCGTGCGAGCGTCCGGCCGTTTCACCGTGGCGCTTTCGGGCGGATCGACGCCGCGCAGTACGTACAGCTTGCTGGCGGTGGAACCGCTCGCGCGCGAGATGCCGTGGGCGAAGACGCGGATTTACTTTGGCGATGAACGCCACGTGCCGCACGATCATCCGGACTCGAACTTCCGCATGGCCAACGAAGCGCTGCTCCAGCGAGTCCCGATTCCTGTCGAAAACGTGAACCCGATACCAACCGATCACGAAGACCCGGCCGCGTGCGCCGAATGGTACGACGACTTGCTGCACGCGCACTTTCAGCGCCGCACCGACGACCTGCCGGGCTTCGATTTGATTCTGCTGGGCATCGGCCCCGACGGTCACATCGCGTCGATTTTCGCGGGCACTCCCGCCGAAACCGAAATGCAGAAGTGGGTGACGTGGTGCGATCCGGTGCTCACAAATCCCGCCATCAAGCCCGCCGTCAAGCGCATCACGATTACCCAGGCGATCATCTGGCGCTCCGCTCAGGTCTTCGTCCTCGCCACCGGCGGCCAGAAGGCCATGAACCTCGCCAAGATTTTCGCCGATGCCGAGCCGCCCAAGCCGCCCGTCGCGCGCCTGCTGCGGGAGTGCAAAGGCACCGTCAGCTTCTTCCTGGACAACGCCGCAGCGGCGCTGATCTAAGAGCTTCTACTAAACGTAGAGCCGCTGAGACGCAGAGAAAACGAAGAAACGGGAAACGCTAAAGGTTGCACCAGAGCTTCGCTGCTTCGCCCTTAATGACGCCCCAATCCGAAGAGCTGAGTGCACCAAGACGGCGTTCGACATCGCGCTTTTCTAGGGTGGCGATCTTATGCAGCCGGACAACCGAGGGCTGCAAAAGTCCAGCCTGCTTCCAGTCTTTGATCTCGATATCGTGCAGACCTTGCCGATTCTGGCTCGTCATTCGGGCAGCAAGGATGTCATCATCTCCAGTGTCCAGCAAAACTAATGCTGGGCGATTCTTCGTTCCCCCGGAGCTCGTAAACGGAAACGAAATTAGAACCACCTCTCCCCCGCTGTAAGTCTTCATAAACTAGACCCTGTCATAGACTGCATCCGCGTCGCTGTACCCAGCGGCGAAACGTTCTTTCGTCAGTCTGGCCCAGTCCGCGTCTTCGTCACTATCAGGTTCGCTGACAAGGAAGATGGCCCGTACTCCGTGACCCCGTGGGAGTCGCTTGGCGAGCTCCGGCGGGATTTCAATTCTGCCGTCGGGAGTGACCTCAACTGGACATTCAAAAGCTTTCATACGCATACCCTTTCTGCCGCACTTTCTTCATCGTATACAGCGCGCGACGCGGACACAAGCCTGAACCAACAATCCGCTTTCACCTGTACTACTAACATCTCAAGTCCTCGTGTCCCGCTAGGATTCCGCGGGCCTACCGTCGCGCCTCTGTCGCTTGCCGCCGCTCCCTTACGGTCGCGGTTCTGATTCGCGCCACCGCGTCGCTGTTTCCCCCCGTCCCCGCGTCCCCGCGTCATTATTTTTTCTGCGCGAACAGCCACTCGATCGTCGGCTGCTTGTACGCTTCGTCCCAGGCGTTGTGGCCGACGTTGGGGACCTCGGTGTACTTCGGGTCGCCGCCCGCGGCTTTCATCGCGGCGATGATGTTCTGCGAGCGCTTCGTTTTCACGACCGTGTCTTTTGCCCCGTGGAACGCCCACACCGGAATCTTCGCGATCAGCGCGCCCTTCGTGTCGTCGGCTCCGCCGCAAACCGGCACGGCCGCGGCGAACATCTGCGGGTTGCGCTGGATGCAGTCCCACGCGCCATAGCCGCCCATCGACAGGCCGGTGACATACAGCCGCTTGGCATCGACGCTGAACTCCTTCTGCAATGCCGCAACCAATTCGAGCGCCAGGCGCATCGGCTCCGAAGGTTTCTCGGGCATCGTGTGCGAGTCGGCGCCCCAGGGAACGCTGACCCACTGCTCATTGTTGGGGCACTGCGGCACGGCCAGGAAGCACGGGGACTTCGCGCGGTTTTCCTCGGTGGTGAAAAGCTTGACGCCGTGCATCGTTTGCTTGCTGTTGTCCGTGCCGCGTTCGCCGGCACCATGCAGGAACAGAACGAGCGGATAGCTCTGCTTGGCATCGTAGTTCTTCGGCTGCAGCAGGCGGTATGGCAGCGTTTTGCCGGCGGCGTCCTTGTAAACACGAGCTTCCAATTCGTCGGCGGCACGCAGCGTTCCCACGACCAGCAACATTGAGCAGACCAGCACCAGCGTTTTCATCGTTTCCTCCATCCGTGTTTATCTGTGTCCATCTGTGGTTATTTCTTCGTTCTTTTCATCAACTGCGCTTCGTACAAGTCCTGCGGTTGAAGCCTAGCCGGCGAGATCGGTTCCCACCAGCGGCCCTCAGGCTTCAGCACAGGCTGTTCGCGCGATTCGACGCCGACGAAGTTCATCATGTCCGGGCCGAAGTCGGGCGACCAGAGCTTTTGCGGCTGCTTGGCGCGCAAATTCCAAAACGTCTCCCAAGCGCCTGAATGTTTGCCCAGCGCCGCGCCGCCGCCGCACATGTACATGCGCTTGCCTTCGCCGATATCGATGTTCGTAAACAAATTCGCGTGCGGCGCGCGCTTGTGGTGATCGAAGCACATGTCCACGCCCTTGCCGCGATGGAAGACGTTTCCCGCACTGTGTTCGACGGTCAGATCGTGAATGTATTTGCACGTGAAAGTGAAATCTTCAGCTAGATTATCCGTTCCGTAAAGCGTGATGCCGTGGTGCCCGACGCAGCCGGTCTTGTCGGGTGTGCAGGTCGAATCGAGCGTGATGCCGCTGACTGTGCAGAACCAGCCGCCCAGGTACGGGCCGCTTTCGCCGTTGAGCACCCGCACGTTGCGAATCCAGCAGTGCGACGCGCCGCTGATCAGCGCCGGGTTGTGGCCGAGTTCCGTGAAGTGCCCTTTGTAAAGTTGTGGCGGGAATTCGAACGTGAGTTCCTCCACGCCGCTGTCCACCACGCGCGGAGCGAATTCGAAGCCTTCCGCGTGCCAGGCCGGATCGACGTCGCTGCGCAGCGCGCGCTCAAGCGTGACCTTCGTTCTTGGGGTAGCGCCGGCGTCCCTGCCGGCCGTGGTAGCGCCGGCCTCCGTGCCGGCCGTGGAACGTACCGCCGGTGCTACCTCGACGGCCGTGATGCGGCTGACGAAGCTCGTTCTCGTGCTGCCGGGAATCTTCGCCATATCGCCGGGCTGGCCGCAGTAAAGGTGCTTCATCATCGCGTTGTCGGGATTGTCCTTCTGGCGAATTTCGATGAAGTCGCCTTTCTTCAGCGTGCATGCTTTCTCCAGCACGATGACGTGCTCGCCGCGTTTGGCGGGCTCGGCGATCTTGCCCAGAGCTTTTCCGCCATTACTGCCTTTGATGACGATATAGCCGCCGCCCCAGGAGTAATTGCTCGTCTTCTGGCCGCTCGTCGTCGCGCCCCAGTTGGGCTTGATGTCATTCAGGTACTTTGGGAAGAACAGTGCCGTTTTGCCCGGCCCTTCGCCGCGCAACACGAGATTGCTTTTGTCTATTTCGAGGAAATCGGTGATGACGTACTTGCCGGCCGGAATCAGGATCGCGCCGCCGGTCGTTTTCTTCAGCGCGTCCTGAAAAGCCTTCGTGTCGTCGGTGCTGCCGTCGCCTTTCGCGCCGAAGTCCTTAACGCTGCACTTCACCGCCGGCGAGGGAATCGGAACTTCCCCCATGCGGTAGCCCGCGTACGAAAAGTCGGGCAGCCGCCCCGACGGATTCCACTTCTCCCCGTTCTTGCCCCAAAGCTCGGAATACTCCGCCTTGTCGTCCGCCGCAAAGCAGACTCCGGAGAGCAAGATCAATAGAGCAAGCAAGACCGTAGGCATGAACGCTCCGTTAAATCCGAGTCCCCGCTGAGCAAGGCTCGGATGCAATGCTCGGCAGTCGCCGCACCACGCCTGTAAAAAACTGCACAGTGCGTCGTGTTAAGCGCTACCCCGGACCGAGTCCTGGCGATGCATACCCCCAACTCCATCGTCTTTTCTGTAAAAAATTGCACCACGCATAGGTGCACATCGGCATCGCAAGACCATCACTACTCGCCAAGCCTAACCATTCTGTCCAACACTGCACATGTGCGCATTTTTAGGTGCCACGGGCAGCCCTTTTGGCTCCGGCACCGCCGGTTCGTTGTGGGCTGCCCGTGCCATCAGCCATCAAATCTCGCACATTCACCACGCAGCTTCTGTCCAACACTGCACATGTGGTGCTACCAAAAATCGACGAGGAGAGACGACTCGCTACAAAAATTGCACATGTGCAATCACCCGCCCCCAAGTAAACTCCGCAGCTTCAATCTGCGATGCGCAGACAGAGTATCCCTTCGCCCCCAGCCCAGAGTATATGACGTTTCAACGGCAGGAATATTGCAGAGTATTTTTGCATTTTTTTCGCCTGATCTGAAATCAGCATCCTGCGCTCATGGCTTCGCGCCTCCCGTTGTCGCCGCGGCCAGCTTGTTCTTCTTGAGCCACTCGATGGCAGCTTGTTTGACTCCGTCCAGTGAGTAGACCGGGTAGCCGCCGCGGATCATGGCCTCCGGCTTCACGTCAAGGAAGTTCGTCAGCATCATGAGCGCCTTCGCTCGCACCACCTGGTTCTGATGTTCCAACAGGGCAACAACCGCTTCAACGACGCATGCTTTGTCGGCATCTGGCAAGCGGCAAAAGAACGGACGCATATTGCAGAGCAGCCTCAACGGGTCGTCTGCCTTCAGGCCGCCCACAATCACGCGCGCGCGAAGATGTTGGTCGCCGATGCATTCGATCGCTTGAATCGCGCAATCTTTGAACTCCCCATCGGGATCATTGAGAACACGTGTCAAGGTTTGTTCGACCTCAACAGAATCGGCAAGGCCAATGAGGCTGTTCACCGCCGACCCGCGAACGGGCGAGTTGCGGTTGCAGTACATCTGGACCTCCGGCAGAAGCTCCTTTCGGCCAAACCCCCAAATGGCGCTCAGGATTTCCCCCGCCGCCCAGGTCTGGCCCCAATACAATATCGGGGCTGTCTTCTCACCTGTCAGAAGCTCGCCGCGCGCGTGAAGACATTTCCGCACTTGAGCGTCGCTGCCGTAGCGAACGAGGGCGAGCAAGGCGGCACGATCTACGTCTGACTTGATCGTGGGGCTTGTCTCCTTCTCTGCTTCTTCCAGCAACTGCCGCGCTTCCAGCGGATGACGCCGGAACAAGCCGTCAACCGCGATGTAAGGACAGGTGTGGGAGTGAGCTTCGCTGAGCAGACGCTCGGTCGAAACGCAGCCCGACCACAGGATGCGACGATAGAAGCTATCGTAGGAGGTGTTGTATCCGGCGCACGCTGCGGCGCTGCTCTCGCCGAGCCAGAGCGGCGTGTGATCGATGAGCGCCCAGTAAACCGCTCCCCTCGGCTCCAGCGGGTGTCCACCGAAATAGATGCAGTAAAAGAACAGCGCCCACGGCAACGGCGGCACCAGCAACAGAACAAAGCACGCCAGCCAACGGCGCACGCCGTAACGCCAGCGTTCGCGGCCGTCCCACGGCGCGCCGCCGCGAGTTCGTCGTCGCCGCTCCGCCCACCGCGTCAGCAATAGAGCAATGCCCAACGCCGCGAGCGCGGCCAGCGCTGCGACGGGGCCGAAGAATGGCAATCCGATTTTGAAAGTCCAATCCAGATCGAAGTACCAGCCGGATTGCCGCCAGATCAGCACCGCCGTCAAGAGTGCTCCAACCGCAAGGACCTCAAACAGGAAGAGCACGATGATCGCTAGCGGCACCCGCGCGCGTTCGCCGGCAGCCAGAGCTCGCGCCGCCAGTACCAGAGACCAGCACGCGAACGCAGTGGCCGCCGAGACCGCCACGCCCAGCCCCGCCAGCGCCTCGACGGAAATGGGTTTTGCCGCGAAGAACGCCGCCGACACCCCTGCCGCCAGCAGCGCCAGCCCGTGGATCAGCAGCGCGCTGCGCGTGAGAGGCGCGGGGGCACGATCGGCGGAGGGCGTCATGGCTTTTCCTCCCCCGCCGGTCTGTTTTTCTTCAGCCAGTCGAGGACGGCGCGCTTGATGGCGTCGGGGGCGTATCCCAGCTCACCTCGAGGCACGGGAATCCGCAACAGGACTTCGATCGTCTCCGTGGCGCGATCTTTTCGAATGTCGGCGGTTTCAAGCAACGGCAGCAGTTGCTCAACGAGCGGCACGAGATCCTGCGATGACGGGTTTGGAGTTTGCTCACAATAAAGAATCCACGGCATGCGCGACAGGAGCATGCTGGCGTCTTTTCCTTTCAACCCGGCGACGACCACGCGCACGCGCGTGGCGGGATTGCGCATGTAACGAATCGCATCGACAGCCTCTATGGCGAGGGCTTGGTCGGCGCTGGCGAGATACTCCGGCCAGACCCGTTCGAGCTCATCATCAGGCGCCATGCGGGCATAGGCTTGCAGGGCAGGCTCGAGCGTCCTGGGCTTGCCGCTCAGAACGCCGCTGCCGCACAGTTGGCGCAGTTCCGGCAGGAATTCGGGCTGCTGGCCAATGGCCGTCAGCAGACTACTGAGGAACTCATACTGCGACATACCCGCCTGCGGCGAAAACGCTGGGCCGCGTGCGGGATCAAGAAATTCGCGGATCATGTCGGGGCTGCCATAGCCGCCCATCGCCAGGCCGCAAACAGTGTCGGCCGAACGCCACAACGCCGTTATGGGAATTTGTCCTCGGCCGAATCGCTGCGCATAATCCAAGGCGGCGGCGCGATCGTTCTTCAACCAAGCCTGATACGCTGTGAAGTTGTGGAGCCCGCCCGGTTTGATCGCCTCGTTTTTTATTCGCGATGCTGAGATTCGGCCCGTTCGGAGTACCGCTTCGTAGACGTTCCACTGACGCCAATTGGACTCTGGCAGCCACGCCGACACGCTTTCGCCGACAAAGCAAGGCGTGTGCTCGATGACCGTGCGCTCCCAGCCTGGCTGTCGCCGCGAACGATGCATCTCGTGATAGACCGCGAACAAAAACAGCGGCCAGGGAAGCGCGAGCAGAAAGATCAGCACGGACCAGAGGAGCCAGCAGCGCAGGCCATAGCGCCAGCGGCGCTGCGGATCCCACGGGTTAGCGCTCACGCGGCGTTGTGCGCGCGCGACCCACCAGCACGTGACGAGAAGCGCCAGCAGTGCGGCCAGGGCCAGGGGCGGGACGAAGAAGACGGTTGCGTAGTCGAAGACCCATTCGAACATGTGCACGGCAACGACCGATTTCGCCAGCAGCAACGGCGCGTGGGCGGCGCCGAGTTCTAACAGGAACAGCGCCAGAACGATGAACGGCAGCCTGCCCTTCTCCCCAACTTTGATGGACCTGAGCGCCAGCAGCACCGACCAAAGCGCAAACACGCCGGCAGCACAGAGCGCGACGCCAAACGCGGTGATCACGTCGATGCTTCCGGATGCGAAGTGCCATCCGAAGCCAGCGCCGACGCCCGCCGCCAGCAGCGCCAGCCCGTGGATCAGCAGCGCGCTGCGAGCAAGTGGACCGGATGGCGGTGTCATAGATCCCACAGTATATGGCGGTTTTTCTGAACCGCGAAGACGTTCGGGCTTAGCGGTTGAGAACCGACCATCAATGCCTTCCCTGAACCCTGACCCCTGAACCCCGAACCCTAGTCCCTGCCGTTGGCGGTTTTTGCGGACCGGCTTACAATAGCGGCCAATGCGAATTTCCGTGGTCATCCCCACCTTCAACGCCGGAGACGATCTGGCGGCGCTTCTGGAACGGCTGCGCGCGCAGAAGCCTGCGCCGCCGGATGAAATTATCGTGATCGATTCCGGGTCGAAGGATGCAACATGCTCGGTGGCTGAGAAGGCCGGCGCGAAAGTCATCCGTTGGGACAAACCGTTCAACCACGGGTTGACGCGCGATGCAGGCATCCGCGCGGCCAGCGGTGACATCGTGTTTCTGACGGTGCAGGACGCGCTGCCCGCGAGCGATGATTTTCTCGCACGCATAAGTGCTCACTTCCACGACCCGAGCGTGGCGGGCGTCAGCGGACGGCAGCTTCCGCCGGAAGACGGGCCGCTCGAACTTCAGATCAAGGCGCAACTCGATGCGCAGAACGAGCAGCCGGCGCGGGTGAGTCTGCAAGATCATCAGGGCTACGCCAATGACTCGCCGGCGCAGCGGCTGGAACTCTACCGGTTCGACAACGTGTGTTCGGCGCTGAGGCGCTCGGTATGGGAGACGATTCCGTTCGGCGAGTGCCGCTACGCGGAGGACTTGCTTTGGGCGCGGCGGGTTCTTGAGGCTGGCCATACGGTCGTGCGGGATCCGGGCGCGGCTGTCGTGCATGCTCACCGGCGGCGCTTCTTCTATGAGCTGCGTCGCGGCCTGCTGGACGCGTGGGTTCTGGACGAGCAGTTCGGCTATCGATATCGCACGCGGGAGAAATTAGACCGCGCCCGAGCCATAGCCTCGCCGCGAGCCAAAAAGGCCGGGATGAGTGCGCGACTAGGCGCCATAAAGACCTATGCGGCGCACGCGCTGGCGCGCTGGTTCTATACTGCGTGCCGGTTGATGCTGCCGTCACGTTCGCGCCGCCGGTTGCTGGAAAGTCTCACGCGAGGAATATAGCAAGTCCTTCCGCTGAAGATGGCTACTGCACGGGTAAACCACACGCCATGTTAGGGGCATAAAAGGGCTATTTTTGCCGATCTGCACGCGTTTTGCTTAAGACTTGACAATGGCTGGGTGATGCGGTACGGTTTTTGCCCCTTCTGACTCCCTGCCAAGCCCGGCCTCTGGAGCAAAATAGCTTGAGCAGCGAGGAAAGAACAACCGCCACCCGCGTGCCGCAGTACGGAGGACGTAGTATGCCGAAGTCGAAGAAGAAGGCGAGCGCCAGTCAACGCCGCGCGGCCGTCAAACGCCCGTCCAAACGCATCAGTGCGCGCAAGAGCAAACCCGTCAGCAGCAAGAGCACGGTGGTTGTCAAGAAAGCCAAAAGCGTGCGAAACAACGGCGCCGAGCATAAGCCCACGCCTGCCGCGCCACTCAAACCGTTGACCGCCGAACTGCAGCAGCTTCGTTCACGGTTGTCCACCATGCTCACGGACGTTCACGAGAATATCAACCAGGAAGTTCGCGGCGCGAGCGACCGGGACTTGGCGCACATCAACGACACCTCGGATATGGCCTCGGACGCCGCCGAAGGCGATCTGGCGTTGCGCATCGCTGAAAGTGAAACGGTCGAAGCCGGCGAGATTCAGCGTGCGATCGAGAAGATCGACAACGGCACCTACGGTTCCTGCGAGATGTGCAATAAGGCCATCGGCGCCGACCGGCTGCACTATCTTCCATACGTGACCTTGTGCATCAAATGCCAGGCTCTGGCCGAAATCCGCAAGCGCGAAAAGTCGGACGAACTGGACGACCTGACGGCCGAAGGCTCTGACGGCGAATCCGAGAACGGCTAACCACAAAGCGACAGACGGCAAGTGACGGTTGGTGCGGATGCATCACCCGTTTTTTATTGCGCTCAAACTGAGCGCTCGATACTGCTTTCAAACGCATTGATCAAAACCAGCCACGCTGAAGCGCCCGCTATTTTTGCCTGCTGTACTAACGCAACGACTTCCCCCTACACAGCTTATGATTCAGTGTGATGTCGAGATCATCGCGTGGCACCGCTTTTGTGTTCTGGAAAATCGGCACGAAAAGGATTCACGAAATGGAACTGCCACGGGAGCCACGAGAAAAGGAAAGCGAGCCGCGAGTGATGCTCGTGGAAGACGACCCGGGCGTGAGTTACGCGATCCTGCGGTGGCTGAAGGGGCAGAAGGCGCGCGCAGTGCTGGCGACAACGACAGGCCAGGCGATGGAATGGCTGCGCGACATGAAGCTGATCGAAAGCGCGTTCGACGGCGTGCTGGTGGACTACCATTTGCCCGATGCCACTGGCTTACGGCTGGTGCAGCATTTCCACGAAGAGTGCCCTGCGCTGCCGGTGGCGATGATGTCGGGGAGCAATGACATCTGCCTGGAAGTTTGGACGACCGCGCACGGAGTCCCGCTGTTTCGAAAACCATTGGTCCTGACGGAACTGGAAGGTTGGCTTGCAGCCATCAGAGGTCCGCAACGGAGGAGCGGACTGGCAAACGCAACGTAGAAAGACCGTATCCGTGAACCCCATACCCAAGAAAGGAGGGCCGACACCAGAGCATAGAACCGAGTAGACAGAATCGGCATGTTCCAGGTCGAAAGGAGGTGGCACTGACCCACGACCAAAAGACAAGCCTCGTTTTAGCGACAACTCGGCCGGCGCGATGCAGAACGACGCGAAGGCCGAGTTTTTTTGTTTGAACAGTTTTGGCGCTTGCTTGACGAAGTGCTTCCCATGCGAAATAATCATCTGCGAAAAGGGAGACGATCATGCGCACGAAAGAAGGCCGGCAGTCCAAAGCAGTGTCCGCCCAAAAGAAACCCCTTCGACTGACGCGCCGTTCTTTCCTAAAGCTTCCGATGGCGCAGCGGCGGCGTATTCTTGCTCAGCAGTCGCAAGCGCTGGCGGTTCACTATTCGACGGATGTTGAGTGGCGCGAGACGGAGGTGCACGACTTCCTTGAGTCCTGATCCCACTCCACTTCGCGGTGAGATATGGCTTGTCAACTTCGATCCGACGATTGGCGCGGAGATTAGAAAAACGCGACCTGCCGTCGTTATCAGTTCCAATTCGCTAAGTGGCCTGCCATTAAAGCTCGTTGCTCCTTTAACAGAGTGGAAAGACCATTTCAGCGGCAGCCTCTGGCATATTCGCGTGATGCCATCACGAACGAATGGGCTGCTCAAGGCTTCAGCAATTGATGCTCTGCAATTGCGCTGCGTCGATATTCGGCGCTTCATGCACCGGACGGGCGTCTTGCCGGCATCAACGATGACAGACGTTTGCCTGGCCGTTGCCGCTGTGATCGAACACCCATAGTTCTACTCCGCCTTCCCCTCCAGCCATGCCGCGTGATCCTTCTCCTCCATCGACGCTGGCGCGTCCTCGAACTGAACCTTGATCACATTCGCGGCCGGGTGCGGCGGTTTGAGCGGCAGGCCGGAAACCGTGAGGCGGCCGTTGTAGTCCTGCTTGATTGAAAGCTGCGCGTCCGAACCCAGCAGAGTCGCCGATACGGCTTTGGTCTTGACGAGCGGCACGGTCGCCTCTCTTCCCGGCCAGCGGTAGATGTGCAAGTAGCCGGCGTTCCCCTTGCGCGTCCACGCGCCGATCATTCCGCCATGAAGAGCACACCGCTGCGAGTCGTAGATCGCTTCGCCGTTGACCTTCAGCCATCCGCCCATCGCCTTTAAGCGGACAACTTCCTCTTTGCGAATCTGCCCGTCGGGTCGAGGCCCCATGTTCAGCAGATAGTTGCCTTCGCCGGCCGCGGCGGTGACGAGGTTCTGCAAAAGCTGCGGCACGGTCTTCCAGTTGGGGTTGTTGTGGACGTAGCCCCAACCGCACGAATCGCCGATGGTCATGCACGACTCCCAGCCGCGGCCGGGCGCCGACGCCGTGACGTGCTGTTCGGGCGTGTCGAGATCCTCGTTGATGCCGGAGCGGTTGTTGATGATGATGTGCGGCTGCAGATTCCGCGCCATCGCGTTCACTTCGGCTGAACGCCAAAAAGTCGCCTTGTCGGAAATGCCCGCGCGCCCGTGGTCGATCCAATCGCCGTCATACCAGAGGATATCGACCTTGCCGTAGTTGGTGAGCAACTCGCGAACCTGAGCGTGGTACTGCTGCACCATCGCCTCGGCCGATTCCTTCTTCACACCGGCTTCGAAGTAACCCGGGAAACGCCAGTCGAGCAGTGAGTAATAGAAGCCGACCTTCAGGCCGGCCTTGCGCAAAGCGTTGGCGTATTCGGCCACGAAGTCGCGCTTGGCGGCCGTTTTCGGCGCGGTGAAGTCGGACACTTTGGAATCGAAGAGGCAGAAACCGTCGTGATGCCGCGTGGTCAGGACCATGTACTTGGCGCCGGCTTCCACGGCGAGAGCGGCCCACGCGTCGGCATCGAACTTCTTCGGATTGAAGCGCCGCGCGAGTTTGGCATAGTCCTTCGGCCGAATGCGTTCGTTGAACATGACCCATTCGCCGCGCCCCAGCAGCGAATAGAGCCCCCAGTGAATGAAGATGCCAAACCGGGCGTCATGAAACCACTTCAGCCGTTCTTCGTAGGAGAGAGCCTGCTCTGCCATTTGTCCGCTCCTTTATAGGTGAGATACCCAGAATAGCGCGTTTTCAAAATTCTGCCCACAACTTGTGTCTGGTAGCCTGGTCGTCATCTTGCCGCACCAGACACCACTCACCAAGTACCACTCACCAACTAACGCCCCAACGGTGTATACAGTACCGTGTCGATCCACCACCAATAAGGAGACTGCCATGCGAACCTCGCATTGGATTTTGACCGCAACGCTGCTTCTGGCCGTCAACCTCTTTGCCGCCGATGCGGTTAAGGCGCCGGAAGGCTTCACGGCCATCTTTAGCGGAACCGACCTGACGGGCTGGTGGGGTGCCACGACCGAAGATCCCGTCAAGTACATGACCATGCCGCCCGAAGAGTTCGCCAAAAAGAAGGAACTGAGCATCGTTGACATCAAGAAGCACTGGCGCTGCGAGAACAACGAACTGGTCAACGATGGCAACGGGCTTTACTGCACGACCGACAAGTACTACGGCGACATCGAATTCGTGATCGACTACAAGACCGTCGCCAAAGCCGACAGCGGCATCTACCTGCGCGGCACGCCGCAGGTGCAGATTTGGGATTACACGAAGGAAGGCGGCAAGTGGGGCATCGGCGCCGACAAAGGTTCGGGCGGCCTGTGGAACAATCCGCCCGGCACGCCCGGCAAAGACCCTGCGGTGCTGGCCGACAAGCCTTTCGGCGAATGGAACCACTTCCGCATCGTCATGGTCGGCGAATACGTCACGGTCTGGTTGAACGAGAAACTCGTGGTCGATCACGCGCGGCTGGCGAATTACTACAACAAGACCAAGCCGCTTCCGCGCACCGGCCCCATCCAGCTTCAGACCCACGGCGGCGAAATTCGCTGGCGCAATATCTTCCTGCGCGAAATTCCGCCGGAAGAAGCCAACACCATTCTGCGCAACGGCGGCCCCGACAAGAAGCCCGATGAAAGCTTCGCCACCATCTTCAACGGCAAGGACTTCACCGGTTGGGCCGGTCCGATCGACAACTACCAGGTCCAGGACGGCGCGATCCTGTGCAAGCCGGGCAAGGGTGGCACGATCTACACCAGCGAGAACTACAAGGACTTCGCCGTAAAGCTCGACATCAAGCTCCCGCCGGCCGGCAACAACGGCCTGGCGATTCGCTATCCGGGTTCCGGCGACACGGCCTACGTCGGCATGTGCGAGCTCCAGGTTCTCGACAGTGAGCATCCCAGCTACGCCAAGCTCGATCCGCGCCAGTACCATGGCTCCGCGTACGGCATGATCCCGGCTGCGCGCGGCTATCTGCGTGAGACCGGCCAGTGGAACTATGAAGAGGTGACGGTCAAAGGCTCGACGATCCGTGTCGAACTCAACGGCACCCGCATTCTGGATGGCGATTTGAGCAAGGTCACCGAGTACGCGGGCAATCATCCGCATCCCGGCAAAGACCGCACCGAAGGCGGCTTCGGCTTCGCCGGCCACAGCGACCCGGTCGCGTTCCGCAACATCTTCATCAAGAAACTTTAATGTGTGGCACGGGCAGGCCGCCGGAGCATCTTTTTGCTCCGGCGGATTGCCCGTGACTCCGGGGCCGCACGGGCAATCCACGCCGCAAACGGATGCGGCGTGGCCTGCCCGTGCCACACACACCGCCAAATTTAAGTTCCATCATTCCGTCTCTCAGCTAAGCTAATCTGGCACTCAGTACGCGTTCCGTTCATGAAGAGGCACTATGACTGAAAAGATTGCTGTGATCGGACTGGGCTACGTCGGGCTGCCGCTGGCGCTGGCGATCGCAAAAAAGTTCCCCGGCACCGTCGGTTTCGACATCAACGCGCGCAAAGTCGCACGCCTGCGCGAGGGCAACGACAGCACCGGTGAGGTCTCTTCGGAGCAACTGCGGCAGTCGAGCATCACGCTGAGCGCATCGATGGACGACTTGCGCGACCGAACCTTCTTCATCGTTGCCGTGCCGACTCCGGTGGACACGCAGAAACGCCCGGACCTGACCCCGGTCGTCAAGGCCAGCGAACTGTGCGGGCAGGTGCTGATCAAAGGCGCGGTTGTGGTTTTCGAATCCACCGTGTACCCCGGCGTCACCGAAGACATCTGCGGCCCGATCCTGGAACGCGTCTCGGGATTGGCGCGCGGCAAGGACTTCAAACTCGGCTACTCGCCGGAACGCATCAATCCCGGCGACAAGGAACACACGCTCGAACGCATCACGAAGATCGTTTCCGGCGAAGACGCCGAAACGCTGGAGCGCGTCGCCGCCGTCTACGGCGCGGTCATCAGCGCGGGCATCTATCGCGCGCAGTCGATCAAAGTCGCCGAAGCGGCCAAGGTCATCGAGAACACGCAGCGCGATCTGAACATCGCCCTGATGAACGAACTGGCCCTGATTTTCGACCGCATGGGCATCCGCACCAGCGACGTGCTCGCCGCCGCCGGCACCAAGTGGAACTTCCTGCCCTTCCGCCCCGGCCTGGTCGGCGGGCACTGCATCGGTGTCGATCCGTACTACCTGACGTCCAAAGCCGAGGAAATGGGCTACCATCCGCAGGTGATTCTCGCCGGCCGCCGCATTAACGACGACATGGGCCGCTTCATCGCGCAGAAGACCATCAAGCTTCTCATTCGAGCGCACGTTCAAGTCAAGACCGCGCGCATCGGCATTCTGGGCCTGACCTTCAAAGAAAATGTCCCGGACCTGCGCAACAGCCGCGTGCCCGACATCGTGGCCGAACTCCGCGAATTCGGGATCAGTCCGCTGGTCACCGATGCGCTGGCCGATCCCGATGAGGCTCACGAGGAGTACAAGCTCGAACTGGCCCCGCTGGACGAGTTCCGAAATCTGGACGCGCTGATCCTCGCCGTGGCGCACCGAGCGTATCTGGAAATGCCCATTGCCCGCCTTGCTGGTATGCTTCGATCCGGCGGCGTTTTCGTGGACGTCAAGTCGGCTCTGAAGCCGCAAAGTCTGCCACCTGAAATTTGCCATTGGAGTCTTTAATGCCGCCTATTCCCTTTGAGTCCGCGCAGCGCCGGCTTACCAGTGCGCCGCGGCGCTGGCTGATCACCGGCGTGGCCGGTTTCATCGGCTCGAACCTGCTCCACCGCCTGCTCTCCTTGCAGCAGGAAGTGGTCGGCCTCGACAACTTCGCCACCGGCTCGCGCAAGAATCTCGACGACGTGCGCACCCTGGCGGGCGAGCAAGCCTGGTCTCATTTCAAATTCATCGACGGCGATATCTCCGACCTGCGGACTTGCGAAATGGCCTGCGCAGGCGTCGATTACGTTCTGCACCAGGCCGCGCTCGGTTCGGTGCCGCGCTCGATCGATGACCCGCTCGCCAGCCACCGCGCCAACGTCAACGGCACCGTGAACATGCTCCAAGCCGCGCGCAAAGCCGGCGTGCAGCGCTTCGTCTACGCATCCTCAAGTTCCGTCTACGGCGACGAACCCACGCTGCCGAAAGTCGAAGACCAGATCGGCAACCCGCTCTCGCCCTACGCGCTCACCAAGTCCATCAACGAACAGTACGCGGCGATTTACGCGCGCTGCTACGCCTCGCAGGTGATCGGCCTGCGCTACTTCAATGTGTTCGGCCGCCGCCAGGACCCCGCCGGCGCCTACGCCGCCGTCATCCCGAAGTGGATCGACCTGCTGCTGAAGGGCGACCCCTGCACAATCAACGGCGATGGCTCCGTCAGCCGCGACTTCTGCTATGTCGAAAACGTCGTTCAGGCGAACGTTCTCGCCGCCACCGTGGAGGACCCGCGCGCGCTCGACAAGGTCTACAACATCGCCTGCGGCGTCCGCACCACGCTCAACGAACTCTTCGCTCTCCTTCGCGACGGCCTGGCCAAATCCCGCCCGCAACTTGCAGGCGCCCAGCCGAAATACGGCTCCTTCCGCCGCGGCGACATCCCGCACTCACTGGCCAACATCTCCCGCGCCCGAGAACTGCTCGGCTACGAACCCACGCACTCGATCGCTCAAGGCCTGGACGAAACGCTGGCGTGGTATGTGGCGAACTGCAGGTGAGTGGTACTTGGTGAGTGGTGGTCTGGTAGTCTGGTGACTGCCTCCAGCCTCCGCCGTTCGTGCCGTTTCTCCTGCATACTGCCACTGCTTCCTGCCTACTCGCCCTTCCCGCCGCCCAGTGCCTTCAACTGCTCAATATTGTGCTCCGCCAACCGCGCGCAGATTTCCAGCCGCGCTCCGCGCAGTTTCCCGCCCTCCAGTTGCCGCATCGCATAAACCGTCGTCACCGGCATATCCACGTTGATGGACTGCAGAATCTTGATCGCCGCCTTCAGCCGCGTCGTCGCGTCCGCGTCGTCGAACGTTCCCTTCTTGAACCGCTCCTCCTGCGCCGCCGACACATCGAACACGCCGGCCTTCTTCAGATTCGAAATCGCAGTGTCCAAGCGCTTCCTTATCTCCTCCGCCGAAATGTCGTGCGGCAGCCGCCGGTCGCTCTTCTGCAGCTCCAGAATTTCTCCGATCACCACGCGTGCTTCATCCATCAACACGCCGCTGGGAATCTTGGCCTCGCTTTCGCCGGCTGATAGCGAAAGGCTCAAGACCAGAGCAACGCCCGTGAGCAAAAATAGCCGCACACCTGTCTCCACAAGCCACAACCCTGAACCCTGAACCCCGAACCCTGAACCCCAACCCCTGACCCCTGAACCCTGCCCTTACGTCCCGTACTTCCCCTCAAACACGCTGTTCCCTTCCGCCTTGAATTTCATGCTGTGATCCTTGTTCGCGCTGGCGTGCTGCAGAATCTTGAACACCGTCTCGATCTGGTCCTTCGCGCCGACCATCTCCGCGACCTGCTCAACCGTGAAGCTCTGCCCTTTCCTCTCTTTCAGAGCCGTGACGATCTTTTGCTGCAAGTCCAGGACGACGCCGGCGGCTTTCTTTCCGGCTTCCACGCCCGGCTGGTGGTACGCGTTGATGTTGATCAAGCTCGCGTAGAAACCGACGGTCCGCTCGTACAGAGCGATCAGCTTCCCGATCACTTCCGCGGTGACGTCCGGAACAGTAATGGTGATGCTCTCGCGGCCTTTTTCATACAAAGCGGTGCGAGTTCCCTGGTAGAAGCCGCTCAGATAATCGCCGCTCGTGGCGCCGGGTTCGACGAGCATCGAACGCCCGATGCGGTCCCGCATCACTTCGACGAACGTCACGAAGAAATTCGGAATCCCTTCGCGAAGCTGCTGCACGTACGCGTGCTGGTCCGTCGAACCTTTGTTTCCGTAAACGGTCAAGCCCTGGTTTACAACCTTGCCATCCAAGTCCTTTTCTTTCCCGATCGATTCCATAACGAGCTGCTGCAGATACTTGCTGAACAGTTCCAGCCGGTCCTTGTACGGCAGGATGACCATGTCGCGCTGCCCGCGCCCGCCGCTGGCGTGGTACCACATCAGCGCCAGCAGAGCCGCCGGGTTCTTGAGCGGGTCTTTGATGCGCGTAAACTCGTCCATCTCGTGCGCGCCGTCGAGCATGCCTTGGATGTACAGCCCTTGCAGAGCCGCCGGCAGCAAGCCCACCGCCGAAAGCTCCGACGTGCGCCCGCCGACCCAGTCCCACATCGGCAAGCGCGCCAGCCAGGTTTCTTCCTGCGCCACTTTGTCCAACGCGCTGCCGTCCTGCGTGATCGCCACCGCGTGTTGAGCGAACTTCAGCCCCAGGCCGGTGTACGCGTGCTCGGCTTCCAGCATGCCGTTGCGCGTCTCTTTGGTCCCGCCGCTTTTCGAAATGACGATGCACAGCGTTTCCTTCAAATCCGGGCCGATCTGTTGCAGCACCAGATCCATGCCGTTCGGATCGGTGTTGTCGAAGAAGTACGGCGTCATCACGTCCGTTTCCAGATCGCCCAGCGCCCGAGCGACGAACTGCGGCCCCAGCGCCGACCCGCCGATGCCGACGACCAGCAGCTTCTTGAACAGCTTCGCCTTTTGCGGATGAACTTTTCCGTTGTGAACCGCGCGCGTGAACGAACGCAGGTCGGCCAGGCACTTCTTGATCTCGACCGTGATCTCCGCCGACGGCGCCCGCGTAGCATCGCGCAGCCAGTAATGCCCGACCATCCGTTTCTCGTCCGGGTTGGCGATCGCGCCGGCTTCGAGTTTATCCATAGCCTCGAACGCCTTCCGCATCGGCCCGTCCATCTCAGCCAGAAAGCTGTCGCTGAAATTCATGCGGCTGACGTCCAGACTCACTTCGCCGCAAGTCAGATAATATTTTTTGAATCGCGCCCAAAGCTCGCTGTTGGTCATCATCCCCTCCCTCGAATCAGAAATTGCTCTATTTGGTCCCGCAACTCTACCAGAATTCCTCACGTGTGCCACGGTGTGCCACGATGTGCCACGGGCAGCCTCTGTTCGCCGTTGGCTGCCCGTGCCTTCAGCCATCAACCTCGCCCATTCACCAACGGCAGCTTCCGTCCAAACCTGCACCTGTGCTTTACCCTCTCTCGCGCCGGGGAGAGGGCCGACGTGAGCGAAGCGAACGCGGGGTGAGGGTCCGTGAGGCGCGCTCTTTTGTCCAAACCTGCACATGTGGTGGTCCAATCCCATCGCCGCACTGCCCTCAAGCCTCAGGTCTCAACCCTCTTTTGTCCAAGAATGCACATGTGCAGTGCCCAACTTCACAAAACACCCACCCGTCCGGACAGAGTATCCCTTTCGCCCCCTCATAGTAGTTGACGTATCAGCGCCGAAAATGTTGCATAGATTTCGGCCTATTTTTGCATAATATTTTTAACGCTCGACAACAACCCGACCGAAATCTACGTCCGTTCCATTCGCGCCGGTGTCCTCTAATAAGGAGAACCTCATCGACACGGAGACTCGCATGGAGATCTACTACAAGACCGACAGCCGCAAAGTCCGCTATCGTGAGTACTGGCGAATCACCAACGGCCAACTGTTCCCGTTCCTGATCGCGGCCGTGATGAAAACGCTCGGCGTTCCGCTCGACTTCAAGTCGGCCATGCCGCACATCGACAAGCTGCTCCCGCTGGAAGCCCGCGACGTTGACCCCGCCATCCAGTCCGATATCACCCCGCTCATCGAACGCGTGCGCGGCTTGGGCGCTGAGTTCCACCGGCTCTACAGCATTCCCATGCTCACCAAAGCGACCGGTTTGGGTCTGGCGTTTGTCTCAGAAGATCGCAAGACGCTGCCGCAGATCCTGTACTCGCGCGGCCGCGGCGGCGGGCGCACCTTCGCCATCAACTCATTTTCGTGCGTCTCGAAGCTCCCCGACGCGCGCCTGATCGTGACCTCCGACCAGCCCCGACGCTTCGATCCCGCGCCGTGGGTCGATCCCGTCTCGATGCCGAACGCCCCCGTCGAGCTCGTCTATGCCCGCCACACCGAACGCCTGAAGTCCCTGATCGGCCCGCCGCCCATCGCCCTCCTCTCGCCCGAATCGCTCGACGCCTTCATCCTCGAACTCAACAACCGCGAACTCGACCACAAAATCTCCCGCGGCCTCGCCGTCCCCATGACCGAAGACGAAGTCCTCCGCCTGCGTGCGCAAGTCGGAGCGTAGCCTGAAGCGCGCTCACCCACATTTTCCCTTGCAACCACGTTGTGCATTATTACACCAATGCTATTCGTTTCCGGGTCAACTGAACAAAAAGGGGGGCGGGCCCATGTCTCTGGATCGTGCGAAGGCGGTGGTCGACAAGATCCTCAACAAGCTGCTGGCTGTACGTGGAAAGGGCGAAGAGGCGACAAAGCAGGCATTAATTCTGCCTGTACTGGATGCTCTTGGCTACGACATTTGGGATCCGGCTGAGGTGTGCCCGGAATACGAGGCGGATTTTGCAACGAAGAAGCTCGGGCAAAAGGAGAAGGTTGACCTTGCCATACTGTTGGAACAGATACCCCGCGTCTACATCGAGATTAAATCTGTCGACACTGTTCTGGACGGCCATGAAGGCCAGCTGGCGCGTTATTTCAACGCTACCAGTACCGTAACCCTGGCAATTCTTACAAATGGGCTGGAATGGCGATTCTTTACTGATACCGGCGACCCCAACGTCATGGACGCAAAGCCGTTCCACATCTCCAAGTTCGATGCAGTGGATCAGGGCCTTGAGGTATTTGTCCGATTTGCAAAGCCAGTGTTCAGCCCTGAAGCGATTCGAGACTATGCCACAGACCTGCGCTACACGGCGTCCATAGCGGACTTTCTGCGCGCTCATCTCGATCTTCGCGACCGCGAGCCCAGTGAGGCATTTGTTAGATGGATTCTGAAATCTGAAAACGTCTACGACGGGACAGTAAACTTGAACGTTGTGGAGCGGTTCAATCCAATAGTCAAAGCGGCTATGACAAAAGTGTTTCGCGAGATTGTTCGGCGCGCGATATCTGCCATGGACACGCAGACGGCAGAAGTGAGCACTACCGAATCTGCGCCGGGCGAACAGGTTCAACAAGGCGAACCGCCGGTATTGGTGACCACAAACAAAACGGCAGAGCAACTGGCGGATGTTACCTCGGAGTTAGAACAGGCAGATGGTCCCAAGTCTCTCATCGTCACCACGGAAAGGGAGCTCCAGAGCTTCGCGATACTAAAGGAACAATTTGAGCATTCTGCCTTAGCTAAAAGTTTGGTCTATGAGGCAAGCTTGCGCAAAGATGTGCCGCTCTCGATAGCTTACAAGGACACGACAGGCTATTTTGGAGTCTACTTTAACAAACCATCTTGGTGGATTGCGCGTGTTGTTACCGAGGCAAAGCAGCCATGGATCGGGTTGAACGTTGATCCGGTTATCGCCGCGACTCTGATACCCGCTGGGTTTACCCGCATGAGCGAGTCGCCTTGGTCAAAATTCCGAGTCGCCATCAAAGAGCCTGAAGATCTAAACCAGCTACATCGGTTGATCTTCCATGCGTTTCAAAAAACGATTGCAGACCGCGTCGCCCCAGAACGCGCGACAGAGGCAACCGCGCCAGTGGCAGCAGAGCCGACGAAGCCCAAGACAGAATGACGGTGTCCGGATTCTGGTGAAGTCCGGCGGCACCTGAACCGGCCATCGCCCGGTCGGTCGAGCGCCGCGATCAATAACCCGTTTTCCACGCGCACATACTTCCTAAACTTTTCCCCCCGCCCACTCGCCATTCTTGCTCGACACCTCCCAAGTTCTTTCTCTGTGTCCTCTGTGTCTGCTATGTAGCCGGTGTCAATCCCAGTTCCGGATCGGGATAAGGGGACGGGCTATCGATCAGGTGAGGCGCGAGAGTCTGGTGGCCCTTCCCCGTATCTCCCCCGCCTCCTGCCGCCCGCGTCCTGCCTATTTGCTGTTTCTCCCCGTCCCCCGTCCCCCAGTCTCCCCGTCCTTCCGTTCCGCGCCGCGCCAAACATCGCCAGCACGTTCTCCACCGGCGTCTTGCACTGAATGTTGTGCACCGCATTGAACACGAACCCGCCGCCTTCGCCGAAAATGCGAATGCGCTCGCGCACTTCCGCGGCAACCGCATCCGGCGAGCCGAACGGCAGCGTGTTTTGCGTGTCCACAGCGCCGCCCCAGAACACCAGCTTGCCCCCATACTTTCGCTTCAGCAGCGCCGCATCCATTCCCGCGGCTGAACACTGCACGGGATTCAGAATGTCGAACCCCGAGTCGATGAAGTCCGGAATGAGCGGCTCAACGGCGCCGCAACTATGGATGAAGCACTTCCAGCGCGTGTGGCCGTGGACCCACTCATTGACGCGTTTGTGGAACGGCTGAAACAAGTCGCGGTACGCATCGCGCGAAATGAACGGCCCGTTCTGCGTCCCAAAATCCGTCCCCGTCAGGAACACGGCCGCGACCGTGTCGCCCACCGCCTGCCGGATCAGTTCCAGGTTTTTCAAAGCGATCTCGCACTGGCGCGAAAAGATATCGTAAACGTGATCGCGTCGCGCAACCGTGCTGATGTACCACTCCGTGATGTCGCGAATGCCCTTTGGATTCTTCAAGAACGGCGCCGGCACCAGCGCGATGTCGCCGAATGCCGTTCCGCCAAACGTGCCGACGATCCCCAGATCGGTGTTGCGATACAACTCCTCGGCCGTCCTGCGCAAATGCTCCAGATCCTCGTCGGCAACTGGCCCGAACTCTTCCAGGTTGTCCTCCACGCGCAGAGCGGCATCGTCGATCGGCGGCTGGCGGATAATCGTGTCATGAAAAAAGCCGCCCGCAGGCATCACCGCGCACGCCGGCGCGCAGCGGTCTCCGTCGGGCCACTGCAGCAGCCGTCCGTCCGCTTCCACGCGAGTATTGAAGGCCGCCGGCACCTGGCACGGCGTTCCATCGAACGTGACCCACGGTTTCCAGCCCTCGTTCTTCCAGCCCAGCAGCGTGCGAGTCATTCCCAGGCCGACGCAGTCCACGCCCAGCGCCGAGCGCAGATCGGCATCGATCTGACCCAGCATCTGATACGGTTCGTGAACCCGCGCCGTGCCCGACAAGCCCAGCCTCTGCCGCAACTGCTGCACAACGCTGACGTGAGCGCCCGTGACCGCCGTCGCACCCAAATCAATCGGCGGCCGGTCGGGCTGCACGTGGTTGAGCGCCTTTTCAAGCCGTTCGCGTGAAGTCATCGGCGTCCCTCGCAAGGGTGATCAAGTGTGCCCGTGCAACCTAATCATCCACGGGACCGCGCGCAAGTGGTCTGACCAGAACACCAGGGCCTTCAATTCTCGACTTAGGCAGTGCTTGGCACGATCAAACGGCAGTTTTGAGTTCTCAGTTCTGAGTTTTGAATAAAGGCTTGTCATGGCACTCGGCGCGTTACCAGCCGCCACTTAAAACTTAAAACTTAAAACTTAAAACTAAGAACTAAGAACTGAGACCTGAGAACTCGGGTTCGTCTACAATGGAGAATTGAAAGACCCTGGGCAGAACCCTCCCCCGCCGGGGAAAGGTCGCGGCCTCACTTGGTTGCGGCATCGCCGCCGAGCACGGTGGGCCGCCGTGTTTTACCTCCTCATCCCACGTTCGTCAGCGTTCGTGCTGCCGGCGCTGGCTGAAGGAAAGTCTTGAGTCGCAACGACGCGAAGGCGCAAAGCACGGATTCTTAGTTCGGAGCCCTTCTTTGCGTTTTTGAGCCTTCGCGGTTCAAATCACCCGTTCCGTCGCCACTTTCTGCTTTGCACTTGAATCGCCGCCAACTCCGAAGAAGATGCTGGCCTGAGGAGCGCATCTGCGCCGCCCGTCCATCTGAGGGCAGCGCCCGCTGGCCGTGACCGAATGGCTAACCCAGCGCGCCGCACCTCGACAGCCGTTCGTTCCCACCGGGGCGTAGCTCAGCTTGGCTTAGAGCGCTGCGTTCGGGACGCAGAGGTCGCTGGTTCAAATCCAGTCGCCCCGATTTTAATAACCGAGCCTAAAGGCTTGTCTTCACAAGGGTTTACGACACCGGCTTCACCGCCTACAACCTTCTGCGCCACACCGGCGCAACATGCCGCCTGCGTTAACGCCTCTTGAACGCGGTCCGCCGCCGCTTGCGCGCCAGAACGCAAAGCTTCCGGATCAGCGACTGCGTATACTTCCGTCGCAAGTTCAGTACTGCTCAGCCGCCCCAATTCCTTGATCGTTTTCAAATCCAAACCGGACTTGAAGAGGTTTGAGATATAGACTTTCCGCAGACTGTGCCAAGTTGCCTTGCGCCGAATCGTCTTGCCGCCGATGTTCTCCTCAACTTCTTTGGCAATCTTCGCCGCACCACAATCCGCCTTAAACAGTTTCCACGCCTTGCTCGTTGGAATATCCAGAAGCGGCGAATCGGGCTTTTTCCCTTCCGTCAACTTCGCGAGCTTGTCCGCCAACTCGCGCCGGATCGGCTGGCGATGCTCTTTCCGGTCCTTTGAAAACTCCGGAGGTTGCAGGATTGACGGCCCAAAAAGATCGAGATCGCGCACGCGCACCGAACGCAGTTCGTTAACGCGAAAACCCGTTTCCGCACCGGTCTCGTACCACAGCCGACGTTTTGCAGGAGCAGCATTCAAAAGCGCTGCAAGTTCTTCATCCGTCAACTTGCGGTGCGGGTCCTTCGCTTTGGCATCCAGCCGGCCCAGGCCGCGCAACGGATTCTCGGCGACATAACCGTGTTTCACACTCCAGTTAATCAACCCCTTCAGAGCCTGCACTTCCAGCAGCACCGACTTTGCCGCCAAACCTGCAAGCTGCTTTCCGCGAACGACTTCTTCAACTTCCTCAAGATCAAGGTCGCACATCCGCAACAGCCCAAGTTTCTCAATCCAGCGATCCAGATACTTCTTCGTCAGCTTCGCGTTCTGCTCCTGCCAGCCCCGGTGCAGTCGCCCGCCCTGGCTGTTGCCCCAGGCCAGATACGCCGCCTTAACGTCCTCGATCGGAGTTTCTCGCTTCTCAATAGCGCCGGCCTTACCGCTTCGTCTCGCGGCGCGCATCTCCGCCTCAAGTTCGTCTGCGTGGTGTTGAGTCTTCTGCTTGTCGCGCCACCCGACACCTTCCCGCCATTCGCCGCGTGCATCCTTGTATTTGAAATGCCACTCGGGATACCGTGACCCATCGCGCTTCATCTTTGGAAACACAAAAGCCATCTGCGCCCCTTTCAGCACGAGCCCATAGCCGGCTTGCGCCCTTCCTCCCGCTTCTGCCATGACTCTATTTCTGCGGCTTGCCGTTGCGCCAAGAACTCCAGAATGGCCCCCGCCTGCCAGACACGCTTACCACTCAGCTTGATTGGCGGCGGCAGTTCCGCCCGCCTAACCGCCCGTTCAACGGATCGCACTGACCGCCCCAACATCCTCGCAAGCGGCTCGACGTATACCCAGGCGTCACGCGGCATCGACGCGAGCACCGATAACCCGGCCGACTCTTGCCGTCTGTCCAATTGGACCTCGCCGCCCATCACTTCGTCTGGCATCCTCACTCCTTGCTTACGCTTTACCCCGCGCAGCAGACACTTGCCTGCGCTCCCGCTCCTGCTTGATCGTCTTAACCATCCCGCCCAACGTCGCCACTAACAAGGCACTCTCCCGTAAACCCACCTCGATCAATGTCGCGAGCGCGTTAACACGACTAAGTTTCATCTTCTCAGCGAAGCGATCCACCTGGGCCACCGTTGCTTTCGACATCACAGCTTGCACTGGCACCAACTTCTCATCGCCTGCCCTTGGCTCTTCTTCGAACATCGCGCCAATTGCTTCGAGCACCAGCCCGCCCAACGTGCTCGTGATTGTCTTTCGATTGTCTAAGCACCATTTCACCGTGAACCCCACGAACTCCGACCGGCTCATTTCAAGCTCTTTCGCATACCGGTCAATTTCCCGCCTCACGTTTCTTGACACCATGAACCCGATCACCATGTTTCCCTTACCCACCGTGCCCATCTGGCACCTCCTATTCAATGGATTACATGGAATATATAAGCCATTAGCTCGCCGAGTCAACTACAATGTTTTATTGAATGCACGCCGCGTACTGGACGCCGCGTTCGTGATGACTTATAATGAGGGACAAGCACCTTACTTCTTGAGGAGTCCGTTATGGCCACGAGAGACGAACGTGATCCGGACGACATCGTGCGAGCAAAACTACCGCCGAGTATAACCCTACTCGGCACATTTCGAGGACACCACAGTGCAATAGGACGGATGGCGTGGGCCCCAGATGGTCGAACACTCGCATCGCCCTCAAGAGACGGCACGGTTCGTCTTTGGGATCTCGAACGCGGAACCACCAAGGCAGTCCTCTCCAAACATGGAGGTCCCGTTTGGTGCGTCGCCTTTGACTCCACGGGTCTTAGGCTGGCCAGTGCGAGTTCTGATAGAAAGGTTCGCGTCTGGGACACTGTGACCGGGAACCTGTTACGTGTACTAGAAGACCACCGGGCAAAGGTCTGGAGCGTGGCCTTCGATCCCACGGGGGCGCGGCTCATCAGTGCCGCCGTAGACGGCAGCGTCGCTCTTTGGGATGCTGCCAGCGGGCGGCTCCTGCACCATCTCGATGGGCACCTGCACTATACCCGTGCGATATTCCACCCCGAGGGATACGCCTTTATTTCTGGCGGGAGGCACGAACAGCTAACCCTTTGGGATCCCGCGATTGAACAAGCCTCTACGCCACTCATAGAACTCCGTTGGGCTCACCCGTCCAGGCCACGCTCCGAAGTCCAAGTTGCAGCATTGACGCATCCGCAAGCAGAAGGCTTCACCTATGACCTCTCAGTCGATTCCCAAGGATCCATTCTGGCGGCTGGCACATCATCATGCACAATTCAGTTGTGGGATCTCACCAATCGACGTTTGCGACGCACTTTGGAAGGCCACATCAAACACGTGCAAAGCGTTTCCCTCTTCTCTGACGGCAGCCTACTGGCCTCGAAAAGTCTAGACGGGACTATCAGGCTTTGGAGCACCCAGAACGGAGCCTGTCTAGCTGCCATTTCTGAGCCGCCTGTGGCTTCCATCGCATCAAGTATTGTTTTTCATCCGCAACTTCACCTACTTGCCGCAGTCGGTGCAGATTTGAATTCCCCTGCAAAAACGTCAGATAGAGTCATCCACATCTACAAGCTGAATCCTGCTCTTCTACTCCAGGAAAGAGCGGAACCCTCCGCGAACTATGTGAACGCCAAAACGGTCTTGGTCGGCGACACAGGCGTTGGGAAAACCGGCCTAAGCCTCGTGCTTAATGGCCTGCCATATAAAGAAACGGACTCTACAGCTGGCCGGCACGTCTGGACTCTAGATACGCGAATAGTGCAGGTCGGTGCCGCCTTGACGCAAACTCGCGAGACACTCCTATGGGACCTGGCCGGGCAGCCTGGCTATAGAGTAATTCATCAATTGCACCTGAACGAGGTCGCCGTCGCCCTAGTAGTGTTTGACGCCCGAAGCGAGATCGATCCACTGGCGGGCGTTCGGCATTGGGAACGTGCGCTCCGTCTGGCAAAGCAGCGCCAAGGCGCATCCGGCGTTCCCATGAAGAAGTTCCTAGTGTCCGCGCGCAATGATCGCGGCGGCGTTCCTATCAGCGAGGACCGCTTGGAAACTATTCTCAAGGAATTTGGCTTTCACGGGTACTTCAAAACCAGCGCCAGAGAAGGTTGGCAGATCAAAGAATTGTTAGCGGCTATTCAAGACGCTATACCATGGGAGAATTTGCCGGAGGTCTCATCGTCCCAACTTTTTACGGACATTAAGTCATTCTTAATGGACGTGAAACGAACGGGCCGACTTCTCGCTCCTGCGATTCAGCTCTTTGAAGAGTTCAGCCGCACGCACGCTGACAAGGCCATAGAACTCAGTAATCTGCGCGACCAATTCGACACGTGTATTGGACGATTAGGCAACCGTGACCTTATCCGCCGTCTTACCTTCGGTGACTACGTTCTCCTTCAGCCGGAACTGCTCGATGCCTATGCATCGGCGATGGTTAACGCCGCAAAAGAGGAGCCTGACGGTTTGGGTTCCATAGCTGAGGAAGTCGCCCTTGCGGGTAGGTTCTTCGTGCCCAAGGAGCAGAGAGTAAGTGACCCTGGACAGGAGCAGTTGCTGTTGCACGCTACTCTTGAGGAACTCGCCCGACACGACTTAGCGTTGCGAGAAAATGCTGATGATGGCCGATACCTTGTACTTCCTTCACAGTTCAACCGCGACTACGAGGATGCGCCTGAGCCAAAAGGCAAGGCGGTGGCCATCACGTTTGATGGTCCCGTCCAGAGCCTTTACGCAACACTCGCCGTTCGTCTTGGCCATAGTGGCTTATTTAGCACGCGCCGCGCGGAGATGTGGCGCAATGCCGCAATCTTTAATGCTGCGGCTGGCGGGAAATGTGGTTTGTTCCTGAACGAGTTCGCGGAAGGACGAGGGCGCCTGATCCTGTTCTTCCCGGACGAAAAGGCCAGCGTGGAAACCCGTTTCCACTTTGAGGAGTTTGTATTGGCTCACGCGAAACGCCGTGCGCTAATTGATACGGTCGAAGTGACTCGCTTTTTTGTCTGCGCAGAATGCGGAGATCCCGTACCTGATAGCTATGTCAAACGGCTCCGTGAAAAAGGAAAAAAGGAGTTTCCTTGCCCATGTGGTGCCGCAGTCCCGTTGACTGAACCCAAGGAGCGACTTACCTTCAGGTCCAGACTCGAAGCGATGGACAAGTCCGCCGATACACAACGCGACTTTGAAGCCTTTGTCATGTCGGCCAAAGGTGAAACCAGCACCAGAGACTTTCTCGCGTGGGCGGGCGGTGAGCACGTCACACTTGCCATAGCGTTTACAGACATTGTCGGCTCCACCGCGCTTGGCGAAGAGCTTCGCGACGAGGCTATGGATGAAGTCCGCCACGCACATTTTGCCAGGAGCCGAAAGCTGATCGCCCAATTTAAAGGCCGTGAATTAAAGACCATTGGTGATAGCTTCATGGC
The DNA here is from genome assembly GCA_036504595.1 of Planctomycetota bacterium. Lineage (GTDB taxonomy): Bacteria > Planctomycetota > SZUA-567 > H5-PLA8 > H5-PLA8 > DASXUX01. The sequence continues at coordinate 224,069 of DASXUX010000053.1, read as the reverse complement.
TGCTTTTAAGTCCGTAAACTCAGCGCTTGACTACGCCAGGGCCTTACAGAGCGAAACTGGCCATCCGCTGGTAGCGATTCGTGCTGGCATTCACATCGGACAAATGAAAGTCGAAGAGGCTGATGTTTTCGGTGGTACGGTCAATTTTGCTGCTCGCGTCATCGGTGCCATCAAAGATGCTGAAATCTGGTTAAGCGATCGAGCAAAGCACGACATTGACGAACTCGGTGCCCAACACCACAAAGCCCTGTCTTGGCAGCGCCACGAGAACGTTCCTATGAAAGGTTTCAAAGACTTGTTCACGCTCTGGTCCTTAAAGCGGGCGCACTCTTGAGGCCTCATCTTGCTCGCTTCGCTCGGGATCGGCCGGGCCAGCAGCAGCCGCGCCAAACGTCAGACGGCGACAGAAGCAGTTTGGCACGTCTGCTGCAAGCCGGCCCGCCCGATGAACAGCTTTGTGGATAGCGCTTCGCTTAGATTTCTCTCAGTTTTTCTCCCCCCCGCCCCTCAAGGGGGAGCGAGAGGTGCAGGGGGGAGAAAAAGCACAGCAACGGCACGGAGCGGCCCACCGACCCGTTTACGCAAAGCGCCCACAGCAACGCTTGAACTTCTTGCCAGACTTGCACGGACACGGTTCATTCGGTCCAGGCATCCTTCCCGCTTGCTGTTTAACGAACTCGCCAGCGTTCCCGCCGCTCGCCATGTGCCGCATGACTTCACCTGCGGCTTCACCCCGGAACGAGACTCCAAGCTTGCCGTCCGCGCGCGGAAACGTTACCGACCAACTATGCGGGAAGTCTGCCGGCATCGCGTTTTCGTCCGCTTCATCCCGAAGGATTCGCGCCAAGACATCGGGATCGCCATATTCCAGCAACTTCCGGTCGCGAGGATGTCCCACCCAGACCTTGCGAGTGCCGTCCGCCACCCACACACCAGGCCGGATCATCCTAACGCCCAAGCTCTCAAAGCTTTCGTCAGCTACTGGTTTTTCGATCACCTCCGAATCCTCCCATCTGTTAACCAGAACATTCGCCCATTTCGTCAACTGTCACAAACGCGCCCCCAGGGTGTGCAGCCAAAAACGCGTCGCGCTTAATCGCAAGCTGTTGTCTCCACTCGCTCCAGTCAACCCCGCCAAAGAGCAAAGCTTCAACCGCGCTTCTGCACTGAGCCGCACTCGGCAACAGAAGACCCAAGGCCGCAACGGCTGTCGTCAAACACCCGCGCGCTTGCTTCACAAGAGCATCCGGCTCAACAACGCTCTGCGGCGTTTCTCGCTCCGCTTTACGCGTATTCTCGTCGGCTCGACACCAGAGCATAAAGCGATCCGTCACATGCCGCCACACTTCCGAAACCGATCCTCGCGTCGTGTTAGTTCGGTCCACTTCGTATTCAGTCAGACGGAACCAATCCTCGCACAAGTAACGTAGAATCGACGCCTTCTCCTTCTCCCAATCCTCCACAGTGTCAACACCGAATTCCTTCAGCGCTTCACGGCGAATCTGAAACTCGACCCGCGATGCAATCTCCGGCTTTCCGCCCCACCGGTGTGTTTCAAGGATCGCCTTCTTAGTCGGATTGTTCCGGACTTCGGCGACTTTGTCGTATGCGCGTAATCGAATGACCGTTCCGAGTGACAACCCCGTTTCCTTGCGGCCGCAACCGTAAAAATCACATGGTATCATGCCGTGATCGGACCACTTTTGAGCACGGCAGATGACGCGCCCTTCTCGAAATGCACGCGTAAACTCTGATGCCTCGATGCCCGGCAGATCGACACAGGCATCCACGCGCGAAACCTTGTTCCCAACCACGGTGCCGCCCAACCTTCCCAAGCTTTCACGCACATACTCGAATGCGCCCCGAAGCCCTCGAAGCGACATCAACATCTCTGACCCAATTTGCAGCCACACGTTTCCCACGTCTGCGTTTACCTTGGGCCGTTCTTCATCCTGGATGCCGATGCGAAAGCCGCCCAGGCTGAGAACCCATTTGTACATCGGTCCGCTTGCTCCCCCGAGCCGATATCCCTTGTGACTAACCGCCCACTTGTCTTCGCCAGCCTCTAGATACTGGACACCCTTTCCGCCCTGTGCTGCTTCCTTCAAGGTATCCAAACGTTTGCGCAGTTCGTCCCACTGCGACCATTGTACGAACACACCAATATCCGATGTATCCTCGCCACCGGCATCAGGAGCTTCAGCGGTACTAGTTGGAAGGGGGGTGTTACAAGGTGAACCCCCGGCTACTCCGCCCGACGACTCCAAACCAACTGCGGCTACCGCGCGCGCCGGGAGCCCTTTTCCCGCTGTCGCGGGAGCCCTTTTCCCGGCGCGCGCGTTCGCCGCTTTCACACTAAGACCGCTGGAAGAAACGTCTTTCTCTGCTACACTCTTTTTCGACATGAGCCCTTGCCTCCAACAAGGTCTCGCGTCACCCGCACCACGCCCTCGGTTGCCGCCGAGGGTTTTCTTTGGTGCAAGCGCCGCAAGACAGCCTTACTTCGCGAACGCTTGCACCATGGCCACAATGCCGGCCCGCACCGCTTCCGGCAGGCTTGGCCACACATTGACAATCTTCTTCAATTCTGCTGACAGCACAGCATCTTGCGCCACACCGGCGCAACACGGAGCGGCGTTTATAGCGTCGTTTTCCCGTCGTACACTAGGTTCAGCTTGTCGCGGTATACTCTCAGAAGTGCCTATAGTGTCGTGCTTTGTCGCAGCGGTGTCGCTAGGATGTCGCGGTGCTAGGGTCGATTCAAATCCAGTCGCCCCGATATTTCAAACGACTTACAGGAACGTAGCACAGCAGAGCAGTTCCGTAGCACCTATTAGCAGTTCCATAGCGCATCCCAACACACCGCTTGACGTTACGCCCCACGCTACCGCGCAGGGCGATAGCAATTCTGTGCAGTTTGCGAACAACCCGCCGCACGAAAAGTGTGTCACCGGTGTGTCAAGCAGTCAGGGCACTCTAAACGCGCTTCCCGCCGATCTGGCTGAAGTCAACGCCGCCTGGGCGGCATTGCCGGAAGCGCTGAAGGCTGGCATTCTGGCGATGGTGCGGACATCGGGCACTACTGCGGGAGGCGCTCGATGAAACCTTCCGACTGCCCGAAGTTCGCCGCCTGCTCTGCGCCTGTCTGCCCGCTGGACTGCCAGTGGTCGCTGCGGGCGCACAACCGCGAAGATCGCGTCTGCATTTATGCATGTGAGGCAATGAAGACCGGCGCCGACGCGAGGCTGGAGGCAAAGGTGCTTATGGCTTGCCGCCGCATCGCCACAGACGACCGGCTACCGGCTCGCATCAGGCGGCAGCTCCAACGGGCTGCAAACAGTGGCTCGCGCCTCGTCGCTGGCGCCCTGCTGCGCCGTATTCCAGGGGGAGCAGCCGTGGGTATTGCGTCGAAACCGGCTTCTGATGCGTCCGCCATCGCCTGACGCCGACAGAGCGCAGGATGCAGGCTGCATTGGCAAGCCGGACGTGCGGTGGCGCAGTTCGTCGTCCGCTGCAAGCCAAGCACTGAGCAGGAACCGCGATGCACAACCCCAAAGAGCGCGAGCAAGGCGGAGAGTGGACAGGAGGGGGCGGCAAGCCAAGGGAAGCGCAGTGACCGAAGCGAGTCCAGAAAACAAACCCGCCCCCCACCGTCGAAATTGCATGACTCCCTAGACTTACCCCCCGCCTGCATAGACGGCGGTTTCGGCGATTGAATTATGAGCAGTAATTAAATTGCGGCTTGCCGCTGGCAGCATCAACATCATGACGACCAGGCTTTCGGACACGTCCAGCGGCGTAAACTTGTCGGTCTTGTCGCGTAACAGCGTGTGCCCGCCGCTTACGATGTCCAAATGCTGCCGGTACGGGTGCGCGCGATCCTGCAACGCCTTCCATGTCTGCCGGTAGATTTGCGTCGTCGGCACGATCCACAACACGAACCCCGTGCGACGCTTCAGATAGACGCTCTGAATGTGGTCAATGGTTTTCACCGCAAGCAGCGTCTTGCCGCCGCCTGTCGGAATCTTCAGGCAGAAATTGGCCGTATGCGCTCCCAACCCATTGCGCCGGGAGAAACAGAACGTCCGCACGGTTTCGGCCCACGCCTTCGCCGGCACATCCAGCGCCGCTTCGACGCCCGCCGCCGCGACCACAGCTTCATTCTTGACGCGCCACGTCTCGAGCGCGCCCAAGTAGCACTTGACGTCGGCGAGCGCCTTCTGTTGATACTCTTTTAGTTCCACGGTTACTCCGCGGTGGGCGCGTCCGGTAGTTGCTTCGGCGCACGCTTCTTCTCCAGTTTCTTAATGTTCCCGGCGGGCGGCAGGTGTTCGGACATGGTCCCGCCAAGTTCCTGAATGGTCTTGCGCACTTTCGCGCCCACTTCGTAATGCGTCTGGTTCGCCCGCTGTTTCCCGATGATTCTTTTCGACATTCGAGTCACCAGCCGGCGCAAGCTGGCCTGACCCGAATGCGCTCTGTGACAACTCGCTCTCGCTCCGCTCCTTGCCCTTCGCCCCGCAGAAAAACTCCGTCCTGCGGCGTCCTATCGAGCGGCCTTCCGTTCGATTTCTCTCAAAAACCGGCGCGCTTGGGGCGGGCGGGAAACGCCCGGAATTCGATGAGCCACTACAGTCAGCGCAGCAGTCACGAACGGCTGCTACTCAGCGGTTGGGGATCGTGCGGCAATCAGAACAGGCGCTTCCGGCTTGTTCGGTTCAGATGCCTTTGGCGCAACGGCGAACCACTTGTACAGCGCAGGCAGGACGAGCAGTGTCAGCAATGTGGACGTCAACAGTCCACCGACGACCACCGATGCCAGAGGGCGCTGAACCTCCGATCCGATGCCCGTGGAGAGCAGCAGCGGGATCAAGCCAAGGCTTGCGACGGTCGCTGTCATCAACACCGGGCGCAGCCGCATCATGGCTCCGGCGACCACGGCATCGTCAATCGACTTGCCTTCCGACAACAGTTGATTGAAGTAAGAGACCATCACCACGCCGTTGAGGACCGCCACGCCGAAGAGCGCGATGAAGCCAACGGATGACGGCACGCTGAGATACTGGCCGGTGAAGTACAGCGCCAGGATACCGCCAATGAGCGCGAAGGGGATGTTCAAGATAATGAGCAGAGCGTTCTTGACTGAAGCGAAGGCCATGCAGAGCAGCAGGAAGATCAGACCGAGCGAGGCGGGCACGACGACCATCAGGGTTGCCTGCGCGCGCTGCTGGTTTTCGAACTGTCCGCCCCACGTGACGAAGTAGCCGGCCGGGAGCTTGACCTTGGCCCGCAGCGTCTTCTGCGCCTCCTCCACGAAGCCGCCCATGTCCCGCCCGCGCACATTGCACAGCACGACGATACGGCGCTGTGCTGAATCGCGGCTGATCAGCGGCGTTCCTTCCACGACACGGATGTCCGCGACCTGGGAAAGAAGAACGCGCGCGCCGTCCGGACTGGAGATCCACAGGTTGCCGATGGCGGCGGCATCCTTGCGGAACGGTTTGTCCATCCGCAGGTAGATGCTGAAGCGCTTCTGGCCGTCGATCACCTGCCCCGCCTCCTGGCCGCCGACGGCCGCCGAGACGACTTCCATCACCTGGGCGACGTTGAAGCCATAGCGCGCCAAACGCTCGCGGTCCGCGCGGACCACCAGTTGCGCTTCGCCGCTGACCTGCTCCATCTGCACGTCGTTGGCGCCACGGACGTTCTTGATCACGGACTCGATCTCGCGCCCCTTGTCCTCCAGCACCGTCAGGCTTTCGCCGAACAATTTGATCGCGATCTGAGCCTTGACGCCGGAGAGCAGTTCGTCCACTCGTGTGGCGATCGGCTGCGAGAAGTTGAGCAGGATTCCGGGCTGTTCGGCCAGATCTTTCTCCATGATTTCGATAAGCTGCTTGCGCGAATGAGTTGTCGTCCACTCGACCTGCGGCTTGAGGGCCACGAAAAGCTCATTGTTGTTGATGTTCTCCGGGTCGCCGCCCAGTTCGGCTCGGCCAATGTGACTGTAGACAGCAATCACTTCCGGGTACTTCAGCAAGCGCTTCTCAAGATTGCCGGCGATGCGCTTGGCTTCTTCCAGAGCGATGCTGGGTGCCGACATCACGCGGATGGTCATCGTGCCTTCATCGAGTTCCGGAACGAATTCCGTTCCCAGAGACGGGATCGTAGCCAGAGAGCCGCCCAGCGCCGCCAACGCGGCGAGAACGACGATCAACCGGTGGGCCAACGCCCAGCGGAGGAGCGGGCGGTAGACCCACTTCAGGAAGCGCATCAGGAAGCTGTCTTTTTCCGAGAACTTTCCGCGGAAGGTGAGTTCCGCCAGCGCCGGCACGATGGTCAGGGCCACGATCAGCGAACCGAACATCGCGAAGGCGATCGTAAAGGCCAATGGGCTGAACAGCTTGCCTTCAACGCCTTCCAGCGTGAAGAGCGGCAGAAAGACGACGACGATGATCAGCACGGCGAAGAACACGGGACGGGCGACTTCTTTGACGGCCATGCTGATACGGTTCATCAGCGGCTGATCGTGTCTGCCGGGTTCGGCCAGGTGACGGACGATGTTTTCGACCACGACCACCGAGCCATCCACCATCATGCCGATGCCGATGGCCAGTCCGCCCAGGGATTGCAGGTTGGCGGAGATGCCATACCAGCGCATCATGATCGCGGCGATCAACATGGAGAGGGGGATTGAGCAGACGACGACCAGTGCGGAGCGCACGTTCCATAGAAAGAGGAACAGTACGACAACGATCAAAGCCGCCGACTCCAGGAGCGCCTCGCTGACGGTGGAAACAGCTTTATTCACGAGCATCGCCTGATCGTAGATGGGGGTCAGCTTGACGTCGGTTGGAAGGGTGGCCTGAACCGCTTCGACCTTCTTCTTCACACCTTCGATCACTTTCTTTGTGTTGGCGCCCTTGAGCAGCAGAACGATGCCCGTGACGACCTCGCCCTTGCCGTTCATGGTCACGGCGCCCTGGCGAATTTCAGCGCCGTACTCGACTCTGGCCACATCGCGGACGTAGATCGGCGTGCCGTCGATCGACTTGAGAACAATATTTCGAATGTCGGCCAGTCCATCGTCACCGCCGCGAATCATCCCTTCGCCGCGCACCACAAGCTGCTCGTGCTGGCCTTCGATGTACCAGCCGCCGGCGTTGGAGTTGTTTGCCTGGACGGCCTCGCGAACGTTTTGCAGCGTCAGTTCGTACTTCAGCAGCCGGTTCGGGTCGATCTGCACCTGGTACTGGCGTACTTCGCCGCCGAAACTCAGCACGTCCGACACGCCGGGGACCGTGCGCAGTTGGACTTTTACGAGCCAATCGTTGAGTGTGCGCAACTCGGCGCTGTTCTTGGTCTCGCTGGTCAGCGCGTACTCGTAAATCTGGCCCATGCCGGTGGTGATGGGGCCCATCTCCGGATCTGCGCCGGCCGGAATGCGCTCCTTGGCGGTCTGCATGCGTTCATTGATGAGCTGGCGCGCGAAATAGATGTCCACGTCGTCGTCGAAAACCACCGTCACGACCGAGAGCCCCGTCTTGGATATCGATCGCACTTCGCTGATGCGCGGGATCCCGGTCATCACCGACTCGATCGGCGCAGTGACCAACTGTTCCACTTCGGTCGCGGCCAGCCCCGCGGCGACGGTGTTGACCTGCACCTGAACGTTCGTGACGTCCGGAAAAGCGTCCACGTTGAGCCTGAGCGTGGAATGCACGCCGAGCGCGATCAACACGATTCCAAAGAAGATCACCAGGAAGCGCTGGCGCACGACAGCGTCAAGAATCAGTCCTAACATTCCAATCTCCCTGAATTCGCGCAGCACTGCTGAACGAGCCAGTCGTGGCACTTGCGGCTATTAATCTGCGTCAAAGCCCTGTTTCTCCAGCTCGGACCGAAGGGTAAACGCATTTTTGACGACGAGTTTGGTTCCGGGCTTCAGCCCGTCCTTGATCTCGACGGACTTGCCATCACTGATGCCGGCCTTCACTTCTTTCATGACGAACTCACCGGGCTGGTCGCCCTGCACGAACACCATGGATTGGCTTTTTACAATCAGCAGCGCGCTGACGGGCACGACAACCGGCGCATTGATCTCGCCCAGGACGATTCTGGCCGTCACAAACAAGCCGGGCTTCAGCGCACCGGCGGCATTGTCAAAGACACTCCTGACGGTGGCTGTGCGAGTCTTTTCGTGAACCAGCGGACTTAGCATGTTGATCTTTCCGGCGTACATGCCTTCGCGATCGGGGATGGTGATCTGGACCGGCTGTCCGGCGGCGACATCGCCCAGATCGCGGGTGTATACGCTGACGTTGGCCCACACGGTGGCCAGATCGGCGATCACGAAGCAGTCCACATCCTCCTTAAGGTGCTCGCCATTGGTGATGTGTTTCTCGATGACTGTGCCGGCAAAAGGCGCGCGCAGCACGTAGCGCGCAATGTCCACGTCGTGTTCGGCCGGAAGCTCCGCCAGTTCCTTCTCCTCGACGCCCAGGATGTGCAGGTAACGATCCGCGTTGCGGTGCGCGATTTCGGCCAGACGCAAGGCGCGCGTGGCCTGCGCCAGGCGCTGCTTGTGATTGAAACTGACTTCTTCGAACACCCCCTGGAATTCAGCCTGGGCGCTCTCCAGCTCCTTCACGCAGACCTCGTAGCTGGCCTCGCTGGCCAATTGATCCGTTCTCAATTTCTGAGACCGAGCGCATGCGGATTTGGCCAGACGCAAGGCCGCGTAGGCGGTCAGCAACTTCGCTTTGTTTTCGCCGATCTGACCGCTGCCCAGTTTCTCAAGCTGCTGGGCGTCGGCGCCGGACTTGAGCAGTTCCAGCAGCTTGGCGGTGTTATCGTGGATCGTCTTTTCGCGTTCGACATCCATCTGCGCCAGTTCGAGGGCTTGCTTCGTGGAGAGGAACTCGATTTTGGCCTTGCCCAGTTCAGTGCTTTGAAGAACGGCCAGCACTTCCCCGGCAGCGACCTTGTCGCCGGCGCTCTTGAGCACCTGCACGACCGAGCCGGGAATGCGGGGCGTCAAGTGCGCGAGCTTATCCTCATTGAGCGCGATCTCGCCGGTTGCTTCCAGCATGCGCGCGATCACGCCCGGGCTCGCGGCCGCAACCTCCAAGTCCGCGGCTTTCAGCGACTCGGGAGAAAGCTTGACCGTGCCGGGGGCCTCTTGCGGCTTCCCGCTGGCTGCGCTCTTTGCGTCCTGGTCTGCGGCGGCCAGGACGAAACACGCAAGGATGACGCTGCAAACAACGATGTTCAGGCCCTTCATGGCTTGTGCTCCGGTGATGGTGTCTGGTGGTCTGGCGTCTGGTCGTCTGGTGTCTTGAGAGCGTCGGGCTTTTCGCCGGGGAACTGCAGGATGGCCGCGCCCACGGCTTGTTCGAGGGCGACCCAGGTCTGGCGCAGCGCCAGTTCGGTTTCGAGGACATCGATCGCGGCGGTGCGCTGGCTGCGTTCTGTTTCGAGCAAGCGGAGCGTATCGGACGCGCCGCTCTCGATGGTCTTGCGAGCCAGTTCGGTGTTCTGACGCGCCTGCGGCTCTAAGTTATTTTTCAGCAAAGCCAAACGCTGCGCGTTCAGGTCCACGGTACGCAGCGTAGTTTCAAGCTGCGACAGGGCGCGGTTGGCGGCGGCCTCGTACTTGGCGCGGACTTCCTCGCGTTTCTTCGCTGCAGTAGCGATCGCCTGCTGGTTGCGGTCGAAGACCGGCAGGTCGATGCCGAGCGTGAGGCCCAGCGTGTTCTTGGCCTCGTTGGTTTCGCGATCGTAGCTGGGGCCAAAGCGGAAGTCAGGGTACTGCTTCGCAATCTCCAGGCGCAGCTCGCGCTCGGCGACTTCGTACGCAACTCGCTGCCGCGCCAATTGCGGATGGTACGCGAGCATTTGTTGCCGCAGTTCCTCGGCAGGCGGGATCTTTTCCGGCAATGTGGGCAGGGATTGTTCCGGCAGCGACACGAAGAGAGAGGCTTGCACGCCAATCAACTCGGCAAGCGTGCCTTCGGCCTCGACGGACTCCGTCTGAGCGGAAAGGACCTCCGACTGCAAGCGCACGGTTTCCAGGCGCAGGAGGCCGACGTCGAGGCTGTTAATGGTTCCGGCTTCGATCAGGCGCTTGTTCAAGTCGAGCGTGCGATTGCCCGATTCGGCGATGCTCTTGCGCAGAGCGATGCGCGCGCGCGCGAGTGTGAGCTGCGAATATTCCTTGCGCAATTGCAGGTAAAGCTCCCGTATTTTGATCGCTATCTCTGCCTGGGCCTGTTCGGCGCGTACACGGTTGAGCTCATCCTGGCGCTTGATGCGGCTGCCGGTCGGGATCGCGAAGCCGATCGAGGCAAACGGAGCCCAGCGCTGCTTTGTCACGTCTGCGCCGAAGCTGTAATTCGGGCCGGCCTCAACGCTGGGGTTGGGAAGCGGCGTCTTCACCTTCGCGGTTGCGAGCGCGGTTTCGTATTCGGCGCGCGCTTCCTGCAGCGCTGGACTGTGCGCCTGCATGAGTTCGGCGGCTCGCACGAACGTGAAGGGCGCAGTAGGGCGGGCCTCCATGCCCGCCTTGTCGCCTTCGCTGGCGGGCAGGGACGCCCGCCCCACTTCGCCGCGCCGCGCCAGTTCCACGCGCGCAAGAATATCTTGCGGCGAAATCGGCTTGGGCTCGTAGCGTGTGCAACCGGCAAGCATCAGCACGCAGATCACAGCCCCTTTCAGCGCCCCTTGACGCATGTTTCCCCCTCACAACGAAGAATTAAAATGACAACACGACACCTGGACGGCGCCGCAGAGACAGCTTTCGAGAGAGGACGATCAGCAGCGAAGGACGGTCGCAGGTCTTAATGCAGGTGGATGGTGGCTTGCGAGGCTTGCTGCGGAGAGCGGAACATCACTGAGCACAACAGGCAAGCACTCGGCAATGACGGGCGTGAGGATTTCGTCGGCCGATGGCTGATCCACGGCGGGAATGGCGGCGGTGACGGCGGAACTGACGACGTGCGCGTGACAGTTGGACGGTGGCGTATGCTCGTGACGTTCTTCGGCCGCGTTCGCGAACTGGAGCAAGTCCAAGTCGCCGCAAATGGCGCAACGCGGGCCCAGAAACGCTGAAACAACGATGAAGAAAAGCAGGCAGGTTCGCACGTCAAGCGCTCTCGTCCGGTACTTCGAAGCATGTTACCCGCCCTAGCTGAATGGTCAAGTGAAGCGCTGGTGGAGCGCTCAGTTCCGCGCGGCAAACCGTTTGTCAGACTCTGAAGGTGGACTTGCGGGAAGATCCTTCGGCGTTCTTAACGTTTTGCGTCCTCTATGCGGTCGGCCTGGGCCCAGAAGGCTTGCCCGGCTGGCGTCTCATGGTCAGCCAGCAGCCAAAGAAGACGTGCGATCGAGGCGTTGGTCATCAGATCCTGCGGAGGCCCCGCCTTCCATGCTTTGTAGTGATACTCTCCGTTTTTTCGAGCGCGTTCGAGCAGATACGTTTCTTTCGTCGCGCGATACAGTTCCAGATCGGCCTCGACCTGAAGATGCGACCACTTGACGTGGTCGCGATAGGCGCCCGTGCCTCGTCCGAGAAACCAGTCACTCGCTTTGCCGATGCGCTTGGCTTCGTCTAGGTACTCGGCCTTGCCCGTCTGCCGCCACAGGCCAAGCAGCGCGCGGATCATGAGCGCCGTGTTGTAGGTCAGCTTGCCGCGCTTCAGTTCGCCGGTGGCGACGACTTTGCGGTCGTCGAATAGCCCGTCTTTGTCCTGCAGGTTCCGCCGCGTCCACTCCACAATCTTTGTGGCCCAGCCGACATAGTCCGCGGTGTTTTTGATTCGGGCCATTCGCAGGCAAGCGGCCGCGGCAGGCGCATTGGAGCATGCGTTCTTGGTGCCATCCTTGTGCCTCTCGTGCCACCAGATTCCGCCGCCGAGCTCATCATCCCAGCCGCTCAGCACAAACTTCAGCGTTTCTTCCGCGCGCGTCAGGTACTGCGGTTCGCGCGTCAGTTCGTAAGCTTCGAGCAGTGCGAGCACGAGCCACTCGTTGTCATCATAGTACTTGTCATTGCCGCCACGCGTCGGCGCGGGCTCATACCCTGGGATTTTGGCCTTTGCGTCCCAGTACTTGTTCAGCCCGGCGAAGAATTTCTCCAGCGCTGGCCGAAAGGCGGCATCGTGGCGGGACGCTGCGACCAGCGCCGAAAAATATGATGCCGCCGGCCCACACGAAGTCGGGCTCTTTGCCGCTCGTGGTCTTGCGGTACAGCCCCGTCTCGGCATCCCAGAATGTCTTCTGAATGTGTTGGGTCACTTCTTGAGCACGCTGCGCGTACTGTTTTGAGTCCGGCGGCGCGTCTGCGGTGCGCGCCGGAAGTGGCCAGAGCGCTGCTGCTGCGAGACAACTCAGAAAAGCTATCCTCACCGGAAATCTCCCGTGCGGGCGAACGCTTCAATCTTGTCGTTCGACAGCGCCCACGTCCGCCGCTTTCCCAGCGTAGCGGTTGTTGTTGCAGTGGTCTGTGGTGATGTACTCGATTCGCCCGGCCGCGGCGTCGTGCGCGGGGCTGGTCTTTGACGGCATGAACGTCTCGGCATCTACTCCAGCGGCTTCGAGCGTGGGAAAGACGAGGTTGTTTTCAGCCACAACGCCGGGCTGCGGGCCCGCGCCCAGTTGATAGACGTAGTTTTTCTTCGGGTTGAAGGGCGCGTCGGCTTCCGGCTCAATGAGCAGGTTGTGCTTGATGACGATGTCGGGACTGTACACATCCACCAGGTGGCCGGCGTAGGGATCCTTGCTGCTGGCCGCCTTTCGAGACCTGTAGAGTGTGTTGAAGCAGACTTCGGAGCTGGTGCGGGAAAACACTCCCGCGGACTTCTCGATATCCGCGTCCCGCACGATGTTCTGCTCATACATCGGGTACTTCCGTTTTTCCCAACTGATGTTGTTGTAGAAGCGGTTTACCGCGTCCGGACCGTTGTAGCCGAGAGCGTTCAGTTTGATGGGCCAGACGCGCACGTCATTGGCCCACTGCCGGGTGAATTTGTTGTTGTAGATTCGGAAGCAGCCGGCGCCGCAGATGCACACGTTGTGGCCAATTGGAGACTCCGCCATGCCGATGTCGCTGAAGCTGCATTCGTGAACCTGCAGATTGAAGCACTTGTCCAGGCCGATGACCGGAAAAGCTTGCTTGGAATTGTCGAAGTGTTTGAACGTGCAGCGGTAGATTTCAAAATCAAGAAGCACGGACTTCAGATTCGAGACAGACTGGTAATCGGCATTGGTGATGGCCGCGCCGTCGGTCTTGCCGTCCACCAGTACGTTCTCCCATTTGAAATTGTAGAACGCGCTTTCCTTAGTGCCGTTGAAAACCTTGGCCGGATCGTAGACGTAAAAGGAGTATCCGGAGACATCCGTCAGCTTGAAATCCTTGAACAGCAAATCGTGGCTGCTGCCAGTGATCTTCATGCATGTGCTCTTGTAGTTTTCGAAACGGAACTTCTCGAAGCGCAAGTGCGCGATGTTTGGAAACTCATTCCACTGCGGATCCCGCGTTGTGAAAACAGCATTGGGATCGCAGGTGACCGTGATCGGGTTTTCCGCGGCTCCCGCGAGATTTCCGAGTGACAATCCAGTGTATGTCCCGGCGGCGATGTAGAGCGTGTCGCCCGGCTGCAACTTGAGCGTGGTTTGGGCGGTGGGATATCGAAGATAGCCCGAACCTTCTCCAATCGTCACGCGCTGCGGGGTGGCGGCAAAAAGGCACTGACTGAAACAGACGACCCACGCTGCAGTCTGAACCGCACGCTTGAAATGCCGCATGTGTCCCCCCGGGGCAGAGCCCCTGGACGCTACGAAAGCCTACTTTTCAATCCAGATGATCTCCGAGGCGTTGTCGCCGGTCATTCCGGAGACGGCAATTCCTTCGTCCATCAACTGCGCGCCGGTCTTTGAGCAGTTTAAGTTCGTCCGATCCTGGAAAACCAATGAGTAGCTCGCCGTCCGATCAAGACCCTTCAGTTTGACAGTTTTTGAGTCTCCATCCGCGGCTTTGACCGAGGGCTTAAAGAGGAAAACCGATCCACGGTTCAGCTCAGGATTGTGGAACTGCAAACCGTCCCAGTTCGAGCCGTCAGGCATGGGCAGAATGTGGTAGACGTTGCCGCCGCGCAGGATCGGCCGCTGCTTGGCCTTGTAGAGGGCGATGTGCTGCCGGTAGATCGGATTATCCACCGCCCAGGTCAGAATCGAGCCCAGCATGTCCGTGCGCAGTTCGTAGGCGGTGTTGGCCGGACCCAGATCGGACTTGAGCTGAACCGGATTGATGGCGAAGCTGTTCGAGTAGTACGTCGTCCGGGTCTTCCACGGAGTCTTGTCGTCGTCATTCATTGTACAGAACGTCATCCTGCGGCAGATGGCGAAGCCTTTGTATTTCCCGCCGTTGCAGCAGTTTTCGTAACGGTATCCCGGCCTGTTCTTGATCAACTGGTCCTGGATGTATAGGAAGTTGGCGACGCCCTGGTAGGTTTGCGGCATCGGTTCCTTGGGCGCGGTGTACAAGTCCGTCCGCCACATGTCGAACCAGCCCTTGTCGAACCGGCTGAGGACCGCATCAAGTTCCGCGTCGCGTCCCGCAGTCGTCGCCAGGTCGCAATCGTTGTACGTCCCGCCCATGTAGAGGGACGCCTTCAGCCCGGCTTTGTGCGCTTTGGCGGCGAAGTCAAAACCGTTGGGCCAGAATTCGGGGTGGAAGGTCCAGTCACGATTTGTGTACCAGCCCTTGCCGCTGCCATCCCAGAAGTCCACTTTGACCAGTTCGGCTCCTACGGCGGCGAGGCGATCGTAAACGCCTTGCGGAGTCTTGCCCGTGACGCCGGCGGAGCCGTTGCCTCCGATCTCCTGCATGCAAACTTCGACCCACGGTTCGTCCGCATTGTCGTGGAGGCTTCGGGTGATCTTGTGGTTCCAGAACCAGCGCTTGAACCGGTTGCCGCCATCGTCGATGTCGCCTTTGTAGGCGCCGTAGTACACGCTCGGAATCAGGAAGGCTTCGCCGTTGGCCCGGCGGACGTTCTCGGTAATGGGGTGGACCGAGGCAGATGTTCGCAACGGATCCGCCTGGGTGGAGATCTTGAAGCCGCCCAATTCCCATTCAAATCCCAGATAGGCGCCATGCGCCGATCCGACGCCAAGGATGACGAGGGGAATCAGGTGGGCGTTGGTGCTGAAATTTGCGTTGGGTCCGATCGCGTCCTGGAAGACCTTTCCGATGCCTGCGGAAGTCTTCTCAGCCCGATGCAGGGTCACGGCGGCGTCGGCCACCAGATCGAGCATGGCGGCCGCAGTGCTGGAACTGAAGGTGACCTCGCCGCCCGACTTGTTCTCCACCGTCACCCAATTCTCCGCGGGCCCCGGACCCGGCAGCGCACGCCAGAATGATTTCATCTCCAGCACGGGATCGTTGCAGGTGAATCGAAGCGAGACTTGTTGACCGGCTGCCCTGTCCTCGCTTGCGTCGCGAAACTCCCACGCGAGCGCCTTGTAGCCGTTGGGAGTTTGCACGCCAGGCATAGGCACAGGCGACGGGGCGGGAATCCAGTTCCAGGCCTGAGCTGGATTCCGCAGTGCGGTGATCATCGCCTTGCCATCGCGAATGGCGAGTTCCAGGTACGTGTCCTCGGTTGTCAACTTCCAGACCTTCTCCGCGGGCGCTGCATCCTTTGCAGATTCCGCCGCTGGCACGTTAACCGCCCAGATCAGCGCGATGAGCACCACGAAATCGATTATCTTGGCTCGCATATTCATTCTGCTGTTCCCTTCGGACTGCATACTCGTCTGGGTATCCCACGTCAATTAGAGAGCCGCCGGACGCGCCTTTCGGGTGAAGCGCAAAGATCGCCGGAAACTGCAAGATCGCAAGCGCAGGATTCAGTGAGGGCTGAGGCTGAGGTAGCGGGTGGCGCGAGTTCGGCCGCATCGGCCTCATTTTCTCAAAACTGCTGAATGAAGAAACAGCTTCGACTCAAAACGATTAACCAAATAAGTTGCGAAATGTCTGCAACAAATGGTCAGCTAAAACGTCAGTATTATCGGAGGGTCAGGTTGGATACTCTGCCCTGACGACGGCGATCTTTGACAACCGAAGAAGTAGGGGTCTGCACATGTGCAGTTTTTTACAGGACGGAGAAGCGGGAGGCGCGCACTATGGCAGGAGCCGCGCCCTTACGGTCGCGGTTCTGATGCGCACGGTGCAGTTTTGGACAGAAGTTGCAGCACTTTTCGCTGAGTTGCGCGGCAAGAGACAGGACAATTCGGCGAAATGTCCTACGCACGGTGCAGTCTTGGACAGAAGCGGAAGCCGCAGGGACTGTGTCGCTGCTGCTTGACAGGTCTGCGCTGGCGGTTTTTCGGCGGCTGCTTAATGTGCACCGGTTCGCCCCGAGGGTACGTCAACATGATGGATGTTCCGTACAACGATCAGCGCACAGTGACCGATGAGCAGTTTCTCGATGGACTGAAGCTTCCGGGTAAGGCCGGGCAGCAACTAGCGGCGGCTCGGCGACGCGGAGACATAAAGGAGGCGCGGCGCTTGGTCGCGAGCCATTTCCGTTCGCGCGAAAAGCCGCGCTGGCCGTTCTACATGCACGGGACGGCGTGGACGGAGATCAACGGGCGCGGCAACGTGATCGAAAAGGCCGACGCGCTGTTCACCGGTGAATTCCGCAATTCCTGGCCGCCGTTCGATCGCGTGCAAGCCGAAGTGAACGGAAAGATCGATTGGAAAGTCGCCGCGCGAGTTGGCGGGCGGACGACGTGGCTGCCGGAACTGAGCACCGCGTTCGCTCTGACCGGCGAAACGAAGTACCTGCGGCGCGCGATGGAGCTGATGAAGTCCTTCGTCGAAGGCAACCCGTTCGTGCTGGAAGAAGGTTTCCATGAAGACCACGACCGGTACTTCGGCGGGCCAAACAACAACACGCTCTGCACCTTCTTGCGCTCGGCGAGGTGGATCGACTTTATGTACTGCGGGGCGCTGCAGGCGGGCGTAATTAACGATGAAGATGTCTTCTGGCTGGTGAAGCAGCTCTGGTTCTACGCGATGCAATACTACCGCTACTGCGGTGACGAAATGCGCGGCGACAATCACCATCTCGGCGACCACGGGCTGGCGACGTTCTACTACGCGGTCGCGTTTCCGGAGTTCAGCGTCGCGAAGGCACTCCTCAAGCAGGCGGTGGACACGATTCAGTTTCACGCCAAGCGCAACATGATGGACGATGGCGGGTATGCGGAGCACAGCACGAAGTACCAGTACCATATCACGTATGGATTCCTCTCCGTCGCGGCGCTGGCGAAGGCGAACGACATTCGGCTGTTTACACGCGCAGAGGAGCGCAAGCTGGCGGCGTGGGTGGAATTCAATGTGCGCGCCTGCAAACCGGACGGAGTGCTCAGCGAATTCGGCGACGAATTCGGCGGCTCGCTGGCGATGCTGCTGGGTACGCTCGCCGCGCCGGTGATGAATCCGCCATTGGCGGCGATGTCGCGCGCGCTGGGCTACGAGCCCGGCGAAATGCTCAGCGAGACGGCGGCGGAATTGCAGAGGAAGTTCAAGAACTGGAAGGCGGGGGCCGCGCCGCGCGTGGGGCTTTCGCCGTGGTTCGCGGGCAGGGCGCGAGAGAGACAGGGGGACGGGGAGACGGGGGGACGGGGGGAAACGGCGAGGGCGGGAGTCGGGAGGCAGGACGCAGGGAGCAGGAGCGAACGGTGCGAGAGCGAAAGCCAAGAGCCAAGAGCTAAGAGCCAAGAGCGGTCCGTCGCTGCTCTTCCGCAACAAGCTACGAAGCACTATCCGCAATCGGGCTACACGTTTTTCCGCAGCGCATGGGATGCGTCGGCCGATTTTCTGGCGGTCTCGCACATGACGGACATGCGCGTGCTGGGGCATTCGCACGCGGACTTCATGTCGTTCATTCTGCACACGCAAAGAAAGACGCTGCTCGGAGACCCGGCGACGTGGCTGTACACGGACGATCGCATGTGGTCGCCGCAGCATCAGGAACTGCGCGGCTATCTGTATCACGCGACGGCGCACAACTGCATGCTGATGAACGACGACGGTCTCAAGCCGCTCGCGGCGCTCGGCCACCTGTGCAACTGGCACGGCCACACGCCGCCGGTGAAGCTGGGACTGTTCAAGGCCGGCGGGCTGATCGAGGTGCTCGAATGCCGGCACGATGCGTACGCGCCGCACCGGCACCGGCGGTTCGTGCTGCATCTGGCGGGGATCGGTTTCGCGTTCGTGGACCTGTGGGCCAGGCCGGAGCTCGACCTGCGGCCCAATCAGTACTCGCAGCTTCTGCATGCAGAAGGCGGCGTGGAGATGACGCCCGAAGCGCCCGAGAATGGCGGCACCGTGCGGCTGTGGTCCGGACGCAGCAATTGCTTCATCGTGCCGGGAGCCGAGACGGAGACGACATGGAATTGCTGGCGCGACGAAAAACTCTGCGGCGTGTATGGCATCAGCAAGAATGGCGGCTGGTGCGCGCCGCCGTGGGTGGCTCAACTCACGCGCCGCCAGGAAGGCCCGAGCGTGTTCAGTACGTTCCTCGTCACGCAGCCGAGCGCGTCCTTGAACGTCCCGCCGGTGGCTCGTTACCTGGGTGCGAAGAAAGCCAAGGCGAAGTTCAAGCAGCATGACGGCCTGAGCGCCAACGTGGTCGATTTGGGCGCGACCGGCAGTCTGTGGCTGGCGAGTTGTCCTTACGGCAAGCCGCTCGAATCGAAAGAGATGAGCACCGATGCGGAACTGGCGGTGGCGATTGTCAACAAGAGCGGCAGGGTCGAGGCGTGGGCCGCGGTGCGAGGTTCGCACTTCTCGCTAAACGGCGAGAAGCTGCTGAAGGAGAAGGCGGAGTGGGCGGCGGGCACAGACTAACGCTCAGAGGCTAAACGCGAACGAAAGACGGTTGCTGTTCGTACTATAGTTGAAGAAGGGCTCTGTATGTTGGAGCACGAGAGACTTCGATGGATGCGGCATCCGGCGGTCATTATCGCGATGGCCGCGATGGCGGCCTTTCTCGTCTGGGCAAACGTGCGGAGCACAGAGGATCGTTTTGGGTTTTTCATTTCATTTTCCTCTTACGGGAATCACATTCAGCGAGGCTGGCCATGGGTCTGGTATGGTAGTTGGGCGAGCGAGCCATTGTGGGATTGGAAGTACATCGCGGCTGACGTGTTGTTCTGCGCGGGAATGTGTTTCTGCGCAGGCGTTGTCGCGCACGTTTGGTGGCGGAGCTTCGCCGCGCTGAAGACGCGTGCCTCTGGATACGGCGTTGCCGCGCGAGTGGCGAGCGCTGTCTGCTTTATCGGGCTGTGCGTTTCCGAGCGCACCGTCTACGTGCCTGGAGATTTTTGCCGAGGCTATGGCTTCCCGTTCGTCGCGGCGATCTCCGAAGGAGTGTTTCCGATAGGTGTACTCGCAGACTTGGCGCTGGCTGGCCTCGTGCTAAATGCCGTGGCCAAGCGTTTCGTTTTGAGTTCGACGTCTTGAGGTTTTGCGGGCGAAGGAACGTGGGTCTGATATAATGTGCTCAAGCGTGGGAGGTGAGGCTATGACATGCAAAGGCAGAGTGACCAATGGCGTGGTGGTGCTGGAAAATCCACGAGCGTTTGAAGAGGGTGCCGAGGTCGAAGTAGCACCCGCTCGGCGAGTTCGAAAAAAGAAGCCATCCTTGTCCGAAAAGCTGCTGAAGTGGGCGGGCCGAGCGAAGGGCTTGCCATCTGACTTGGCCGAGAACCACGACCACTACTTGCATCGCATGCACTCTGGAGGAGCAAAGCTATGACCTATAGAGGCACCGTCACAAATGGCGTTGTAGTAATAGAAGATCCTAAGGGACTGCCGGAGGGTGCGAGTGTCAATGTTCAGCTCGTGCGCCGGAGAAAAACTCGCCGCAAGAAGGTCAATGGATGGGACGAACTGTTGAAACTTGCGGGAACCGTCAAGGGCCTGCCGTCCGACATGGCCCGCAATCACGACCATTACATCCACGGGTTGCCGCGACGATGAGGGAAGTCTTCGCGGACACCTACTACTTCCTGGCGCTGCTGGGCATCGGCGATGCCGGTCATTCCCGTGCCGTGGCAATGTCCCGAACAGCCAGAAAGCGAGGTTGGCGCCTTGTGACCACTGGCTGGGTGCTGACCGAGTTAGGTGATGCGCTCTGTCTGCCTGCGGACCGCCCCGCCTTTGTGCGGACGGTTACAGCGGTGCGGAGCGACGAGTCTTTCGAAGTCGTCTCGATGACGGGAGCGCTGTTCAATTCCGGCTTCGATTTCTTCAAAACTCGCCCGGACCAGGAATGGTCTTTCACCGACTGCATCTCCTTTGTAGTGATGAAGGAGCGGGGCATCACCGACGCGCTCACAGGCGATCATCATTTTGAACAAGCAGGCTTCACGGCGTTGCTAAAGTAGTATCGAGGAGGAAATCTTGGTTTCTCGCGCTTCTCTCTGTTTGCTCGTCTGCCTCACCTTCTCGTTCGCAGTTTTCGCCGGCGGAATCAGCGCCAAGAACGACGGCGTCCACATCGAAGGCGGGAGCCTCGGGAATTTCGTGCTCTCGTATCCTGTGCTGGTTGGCGGGAGTGAACTCAAGCCCGTCGAAACCAACGCGGCCGGCAAAAGCGCCACGCTGAAATACGCCGGCGGCGCGCAGGTTTCGCTGAGCATCGCCGATAGCGGCGACGTCGCGCTCACGTTCAAAGACCTACCTGCGGCGGTGCAGAAGTTCAAGATGGAGATGCTCATTCCCTTCGACTTCGCTCAAGGCGGCAAGTGGCGCGTCGATGGCAAGGAAGAAGCGTTCCCCGCGCAGAAGCCGCCCAAGCCGCAGATGTTTCAAGGCACCGGCGCGAACTTTCAGATTGTGAACCTCGAAAATCGGAGCCTCAGCATTACCGTGCCGGACTGGTCCTTCCACCAGGTGCAGGACAACCGCGAGTGGAACTGGAAGACCTTCCACTGGATGTTCATCGCGCCGCTGCAGGACCGACACGCGGCCGAGCTGCGCATCGCCGTCGGCGCGGCCGAAGGCGGTGTGAAGTCGGTGGTGCTCGTCGATGAACTCGGCCAGGACAACCTGATGAACTGGCCGGGAAAAGTGAAGACGGTCGATGAGCTGAAAGCCGACGTCGAAACCGAGAAGGCTTACTACGCGTCGTTCAAGCAGCCGGAGCGCGACGCGTTCGGCGGCCTGCCCGGCAGCGGCGCGAAACTTGGGCTGCAAAAGACGGGCTTCTTCCATGTCGAACAAAAGGGTGAGCGCTGGCATCTCGTCGATCCGGACGGCAACCTGTTCTTCCACCTCGGGATTTGCTCGTTCGGCGCGTCGGAAGACTACACGTATATCAAGGGCCGCGAGAAGAGCTACGCGTGGCTGCCGCCGTTCGAGGGCCAGTTCCGCCCGGCGTACCATTCCAACGACTATTGGAGCCGCGACACGTTCTCCTTTTATCTGGCGAACGTGATCCGCAAGTACGGCAGCGCCGATGGAAACGCGATCGCCAGCCGCATGACGGACCGCGTGCGCGCGTTCGGGTTCAACTCTGGCGGCGCGTTCTCGGGAATTCCCAAAGAGGTCCGCGAGAAGGCGCGCCTGCCCTATGTCGGCGGGTTGCCGATCAATCCGTGGAACGAGTTCAAAATCGAAAGCATTCCCGGCGTTCGCGAAACGTTCGATCCGTTCGATCCGCAGAACGTCGCGAACCTGGACAAGGCCTTTGCCAAGGACATCGCGCCGTCTGCCGGCGATTCGCTGCTGATCGGATATTTTCTCTGCAACGAACCGGCGCACGAGGATCTCCCGCGCGTGATTCCGACGCTGAAAGCCAACGTCGCGGCCAAGCGCCGCCTAGTGCAGATGCTGCAGGAGAAGTACAAAACCATCGACGCGTTCAATCAGGCGTGGGGCTTGAAAGCCGCGTCGTTCGATGCGCTCGGCGACACGGGCCTGGCCGTGAAAACGCAGGCGGCCGCGAGCGACATGAAGGAGTACGAAGGACTGTTCTTCGACGCGAGCCACAAGCTCATCCGCGACACGTTCCGCAAGTACGACAAGAACCACATGC
Source organism: Planctomycetota bacterium (assembly GCA_036504595.1). Lineage (GTDB taxonomy): Bacteria > Planctomycetota > SZUA-567 > H5-PLA8 > H5-PLA8 > DASXUX01. The sequence goes on along the minus strand of DASXUX010000053.1, from coordinate 201,957 downwards.
TGCTCGGCGACCGCTGGCAGCCGCAGTCCGCCAATAACGAACAGCTCTGCGGCATCGTCGCGAAGTACTGCGAGATTGTCTCCGTCAACTACTACACGTACGGCGTGGACAAGAATTATCTGCAGCGCATCTATCAATGGGCCGGCAAGAAGCCGCTGTTCCTCAGCGAGTTCCATTGGTGTTCGCCGAAAGAATCCGGCCTGCCCGGCGGCAAGGAAGTCGCGTCGCAGCAGGAACGCGGGTTGGCGTATCGCAACTACGTCGAGCAGACGGCGGCGCTGGGCTACGTCGTTGGCATCGAATGGTTCACGCTGATCGACCAGGCGCGCACGGGGCGATTCTTCGAACGCTACAACGGCGAGAATTCGAACTGCGGAATCTTCGCCGTCACCGATCGGCCGTGGAAGCCGATGGTCGAAGAGATGGCCAAGACCAATCACAACATTTACGCGGTGGAACTCGGTGAGCAGCCGCCGTTCGTCTACAACAATCCGCGCTTCCAGGAAACGGGCGGCGCGAAGAAAGTCCTCGGCGTTCCGCGCGCGCGCGGTGAGATCAAGCTCGACGGCACAACCGCGAACTGGCCCGGCAATCCGCCGGAAACGATCTCCGGCCAGCGCGTCGTCGAAGGCGCAAGCGCTGACGGTGTGGAGGGCGCCTTCCGCATGTGCTGGGACGAGCAGGCGCTGTATCTGCTCGCGCAGGTGAAGGATCCCACGCCGATGCAGAATCAGCAGAAAGGCAACATGCTGTGGAGCGCCGACGCGCTGGAACTTTTCTTCGGCAGCGAAAAACTCGACCAGCCCGGCGGGCTGCTGTTCACCGATCGCCAGCTTTTGCTCAGCGCCGCGAAGCCCGACGGTAAATGCCGCTGGTTTCTCGCTCGCGCGGCCGAACAGCCGGCGATCAACATGGAGGTGCTGCCCGGCGTAGACGGCAAGAGCTACACGCTGGAAGTCGCGATCCCGTGGTCGGTGGTAGTGCCGGCCTCCGTGCCGGCGGGCTTCAAACCCGAGGTGGGCCGCGAACTGCTCTTCGATATTGCCATCGACGACAGCGCCAACGGCACTTCGCGCCGCTGTCAGCTTGTGTGGAACGGGACGGCGAAGAATTCGGGCGACCGGACGGGGTGGGGAAGGCTGAGGTTGGATCAGTGAACAGAGGTGTGGCACGGGCAGGCCGCCGGAGCGTCTTTTCTGCTCCGGCGGATTGCCCGCGAACCCGGTGCCACGGCGGCAGCGTTGAAGTAGTTGAAGCTATTTCGTCAGCACTTCCAGCCCGCTGATTTTTCCGCGGCAGTAAGTCTTGAGGTTTTCGGTCGACAGCGCTTTGAGCGCCTCCGCGTCCTGCTTGAGATGCGCGCGGAAAAACAGCAGCGTCGCGGCGCGCGTGACCGGCTGCGCGTCGTCGCGAGTGGGCGAGGGAAACCCGGGGCGGCCGGAGCCTGTTGGATCGGAGAAGGCGAGATGTTCGGCGCCGTCCAGCCAGATAAAAATCTTGTCGCCGGCCGGCCAGAGTTCAAAGCCGCGCTTGCGATTTTCGGGCGGAAATCCCTGCTGCGTGTCCTTGCTTCCGGTGATGCCCAGCAACGGCCGCTTCAGATTCGCATAGCTGGTTTCGAGAAAGAACGGCTCGCCTGGGCCTTGCGGCGAAAGCGCCACGCCGCACGCGACGCGTGGGTCGCTCAGATCCAGCGCGAGACCCTTTTGGGCGACACCGTCTTTGCTGGGCGGCAGCCAATCGAGCGCCGGCCGCGCGCCCAAAACGACGAGCGTCGTGTAGGCTCCGTAGGAATGGCCCATCACGCCAATGTGCTTCAGGTCCAGCCGGCCGCGCAGCTTTTCGTGCGCCGTGTTCCACTCCTCGGCGCGATCGATGGCGAAGGAAATATCTTTGGATCGGCCGAGTACCTCGGAAGGATCGCGCGTCATCGCCTTCAAGTTTTGCGCGAACTGCATGCCGCGTTTGAGCACGTCCGTGTTGCTGCCGGGATGTTCCGTGCAGAGCACCGCGAAGCCGTGCGTGGCCAGATGGTGAGCTTGCGCGAAATTGGCGTCGCGGTTTCCGCCGCCGCCGTGCGAGAGAATGACGACCGGGAAGGGCCCGCTTTCTTTTGGAATGTGGACCTTGATCGGCAGTCGCCGGTTCTCGCGCTTGGCGTCGGTCAGGTCCGGGAAATCGATCGTCTCGACCGCCAGCGGGCCGGGCACGGAGTCATCGACGGTGCGCTTTTCCGCCGTCAGCGCCGAACTTGCGAGCAGCGCAAGCAGAGCGATCACGGGCTCAATATTTCTCAACATAGGAAGCCACCGACTCCTGGACTTCTCGACTCCTCGACTTCTGGACTTCACTGCGCCTTGAATTGCCACTTGTCCTTCTCTTCCAGAACGGTTCGCGGCCCGGCGCCTTGCAGCCACGCGCGAGCGGCCTCGTTACCGCGCAGTTGGGCGTCCCAGAACGCGGTCGAAAGCGCGAGGATCACGCGATGATGGTTCGGATTTCGCTTGCCCTTTTCGCCTGGCAGAGCGCGGTCGGTGAAGACGGAGTGCTCGGCCTCGTCGAGCACCAGTTCGTACTTCTCGCCGGTCAACGCCGGGTAGACCGCCAGCCGCGAGGCGACATCGGTGTCGTTAATCGGCGACGTGTCCTTCGTGCCGGTCATCAGCATCCACGGGATTTTCACCGAGCCGAACGCGGTGGCCGCATCGCCGCCTTTCGGCGTGCTGGGACTCATCGGCAGAGCGGCTTTGATGCGCGGGTCGGTGAACGACATTCCGCCCATGAACCGCTGGCCGCTGACCGCCTGCGTCGTGACCGCGCCGAACGAATGCCCCGACATCCCGACTTTCGACAGGTCCAGCCGCCCGAACAGCGGATGCTTCTCTTCTTGGTTCCAAATCGTGAGTTGGTCCAGCACTGCGGGAATGTCCTTTACCCGAAACATGAAGTTCTTCGCCGAAGCCGCCTGCCGCATCGCGCCCATGCGCTGCAGCATGGGCTGGTCTTTCCATACCGAATCGTCGCTGCCGGGATGCTGCACGTACACGACCGCATACCCGCGCGCCGCCCAGTGCTTGCCGAGGAACGCCGAGCCCTTGCAGGTTCCGCCCAGACCGTGGCTGAAGAGGATCACAATCGCCGGCGTCATTTCGACCGGCAGAAAAACGCGGATCGGCAGCTCGCGCTCGCGCGCCTTGTCGGCGACTGTGAAATCCTGCGGCTGAATGTCTATGCCCGCCGGCAGCGCCAGCGGATCGTAAACCGGAGCATCCGCGCCAAAGGCACCGGCAACTATGAATAGCAAAGGCAGCCATCGGAGAGTCATTTTGTCTGATTTCCCTACAGAGTCTGTGGTGCAATCCTCCTCGATCGCGACGCAGTCGGGAGAACTGCTATACAGATCAACGCGCGTGCCAAACTCAGTCGCCGGAACAACCGGTGCTGATTGCTGCATGGCGCAATCCAGGAGGATTGCGCTACTTGGCCGCCGTTTCCATCTTCACCGTTGCCTTCCGCTCCAGCGCGCCCCAGCCGACGGCGATGCCGCGCAGCGAGGCGAAGGTGGACTTGATCGCCACGTAATACATGAGCTGCCGGTAGAAAAAACGCTGCCAGAAAAGCCAGAACAGCAGCTTCTTGTCTTCCCTGGGCTCAAGAATGAACGCGATCGTTGCCGCCAGATAATCCACCGCCACAAACAGAGCGTAGAACCAGAAAATGTGCGCGGCCGATTGCGGCGTCATGCTGCCGAGGCTCAGATACTTGTTGGCAAGCACTCCGCCGAGCGACCCGAGCGTCAACAAATCCATCACGGGCGAAATCAGCGGGAAGAACACCTGAAAGATAAAGATGTTCGGCAGCGCCACAAAGCCCAGCGCGCCGTGGCTCGGCCGCAGCAGCGTGTCCTTGTGCTTCCACCCCGCCTGCAGAGTGCCGTACATCCAGCGGTAGCGCTGCTTGACGAACTGCCGGATGCTGTCGGGGGCCTCCGTTCGCGCGATGGCTTCGTCTTCGTAAGTAATGCGATACCCGAGCCGCCGGATGCCGATCGTCAGGTCGGCGTCTTCGGCCAGCGTCTCGCGCGTGAAGCCTCCGGCTTCAACAACCAGCTTGCGGCGCCACGCACCGACTGCGCCGGGCACGACCGTAATGCAGTTAAGCACCTCAAACGCGCGCCGATCCAGATTCTGGCTCGTGACGTACTCCAGCGCCTGCCAACGCGTGAGCAGATTGATGCGATTGCCGACCTTCGCGTTGCCGGCCACCGCGCCGACGCCGGGCGCCTCAAAGTGCCGCACCAGCTTGCTGATCGTATCTTTTTGGAAAACGGTATCGGCATCCATCGCGATGATGATTTCCGCCTGCGTGCATTCGATGCCGAAGTTCAGAGCGTTCGATTTTCCCGCGTTCGGTTTTTTGTAGATGTGCACGCGCGGCTCATCGGCGAACTCCTTCTGCACTCTGATGAACGTGTAGTCGGGCGATCCGTCATCGACGACGATGATCTCAAACGGCTTCGGATAGTCCGACTCAAGCAGCGAGTGAACCGTCTGCACGATCACCTTCTCTTCGTTGTATGCGGGAACGATTACCGCGACGGAGGGCAGGTAATCGGTGCTGAAGCGCTGCCGCTTTTTTCGCCAATATCCGAGCACCGCCAGCATCGCGGTCGCCGCCAGCCGCATCACGCCCAGGCCGATGCCCGCCAGAAACAGCCACTGCAAAACTCGCAGGCACCAGTTGATCGCGCTGAACGCCGCGCGGTTCAAAAACGCCGATGCTCGCCGCGTCGCCGCCAGCGGCGGCATGACTTCATCGCGCGTCTTGCCCAGAAGCTGCGCGACGCTGCAGAACGTGTATCCATGCTCTCGCAGCGTGGCGATGGCCTGCGGCAGCATCTTAACCGTGTTGGCGCGCTCGCCGCCGCCGTCATGCAGCAGCACGATCTGGCCCTCTCCGCGATCGGCCTGTTCGACGATGCGGCGGCAGATTTCGTCAGGCTCCGGACTTTTCCAGTCGTGCGGATCGACGTGCATGCCTACCGTCACGTAACCTTGCTCGCCGACGACTTCCAGCGGCTGAATTTCATCGGCCGTGGACGGGTCGCTGTCTTCACCGTACGGCGGTCGAAAAAGCGCTGTTTGCCGCCCGGTCAGGCTCTCGACCAGCCGCTGCGTGGCGGAAAGCTCCAACTTGAGCTGCAGCGGCGAGATCATCGCAATGTTCGGATGCGTGAAGGTGTGGTTTCCAATCTCGTGTCCTTCGTCCACGATGCGCCGGACCAAATCCGGGTGCAACTCGGCCTGGCTCCCCACGACGAAGAACGCCGCCGGAACCTGCTCTTGTTTCAGGATATCCAAGATTGCCGACGTGTACTCCGAGGAAGGGCCATCGTCGAAGGTCAGCGCGATTTTCTTCGGCAACGAACCATAGCGGCGGATGACGTACGGCGAGGGGAAACTGGCGAATGTCTCCGCTGTGATCAGCCGCGTCTGCGCGTCGAACGTGATCTCGCGCTTGCCCGATTGCGGCCGCTGCGCCACGCGGATGATCTCGCCTTCCCCGCTGAAATCGATTCCGAAGCGGAAACTCATCTCGCTCAGCTTCGCCGCGGCTTCAGCATTCAGTTCTTGGCCCTTGCCAAAGACGCGCCAGAGCGCCGGGTCTTCGCTGCCCAGCCGCCACAGGGCGAATCCGCGCGGCCGCATCCCGCCGGCGATGGAGAGATGATTGAAGAACGTTGTGGCGTCGAGCATCCACACGTCATGCTGGCGGCCTTTCTCGTCTTCGTAACGGAAGGCTGGATTGAGCGAGGCGGGGTCCGTGCGAATGTCCGCCCGGTTCTCGCGCGCGATGATCATCATGTCGTCGAAATTCCGCCCGGCCGCCGGCCGGCCCGTGCGCCAGTCGTAACTGTAGTTGCCGATGGCCACGATCGTCTTGTCGTTGGGCACATCGGCCTGTCGCAGTTGCAGCCCTTTCCGGAACCAATCCATCGCGGCGATCGGCCCCGGCTCCGCTCCGGACCAGTGCTGGTCGTAGGCCAGCAACACAACGTAGTCGGCGACGGTGGACAGCCGCCTGTAGTTGTGCGCCGGACTGTCCAGCGGCGCAGTAACGGCCAGGAGCATTTTCTTCGCATGAAGCTGCACGCCGAGTTCGAACAGGAACTGGTAATACATCGGAATGGCGCGAATCGGCAGATCCTCAAAGTCGATCGTCAAGCCGGAGCAGGGATGGCGCTCGCAATAACTCAGCAAAAGCTCGATCGCTCGTTTGCGCGCCGTGGGATTCATCACCAGCGCGCCAGACTGCTCGCCCTGCCAGCCTTGCCCAACATAATTGTTGACCAACGGCATCAGGCGCAATTCGGGGCGCTTGAGCCGCACGTACTCCAACACGTCCTTCTGCCGCGCCGGATTGTCTTCGTTCAATTCGCAGACACCGCAGTTGAGGTGCAGCCATTCGGGGATGAGTATGTCCAGCGTCTCCAGGTTCTCTTTCAACGAAGAGAGGCTCGAGTCGTCCCAGTTCACGAAAAATGCCGCGGTCAGCGGCGCCGAAGATTGTCGCGACTGCCGCAGCGGCGGCGGCGGACGCTTCTTGTTGCGTTCGAGCATAAGCCGCGCGCGCATGTCGCTGAAGCTGGCATCAACTTGAGCTTGCGATGTGGGAGGCGCCAGGTGTGGCCCGGCCGACGCAACTTCGGGCGCTTCGAGACCCAGTTGCGACAGCGGCGGACTGTAGACGATGCTGATCGCCAGCATGCTCAGCAGCGCCGAAAGAATCAGCACAACCGCCACCAGCCCGCCGCGCACCCGCGGCCAACGCTGCTGGCCCGGATCGTAGAAGATCGGTTGACGTGGGCTCAAATCCGCCATGGAGTCCGCTCGGAGGACGTGCTTCATTTCACCACTAGAGTAGAGCACGAGGGCGCGGGGAAGGCAAGAGGGACAGCAATGTGCCACGACCGTCAAGATAGGTTAGCCAGTGGTGTAGACTCTGGTATGCCAGCCCCCAAAGACGCTCTCTCCGAAAACATCGCCCAGATCGGCGCCCTGCTCACCGCGTCTGGCCACGGCGAATGGAAGACGCGAATCGACGACGCCATCGCTGGCGGAGCGACGGGCACCGAAATACTCATGGCGCTGCGCTGGACGTTAAGACAAATGCTGAAGCAGCGGGGCTTGCGGCCCGAAGTGAAGCCGCTGGCGAAGGAAGCGATCGCCGAGATCAGCAAGCGCCTGTTGTGAAGGGTCGCCCCCAACTACGGCGGTGTGCTCCAAAGCGCAATTCCGCCAACGAAATGCGCCGAGCACGCCTTCATGTGATACATCGCTGGAGAGTTTGGACATGCCGATCATCGTTCGCAAATCGCTGAATTGGATTTTTGCGTTCGCGCTGCTGCTCTGCGCGGCCCCGCAGGCGGCCGAGCCGACCTCAAAGCCGAACATCGTCATCATTCTTGCCGATGATCAGGGCTATGAGGACACCGGCTTTAACGGCAGCAAGCAGATCCGCACCAGCAACCTCGATAAACTGGCTCGCGATGGCTCGATTCTCGAATCGTTCTATGTTCAGCCGTGCTGTTCTCCAACTCGTTCGTCGCTGATGACAGGCCGTTACGTCATTCGCACCGGAGTCTATCACGTCGTCCATCCCCACGCGCAGTGGGGCCTGCCCCTGCAGGAGCGCACGCTGGCCGAAGCGCTGCGTCAGGCCGGCTATGAGACCGCCATCTGCGGCAAATGGCATCTGGGTGAATTCAAGCCCGACTACCTGCCCACACATCGGGGATTCGACCACCAGTACGGCCTCTGGTTCGGCATGATCGATTACTTCACGCACAAACGCGGGGGCGACGTGGACTGGCATCGCGATGACAAGCCCTGCAACGACGAAGGCTACTCGACCCATCTCATCGCCCGCGAAGCTTGCCGTATCATTCGCGAAAAGACAGCGGACAAGCCGCTGTTCCTTTACGTGCCGTTCAATGGCGTCCATGCGCCGCATCAGGTGCCGGACGAATACAAAAAGCCTTTCGAGAATCTCAGCGGGAGCCGGCGCACTTACGCGGGCATGGTTGCCGCGATGGATGAAGGCGTCGGCCAGATCGTCGCCGCTTTGAAAGAAAAAGGTATCTTCGATAACACGCTCATCGTCTTCTCCAGCGACAACGGCGGCCCGGCGCCCGGCAAAGTCACCTCCAACGCTCCGCTGCGGGCCGGCAAAGGCTCAATCTACGAGGGCGGCATTCGCGGGTGCGCGTTTGCGAGCTGGCCCAATCACATCCCAGCCGGCAAGGTAATCAAAGAGCCGCTGCATGTGGTGGATTGGTATCCCACGCTGATCAAGCTCGCGGGCGGCTCCCTGGAACAGAAGCTGCCGATCGATGGGATCGATATCTGGCCGCTGCTGACCACAGGCGCAAAGCCCGAACGCGAAGCGCTCTTGCTTCCGGGCATGGCGCCCAACCAGGCCGCAATTCGCATGGGCGATTGGAAACTGTTGCTGAGAGCAAGCGATACGGACGCCGAGGATCTGGATCAACTGCCAGAAGGAAAAGGAGTGCAGCTTTTCAATCTCGCCGCAGACATCGGCGAATCAAAGGATCTTGCCGCCGCAAATCCGGAGAAAGTCCGCGAACTCCAATCGCGGCTGACCGCCTATCTGAAAACCGCTGTTCCCCCGGCAAGTCTAGATGCCGACGGCGCCGGCGTTAAAAAGCAAAAGAAGCGCAAGGCGGAGTAGCACGTAGGACATTTTGCCAAATTGTCCCACCGCGTTCTTCGCGCCTTCGCGTCTTTGCGGTTGGAAGAACTCGGCCTACGCAGCCTGCCCGACCACTGTGCGTCGTCGGAACGGAATGCGGCTGGCGGCAAGACGCAGCGTGTCCAGGTTCAGCCCCCATAGAGAGCTTGCGGAAATTCGCTCTAGGCGGATGAGGAGCGCGCAATCTACGGCCATTGTCACCAACGCGGCAACCAATGCCACCTGGCTCATCCGCACGATGCCGCCACCGGGAACCAGCCACATACCACCAATACCGATCACCGCCAGGCCGGCCGCGTAGCCGGCGGCGGCTGCACGGGGATGGTTCAGCGCGCGCATGCCGCCGTCCAGAATCTTGATCAGCCCCATAAACCCCATCGCCGCGACCAGCCAGTACGTGGCTTCTGTTGCAGCCAGAAACGTCTTTCCAAATCCCACTTGGATTAGCGTCGGACTGCCAGCCAGCACCAGACACGAGAGCACCAGCATGGCAATCTGAGCGACACGGAATTGACGCACGAACGTGGCCAAGGCGCCCGCATGCGTGGCCTCGCCGGCTGTCTTCACGAAGCCCACCTGCATGAACGCGATGGCCGTCGCAAACTGGCCCATCGCGATTGCCAGGGCGACCATGAACAGCCCCACGTCGTCGGCTGGCAACAACGTCACCACCACGAAGAGTGAACCGTGCTCCAGCAAGTGACCGAGAAACTGCGGCAACTGAAACGCCATCCCGTTACTGAAGAGAGCGTGCAACTCGGCCTTGCATGGCCACGCGGCCGCCAACTGCTCCCAGCAAAGCGCGAGATGGATCAGCATCGCGATCAGGGGCCCAAGCTGATAGCACATCGCGAAGGCATACGACTTGGCCAGCCCGCACCAGATCATCAGCACCATCCCGACCACGTATCCAACCAGCGGGAGCACCCTGAAAACGTTGTAGCGCCGAAACCGGAATGCGCCCTGGTCAGCGCTCAGCAGCGCCGTGCGCAGGTAATCGACAATGATAAACACAAAGAACCACTGCGTGTCCCACGCCAGGTATTTCTTGTCCGGAGACAGGAACAGCGGGATCAAAACCGCGGCCAGGATCACCTCTGGAATTCCGACGAGCAGCGACAGCCAGAAACCCGCGCGCAGAATACGCGCTTCATCCGCCGGGCGACGGCTGATTTCGAAGGCGATCGCCTGTTGAATTCCCAGCGATCCCAATAGCGCCAGCAGCATCGGGTAGAAACGGATGGTCGCCAGCTCGCCCCGCCCTGTGGGTCCCAGGTATCGTGCGGCCAGCACCCCCGACGCGAAGCCCAGTCCCTGCGCCACCACATTGCCGGCGAAAGAACCCATCAGCCCACGCGCAAAGGATCGTGTGGGATTGCTCATGAATGCGCCACCGCAGCTTTGGTCTGAGGCCGGCCCTGGAAAATCGCTAGAGGCTTCGGTCTCGCTGCCGGCGCGGCAGCCGATGTGTTCTCAGCATCCACTTCGTTGACTGCGTTCAAAACCCAGGACGTGTCCGCAGCGTTTGAAAGAGCTTCGGCCAGCCGCTGCACGTCGCTTGCCTTCGTTGCTCTGGAACGCACCACCGCCAGAGTCGCGTCGCACATTTCTAGAACGGCCGAACCACAGAGCACGGGCGGTGCATCGATCACGATGAAGTCGTACTGGCGCCGTGCCTCCTCAATCCGCGCTGCGAAGACAGGCGATTGGAGCACCTCGCTGCCGCTCTCAGCCGCCGCCCCGGCGGTGATCGTGTCAACGCTCGCGGCGCGCTCTCGTGAATCGCGTGGCCCGCTGTTCGGGTTTGCATCGACCAGCAGCACGCGGGACATTTCGTTGTCCTTCTGGCGCCTAACGCTCGCTAGAAGATCCGCGAGGTTCGCCGCAATGAAGGACTTGCCTTCGCCGCATCCAGGACTCGTGACCATGACGACCCGCGAATTTTCCGCGCGCGCGTGTGGCACGCTTGTGTTCGCGCCGTCTGTTTGGCGCGCACACAAGCGTGCGGCCAGCAGATGTGAACGCAGCATACGCAGGGCTTGCGCCGGAGCTGAATGCGGATGCGCGCTGATCAGCGACATAGCGTCTCGCGCTTCTGACTTCCCCATGAGAGGGATCTCGACCCAAAGCGGCAGGCCCAATCGCTTGATCTCCGTTGCGGTGCGAATGCGTTCATTCAGCAGTTCGCACACGCCGATCACGCTGCCTGAAAGAAACATGCTGAGGAACAGTCCCAACGCGGTATTCAGCAGCCAGTTCGGCCGATATTTCTTCAGCGGCAGTTCCGCGCGTTCAAAGGGCTGGGCGTACGAGTAGCTGGCGCTGCCCTCCACGGCAGCTTCCTGCTGGCGCTTCAGTAGGTCCTCATATTGGGTCTGCGCGAGCTGCGCATCGGATGAAAGGGTCTGATATTTTGCCTCATTGGATTTAACCTTTAGATACTCAGTCTTGAAGCCTTCGAAGATGGTGCTCATGTCCGCCAGGGAACTCTCGGCAATGCTGAGCTCAAGCTTGATCTGGTCGCCGATGCGCTGCAATTCTCTGCGGCACAGCGTTTCGAGTTCCGCGAGCGCCGCCTGTGCGCGCTGAACCTTGTCGCCGTTGGCGTCGAAGTTCTGCCGCAGCTCGACCACTTCGCGATTCTTGTCCTGAATCAGCTTCTCATACGCGAGTATGTTCGCATCGATGCGGGCGCGCGGCAGTTGAAACAACGCCTCCAACTTGGACTGGTTTCCTGCCCAGGCCGCCGCCTCGCTTTTCAATGCTGACAGTTCGATGCGGCACTGCGTGATCTTCGAATTGAGATCGATGTACTGTTTGTAGATGGGGTGATACTCGGCTTCCTTGCGGTCAAAATTCGTTTCCAGCAGGAAGTCTTGCAGCGCTGTCTGCCGCGCGATCCATTCCTGCCGCGCCTTTGGCAGACGATTATCCAGGTAGCTGCTCGCGTAAGCGGAGGCTGCGCGCTGGCGGTTGCCCATGGCTTCCGCGAAGGCCCTCATCCACGCGTTCGCCAATTTCACCGCGCGCCAGCAGTCGGTGTTGAGCACTTCCAGCGTGAGAAGCTGGCCCTCCACCTTCGCGTTGATCACTTTTTCGCCCAACGGCGCGAGCGGCTCCTGGTCGGCATCGGGAAGTTTCCAACTGACAATCCCGGCGATCTCGCCCGCGCGCTGGAGCACCGCGTTGCTGAGCGCCAGGGCCTTCTGCGCAAGAGCCAGGTCGCGGTTGAACTCAAGCGTTTGCTGAATGTCGGAGAGAACCGTCGTGGCCTTGTTGTCGATGAGAATGCTGCTTGTGCCCTTGTAGACCGGTGTCATGAAGAGCGAGTAGAGGACCACCAGCGTCATGATGCTGAACGTGATCCAGAACGTTTGGCGCGCGTAACGGCGGAATATCCACTTGGCGACATGCACCTGCTCTTGTGCTTGTGGAGTTGCGTTCCCGGTCATTTTCAGTCCTTTCCTCTGCAATGGCCCCACTGCTGGGCAAGCCAGCAGTGGCACACTTACATCATGTTCTCGCCGACGTAGACGATGTCGCCGGGATTGAGGGGAATGTCTTTCTCCATCCGCCCATCTTTGGTGATCTCGCTGAGGTCGGCGTGAATCGGCCGGCCGGGGTCGTTCTTGCGCGCGATTACGATTCCAGATTTCTTTGCGAACTGCTCCAGCCCGCCGGCCAATGCGATCAGGCGGGACAACGTCATCGGTTTGCCGAAGTACGATCCCGGCGTGTGTACCTTTCCCAGCACCGTGAAGCCTGCCGAGGCCGGCACAACGATCTGGTCGCCGTCTGCCAATGCGGGATCCTGATTGATATCATGTTGTTCGAGCGCAGCGTCCACGTCGTATGCGGTGCTGCGACGTTCCTTGTTCTGTGTGCGAACCAGAATCACAGCCCGCAGGTCGGCGTCCGGCTTCGCGCCCCCGGCCGCAGCGATCGCCTGGCTCAAGCGCATCGGCTGATCCGGCGCGCTGCGCAGATGCTTGCGGCTGAACACTCCGGGCTGGTTGATTTCACCGACAACCGTGATGGTCCCAGCGCGCGGCACGATCACCACGTCGCCGGATTGCAGTACAGGCCCGAGGCTTTCCTGAGCAATAAGCTCAAAGGCGGACGCATCGACAATCTCCACCTTCGAGCTTTGTGCCCCGTGATGCACGACCTTGATATGCGTGATGTCCGCGTCTGGCGTCGGACCTTCCGCCATTGCCAGGGCCGCGGCCAGGCTCATCGGATGTTCAGGAAGAAGTTCGATCGACTGCGGGTGCGTCACCTCTCCTTCTATGTAGGCTTTGCGCACGCGCGGCTGAAGAACCGCGATGGAGACCTTTGGCTTCTTGATCCCGACGCTCGTCTCGATGTGTGTGACCAACGCTTCAGTCGCCTGCTGCAAGTTTTTGCCGGCGACATTAACCGCACCGCCCATCGGAACGCTGACGTAACCGTCACACGTGACAATCTGCTCCAGCGGCAGGCTCTGCCCTTCCAGATCGATCCGGACTCGCTCGCCTCCTTCAAAGACAAATGTCGCACCGCCTGTTCGGACTTCGGCGCCGTGTGCAACGATCACCGATAGCATGGATACGAAAAAGACGATCACTGTGCGCATTAGCACCTCCGGGAAGCAAGGGTTCAACCGCCAGTGGAGCACGTTGCGTGCCGTAAAGGTGAGGGCCGAGAAGCCCGATCCCAAGCGCATATATCCGCTGCAGCCACGTTTGAATTCCATCCGTCTGCCTGACTTTCGATCAGAAGAAAGAGCACCGCGCTGGGCAAAGCGCATGGCATTCCAAATGCTCATGCTGAAAGGCGCTCAGCCAGGAGGACACCTCATGTTGCCCGCACAGTCGCTGCTACGACTTCCAGAAGCGCTCGCGAATGTTCATTGGCGCGAAGGATCGCGCTATGTGGCACACGTGGCTGCGCATGCCTCGGCGGACGCTGCTCTGTTGTTTATCTGTGCAGCAATCTCCATCCCGCTCATGTTTGCGATTTTCCTCGCTGACCGCTTCGACGGTTTCGGTGAAATCAACTGCGATTAGCTACCAGTGGCAACACTGCCAAGAGGGGAGCGCCGCGGCTTGCGCATGCAGTCGCGGCGTCTTGCGTTGATCACAGAAGATGCTTGTGGCAGTGACCGCCGTGCTGCCGGTGTCTCAAAGATAGCGCTTGGTTTCCGTTCGATCGCCCGATTTTCATCCGCAGATTCTGGCTGAATGATCCGCTGCCTCCGCGTAGTTCCCGTGGCACGCGGCGTGCAACTCTCGTCACCCGTCCACAAGACCAACGCACGAATCTGGAGGGAAGCTCAATGCTGCAAACCCTGAGTCACTCCGATGCGCTCATGCGCACGACCCTCGTTCTGCGCCGTTTGTCACGACCGGCGCTCTCCTCCAAGGAGAAATACTGGCGGATCAAGCGGGCCATCGATCTGGCATGCGTCATCATCGGCGGAATCGTCATCGTGCCGTTTTGCGCTCTGATCGCACTGGCCATCAAGCTCGACAGCCGCGGCCCCGTCTTCTATCGCCATGAGCGCTTCGGCCGCAGTCGCCGCAGGTTTCGAGTGCTGAAGTTCCGGACGATGGCGACCAACGGCGACGAAATCCTCAAGAGAACTCTGGCGCAAGATCCCGTTCTCCGAGCGGAGTGGGAACGCGATCAGAAATTGCGCGACGACCCGCGCGTCACGCGCGTAGGCCGCTTGCTCCGCATCACCAGCCTCGATGAACTGCCCCAACTCTGGAATGTCTTCGTCGGCGAGATGTCGCTCGTCGGCCCGCGCCCCATCGTCGCCAACGAATTCAAGAAGTACGGCGCGAAGCTGGACACGTACACGCAGGTGACGCCGGGCATCACGGGGCTGTGGCAGGTCTCCGGCCGCAACAACACGACCTACGAACAACGCGTCCAGTTCGATTGTCAGTACGTCGCGACGCGATCGATCACGCTCGATCTGGCGATCCTCCTGCGCACCGTCAAAGTCGTCCTCTTCAGAGAAGGCGCATACTAAAGGATGGGCACCATGACGCTGACGCTCCGCTCTCCCGCTGCGATGCACCCCTTCACTCAACTGGCCGCGATGGAGTTTCTCACACGTGAAGAAGCTCCGACGCAATACCGACCCGTCACGCGTCCGCGCACCGACCCGCGGACGCGTGCGGGTTTCCATCTTCTACGCTGGTTGATCGCCATACTCGGCGCGGGCGCGGCGAGCGCCTGCTTCCCTGCAACGACCTACTACGTGGGCGCCAATGGCATTGACACCCAGAGCGGAACTTCGCCGGAGCAGGCCTGGTGCAGCATCGCGAAGGTGAACACCGTCAGCTTCGCCACCGGAGACAGCATTCTTTTTGAGGCAGGACAAACGTTCACCGGCCGCATTTACCTCGACGCGAAAGACGCCGGCACAGCCGACGCTCCAATCACACTCTCATCCTGGGGAACGGGACGCGCCACGATCGATGGCGGCGCGTCGAACGCGTTTTACGCGTACAACACGGGCGGGCTGAACATACTCAACTTGAACTTTCGAGGCAGCGGTGCGGAAACGAACACTGGCGCGGCGCTGGTCATCTTTTGCGATTTGGCCGGCGACGTGAAGCTCAGTCATATTTATGTGGATAGCGTCGAGATCAGTGACTTTCGCAACGGAATTCTCATTGCCGGAAAAAGCGGCGCCAGTGGCTACAACGATGTGCGGATCACAAACGCCGTCATTCACGATAACCGGTGCGACGGCCTGCGCACGTGGGGTGCGGCGAAGTACGCCCTCACAAACGTGTACGTCGGCCATTGCGAGTTCTTCAACAACACCGGCGATCCAACGCTGACGACGAACTCCGGCAGCGGCGCCGTGCTTGGCCAAGTGGATGGCGGAATCGTTGAACGCTGCCTGGCGCACGGCAATGGCGCACTTTGCACGTCAGAAGATGGCCCCTGCGGCCTCTGGTGCCACGACTCGAACAACATGCTCATTCAATCAAATGAGTCCTGGAACAACCACACCGGCGGCATCAACGATGGCGGCGGCGCGGACCTCGATGGCGCCACGACCCATTCGATTCTGCAATACAACTACACGCATGACAACGATGGAGCCGGTCTAGGCCTTTTCCAGTACTCCGGCGCCGGGCCCTGGAGCAACAACATCGTTCGTTACAACGTCAGTGAGAACGACGGCCGTAAAAACGGTTTTGCCGGACTCCAGGTCTGCAACAAAGGCAGCGGCATGCTGAGCTGCGAAATCTACAACAACACCATCTTCACGAGCGGCGCCAGCAACGGCTCGCCGCGCGCAGTTTGGTTTGTCACGGACGCCGCACAGTTTCATCTGCGCAACAACATCTTCATGACAACGGACGGCATTCCTATCGTCGATTTCACGGGCCAGGATTCCGGCTGGCTCTTTCAGAACAACCTCTACTGGGCTGGCGGCGACGCGCTGAACATCCAGTGGAATGGTTTGACGTTCGCCAATCTTCCCGCATGGCGCGCGTACACCGGAGAGGAAACGATGGATTCGGTGCAGCTCGGACTGTACGCCGATCCACTGCTCGTGAACCCAGGCGCCGGCGGAACCATCGGCAATGCCGACGCGCTCGAAACGTTTACCGCGTACGCGCTGCAAAGCGCATCTCCAGCCATCGATGCCGCACTGAACTTGACGAAAAGCTTCAGCATCGATCCCGGTCCGCGGGACTTCTTCGGTACCGCGATTCCGCGGCTCGCTTTCGACATTGGCGCCTGCGAGTTCAGCGGCGACCCCGCACCGCGCGGCAACCTGACGCTCTCCGCATTCAAAGCTTCGGCAAGCACGAGCGCGTTGCAGACGGACTCGGTGAATCTGGTCGCCACTCTTGCCGGACTGCCGGCTGATTTTTCTCCTGCGGGCCAGATGCTTTCCATCGACGTCAGCGGCGCGACGTTTGCCTTCACTTTAAGTTCGCGTTCAAACGCGTCCTCGGCCCAGGGCAAGGTGCGCCTGAAACGCTCGCGTTCAGTCCCTCCGTCGCCTCAGGTAACCGCGGCAACCGCCCCGGGTGCTGTGCTCGCGGTGACGTTAAGCCACGGCACTTGGGCGCAAACGTGGCTGAAGAGCGGAATGCTCGTGAGCAGCGATAAGGCCGTGCCAGACATCCGCGTCTCCATCGTCGTCGGCGGGAAGACCTTCGCAGCAACGGTGAGTGGCCACTGCACGAGCAAGAATGGCAAGTACAAGGTGACCAAGTAATGCAATCCCCCTGGATTGCGCCAAAATACGAGGTGCTGACGATGAATTCGGAGCCGCATAAATCTCCCACCATTGCTCTCGTGGGTTGCGGAGCGATGGCCGATTCGTTCCACTTGCCAGGCTTGGTGAATCTGCTCCCGCGGGAGTCGATCATCCTCGTCGATCGCGATGCCGATCGCGCCAGCGCCGCGGGCAGGAAGCACCAGATCCCACGTACGACATCCGATTTCGCGGGGGCGCTCGCGGAGGCCGACGGCGTGATTCTGGCCGTGCCGCACCACCTGCATGGCCCGATGGCATTGCAGGCGCTGGAGCGCGGCGTGCACGTGCTGCTCGAAAAGCCGATGGCCGACAGCTACGAGGAAGCGGCGCTGCTGGTGGCGCTCGCCAAACGCATGCAGCGTCAGCTTCTCGTGAATAATACACGGCGTCTGTTCCCCAGTTACGCGCACATCAAACAGATCATCGAATCAGGCACGCTGGGCGTTCCTCTCAGCATCGACTGGGCTGAAGGCGATCACTTCAACTGGCCGACGGCCTCGGGCTTCTACTTTCAGTCGGCGGGCAAGCAGCCTCGCGGTGTGCTGCTGGACCTGGGCGCGCACGCGATGGACACGCTTTGCTGGTGGCTGGGCCAGCCGCCGCAGGTAGTAAGTTTCGAAAGCGACTCATTCGGCGGTCCCGAAGCAACCGCAAAGGTTGTTCTACAGTCTCATCAGTGCGAGATCACCGTGCGCCTGAGTTGGCTGAGCAAGCAGCGTAACAGCATCCGCATTCGCTTCGAGCGCGGCACTATTGAAGCCGGCGTCTGGGATTGGAACGCGCTGTCGGTCACGCCAGACTATGGTCCGCCTCAGCAACTCACCGTCGGGAGCGTTCCCGCGTATGGAAACTTTGCCCAGCCGCTGCTGCGCAGTTTCATTGAGCAGATCGGCGCTTCGGCGCCAACGGCCCTGATTTCGGGTGCGGATGTGCTTCCTTCGCTTTCGCTGCTCGATCTCTGCTATCAGTCTGTCCGCCGTTTCAAGCTGCCGTGGTACTCGCCGCGTGCGACCCACACGTCACATAGGCCACACTCGATTGAGGCGACACATGAAGCGAACTGATGAGGCGCGCACGATTCTGATCACCGGCGCGGGCGGGTTCATCGGCGGATGGGTTGCCGAGATGCTGCACCTGCAAGGCAACTGGCATGTGCGCGCCGGCGTGCGGCGCTGGCCCAGCGCGGCGCGCATCGCGCGTTTTCCAATGGAAATCGTATTGTGTGACGTCAACGATCCCGCCAGCGTTGCCATGGCCGCAGATGGCTGCACGGACATTGTCCACTGCGCCACGGCAGACGGCCATACGATCGTCGATGGCACGCGCAACGTTTTGGAAGCCGCTCTCCAGATCCACGCGCGCGTTATTCATCTCAGTTCGATCGCGGTCTACGGTGATGCGCCCGGCCACGTGCCTGAGGACACGCCGTTCGCGCGCCACGGCAGCGAGTATTCCCAGGCGAAAGTGGCCAGCGAGTACCTGTGCCACGCCTACCATCAGCGCGGAGTGAAGACGGTCATCCTGCGGCCGACCATCGTTTACGGCCCGTACAGCACGTGGTGGACGACGAACGTCGCCCTGCGTCTGCTGACCGGACAGTGGGGCAATATCGGCTCGGCGGGAGGCGGGACCTGCAACCTGGTCTACGTGCTCGATGTGGTTCAGGCCATTCGCCGCGCCTTAAGATGCGAGGCCGCCAACGGACAGGCGTTCAACGTCAACGGACCGAGTGCGGTCACCTGGAGCGAGTACTTTGCAGAGTTCAACAAGGCGCTTGGTTTGCCAGAGTTGAAGAACGTGAACCCGACGCTGGCGCGCTGGAGATCGCGACTGCTGTTTCCAGCCCGCTGCTTCGGCAAGTTCATGCTCGAAAAGCACCGCGGCCTGCTGATCTCCGTAGCCAATCGCAGTCGCCGCATCAAGTCCGCGCTGAAATCAGCCGAATCCACTCTGCGCGCGACAGCAACGTCGGACCAGTTGGCACTGTACGGCTTGAAGGCGCATTATCCTTCCGGCAAGGCCGAGCAGATGCTCGGCTACAGGCCGCATTTCGACGTGGAGGCGGGACTCGACATGAGCTGCGCCTGGCTGAAGCACTCGGGAATCATCGAACGCTAAGGTTATCGCGACAGCCGCTCAGCAGGTTTGCGGCAGCCTGCCCGGCAGATCGCTTTCGGCGCGCAGCGACTCAAAGAAACGTTCCCACGCTGCCATCCCGTCGCGTCGTACGTGCTGAATACGTTCGGCCGCCAGCGCGTGGTTTCGACGCAGCCAGGCCGCGCAGTAGTCGCTGGCGACAAAGACCGCCCGCGCTTCCACCAACGTTCCCTCGAACTGCGCGCTTTGCGCGTTTCCGCACGCAATGTCCCGGCGCCACACACGAAAGCTATAGCTGATCTGGGCCAGTTGAGCCGCCAGGCGCGCCACGGCGACGGGCGCTCCGCCCGAGGATGCGTGCAAATGCGTCAGACCTCGCTGGCGCGCGATCTCAGCCACGCAAACGGCAGGGATGACCTGCTCCGCCGGCTGTCCGCTTGCCGCGGCGAGTGTGTTCCAGAAGCCAGGCAGAACCCGGCTTGCGGCGCGGAGACTCATCCACGCATCTTCCTCGTCTTTAACGAGGTCAGGAAGAACGGTGACGCGTAACGAAAAGGGAAGTACCTTTCGAACGGCACGAATGGTTCGCGGCGAATGAAGACAGAAGATCTCCACCGTTGAGCCGGCTGCCGCGTGCGCGGCGATTTCCTTCATCAGTCCGGCGTCGCGCGGACGGAAGTGATTGAGAACGTAGCCGATTCTTCTGCTTGTTTCCATGCAGGCCATTCCCTCTTGTTCCCGCGCGTTTGCGTGGTTGCTCAGTCTGGCACGTTGTACGAATTGAGCTTGAGCAGCAGCGTGCTGCGCGCTATCTGGAGGATCTTCGCCGCCTCCGACTTGTTTCCGCCTACCCGCTCGAGCACGGTCAAAATGTGGCGCCGCTCGGCCTCCGCCAGAGACGCGCCGCCAAGCTGAATGTGTACGGAGCCGGGCGCTGGAATGTTGATGTCGTCGGCGTCGATCTGGTTGCGAGCGCAGAAGATCACGGCTTCTTCAATGACGGAGCGAAGTTCGCGGACATTTCCGGGCCAGGTATACGCGCTCAGGCGCTCCTCGGCCGCCGGCGTCAGCGTCCGCAGCCCGTCGCTGAATGCACGCGCGAAATGCCGCGCCAGCAGCACAATGTCCTCACGCCTCTCGCGCAGCGGCGGGATGGCAAGCGTGACCGTGGCCAACCGGTAGTAAAGATCCTCACGGAATTCGCGCCGCGCGCAGCAGGCGCGCAAATCTTTGTTCGTTGCGCACACGATGCGCAGGTCCACGTCGTACTCGCGATCGCTGCCGACCGGGCGGACCTTGCGCTCCTGGATGGCGCGCAGAAGTTTGGTTTGCAGCGGATAGGCCAGATCGCCGATCTCGTCGAGGAACAGGGTGCCGCCGTCGGCTTCAAAAAATGCGCCCTGGCGCTCCTTGTCCGCGCCGGTGAACGCGCCTTTCTTATGGCCGAACATTTCGGACTCGAAGAGGCTCTCCGGAATCGCGGCGCAATTACGCGCGACAAAGGGCTTGCCCGCACGCGGCGACTGCTCGTGGATCAGCGAGGCGACACATTCCTTGCCCACGCCGCTTTCGCCCAGGATCAGCACCGCCGCTTCGCTTTCGGCGGCCTTCTTCGCCCGGTACAGCACGTTCACCATCGCGGTAGATTCGGCATTCAGTTGAGCACTCTGCGAGGCGGCGCGCTTGAGCACCGTTACCTCAGCCTCCAGCCGGCGACGCATCTCCAGGTTCTCAGACATCAGCGCGTACATCTGCCCGATCCAGATGAGCACCTCCGCGTCGGACGCGCTGAACGCGCCGCTGGGGTCCTGTTTATCGACGTACAGAAGCGCCATCAACTTCTCGGGGTTGGAGCTGTTGAAAATGGGCGTGCACGCCACCGCTCGAATGTTGTTGCGAAAGACGCTGTCGTAGCGTCCGTCGCCAGGAATGCAACGCACCGTGTCGTCGATGAGCACAGCTTGCCGGGCGCCAATGATCTGTTTAAGAACCGTCGTGGAGATCAGGGCTTTAATATTGGGCTGAGCCGGAAGATTTTTGACCGCAATCACCTTCAACTGGTCAGCGTCTTCTACCTGAGCCAACAGCGCTCGCGACGCGCCCAGGCGCTGACAAACCAGGTTGATCACCGCCTTCTCCAACGCCTGCTGATCAGTGGCTCTCATCAGCAGCGTGAAGACCTGCTTCAGAATATGCGCCGCGATGGAAGGGGGCGGAGCGGGGGCGAGAGCAGCGCCTGGTCCACCCTGCGCGGCTGTCACCGCCGGAAGTTGCGCGCCGGAACCGTTGGGATCTTGCCGGGCCTGTGCAAGGACGTGTTGCGAGTCGATGAATTCCATTTGTTCGCCCGTCAAAGCAACCGTGAAAGCTGTCGCGCCAATCACGAACCTGCTGCCGGTGGACAAATTGGCGCAAGCCACGCGCTGGCCATTGACTTCGACGGGTCCTTCACCCCGCGTGTGCCGCAAGACTACCTGCTCGCCGGCGACCTCCAACGCAGCGTGTTCGCCTGACAGATTCGGATCAGGCACAGAGACTTCGCACCAGCCACCGCAACCAATGCGGAAGATCCCGTCGTGTAATGGAACGGCTGACTGCCGTCCTTGAAACCCCACCCTTAGTTCAAGCATTTGTACTCTGGACGCACGCACACGCGCATCTCCTACAAATATGCGGGACAAAAAAGAGGCCGGAGAACTTCTCCGGCCTCTTATCTCGTTTATTTAGTCTGCGGCGCCTTGGAGCACCACATCGTGGCCTGCATTCACGAGCGTGAGTTCCTGGCGCGCCAGTTCGAGATCTTGATCGACCATCAGCTTCACGAGTTGCTGGAAGCCAACCTGAGGCCGCCAGTTGAGAACGCGCCGCGCCTTTGACGAATCGCCGCGCAGGTGATCCACCTCGGCGGGGCGGAAATACCTTTCGTCGATTTCCACGAACTCGCGCCATTCCAGATCGAGCCGCGCGAATGTTTCTTCAAGGAACTCGCGGACGGAGTGCGACTCGCCCGTGCAGATGACGTAATCGTCCGGCTTGGGTTGCTGCAGCATCAGCCACATCGCTTCCACGTAGTCGCCGGCAAAGCCCCAGTCGCGCTTGGCGTCCACGTTGCCGAGGTAAAGTTTCTTCTGCAGACCCAGCTTGATGCGTGTGGCCGCGCGGGTGATCTTGCGCGTCACGAACGTCTCGCCGCGACGCGGGGATTCGTGATTGAACAGGATGCCGTTGCAGATGAACATGCCGTAGGACTCGCGGTAATTCGTCGCAAACCAGTGCGCCGCAACTTTGCTGACCGCATATGGGCTGCGCGGGTGAAACGAAGTGTCTTCGCGCTGCGGCGGCGGAGCGCTGCCGAACATTTCCGAGGAACCGGCCTGATAGAAGCGCACGTGCTTGTTCGAGACCATTGTGTAGTCGCGAACAGCTTCCAGCAGCCGCAGCGTTCCGGACGCAACGACATCGGCGGTATATTCGGCTTGATCGAAGGACACTTTGACGTGTGATTGCGCGCCCAGGTTGTAAATTTCATGCGGCCGAACCTTGTCCAGAATTCTGCGCACGCCCGTGCCGTCGCTCAGATCGCCGTAGTGTAAGAACAGCGAGGCGCAGGGATCGTGGGGATCTTTATACAGCGAATTCAAGCGCGCCGTGTTGAAGGTGGAAGCGCGGCGCATGATGCCGTGCACCTCATAGCCTTTCTTCAACAAGAACTCCGAGAGATACGAACCGTCTTGCCCAGTGACGCCTGTGATCAGTGCCCGTTTCATGCTGTTCTCCTGTAGCGCAGTCCTTTTGTGGCGCAATCCGGAAGGATTGCGTTGCTATGCCACGGCTTCCGCGCCGATTCTGGCCGCGGCCCGCGGCATCATCCGGCGTTCCGCTGCACCGATGATGTTTTCGAATTCGTCTGTAATATCCTCGATATCGAAGTGCTGCTGCGCGTACGCCAGTCCCCTCAGGCCGCAGGTGTGCCGCAGCCGCGCATCGTCCATCAGCCCTTGCGCCGCCGCGATAAAGCCGTCGGTGTCGTATGGCGAACATGCCACGCCGGCGCCTTCATCCGCAACCACGCGCGCGGCCAGGTTGTCGAGGGGCACTGAGAGCAGCACTGCGCGCCCGGCGCAGAAGTACGAAAGTATCTTCGACGGCACGCAGAACTCGCCGGCGTCGGGGTCCAGGATCGCCATCAGCACATCGGCCGCCGCCAGCACGCTCGGCAACACGCTCGCCGGTTGAAAGGGCAGGACAATCACGTTCTTGAGCGCCCGCGATTCGGCGTCGCGCTTGACCTCGTCTGCCTTCTGTCCGCTGGAGACGACCACGACGCGCACGTCTTCCTGCGGTTCGAACTGTTGAGCCAGGCGCAGCAGCAGATCGGGATTGTGCTTCAGCGCCAGCGTGCCCGTGTAGATGAAACAGCGCTTGTCGGCCAATCCATGCGCCCGGGACCACTCATTTTCCTTTTCCCTGACCGGGATTTCGTCGATCGGCGCCCAGT
Source organism: Planctomycetota bacterium (assembly GCA_036504595.1). Taxonomy (GTDB): domain Bacteria; phylum Planctomycetota; class SZUA-567; order H5-PLA8; family H5-PLA8; genus DASXUX01. The sequence goes on along the minus strand of DASXUX010000053.1, from coordinate 178,309 downwards.
TTGGGATGACGTGCAGCCGTTCCGGCGGGATGCCGGCGTTCTCCATCACGGATTTGAAATCCTCTGTGATCAGGATGAGTTCGTCACTGCGTTGGAACAGTCCGCGCTCCAGCCGCATGTAGTAGCGGCCGATGAGTTCGCCCATCACACCCAGGCGCTTGCGCAAGATCTTCCAGATCGCCAGCCCGTGCAGGTCTTGCACCCAGTACATGAAGCGCGCGCTGCAGGCGTGCGCCGCCTGCTGGACCAGGTTCTGCGCTTCGAGTGGCGTGTTGGAGGAAATCACCACGTCGGGCTGAAATTGGAAAACATGCTCTTGCGCCAGATAGCCGTGAGACATCTCCTGCGCCCGGCGGCGGAAGAGGGTGTTCTTCGCGAACTCTCCGGCGATCCGCAGTCCGCAAATCTCGAGATTCGCCGGATCGTCTGGACCTTTGGCAAACGTATCCTGCGGGCCTGGCACCGACGCGGAGAACAAGTGCCTGACTCTATGTCCACGGGCGGCCAGGGCCCGGCTTAACTGGAGAGGGAACGCGTAACGCCCGTAATCGTGCATGAGGATCCGCATGGATTAGTTCTCCGCAAGAACTGCTGCCGGCGCGTGCGCGATGAATCGAATTCCATCTCCGAAGACGAATTGTTGCAGCAGTGTTTCGTACGCGTGCTCCACCGCGCCGCCGCTGAAGTGCTCGTTCACATGGTCGCGCGCATTCATCCCGAAACGCTGCCGGAGGCTGGGATCCTGAAGGAAGGCGACAATGTTCTGCGCCAGATCGTCGGCGTCGTCAGCAACCAGGCAGCTCCGGCCGTCTTGAAGTCCTGTCCCCTCGCAACCGGCGCGTGTGGTCGCGATGGCTTTGCCGAAACTTGCCGCTTCCAGCGTCTTGAGCTTGATGCCGCCAGCCTGATGTTCAGGGACGACAAACACAGCGCAGCGTGCGTAGAATTCGCGGACCGATGGGACGTTGGCGTGGACTTCCACGCCGGCGCAGCGCTGGAGCGCTCCGACGAGCCGGTGGGCTTCGGTGCCGACAATGCGCAACATCGCGTCCGGGCACTGCTGACGCACGCGCGGCAAGACTTCCTGCGCGAGCCAGATCGCGTTCATCCGCTTGGGCAGCCAGCGGAAACTTCCCAGCAGCAGCACTTCGTTTGACGTTGCGCCGGGCTCGTATGCGCGCAGCGCGACCGCGGGCGGAATGACGACGGTGCGCGCGGCAGCGTCGAGCGCGCGCATTCGTTCGGCGTCCTCCTGAGTCAGCGCGATCACGCGATCGGCGGTTCGCACGATTTGCCGCTCGAGTTCTTCGACCTTTCGCGCTTCCTGCCTCATCAGCAGGCGCGTGAGGACGAAGTTCTGCATTTCGGCCACCGAATGCGCCGTCGCGCCTTCAGCATTATGAGCCAGGTAGATCGTGCGCGCTCGTGGCAGCCGCACTTCCGGCAACAGCCAGGCGCTGCGGAGGTGATTGAAGAGCACGATGTCCGGGTCGATCCCTTCGAGGCACGCAGTCAGCGCGCTCCGGTAATCTGTTTCGCGGGACTGCTGGACGACGGCCGACTGCCGGCTGAACACCGACAGCGCTTGGTGCACGCGCTTGCCGCGCATGTCGTGGTCGTTGAGCACGTGGATATCCAGGCCGGTCATTCGCGGAGCGGGCCCGTTGAGGATGATGAGGCTCAGCCGATGGTTACGTCCGAGGATGGAGATGAGCTGTTGCGTCAGCACGAAGTAGCCGGTGTGCGCCAGCCAGGGATCCTCCGCGGTAACAAAAGCGATCTTGAGTCCTGTCATTGGCAATCGTCTCCTGCGGTGTTGTGGTGAACCAGGGCGTGTCGGGACGAGGTTCGGCATGTAGCACATGCCGTGCAATGGCGAGCAAGTACTGCGCGGCCGACTGTGGCGAAATAGTCTTCGCGTACTCCTGAGCGTGCTTACGCATCGCGAAGAGAGCCTGCGGAGAATCATGGAGCGTGGCGATGGCGCGCTTCATTGCCTCTGCGTCGCAGCCGCAGACCAGTCCGGCGTGGCTGTGCTCGATCAGTTCGCTGGCGCCGGCGTTCTGGGTCGTGATCACGGCAAGACCCGCCTGAAGTGCTTCGTTGACCACCACGCCCCAGTCGTCGAGTTCCGTTGGCAGAACGAGGGCGTCGTACTTTTGCAGTTCTCCAGGGACGCGCTCGTGTGGGACGGACGGCTTAAAGGTGACATGCCCGTCCAGGCGCATCTCGCATGCCATGCGTTTCAGCGCGTCCTCTTCCGGGCCGCCGCCGACGATGGCGAGCGATACGTCGCGCTGCGGCCGGAGAGCCGCAATCGCGCGCAGCAGCAGGTCAATTCGCTTGCGCTTGATCAGGCGGCCGAGGCAGATCAACCGCAGCGGTGAGTGGTGGGTGGTGAGTGGTGAGTGGTAGTCCGGAGGGTCAACGAAGTACGCCCACGGGAAAATCCGCTCGCCGGCAAAGCCGCTCTTGAGAAAGTACTCGCGGCAGTCCGCGGCCACGGTGAGGATAGGGTTTGCCGCCGCAGCCGCTCGTCGCACATACTGCCTGTAAAACACTTTCCGCCACACGCGGCCGAACGGGCCGACGTACATGCCGGGTCGGATGCAGATGAAGCCGAACGGCACGCCGCGATCGCGGCAGTACTTCCAGGCGTAACGGGAAATCGGGTGCGAGAGTGCGTCGCTGATGAGATGCAGGGTTTCGTCGCCCGCGCTGGAGTTTACCACGCTCTGCGCCAGCTCGCGCCAATCCCCGCGAGACGTGTCGAAGACTTCTGTGTCACCGTAGTCAGGAACGCTCCATCCGCCCGAATCCCGGCCAGCTTCCAAGGCTGTGCGCGTGACGAGCTGGACCTTAATGCCAGGCATGGAGGAGAGCCGGCGCAACACCGGCGCGTGATGGATGCTTAAGAACGGGTGCCAGAAGACGAGGCGCATGTGGTGCGATCCTTAGTGGCGCAATCTTTAGTGGCGCAATCCTCCTGGATTGCGTTTTCTGTGGCGCAACCCGCTTCCTTTCTGCGCAATCCGGAGGATTGCGTCACTTCGCGTTTTCGGAACATCATCAAGAGGGCATAGCCAAAGAGCACGTTCTCAGCGCCCATCAGGCCGCCGACGAAGATGTAGTATTCGAAGAACATTCCAGCGGCGATGATGAGCGACGTGCTGCGATGAAAGAAATTGTTCGCAGCGAAAAGCGTAAAGCACACGAGGCCGATCAGGCCGTATTCCATCCCGAGCTTCGCGAAAGTGACCGAGTAGAAATGGCGCACGAGCCACGGGTCGTCTTCTTCGAACAAAGACGCAAAACCTGGCCCTCGGCCGAACCAGATGTCGTCGGTCTCAAGGAACTCGCGGTAGCAGACGGCCGGGGCGACAAAGCGGCTGTAACCGCTGGAACTGCTGTCGCCGAATTCAGTCCCGCGGCGGAGAATGTGATCGGCGTAGCCTGAAACCATCAACACGCTGAAGGACACGACCGCGAGGATGCTCAGCACGATCGTATATCTGAGCTTCAGCTTCGTGAGCAGGGGGATGGCAACAAATGCGAGGATCATGATCCCCGTGCCCGAAAACGAAATCAGCAGCGCCGGGACGAAGACCCCCAAGCGCCATATCTTCTTGAGGAACAGCAGTTCGATAAGAACTGAAATGCCGGCGTGGCGTGAGAAATACGAAGGCTCCAGGAAGAAGATTCCGTTCGATTTGTGAATGCTGGAGCCCCATTCGACTCCGTACGAAGTGTTGTAGCCCTCTTTCAAGAATTCCGCCGGCACCACGGTCGCGAGCAAGTCGACGTAAGGCGCGCCCATGAGCTGAATCAAGAACTGCATGATTCCGAGCAGAGCTGCAATCAGCATCGCGTTCTGATAGACGACCAGGAAGAAATTGAAGTTTTCGAAATCGTAGCGGACGAAGACGACCGCGAAGTAGATCGCACTCAGATAAAGCGTCGATTGCCAGGAGTAATGAAAAGCATGGTGCTGATCGATAAGCGCCGAAAGACTCAGCGCGCCCATCCCGATCATGTAGAGTACCAGCCGGCGCACATCGAGCTCGGCCTTCCCAACGACGATCATCAGCGCCAAGTTGGCATACATTATGAAGAACATCAGTGAGATGTTGCCGAACGCTATACGCTGGCCATATATCAGAACGATCGCCAGTGACGCGAGGCCCAAGCGATCAAGGCGCTCGGTCCAAGACCTCTCATTAAGCCTCACGAATGAACTCGGCGCCACAACACACTCGGACATGCTTTGCTTCCTGGGTTGACCCGCCCCGTAGAACAAAGCCCGCGCCAATGGCGGCTGGTGAGTGGTGAATGGTGAGTGGTGGGCTGGTCTCGCTGTGCGGTGATCGTTCAACTGTCCGAAAACACTTCAACAGCAAGGGGCGAGCGCCAAGTCTACCGCTCACTGCTCACCACTCCACCACTCACAACTCACCAACTTGGCACGGAACTTCCTAAAGCCCGCTGGCACCCATTGAGGAAGCAGCCGTGTACGCAAAACCACGCATCGCTCTAGTCTCTGGATTCTGGGGGCAGAACATCGGGAACGCCTTCTTCAACATCGGAGGCAAATGGATTCTGCAGGAAGTCTTCCCAGAACACGACGTGGACTTCATCCAGGACCAGCCGGGACTGCGGACTTTCCACAAGCAAAGCACGGGGAATCCCAAAAACGACATTGGGCTTCTCCAGTACTTGAAGGTGGATTACATCGTTCTGCAGGGGCCCATGCTGACGGCGAGCTTCCGCGCCCTGTGGGAACGCACGTTTGCGGCTCTGACACGCCGCGGAACGCGTATCATTCTGCTGGGCGCGGCGATGTTCAAGTACACGGACGAGGAGGTCGAGGTTAACCGGCATTTCCTGCGTGAATATCCGCCGTTCCTGATGAGCACGCGGGATCATTACACGTACCAGGCGTTCAAGGACACCTGTCCGCACGTCTACAGCGGGATCGACAGCGCCTTTTTCTGTCCCAAGGTCTACACGCCCTTCGAGCTCGCGCTGAAGCCATACGTCACGATCAATTTCGATCGTTTCCCCGAACCGGACTTCACGGTTTCAGCGCGCAGTCTCGAAGGCACCTTCGACAAGCAGATCCAGGCGCTGGGCTGCCACTGGGGCATGCGCATTCCGCGGCTCCAGATGCGTTTCTCGCTGAAAGGGAAGGCCTGGGCGTACATCGGAGCGCTCTTTGATCGCCGGCGTCTGCCGGCGGAGATTGCCGGGTACACGGTCGTGCGGCCCGAACACCGCTTCAATCCCCACGTGACCTGGAAGATCTACCGCCAACCGAACGCTGTCGCCTCCGATGAGCCGTTCACGTACTTCACTGTCTACGCCGGCACATCGCTGACTCTGGCCGACCGAGTCCATGCCTGCGTGGCGACGCTGGCTTACGGAAAACCGGCCATGCTCTTTACGCCCAGCCCGCGCGCGCGCCTCTTCGAGCGTCTCGGGTTGGGCGCCATCCGGGAGCGGCCGGTGCGGCTGGATCCGGAGCGGCTGGAGGAGGAACGCCAATCCGAGCTTCATTTCCTGAAGGCTGCTGTAGCCAGCGAGACGCCATGTGCCGTATAGCACCCAGCGTTCGACCGGCGCAGCCAAGGAGCCATCATGCAAGTCGCTGAAGTTGAGACAGACGCCCGGCCGGTTGCACGCAAGACGGCCTGTGCGAGGACTGCCGTTGCGCCTGAAATCAGCGTAATCATTCCATGCCGCAACGAGTCGAACTGGGTTCTACGGGTTCTGGAGGATCTGGCTCAGCAAACGTTCGACGAGCCGTTCGAAGTCCTCGTCGCCGATGGCGAATCGGACGACGGCACGTGGGAACTCTTGCAGGATTTCCAGAGAACTGCTGAATTGCGGTATGAACTGTCACTCCTTCGAAATCGCCAGCACGCGATTTCCAACGCGTTGAACCTGTTGGTCGAGCACGCGCGCGGCAAGTACATCGTCCGCGTGGACGCGCACTCGCGCATTCCACGGGAGTACCTGGAGCGCATCGTCAAGACGCTGAAGTCCGGCGTCTGCGATGTCGCCGGCCCGCGGATTCAGTTCATCCCGGCCAGCGGCCGCACGGTTTCGCGCGTGATCGCAGCGGTGTGCAACACTCGCATGGGAAATGGCGGAACGCCCTCGCGCACAGCGCTCAAGACCTGCGTGCGCGTGGATCACACGGTCATGTCCTGCTTCACGCGACGCGTGTGGGAACACGTGGGCGGCTATGACCAGGCGCTGAAGTCCAACGAGGATTTCGATTACGATTTTCGCGCTGCAAAGGCCGGATTCCGCGTGCTCTCGCTGCCGAATCCCGTCTACATGCTGGTGGCACGGGCAGACTTGTCCGCGCTCATCCGGCAGCGCTGGCGCTACGGCTTTTGGAAAGCTCACGTGCTGCGAAAATTTCCGATGTCGCTGAAGTTCAGGCAGTTGCTGCCCATCCTGGTGTTGCCCGCCGCACTGCTTCTGGCATTTTGTCCGGCCTATCTGGCGCTCGCGGGAGCGCTCTATCTGCTGCTGATCGCCGCCAGCCTGGACCGGAATCTTCTGAGAGAACAAGGTCTTCGACCCATACAGTGGGCCAAAGTCGCCGCGCTGAGCGTTGTGGTGATGCTGATCGTGCATTTCGTCTGGAGCGCCGGCGTGTGGCGCGGGTTATTTCACCGAAATAGCCGAACTTGAAACTCTGCTACCAGGCTAAATGGAATCCGAAGCGCGCTTCATTAATCCGGAAACCTGGCGTGATGCTGGTGTCCGTGCGTTCAATGTGTGCGTAGCCACCCTGCACAGAGGCAAAGCGCGCGAGGTAGTATTCACACGAAAGACTGCCTTCGGTGCCCACTCTCCTGGGCCCGTGGGATCGGCTGCTTTCATTCCGAATGGCTCCAGCCACCAGCCGCAACCGGTCCATCAGCACCACACGAGCCGTCAGATTGATGTCTGTTTCTGTCGCCAAGCTCCCTGTCGTCGTCGGCTGCAAGCGCCGGTTGGCAAACAGGACCAGTTCCAGCCGGCGATGGGGGTTGTAGCGAACTGAGATTTCTGCGGCCGGCCCGGCCTGCTGCTCGTCCCGGTTCACGAACTGCGCATGCGTCCATCCCGCACCGGCGAGGTACTCTATCCTGCGGAAGGTTCCTTTGATGCCCGCTAGAAACCTGTACGTGTCGTAGTCCCCGGCGCTGGTCGGTTCATGCAGCGTGCGCGCGAAGCCTGCGTCGGCATAGATGGACATATGGGTATCGGGCAGACGATATTCGCCGCGGACATTGCCGCCGCGCGTCTCGTAATCGGCCGCTGTAAACGCTTCACGAAAGTAGTTCCGCAAAGCATCGTAAGCCGTGCCGCTGATGGTGAGATGTTCTTTGGCGTATTCCAGTCGCGCCGAAGCATAGTTCGTCTCGTAGCGAGTGAAGCTTAAGGCCTCCACTTCCAACGGACTGGCGTTTCCCGTCTGGTGATAGTCTTCGGCGAAGATCCAGGTCAGGTTTTCAAGCAGCAGGTTCTTCAGGCGCAATTCCATGCCCGCATCATGGCTGAGATAATCGCGCGCTTCGTTCTTTGCGTAGTCGTGCCAGCCAAAACGATAGTTAACGTTGAGCGTGATCAGTTCGGTGGGCAGCAGCCGAATCTGTGTGGATGGCAAGTACTCCTGAAGAAGATCGGTCTTCCTGACACCGCTGCCGTGATTGGCGTTGTCCGTGTAGGTGAGCCCGTAGTCCAACGCGGGGAAAAAAGTGACGGGGCCAACTGGCAGGCCGTGAGGTGCAAAGAGTGGTTGTTCGCCGGATGTCACGCGGTGCGAAATCGCAAACGCTAGCAGTAGGATGCATGCCGAAAATTGCTGAGATATTCTCAACGCTGATTCCCGCTCCAATAACGTGCTTTCAGGCGTCCCGGTCTTTTTACCACTTTCGCTGATGCGAGGCAAGATCCTCAAACACGGGTGCCTGACCGTAACCGCGCGGCCGCCCCGCCGGCCGCTCCGGTTCCCCTCTCCCCCGCAGGGTGGCACGTTTGTGTTCGCCGCGTCTTTTTGCGGCGAACTCAAGCGTGCCCCTCGGTCCCCCTCTCCCCCTTCCCTCCGAGGGAAGGGGGCCGGGGGGTTAGGTTCGTTTCGTCGTGTCCGCCCCTGCACCTCCGTGCACATTCCCCTTGCCTGCCCGACCTCGCCTTGCGCCCTTCGAAGGGTGCCATCGGTCTAGATCGGCCAGCGCCTTTTCCGTTTGCTGGCCGAGCTAGACCGATGCCGCCCCGCCCTGCACCACCAAATCTCGTTCGCGCTCCCGTCAACTCTCGTCTTTCGCGCCCCAATTTTCGTGTCGCCCAACACCTTCCCCCCGCCAGTCTCACCAACCCCAGCCCGAATCGCAAAACTGAGCCCTGCCTTCGTTCTCGCTACGTCACCGAAACTCCTGCCTCGCGTTTCTCTTCTCGCTGTTCCTCGCCCTCGCTCTTCTTCACCGCCACCGCCGTCCCCGTAGCCACGCCTCCCACTTCGCGCTCCGCCTCTTTCAAAATCTCCTCGATCAATTCCATCTCCACTTCATGCGGCGTTTTCCCAAAGCACAACAAACACGCCCTGAAAAATCTCTGGTAAGAGGAGAACCCCATCCCCATCGCCCAGGTAGTCCGATGCCACCGCCCATCCCTCCGCGACTTCTTCAACTCCGCAAAGACCCGGTCTGCTTTGTCCCCAATCCGTTCCTCTGCGTCCTCCGCGTCCTCCGCGGTGAGCTTTATGAACTTTCGTAGCTCATCGCGCATCCGTTCTCGCACCCCCTCCGCCTTCATCCGATCCACCATCTCAATCGCCGACATCCCCGTCAGTTCTTTGCAGTAGCTCGTCAACCTCCGCTGCGAAATCCCCAGGTGAAAGCAAACCGTCCGCAACGGATCCCAAAGGTAAGTCCTGAATCCCATCTCATCGAGTTCGCTCTTATGTTCCCGAGCGTACTTCAACTCGTAGCGCAGCAGCCCCTCGGCTTTCTTCACGAGCAACAGCATCCGCCCCGCCCGCTCGTGCGGACTCATGTGCTCTTCGTCGCCAGGAATCAATCCCGAGATCTGCTGCCACAGCGGCACCGAAAGCAGCCGCGCGGCGCGCTCCCGCTTTTCTTCGCGCGCATCCTGCAGCCGCGCCGCCTCGTCCTCACCGAACTCCTCGCACTCCTTCTCGTACAAAACGGGCTCGCGGATGTCCGTCAGCCCCTCCACTTCCTGCGCCATCACCGCCTGCCGAGCGCCCCACATCTTCACGACCCCGCCCGAGAACATCGCCGTCCACGGCGCCTTCAGTTCCTCAGCCGTCAACCCATACTTCCCCTCTTTCCCAGTCTTCCCATCCAACGTGGTTTGTGTGCCACGGGCAGTCCTGCCCGTGCCATCATCCATTTTTCCGTTCTCCCCCTTCCCTTCGAGGGAAGGGGGTCGGGGGGTTAGGTTTGCGGCAGCGCCGCAATTCCGTTCCGTGCCGTCACTTCTGCCTACTGCCGCTGCCTCCTGCCGACTTTCGTTCATACCTCTGCCCTCCACTTCATCGCCAACCTCTCCACCCGCCACCCGTCACGCGTCACGCCGTGTAAGCACACGACGGCTCCGTCACGTCCTGGCGTTCATTGAAAAATCGTGGATCAGTCCTGCGATATTCGAGACTCGCCCGGTTTCCCTCGCCAGCGCAATCACGCCGGTCCGAGATCAATATGTTTCGGCACGATCTCTACCCAAATATATACCGTCGGGATACCCAAATATCAACTTAATATTTGTTACGCAATTTGGGGCATTGCGTAACCTCGCCTGAAGCTGACGCTGTCATGGTTCGACGTTCGTTGCTTCACGCTCCAGTTCATCGACTCTCTTGGCTGCTGCTTCCTTTTCTTTGGTGGCATTTTCAACGTTGGCTTTGGCCGCGGGCAATAGAGCTACCTCACGGGCCAACTCTTCCTTTGCTTCTTTCAAGCGTCTCTCGGCCCTGGCGTATTCTTCCTTGGACGGCGGGCGCGGACTATCGATGCGATCGAGGATCATCTGTGCACTTTCAATGTCTTCCCTGGCAGCGCGAATGCCGCCCACAACGTTCTCCAGCTTTGGAGTGCACGCGTCCAGATTTAGCATCTTCTCGCGATAAACTGCCTTCGCGTCGCTCAGATCCAGCGCCCGCTGTTCCTCGGCTCGTTTTTTCGCTGCGGCGGCTTGAAGCTTGCGTTTTTGCTCTTCCTCGTCGCGAAGTTTGGCGAGGCGTTGTTCTTCGGCCAAACGCTGCTTCTCCTCCGCAGTCTGTTGGAGCAGTGCTTCTTTCCGCCGCTGCTCCCTGTCGAACTCGGCAGCGGCTCGCCGCGCCTCTGCCTTTCGGGCCGCTTCGGCGTCGGCGACTTGGCGGAGTTGCTCCTGATGACGCCGCCTCTGGTTCTCGGCGGCCTCGCTCTCGGCCGCATCAAGCTGGGCCGCGCGTTCGAGGACGCTGCTGGTCGCTTCATCCATCAACTGCTGCCTCTGGGTCCGATCCTGCTGCTTGAAGTACCAGGCCGCAAGGCTGCCTTCCGGAATGCTGAGGCAGCAAAGGCTGATGCCAATGATCGCTTTCAGGCGGTGGCGCCAAAACACGCCCAGTCCCGCTACGGCCAGTGCCGGTGGAAGCAGGTACTTGCAGACCGGAATCACCCCGTTCAGGCCGAGCGGAATGGCCACGGCAACAGCCAATACGCCCAGCCAGAGCACCACCGAATCGCAGTGTTGAAAGCGGAACTTCCACCGACGGATGGCTTCAACGTTGTAGCGGGATTCAGGTTTCCGGAGAGCAGGCGTCTTTGCGTCTTTGCTGCAGCCGTCCTTTAGCACTTGAAGTGCGGACAAATAGTCGGGCACCAGCCGCACGACGCGTTCTCTCTTTTCCTTTGCCTCCATGCGTACGCGTGCGACGTCTGTCGCTGTCTGGGCCTGTGCGTCGTTCGCATTGCCGCTTGGACCGGTCTTCTCGGATTTTCGTACCTGAGCTTCCGCGACAGCACGCGCTTCGGCTTCGGCCACACTCGGAGACATGCGGCAACCCACCAGCGCGTTGAGCAGCGCCGTGCCGTCGGGAAAGCGCTTCTCCGGGTCTTTGGTCAGGCAACGTTCAACCAGATATGCTGTCGCTGAAGTGACATCCGGCCGCATCTTGACCAGAGGCGTGTGCTGCTGTTGGAGCGCGTTCAGCACAGCCTCGACGACTGATTCGCCCGAGAATGGCGGCACACCCGTCAACAAGGCATACAACGTGGCCCCAAGGGAAAACACATCGGCGGGCTTGCCGGCCCGTTTTGCCGACAGGCCTTGCTCGGGAGCCATGTAGCCGGGGGTTCCCATGCTGACGGCGGAGTGCGTCACTTCGTTGCAGGATCCCTCGCAACGGGCCAGGCCCAGGTCGGAGAGTTTTGCATCTGCGAATTGAATTCTGCGACTGTGTTTGTCCGCCGGAATCAGGATGTTGTCCGGCTTCACGTCGCGATGAATGATGCCTTCTTTATGCGCAGCGGCCAGGCCGCTGGCGGCGCCGATGCAGATATCCAGCGCGAGGTGCTCCGGGAGAGCGAACTGTCCGCGTTTTCGCAGCCGCTTCAGGTACGCGCCGGCGCCGATGCCATAGATATACTCCATGACTAGGTAGAGCAGCCCATTGTCTTCGTTGACATCCAGCACCGTAACCAGGTGAGGCGACTGCACTTTGGTAGCTGCCCGAGCTTCCGTGTAAAACCGCTGAACCAGTTCGGGCTCCCGTTCCGCCATGTGGAATGGCAGGACCTTCACGGCGACTTCCTTGTCGAGCCGCAGGTGCATGCCAAAGTAAACGGTACCCATTCCGCCGTGGCCAATGCGGGACAGGAGTGGGATGCCGCCCAGCGATGGAACGATCCGGCCTTCATACTCCACGCGAGGGGCGGCCAGCAGCAGCTTGTCCTTCAGCAGATCTCGGTGAGCCGGCCGGCGGCGTGGCGAGACTCTGGGTGCGCGTCGAGGCTCCAGGGAGCGGGGAGAAATATCCTCCGGCAGTGCAGGTGCGCCATTCGGCGGTGTCTCGCTGAGCGACTCGGGGTGCGTGATGAATTCATTGCTGGGGAAAACGGGAACGGACGTATGCCTGGATTTTGACGCACTGCGAGACGAGCCGCAAGAGCGGCGGACGCGGATTATTTTGAAACCGAGCAAGCCGGACCCTGTGGGCTCCGTTTGCATGGCTGCCCCCTTGTGCGTGCGCTGCTGAATAGATCATGGCACCGATCAAAACCTTACAGATTAACCAGAAAAGCATTACCAGCGCGTCACCTGGCTGTTCTCGGCGCTTGGCTGCATCGCATACACAGCATCGAAGTGCCTCTCCAGGACAGGTCAACTGGACAGCAACGACCTCGGATAAAAAACACATGGCAGCGATCTCACTGGGAATTGCCGATGCAGTTGCATTCAAAGATCCAGGAGCCGACCTCGCCGCCGCCAAGGCTGTTTCGTGCCTGCCGGGCACGGGCTACAGCCGTCTCGTCCAACGGCAACAGGCGCGTGAGCGAGCCGTCTGAGTAATAGCTCAAGCCTTCGGCATCCGCGACGGTGACGAGGAACAGGTACAGCGCCACAGCCTGCGCCGAGCAGCGGCAGATGTGCTTATCCCGAACCAGCCGGTGAAGAAGATCTGCCACTCATCGAGAAGGCTTTGGCAGATCTGGAATCCCATGTGCGCTGGGCTGCCATCCAATCGCTATGGTGCGTGGGCAAGGAGAAAGTACTGGCGCTTATCGAGAAGGCGCTCGCAGACAAGGATGGCAGTGTTCGCGTGGAGGCTGCTGCCACGTTGGGGTGCTTGGGAGGGGAAAAGGCGTTAGCCCTTTTGGAGACCGCGCTTGAAGACAAGGATAGGCATTCGCCGCGAAAGGGCGACACGCCAAGTCCTTTACCGGTCGCTGCTCCGCTGCTACGCTTATCAACTGACATGACACGCGATGAATTCATAGCGCAGCAGACTGCTGCCGAGCGACAAATACGGCGGCAAGTTATTCCATTCGGTGTCCTCTACGCCGTCTTCTTTGCGATGATATGCGCCATCGCGTGCTTGGCCGTGCTACTTTGCTTTTATTTCACCACCCCTGCTCGCACTCCCATCCTCTACGAGCTTGGTTCGTGCTTTGTCCTTTTCGAACTCGGCATTTTGGCGGAGCGCGATGGCAGACGCCGATTCGAGAAGCTGGGCGTAAAGTGTCCGTCGTGCCACAGGTTCCTGATGTTCACACTTGGCGAGAAAACGGCTGAGACAGGGCGGTGTTCTCATTGTGGAGAGAAAGTGTTCGATTGAGATGCGCCGGGAATCACCGGCGTTTGCCTCGGCACTTCGGGCAAACCCGGACGTGTTTTTTGTTCGGCGACGAGAACATCCGGCTGCAACGCAGGCAGGACACCTGGTCCTTGTTGTCTGTGGGTCTGGGTTTTTTCTCTGACATAACGGTCCCGCGCTTACTTGCGCTTCACCCGATCAGTCTTATCAACTTCCGGAACATCCGGCTTTGGCGCCCGCGGTTCCGCGATCTTGTCTTCCATGCACTGTATCATCTTGCCGACCACGGACGGCGTCAGACGAGTTTGAACCTGCCCCGGCAGATGGTATCCCTTGTCGAGGAACACGATGAGGTAGACGCACGCTTGCGTAAGGGCTTTGGCCTCTTTGCTCTTGATCGCAGCTTCGCTACCAGCGGCCCAATCGAGCATCAAAGAGCGCAAGGCACTGTCATCGTCGAGGACGCTATTGTCGGCGACCCGCTGTGCCACGCGCTCTTTGAGTTTCTGGTTCAGCGCCTTAACCGTCTCAGGGGAACTACACGCAGTAAGGTAGCGGCCAGCCACATCCCGCAGTTTGTCCCAAGGTACGTCCTCTTTGCCAGCAGCCAAAACGGCTGCCGACAAGAGCGCCACGAGCAGAAGCGATTTCATCCAGAGTGAACAGTGAAATTTGTGCCTGCGCACGGTTTGATGCTCCAGTATAGGGGCCAAATTTCTCAAAAAGTACACATTGGATTATTGTGCTCTGCGGGCTGAGGCAACAGTCGTCCTGTGCCGAACTTTCCAGCGTGCCACCGTTTCAACTTCTGTGGCCTTGTTAATCGCGCCGACCAAGTGGGCTCGGATGGTGCCAGAGCGGGACGATAGTGTCAAGCTGCCGCACTCCAGGGCGAGAAACGTCGCCCGGCGTGCCGGACGAAAGGGCTGCGCTCAAGCCGTTGCTGGTCTGCGCGTGAGCCTTTACCCGCCGCCCGCCCCGTGATACGCTCCGCGCCTGTATCAACCACCCAGGGCGACCGTCTTCGATGGACGACACCACAGCCCAGACCACGCCCGCGCCCACTCAGGCCCCGCCTGCGAGACGCCGCTGGCTGCGCTTCTCGCTGCGCACGCTGGTGATCGGCGTGCTGCTGATCGGCAGCGGCATGGGATTGTGGTGGCGGTGGGAACCGTGGGTGATCCATTGCGCCGTTGAAACAGGCGGCTGTGAATTCCCCTCATTTTCGCCCGACGGAAATTATGTCGGGTTCTCACGCAAGACAGTAACGGTGGTGGACTGCAACAAGGGTCGTGTCATCGCCAGACACGAGCTTGCATGGGACTACGTTTACCCTCCTTTTTGGAGCACTGATAGCCGCTGGCTGTTTCTCCTCAGGCCGAAGCCGGGCAGCCGCTTGGCGGATCTCGGTCCCGAGGACGGTTTGCTTTGGGATATGCGAGCATGGACGACGCTGCCAATCGCAACAGGCGATGGCAAATCGTTTTCTCCGACCGAAGAGGGCGCAAAACGCGGATATCGCGCTGAGCAGTTCCCGAAGAACGAACCATGGTTTAGCAGGAATCCCTGCGAGGCCAGGGATGGCCGAGCAATAATGTGGAGAGCATTAGGTGTTTACCTTTACTCAAGTCCCGACAGCCCCGAAGGTACGTGGCTCGCCGTTTTGATGCCCCACGGAAATAAGGTTAGGTGGCGCGGCGCAATCTCCGATGACGGCGACTGGATTGTGACGGATGGCGAGGGAGCAGAACAGGCGTACATCTGGCACCGCCGCCGCCCCGAATACTGGTGGGGCATCGCCTGGCTCCCGGAGTTCTGGCTGACGGTCGTGTTCTCAGTCGGGCTGGTCTGGAGCGTGTGGCGGGACAGGCGGAGCTTATGATCGACACTTTAGTGGCAATTATACGATAGACAATCAGGCTCGGGAGGGCTGCTCATGCGCTTAGGATCTTGGTTGCCATACACTCTTCCACTTCTGCTTTGCACTCTCGCACCAGCCGGTGAGGAGCACAGCTTTGAGGTGCGGATTGAAGACTGGGATGGTGCTGCAGGCTATGGCCGCAGATATGTGGTATCGCCCGAGAAGATCAGCATCACGCGCCTCAACGACTTTGGCGACGCGCCAAAGGAAGTCTGGAGTGCGGCGCTAAACCTAGACGAGCAGAAGCTTATAGCTCGCTGCGTAGATGACATAAAGATCGACAAGCTGGAGGATAAGTATGTCGAAGCGCACATCTGCGATGGCCTGTTCATGAGGTTCAGGTTTGAGAAAGGCGGAACCGAGCCGCGCAATATCGTCGTCTCCAACATCATTCAGATGGATCTGGTAAAATTCTGCCGAGAAATAAATCGTGTGCTCCCCGCAAACCAGCAGCTCTATTACGGACTTCAGCCTGTGCCTCTCGAAAGACTCGCAGCAAAGAAGGTGACAAAATGGGCTGGTCAGATCTATCTCGGAGGATACAAGCCGAAGAAAGTCCAGGCCCTTGACCACCTGCCTTTGAAGATCAAGGAGAAAGTGGATGGCCACTTGGCTGCGCGACTGGGGAACGAGCTGTACTCTAAATTGCGTTTTGTAGATGGCGAGATTGTCGAAAAGAGCAAAGTGCCGAATGCAGAGCAGTTCCAATGGAAGTTGCATGCCTACAGCCTGCAATTCGAACTAGCGTATCCCGAAGAAGGTGTTGCCGCCTACCACGCTCAACTGCGACTAGACGAAGAGGGCGACGTTGTTGAAGAGATCAATCTGCCCAACGCAAAGGGAGCGGTGGAAAAGTGTAGTATCATCCCCTTGAAACAGGCGCTCGTTATCGCCCGAGACGTGGGTGTGCCGCTTGACGAATTGCCAGTTGATATTGAGATCGGGTACGACAAGCGTGCAGACTCTCTTTGTTGGATAGTCAAAACTCCGATGCCGCTTTCCAGAGATCATAAACAAGCCAGATCTGCGGTTCGCATCGACGCACATCTTGGAAAAGTGCTCGAAAAATAAACGAGGAATGTTCCGTAGGTATAGTCCATGACAGAGCAGCCGAAGAAGCGGGGCCTCTGTCAGATCCATCTCGCCACGGCCATCGTGATGTTTGTGGCGGGAGGGCTGTGGTCGGAATGTGTAATCCGCCGCAGATCGGCGAAGGCAAAGCAGGAGGACGGCGGTACAACCTGAGGATCAGCGCACGGGTTCTGGTTCGGGAGCCTGTGCGAGGAACCGAAGCGACAAAAGCCACGGGTGACTATGGACACTAAAATAGAACAGCAAAGTAAGGACAAGGCCGTCCGAGTGGGCCGGGAGACAAAAGGGCGACGAGGCAAGGGCGTAACCACGATTGACGATTTGCCGCTGAACGAAAGCGGGCTTTTGGAACTCGCCACCAAGCTTAAGCAACGCTTGGGTACGGGTGGAACGACCAAGGGTGGCCGCATCGAGATTCAAGGAGACCATCGGGATCGCATCGTCGTCGAGCTTGAAGGCTTAGGCTACCGAGTGAAACGGTCCGGCGGATGAAGTCTCGCCGCACGGGTAAGCCGCCGAGATCAGCGAGACGCACATGAGCCACATCTAAAAAAGCACGGACTGTTTCGGTTGCATCTGGCGACGTGTATCGTGCTGATGTTTGTGACGGGAGCGTGGGCAAACTGCACGCTGCAGCACGATGTCTACTATGCCCATGGCGTCACCGCTGCGGGAGCGTCGGATCACGGAAGGAGAATTCGATCATGAGAAATACTTCCCAACGTCAACTTTCAATCACCAAACTTTTGCGTGTTCGTACAAGTAAGTTCTTGGTGATGGTCGCCGTCGTGTCCCTTGCCGCCCAGATCGGGTTGGCTGCGGAGGGTGCTGCGGCCTCCGATTGGACGAATATCACCGAAGCATTCACCCAGAAGATCGGCGTCCACGACCTCAACCCGGACTACACCCGACGCTGCGTGGGCATGGCCGTCGTCCCGAGCGGTGAGATCTTCATCCTGACCTCCCTCAAAGGGGTCAGTGTCTCGACCGACCAGGGATCCACCTGGACGGTGGCTGAGGACAACAAGGTGAGCGGCCGCTGCGAAACCGGCTTCGGCTACTCAATTGCCTATCCCTACGACGGGCGCTTGGCATTCTTCTCCATCGATGGCAGCGGCGGAATGACCCTCGACAGCGGCAAAACCTGGCGGCCCTTCGCCAAGATTCTCCGCAATTTTGAATTCGCCGACGTGGATTGGAGCGTCAAGGATCCACAAACGATCTTCGGGCTGCTGCACGAACCCTTCTTCACGGTCCTCAGCACCGATGGTGGTCGCGGCTGGCAGCAGCTCTACAAAGACACCGAGGCCGCCAAAGACGGGCAGCGGTTGGCCATCCAATACTGCCTTGGCATCATTGACGCCAACACTCTGGTGCGCTCGCATCGCACCCTGGGCGGCATCGCCATGACCACCGACGCAGGCAAGACTTGGGCCGAGGTGGCGACGTACAAGGTCTTGGGTCGGCGCCCCGTGCATTACGGCAAGCAGGTGTTCTGGACTACCAGCGAGGGCGTGGTCGTCACCACGAATGGTAAGGACTGGACACTGACCGGCAAGGGTCCGGAGAAAGCCGTGTACGGACCCTACTTCGGCGCCAGCGAGCTGGAATTCATGGTGGTTTCCGACAAAGCCTTCTTCCTAACCCATGACGGAGGGAAGACCTGGAAGGACGTCGCTCCGGCATTCGCCCCGCCCGACGCCCGCTCGAAAGGCATCAATGCCTCCGGCCAGTTCAACTATTTCGGTTGGGATCCCAAGCGGAACCTCCTCTACGCGTCGAGCCTCGGTGCCTCTGTATACCGTCTGCAATTGAAGTAAATATCAAGCAGGAAGATGTCATGAATTAACGGAACAGCACGCGCAAGAAGTTGGCCGTGGAACGTCGTTTGTTTCGTGCTTGCCGAATTGAAGGAATCAAGCTCGCCGATGTAATCGAGCCCCCTTTTGGGGCTGGTCCTGCTTCTGCTGGCGGGCGCGCTTCCGCTTTTGCTGTTGTTCGCCGTACCAGTTATTTTGTTCTAGCTGCAACATGGACCCGCCGACGCTGGATTGTATTAAAGTGCAGGCTTGCCCCCACGTGAACCCCCGGACCTCGACCAGTTGCTCCACCAGCGCGAAGAGGGCGTCGTCCTGCCCCTTTGGCGTGGCGACCCTCAAGGCCCGGAGCAAGTCCTCGGTCTCCTTCTCCGGGTCAAAGGGCGGGGGCCTCGGGCCAGTCCTCAGGGGGATGAGGTTCTGCTGCGCCTTCTCTTTCTGCCGTCTCCCCTCCGAACTGAGCGCCTGAGACTTCTCCGGGTTTAACTCCCGCTTTTTTCCCATGGCCATGTCCCCTGGTTTTAATCCCCGAATTATGGGCTCGCGCTACGGCAATACAAGGGAGAACGATAGTTGTCATTGGCCAGATGGCACTCAGCGCCGACTACACTTTCGACTGTTCAAGTGCCGCAACTGCTCTGTCAATCGCCGCGTTGACCTGTTGCCGCACCGTGCGCTCGACAATCTGCTGCACAGCGTCGAGTCCGGCCGGTGCCTGCATCGGTGGCCTGCCCCGGCGCTTGCCAGCGGGCCTGCCGGGCTTTTTCACTGCTTGCTTTTTTGACTTGAGCGCAGCGTTCCGTATCATTTGCTCCAGGCCGCCGCGGCTGCCGGTGTAGCCCGCATCCTTCGCGGCCTTGAAGGCATCGTTCCAGGACTTACCCTCGCTCCGGGCCGCTGTAGTGGCTGCGATGATGGCGGCCTTGACCTTCTTGTCGTACCGTTTGATTGGCATGGTTGCTCCTTGTCATTGGTGAGCGGACGAAAGTAGCAGAAACGGAAAACCATGCAACAGCAACGGGATAATGGAGAACCGCTGCTGAAGCCTTTCACCGTGGCGGCCACACGCGTATGGTCGGCTGCGGTAGCGATGCTGGCTTCTTGGCGTCTTCAGGATATTTTATAAGCATCCTATCCCGCCAGTTGAAAAAACGCTTTAGATTCGTAAAGCGAAAGCCTTTTTCCCTCGCAAGGTGAAGGAGCGTAAAATCATCGGCGCCTTTGGCCTTTGCTGCCTTCACTGCTTTCCAGATTGCCTCGTCATCCTTCTTGCGCATGAGAAGAAGCTTAAAGGTTGCCCGTAAGCTTGTCGAGTTTCCTGTTGATCTCCACGAGCGCCGCACAGTTGTTGGCGCAAGTCCTCAAAGAGAAAACAAGGTTGTTGTTCTGATCCGGAACCCGAGCCATGCGCGCCTTTGAACTGTGTGTTAAGTGAGTGATGCGGCAAGAAAGTTAAGGTGATGTCAGCGCCGATGTCGAGGTGCGGTATTCCAGGGGTTCGGAAAAACGATCTTCTTCAGATCAGTCTTCTTTTAGCGATTCGATTTTGAATGCCCACGAAATAGCCCTAATCACTTCGGACGAGCACGGACCTAGATCGGACCGGATCGCACGCGATTCCTCTCCGCTTGACTTCAACGTGCAGCGCAAATAAAAAGCCTGCGGAAATGGGGTTTCACATGTCTCTCTGGAAAGTCCCTTTTGGGTGACGCTCCAGCTTCCGCTAAGGGAGCCCGCCAGCTCCTCGTGCATGGGATCCTGAGGATCCCGCCAGAATCAACGATTCTGCATTCGACCGCGCAGTCATTTTCTGCCTGATGCTCCTAAGCTGCCCCTTTGCCTTAAGAGCACTCCGCCCAACAACAATGCGCGACATTTGCTTGCTTACAGGCAAGTCTGCGCCGAGGAACCGACATTGGCAGCACTCGTATTACGGAAAGTCTCCAAGACATTTGGCGAGCGCATCGTCTTGCTCGATGTCTCGCTGGAGCTGCCCGCCGCAAGCGTGTTTGCGCTTTGTGGCCGCTCCGGCAGCGGAAAAACCACGCTCATTAAAATCATCAGCGGGCTGGTCAGTTTCGATTCCGGTACGCTGCACATTAACGGCACCAGCGTTGCAGCCGGTGAAGCATATCCCCATTCGCTTTATGGCCGCATTGGGGTGGTTTTTCAGGATCACAATCTTTTCCCGCATTTGACGGCGCTGCAGAACGTGGAGCTGGCTCTGCTGGAGGTCCGGCAACTGCCGCCGAAGGAGGCGCGGCAGCGCGCTCTAGCGGAATTGGAGCGCGTGGGCGTGGCCGAACGGGCGAAGCAGTATCCGCTGACTCTTTCTGGCGGCGAGCGTCAACGTGTGGCGCTCGCCAGGGCCGTGGCGATGGACCCGCTGCTTCTGCTTTTGGATGAGCCCACAGCCAACCTGGAACCGTCGCGTGTCAAGGAAGTCCATCGTGCGATTCAGAAACTCGCCGAGGCTGGCACGACTATGTTGCTGGCGACACACAACCTGGACTTTGCGCGCTCAACGGCCGGCGCCTGCGGACTGCTGGAAAATGGCGTGCTGCAGACTTCGCGCAGCCTGGACTTACTGAACGTTCTGCACGCGGATTGGGACTGAAGCGCGATGGATTTCCAACAGTATGTTTTTGGTGCGCCCTATTTCGGATGGTTGTGCCGCGGCGTAGCGATGACGTTGTTTATCGCGGCATTGACCACCGTGTTTTCCGCCGCCCTCAGCTTGCTGGTCCTGCGCGGACGCACTTCACGCTCACGACTCTGGCGCTGCGCGGGCATCGTCTACGTCAACGTGTTCCGCAATATGCCGCTGGTGCCGCTGCTGCTGTTCCTCAGCTTCGGGCTGCCGAGCCTGTGGAGAAACGCAACCGGAACGACGTTTCCGAAGGGTTGCGAGTTCTGCCTGTTGATCGTGGCGCTAAGTTTCAATACGTCGGCTTACCTCTCCGAGATTCTGCGCGCAGGCGTCGCCGCCATCCCCCTCGGACAAGAGGAATGTGCGCGAACGCTGGGGTTGCCCATAGCCAGCGTCCGCTGGCGCGTGGTCTACCCGCAGGCGTTTCGGATTGTCGCGCCCGCGGTCGTGACACGACTGATTCACAACATGAAGAACTCATGCCTCGCTCTGGTCATTCCCTTGCCGGTGGACTGGATGGAAGTTCTGGGCCAGGCTGGCCGCGTGGCCGGACAGACGTTCTCGTGGTGCGAGCCGCTGGTCTTTGCCGCGGCGGTACATCTGACCCTGGCGCTGGTTCTCAGCCACTACTTGAATGGCTGGGCAGTGCGCCAGCAACTGCGCTGCGGAGTCGCTGCATGAGCGTGACCCACATTCTCCAGACGCTGCTGTGGGGCTACCCGGTGCCGCCAGAAATGATGGACCCGCGCTATCCGCTGTGGTTGCAGACCAGTGGCGGATTGGTGCTCACGCTGGCCATCACGGGCGCCAGCCTCTGCGCAGGCGCGGTGCTGGGCCTGTGTCTGGCGCTGCTCCGCGGTGTGCGGCCAGAAGGGAAAGATCCGGGTGAACGCTTCGCGGCGGCCGTTGTCCGGCACGGTGCGACGGGAGTGGTCGAGCTCGTTCGTGGGCTGCCCGTCATGGTTTGGGTTCTGCTGGTCTTTTATCTTCCGTTCCGACTGACCGGATGGCGGATTCCGGGAGTCGTTCTGGGTATTGGAGCGTTTTCGATCTACAGCGGCGTCTACATGTGCGAGATTATTCGGGCGGGCCTGCGCGCCGTGGAGCCGGGATGGATTCATGCGGCCAGGGTGCTGGGCCTGTCGCGTTCTCAGCGGCTGCGCAGAATCGAGTCGCCGCTCCTGCTCCGCACGATGCTCCCTGACATCGTGAATCTGGCCATCACCGTTTTCAAAGATAGTTCCGTGCTGGCGGTCGTGGGCGTTGCAGAACTCACGT
Source organism: Planctomycetota bacterium (assembly GCA_036504595.1). Lineage (GTDB taxonomy): Bacteria > Planctomycetota > SZUA-567 > H5-PLA8 > H5-PLA8 > DASXUX01. Next base: position 156,233 of record DASXUX010000053.1, on the reverse strand, counting down.
ACACGGGGCGCCAGATGCAGATGTCGGAACCGGTGCAGTACGGCACAGTCCTTTTGGTGACACTCGTGATGTACTGGGTGGTTTCGACTGCTACCGCCGCTCTGGCAAGAGTACGTGGAGTGCAGGAGTTAACTTCTTCTTGAGGAGGAGTGTTGAATGAAATGGATTGTTGCGTTACTTCTGGGCGCGGCGCTGGGTGTTGGAGTGACCCTGGTTCTTCGGGGTTCAACCAGCGAGAAGGGACACACTGGCAGCGGCAGCTCGCTTACCCAAAGCACACTGGCAAAAGTGAAGGCTGACGGCCGAGTTATTATCGGCATTGGGCAGGAAGCGGCGCCGTTCGGCTACCGCGAAGGCGGCGAACTGGTGGGCTTTGATGTGGACATCGCCCGCAGTGTACTGAAACGGCTGGAGGATTACGCCGGTCGCAAGTTGGAACTGGAGTTCCGCGCCGTCACGGACGAAACGCGCATCGCCTGGGTGCAGTCCGGCGAAGTGCACATGTCGCTCTGCCACACCAACATTACGCGCAAGCGCGATGCGAATATCGATTTTACCGTGCCTTACGGATGGGATGGAAAAGGTGTGCTGTACGCCTCGGCGAAAGGCAAGCGTGATCTCAGCGACTTCGCTGGAAAGACAATTGGCATCAAGCGCTCATCCTCATCGGAAGGCGAAATCCAATCGTACTTCGCGGCGAAAGGCTGGACTGCCCCGGTGCTGAAACAGTTCGACAATCACGCCGCGGGCATACAAGCATTGGTGGATGGCCAAATCGACGGCTTTACGGACGACAATTCGATTATCATCAATACGGCCATGCGCGCCGGGCACAAAGTCGGCCCTGACGGCATTCTGCTGGTCACGGAAACGCCGTATTCACCCGCCTATTTCGGTATCGGCGTGCCGGAAAACGATTCGCGCTGGCGAGACACGCTCAACTACTGCTTGCACGATCTATGGCTGAGCGGCGAGTTTCAGAAGACATATGAGAAGTGGTTCGGCGCGAAGTCCATGTGTCCCGTGCCGCTGGGCGAGCATAAGATGGAACCGTTCGTGAAAGGCTGAGGCGACACGAGTCGCCTGGTTCGGCAATGAGGTCGCTAGAGCGAACGTTCTGCGAGAGGCAAAAAAGAAGAGATGCCGAGTGGCACGCAATGACGGCAGTGCGAATGGATATTCACACCTGTCGAAAGCTGAAGGACCAATGCCGACCAAAACGTACACTTTTGAGACTCCACCACACTATAGCCTGTTCGCGACGTGCCACGCTCATGGATGGAAGTACCTGGCACCGTTCAATTGGGATGTTGATCGCCAGGAATTGAGCTTTGCCGCGTTGGCTGGCACGCAGGCCGTGGACTTGGTCTGTTCCCAACATAAGCGTCAGATCCGCGCCCTCATTACGTCGAGGCGGTCACTCAGCAAACAGAGTGCGAACGGGTTAGCCGCTTCTATTCGTCGGGCGCTGGACCTGAACAGGGAGACGACGCCGCTCTTTGCGGATGAACGGTAGGCTGTGAATGTATGATGCGCGCAGGCACAGAAACCAGAAGGAGATCACGATGAATCGCCAACCAATCGACATCGACACGTTTAATGCGCCCATCTTCAGTCTTTTCGACAAGGAGTGGCTGTTGCTGACGGCGGGAAAACTCAAGTCGAAACAGTTCAACACGATGACGGTTTCGTGGGGTTTCTTGGGCGTGCTGTGGTCGAAGCCTGTTGCGGTCGCGTTCGTCCGGCCGCAGCGATACACGTACAAGTTCATGGAGGAGTCGCCGGATTTCACGCTGAGTGCTTTTCCATCACAATATCACGATGCGTTGACGCTGCTGGGCACCAAGTCCGGCCGTAACGGCGACAAAGTGGCGGAGTCCGGCCTGACGACAGTCGCGTCCGCTCAGGTGGTTTCGCCGTGCTTTGCCGAGGCCAAACTCGTCATTGAGTGCCGCAAGATCTATCGCGACGATCTGAAACCCGAATTCTTCCTGGACCCAACAATCACGGAGAACTATCCGACCAAGGATTATCACCGCTTCTATCTGGGCGAAGTCGTCGCGATTTCGGGGGCGCCGGAGTACCGTACCGCCTGACGCTGCTTCACCGAATTTCTTCCACGCATCCCGATGCCATTTTTCAGGAATATCGATCAATCATTAGTTGATATGTAAAGTAGTTGGCGATGCAGATGGAGATCGCATGGCTCACGGAACTTTACAGACTGAAATCAAGCAGACTCAGCCTTTCGAGTCGCCGGAGGAAGAGGTGCTGTTGAATCTCTTTCGCACGAGCGACCGGTTGCAGATCGAGGTGGAGCGCCTGCTTCGCTCGTTCGGCTTGACGTTCTCCCAGTACAACGTGCTCCGCATCCTGCGAGGGGCAGGCAAGCCGCTGCCCTGCCTGGAAATCGTCGGCCGCCTGATTACCCCGGTGCCTGCCATCACTGGATTGATCGACCGGCTTGAAAAGGCCGGACTGGTCGTGCGAGAGCGGTCGGAACAGGATCGCAGAGTCATCTACATCGGCATCACCAAGAAGGCATTAGAGCTGCTGGTCGGTGTGGACCATCCGGTCAACGATCTTCACAGCAAACTGCTGGGACATCTTTCTTCGGCTGAACTCAAACAACTCAGCCGTCTGCTTGAGAAGGCGCGTGAAGCTGATGAATGAAAGAGGCGCTCTCTATTTGAGCGTCTAGTTCAACAGGCATTCCGAATGTAGGAGTAGGAGTCATGATTAAGGTAAGACACGCTAAAGATCGCGGCCACGCCGATCACGGATGGCTGAAGTCGTATCACACTTTCTCGTTCGCAGACTATTACGATCTGGCGCACATGGGTTTCCGCTCGTTGCGCGTGATAAATGATGACCGAGTCGCACCGGGACAGGGCTTCGGGACCCATCCGCACCGCGACATGGAAATCTTCAGCTATGTGCTGGAAGGCGCTCTGGCACATAAGGACAGCATGGGCAACGGCCGCGTGCTCAAGCCCGGTGAAATTCAACTTATGAGCGCGGGCGAAGGGGTGACGCATAGCGAATTCAACCCGTCGCCGAGCGAGCCCTTGCACTTTCTACAGATATGGATTCAACCCCGCGAACGCGGCCTTGTGCCGGGATACACCGAATGGCATCCCACGCCAGAACATCAGGATGCGGCCAAAGTGCTCGTCATCTCGCCTGACGGTCGCGACGGTTCGGCGACGATCCATCAGGACGCGGACATCTATCGCATCCGTCTCGAACCCGGACAGACCATCACGCACGACCTAAAGGCCGGACGCGGAGCATGGCTTCAGATTGCCACTGGCGGAGTGACGTTCAACGGTGTGCCGCTGGTGACCGGCGATGGAGCAAGCACTGAGCAACCGGGCAAACTGACCCTCACGGCCAGCCAATCTACTGAAGCCATTTTGTTCGACCTGAAGTAGACAAGGAACCCCAATAGAAAGGAAACGGTCATGCCCAGGATTCTCGTGCTCTACTACTCCACCTACGGCCACGTCGAGACGCTGGCCGGAGCCGTTGCGGAAGGCGCAGGTTCAGGGGAAGGCGTCGAGGTCACGGTCAAGCGCGTGGCCGAGACCACAGGTACGTCGCAGCCTCGCTACTCACTTTTCTTCTGTAGCAAGAACCCAAAGAAGGCGAGCACTTTGTCCGGGAACGGCTGGTGGCCCGCGCCAGGCACCTCGGTTAGTACCAGCGCCTCATAGCCGTGCTCTTTGGCGAGTTTGCTGGCGTCCTCCCATTGCTGGGTGAGCGGGGCTTTGATTCCGTCTTTGTCGCCGAGAAACTCCTGGATCGGAAGCTTGACGCGCTCGGGGGATTTCGAGATGTTGGCGACGCCTCGAAATCGAAAGTTGCCCGCAGCAAGAGCAGCCCCTGCAAGTAGCTCCGGATGTGTAAAGATGCACTGCCAGGCCAGGTGCCCTCCCGCCGAAAAGCCGGTGATAAAGAACTTCGGCTGGCCCTTGTACAACTTCTGTACTTCCTCGACGATGGCGAGGACAGCTTTCAAGTCGGCGGGATCGTTGCCGTTGGAACTGACACAGGGCGTGACAAGAATGAACGGTTGCGCACCCCGCGCCTTGGTAAAGCTTTGGCAGTTCCCGGCAAAATTGTGACCCGATCCATCGATGGTCACGAGGATTGGCCACGTGGAATCGGCGGTCCAACTTCTGGGAAGCGACAGGTAATACTGGACCGCAACGCCCGCGGCCGTTCTGAGTTCGGGTTTGGAATCTGGAGTTTCGCCACACCAGCCCACGCGAACCAGAATGGCGACAACAAGTCCGAGGGCGAACGGGGTTCGGTGACGCATAAAGGGCTCCTTGGACTCGAACCATAAGGATGGCGCGTCCAAAGTCCAGCGGACGCCGTGCGCGGCCGGTACATCGTGCGTGCTCCCCACAGGCGAACTTCGTCTGAATGGCAGTGATCGAGGTCGCCTCATCTGCCGTCGATCCGGTTGCGAATGTGCGCTATCCTTCCGCATATGGGTGCCCCGATAGATGTGGTCGATTATGACAAACGCTGGCCGCAGATCTTTGAAGCATTGCGGCTCCGTGTCGTGACCACTTTGGGCTCCGTCGCTCTCGCGGTCGAACACGTCGGCAGCACGTCAGTGCCCGGACTGGCTGCCAAGCCCATCATCGACATGGACGTAGTTGTCGGCTCAGAAGCTGCTGTACCGGTGGCAATTCAGCGGCTCGCAACCCTTGGCTATGTCCATCGAGGTAACTTGGGCGTCGCCGGACGAGAAGCATTTCAGTCTCCCCCAGATGCGCCGGCGCACCATCTGTATGTTTGTGCTGCCGACGCGGAGGCACTGCGGCGACATCTGTGCTTCCGGAACTTCCTTAGGGCACATCCCGACGAGGCGCGAGCCTATGCCGAGTTGAAGAAAACTCTGGCACTGCGATTCCGAAACGACCGGGACGCCTACACGGAAGCTAAGACGGGATTTGTGCTCGCCGTGCTGAAGAACGGTAATCGTGCACAGGTCACGGACTGAGGCTATGCATCACGTAACACCTTGGTGGGAGATGGCGCTGCTCCCGGAATGGCTGCGATGGCTATTCCAGAATTCGCGGAGCAATCAACCCAAGCGTCTTCCCGAACACGTGAGGGAACCGGCAAGGTGGCCGAGGGCATTCCAGCGCCCGCTGGGAACCTTCGGCCGGGCCGCCAGAACTCGCTCACAGATACTGGGGTTCTGCAGTATAACCCCGTGTCTTCTGCCGGACAGACGCATGCACTCGTCACCTCAAAGGCAGGGACTGCACGCGTTCGCGGTCTGACAAATGAGGACGTGGCGAAGTTTTGAACGCAGCCCTCCCCAATCGATACGCTGCTAGCTTGGCGGGAGCTTGCTGGCGGGCGGCGGCGAGACGATGGGCGTCTGGCCGCCACCCGCGCGGATTACATCCTTGCGAGCCGGCACGGAGGCCGGCACCACCACGGCCGGCACGGAGGCCGGCGCCACCCGGTTACTTGCCTAGCTTGATCGCACCCCACGACTTTGGCGTCTTGTAGCCGTCGTCGGTGTCTTTGTCAGAGTAGAACTGCTCAACGACGCCCTTGCCATCCACGTCATCAATGGCGTAGTTGAAGCCGATATCGGCGCCTTCTTTTGGGGTGAGCTTGAGCTGAGTGGCCGGAATGAAGAACTCAAGCACGTAGCCGCCTTCAACGGGCTTCCACTTGCTCTCGATCTTGTCGGGCGCGGCGGAACCTTGGGGGACGACGACGATGCCCTTGCCGGCGCCTTTGGCTGGATTGGGGGCGATGGCGATCTGGAAGGATTTCTCGGTCATCTCGTCCTTGTGGCCGTTGTCCGAATCAATGAAGAGTTCGATGCAGTCGCTGCTCCACGGATTTTCCTCATCGACCGCAATCTTGGCGTCCTTTGCCTGCAAGCAGCCGTACAGGCCATCGTCGGCCCAGGCCAGCTTCAGCGCGCCTTCGTCCTTTTTGGCGAATGGCGCGGGCAAAGCCTTGATCTTGGCCCAATCGGCCGGGTCGCCATCGACGCTGATCTTGTCGGCCAGTTTCGGGATCACCACGGGTTTCTTCACGCTGCCGATACCGTCGTCCGCGGCGTATGTCCAGGCTGAGATGACCAGACTGGCAGCCAATACCAGCCGTACTGCTTTCGTCGTAAACATGATTCCCTCTCCTCTTTCTGCGAAACGATCGCCGTCCCTTCTCACTGTGGCCGGCCCATGCCGTCCACGATCACAATGCTGCCGAAGCCGCTGGTGTCCTCGGCGTTTTTGTCCGTGCCGCGCCACACCTGCTGGCTGACGTCTTTGTCTCCTTCATCCACGGCCAAGTCGAAACCATAAACGGCGTTTGGACCGAAGGGAATCGTAATCCCTTTGCCCAGGAAGTACGCCGAGCCGACTTTGATTTCGACGATGTAGCCGTCCGCCGTTTCGGTCGCGGCCGATTGCAGGAACCACCACGGCGTGTGCGAGCGGACGAACTCCGCCTTGCCGTTGCGCCGGACGATCACGTGCATGTCGTCGGCGTTGTAGATGACTTCTTTGTTGTGCCGGCCATCCAGAAAAACGTGCACGGCATCCTTCGGCGTCTTTCCAGCCGCGCCGTCCACGACTTTGATCGCGAGGCACAGCGAATCCGCGCGGCCTTTTCCCGCGTCCAGCCACACCGCGTCAAACGTAGCTTTCTTGGCGGGCGAACCGGCGGACTTCTTCGCGATGGACTGGCTCAGATTCCAGAACGGCTCGTCCAACTTGCCGTCCACTTTCATCAGGTCGCTCACCTTGCCGCCGGCTGCCGGCTTCACAGAGCGCACCAGCAGAGACTCCGGCGAGGCCGTGCCGATCGCCCACGTCGCGGCTTGCGTGGCTGTGCGCGCGCCTGCGGGGTGTGAGTCGCTCACGCGCAGCGTGAAGCGGAACTCGCCGGCCGTGCCGGGCGTGCCGAGGAGGCAGCCGCTTGCGCTAAGCTGCACGCCCGGCGGGAGCTTTCCTTCAGCCACATCCCACTTCAGCATTCCAACGCCGCCGTCGGCCTTCAGTTGTTCGAAGCAGTACTGATCAAGCGGCACGGCTTTGAGCGAAACGGCTGGGATCGTGGGCGGCTTGTCTTCACTGACACGCAAGGTCAGCGCGCGTTCGAAGCTTCCCTTTTTGTCGGCGACTTTGACGAGCAGGGGATAGTCGCCGGCGGCTGGCGTTTTTCCTGAAAACTTTCCAGTCGCGCTCAATGTCAGGCCGTCGGGCAGCGCGCCTTTTGCCAAGGACCACGTGCAGCCTTCTTGGGAGTTGAGGGCCGTCAGTTGCACTTCGTACGGCTGACCCGCGATGGTCGTGGGCACGTGGCGATCGGCGATCACGAGCTGAGTGGCCATGCCCGCAGGTGGATAGGTCAGCAAGATGTCCCAAGCCGTCTGTCGCATCAGCAGCGCGGTGGGCTCGTCCAACTCGATGCTCTCGTACCAACCTTGGACCAGGTTGCCCTTGTTGTCCATGCGGCCGAAACGCGGCGGATAGGCGAGCGGCGATTCATTGTACAGCATGCCGCAGACGAGCACGGCAACGGCGTACATGCCCGCTTTGCTCAAATGGCCGCCGTCGGAGAACAGCGCGTAACGGTTGGCGACACCCGGAAGGCGGCCGGCATCGGCCATGCGGCCCAGTTCGCGAATCATCTGGCTGCTGGGGATGACGCGGGGTTTGGGTTTGTCGGGAAAAGCGGCCTGCACGGCGGCGGCGACTTTTTCGGTGTGCGCTTCTCTGCGGATCGGGTCGGGGTTTTCCCAATCCATGTAGGTGTCGGGCCAGATGGTGTAGATGAACACCTGGCCCTTGGGGCTGCCTTTGTAAAACTCCGCGGCGAATTTGACGGCGTAGTTTTCGTCGTCGCTGGCCCAGGACAAGAGCGTGATCGCGTCCCAGGTCTTGTCGGGCGCGAGCAGTTCCTGCCATTTGTTCTGCTGCGGATGGTCGTAGTTCCAGCGCAGCGGCGCGCCGAGAATATTGATTTCGCCGTCCTTGTGTTTCGTGTGGCCGGCGGCCCACGCGAGGGGTTCGAGGAATCTCAGCGCGTGGGAATGGCTGTTGCCGACGTGGACGACTTTGACACCGTCGCCCTTGTCGGCCGCGGCGGGTTCGCCGGCTGCGGATTGCAGCGCGAGCATTCCAACGACGCAGATGACTGCACTGAGTACTTCTGCCCGTCCTTTCATCGTCCGGCTCCCTCGCGTATTTAACGTTAAATACACCGGATGTGCCGCGCGTGATAAAAATCCTTATATCGCAGCTTTTGGAAATATGTTGACACTAATGGACATCGTTCTAACCTAATGCGTCCTTGTCCAGAGGTGTCCAATGCAACTGACAGTTCGGGATGTCGCGAAACTGCTGAACGTATCCGAGAAAACCATCTACCGATGGGTGACTCAGGGCAGCCTGCCATCGTACCGGATCAACGACCAGTACCGCTTTAACCGTGCGGAGTTACTGGAATGGGCGACCAGCCGCAAGATCAATGTCTCGCCTGAGATCTTCCAAGAAATCGAGAACAGCACGGTCGCAATGCCGGCTTTGAGCGACGCTCTGGCGGCCGGCGGGGTGTTCTATCGCATTGAAGGCCAAGACAAACCGACGGTGCTGAAGGGCGTGGTCGAGAACATGCGCCTGCCGGAGGAAGTGGACCGCGCGTTTTTGCTGCAAGTCCTTTTGGCGCGCGAACAACTGGCGTCAACCGGGATTGGAAATGGGATTGCGATACCGCACGTACGGAACCCCATCGTCCTGCACGTCGCAAAGCCGATGGTGACGCTCTGTTTTCTGGAGCGGCCCATTGAGTTTGGCGCGCTGGACGGCAAGCCGGTGCATGCGCTCTTCACGCTCATTAGCCCGACCGTGAGAGCGCATCTGCACCTGCTCTCACGGCTGGCGTTTGCGCTGCGAGATTCCGCGTTCCAGCAGCTCATCGCCAATCAGGGTTTGCGTGACGAAATCATCAAGGAGTGCCGCCGGTTGGAGGCCACGTTTGTCGGTGCTGAGGCTTCGGCCGGGAGCGCGCCCGCCCGATGATCGCGTTGTTGCTCGCCGCCATTGCGCTTCTGATTCTCGCTGGTTCTTCCGCGCTTGCGTTTGGGAAGGATGCGCGGCTGTGCTCGGCGCTGGGCGTGGGCGGAGTGGTCGCGGCGTGCATTTTGGGATTGGTGCCGGCGCTCAGCGTTTTGCTGGGCGGGGCGCCGGAATCCCTGAAGTGCAACTGGAGTCTGCTGCCGTTCCTGACGGACAGCGGCGGGAATCCCAGCATCTCTTTTTCCGTTGGAATCGATCCGCTGACGGCGTTTTTTCTTGTGCCGATCTTCTTCTTGGCCGCAGTGGCCGCCATCTACGGAAGTTCATATCTGCTGGGCGAGCACGCCCCCTCACCCGAAGGGGACCGGAGCGGCGGGCACGGAGGCCCGCCCCACCACTCTCTGGGTTCGGCTTGGTTCTTCTACGCGCTGACGGTCGCCGGAATGGTCATGGTTGTGGCGGCGCGGAATGCGGTGCTCTTCCTGCTGGCGTGGGAAGTGATGACGGTGGCGTCGTACTTCCTGGTGACGTTCGAGCACGACAAAGAAGAGGTGCGGCGGGCGGGCTGGACGTACATGGTCGCCTCGCAGATCGGCGCGGCGTTCCTGTTGGCGCTATTCGTGGTATTGGGACAGAGTTCTGGAAGCTACGATTTTGAGCGCTTCGGCGGATTGCCGGCTTCGACAGCCAGTCTCGCGTTTGTGCTCGCGCTGATCGGCTTCGGGACGAAGGCGGGCTTCATGCCGCTGCACGTCTGGCTGCCGGAAGCTCACCCCGCGGCGCCCAGCCACGTATCGGCGCTCATGTCCGGCGTGCTGCTGAAGACGGGCGTTTACGGGCTGGTGCGGACGATCACTTATCTTGGAATCCCGCCGGCGTGGTGGGGCTGGCTGCTGGTCGGCATTGGGCTCACGTCCGGCGTGCTGGGCGTGCTCTTCGCATTGGCGCAGCATGACATCAAACGGATGCTGGCGTACTCCAGCGTCGAGAACCTCGGGATTATCGCGCTCGGTCTCGGCACGGGGCTGCTTGGCATGACCAGCGGGTCGATCAGCATGCAGGTGCTGGGCTTCGGCGGCGCGCTGCTGCATGTGATCAACCATTCGCTGTTCAAAGGACTGCTGTTCCTCGGCGCCGGTGCGGTGGCGCGAGCCACCGGCACGCGGCAGCTTGATCAGCTCGGCGGGCTGCTGAAACGCATGCCCTGGACGGCCACGGCGTTTCTTTTCGGCGCGGTGGCGATCTGCGGACTCCCGCCGCTCAACGGTTTTGTCAGCGAACTGCTCATCTTCCTTGGGAACTTCTACGCGATCATTCGAATGCCAGAGTCGATGCCGGTGGGCATGGAAATCGGAACGGTTGCGATTCCGGCACTGGTGACGATTGCGGCGCTGGGCCTGATTGGCGGATTGGCGGCAGCGGCCTTCACCAAGGTGTTCGGAATCGTTTTTCTGGGTGAGCCGCGCAGTGAGCACGCCGCGTCAGCGCGCGAAGTCAGCCGCGGCATGCGCGCGCCGATGTTGATTCTGGCCTGCGGCTGCGTTTGCGTGGGAGTGCTTGCGCCCCTGGTTGTGCAACGGCTGGATGGCGTGCTGCAGCAGGCGCTGGGTCTGCCGCCGGCGGCAGTTCGCGCGGCGCTGGAATTGACGCGGGCGCCGCTGACGCTGGCCGTGCTTGGGACTGGAGTTTTTGCCGGGCTGCTGACTTTCCTGGTGGTGCTGCGCTGGCGCCTTTTGAGCAAGCACGGGGTCGCGACAGCCGGGACGTGGGATTGCGGGTACGCTCAACCCACGGCGCGCATGCAGTACACGGCGTCGTCGTTCTCGCAGCCGCTGATGTGGCTGTTCCGGATTTTCGTGAGGACAAAGCGTCAGGGTGCGGGCCCGGAAGGTCTGTTTCCTGAGAAGATCGAGCTGTCCACGCAAACGCCGGACACCGTACGGGAGCGTGTCCTCGCGCCGATGTTCGCAGGAGTGTCGCAAGGGCTGAAGCAATTGCGGTGGGTGCAGGGCGGACGCGTGCACATGTACGTGCTGTATGTGGCGCTGACGTTGTTGGTGCTGTTGGTGTGGAAACTGGGATAGGTCATTCGTCATTTGTCATTGGTCATTAACGGCACGCTCAGCGCGCAATGACTAATGACCAATGACTAATGACGAAGTTGAGTGGATGAAAAGATGATCCTGTTGCCCCAGATTCTTGCGTTGTTGCTCGCGCCGCTGCTGCTGGGCGTGATCAACCGCACGAAGGCGTTCTTCGCCGGGCGGCGCGGGCAACCGCTGCTGCAGGCGTATTACGACATCTGGAAGTTGCTCCAAAAGGGCGCGGTTTACAGCAAGACGACGACGTGGATTTTCCGCGCGGGACCGATGGTCGGACTGGCCGCCGTGCTGGTGGCTCTGGCCGTAGTGCCGCTGGGCGGGCAGGCTGCGCCGCTGGCGTTTGCGGGCGACATGATTTTGCTGGCCGGGCTGTTGGGACTGATGCGCTTCTTCACGGTGATTGCGGCGCTGGACACCGGATCGGCGTTCGAAGGCATGGGCGCCAGCCGCGAAGTGCAGTTTTCCGCTCTGGCTGAGCCGGCGCTGCTGCTGGGTCTGGCGGCGCTGGCGCGGCAAACGGGCGAGATTTCTGTGTCGGCGATCCTGCCCGCATTGAGCGTGCAGGCATGGGGAACGGTCGGGCCGGTGTTGGCACTTGTGGCGGTGTGCCTGATGGTGGTGGTGCTGACGGAGAACGCGCGCATTCCCGTCGATGATCCGAATACGCATCTGGAACTGACGATGATCCACGAAGTGATGGTGCTGGATCACGGCGGGCCGGACTTCGCGTTCATCCTTTACGGCGCGGCGCTGAAGCTGTGGGTGCTCGGAGCGGTGCTGGTCGGAATCATCGTTCCTTCGCATAGCGGGAACGCGTGGCTGGATCTGCTGGCGGCCGTGGGCGGACTGTTGGGATTGGCGGTGGTGGTGGGCGCGATCGAATCATGCATGGCGCGGCTGCGGCTGTTGCGAGTGCCGCAGCTTTTGGTCAGCGCTGCGGCCATTGCGACGCTGGCGTTGATATTGACGTTGAGGCGGTAGCGCCGGCCTCCGTGCCGGCAGGGATTGCGAGTCATTAGTCATTGGTCATTGCGCAAGCGCTGTGCGTAAAGCTAATGACCAGACCGTGAGGTTTGATGTGTTGAACTGGGCGGAAGGCGTGCTCATTTTTTTGGTGCTGACCGATCTGGTGATGCTCGGGTCGAGCCGCATCGCCTTGTTGATCCGCATGATCGCGGTGCAAGGCGCGGCGCTGGGGTTGCTGCCGCTGCTGCTGCATCCGGGAACGCCCATGCTGCGGCAGTGGCTGCTGGCGATCGCAACGATTGGACTTAAGGGCATCGTCTTCCCGCGCCTTCTCGGCCGCGCTCAGCGCGACGCCAACGTGCGGCGCGAGGTTGAACCGTTTGTCGGGTACACGCTGTCCCTGATCCTGGGATTGGGCGGGCTGGCGTTTTCGTTCTGGCTGGGCGGGCGGCTGACGCCGGTGGGGCCGGCGTCCGGAGCCGCCGGCACGGAGGCCGGCGCCACCTTGTCGCCGCTGGTCATTCCGTTCGGACTGTTCGGCCTGCTGGTGGGATTGTTCATCATCATCACGCGGCGCAAAGCGCTCACGCAGGTGCTCGGTTACCTGGCCATGGAGAACGGCATTTACGCGATGGGCGTGGCTCTGGCCAGCGACGTGCCGTTCCTGATCGAACTGGGAGTGCTGCTGGACGTGTTCGTGGCGGTGTTCGTGATGGGCATCATCATCTTCCATATCAGCCGCGAATTCGACCACATCGATACCGACCGGCTTTCGTCGCTGGCGGATCTGACGCGCGACAGCGGGCGCGCTCATCCACCGACGCCGCCTCGCCAGAGCCTTAGCGGCGCGACGAGCGAAAGCAGTGCGTCGTCCAAGGAACTTGCGGAGGGGAAGGCATGTTGATCTCCGCGCTGATCTTTGTGCCGGTATTGGCCGGCGTGGCCGCGTTGCTGCTGCGTTCGGACCGGCTGCGACGCCTGCTGCTGGTGCTGACGGGAGTGGCGCACACGGGGCTGGTTGGCGTGTGCTGGGCCGTGCGGCCGGGGCCGATCTTTGGCGGGTGGCTGCAGCTTGACGGTCCGGGGCTGCTGTTCCTGGCGATCACGAGCGTTCTATTTCTCGCGGCGGCGATACAGGCGGCCGGCTACTTGAGCCATGAGCCACACGGAGCGCATGAAGACTTTGACGAGGAGGGGCTGTTCTTCTCGAACGCGCCGGAAGCGATTTTCACCGGCTGCCTGCTGTTCTTTCTGGGAACGATGACGCTGGTCACGATGAGCCAGCACTTTGGGCTGCTGTGGGTGGCGATCGAAGCCACGACGCTGGCCAGCGCGCCGCTCATTTATTTCCACCGCCACCGGCGCTCGCTGGAAGCTACGTGGAAGTATCTGCTGATCTGCTCCGTCGGAATCGCGTTGGCGCTGCTGGGAACGTTTTTCCTGGCGGGCGCGGCGACGTTTTCAGGCGGAGTTTCGTCGCTCTTGATCGCAGACCTGGTGCGCGTCGGCCACAAGCTCGATCCCATGTGGCTGAAGGCTGCGTTCATCCTGCTGCTAGTTGGGTATGGCACGAAGATGGGCCTGGCGCCGCTGCACACGTGGCTGCCGGACGCGCACAGCGAGTCGCCATCGGTGGTCTCGGCGCTGCTATCCGGCGCGCTGCTGAATTGCGCGTTCCTGGGAATCCTGCGGGCGCAGCAAGTGTGCGAAGCGGATGGAGCGGGCGAGTTCTCGCGCGAACTGCTGCTGATCTTCGGGCTGATTTCGATGGGCGTGGCGGCGGTGTTTATCGTCGGGCAGCGGGACTACAAGCGGCTGCTGGCGTATTCGAGCGTGGAACACATGGGCATTCTGGCGCTCGGCGTGGGACTGGGCGGGCTCGGAACGATCGGCGCGCTGCTGCATGCGGTCAATCATTCACTGACCAAGGCGATGCTGTTCTTTGCGGCGGGAAATATTCTCGCTGTGTACAAGACAAAATCCGCGTCCGACGTGCGCGGGGTGCTGACGGCGCTGCCGCTCACCGGGATTCTGTGGGTTGCGGGATTTCTGGCGATTACGGGATTCCCGCCGTTCGGACCGTTCCTCAGCGAGTTCACGATTTTGAAGGCGGCGATCGAGCAGGGACACACAGGCGTGGCGATCGCGTACTTATTTTTCCTCTCGGTGATTTTTGTTGGAATGGCGACCATCGTCATACGCATGTCGCAGGGAGCCCCCACGCAGCGCGCCACTGAGTCGCAAGCGATGCGGCGGCGGGAGCCGCTCCTCGGCGTGCTATCCCCCGCGCTGCTCTGCGCATTGGTTCTGTGCCTGGGCCTGTACACGCCGCCGCAGCTCTCTGATCTACTCAAGGAGGCAGCGCAGGTTTTGCGGGCACAGGAGCCGACGGACGCGACAGCATCTCACCACAGAGGACACGAAGGACACAGAGGCGAAATTCCTGGTCTTTTCTCCTCCTCTGCGTCCTCCGCGTCCTCTGCGGTGGGCAGGTCTCAACCCGAAATCGGGAGCACGCCGTGGCGTTAGCGCTTGAATTGACCAACTGCCAGCCGGCACGGCTCGACGAGATTCCGCAACTCGGGATCGACGAGTTCCGCGATGTGGTGCTGGATGGCGTTTCGTCCGGCAGCCGATTGGCGGCGCTGTTCGGGCGGCCCGTAGCGCCGGCGTCCGGAACTGCCGGCACGGAGGCCGGCGCTACTTCCACAGGCGTGCGGCTGTACGCGGTGCTGGCGAATTCGGCGTCGGGTATTTTGGCAGTTCTGTCGGCGGATGTCGGTGATCGCTATCAATCGCTCACGAGCGAGTGCCCGCAGGCCCATTGGTTTGAGCGCGAAATTGCCGAGCAGTGGGGAATCAAGCCGGAAGGACATCCGTGGCTGAAGCCGATCCGCTTCCATTCGTCGTATCGCGCACAAGGGGTAGCGCCGGCCTCCGTGCCGGCCGTCGCTACCGATCCTTTCGGTCGCAAGCCCGACGATCCCATTCTGCCGGGCGTGACGAATTTCCTGCAAACGACCAGCGAGGAAATGCACGAGGTCGCGGTCGGGCCGGTGCACGCAGGAATTATCGAGCCCGGGCATTTCCGGTTTCTGTGCCACGGCGAGAACGTGCTGCATCTCGAGATTTCGCTGGGCTATCAGCATCGCGGCGTCGAGCGGGCTCTGGTCGGCGGGCCGGGCAAGCGCACGATTCACTTGATCGAGACGCTGGCGGGCGACACGACGGTCGGGCACACGATGGCCTACTGCCACGCATTAGAGGCGCTCTCCGGGACGCATGTGCCGGCGCGCGCGCAGGCGGTGCGCGGGATCGCTCTGGAGTTGGAGCGGCTGGCCAATCACACCGGCGATTTGGGCGCTCTGGCGGGCGATGTTGGCTTCCTGCCGACGATGTCGTTCTGCGGGCGCATTCGCGGCGATTTTCTGAACATGACGGCGGAGATCTGCGGCAACCGGTTCGGGCGCGGCCTGGTGCGGCCGGGCGGTATCGGCCAGGTCGTGGACGAGGGCGTGCGCGAAAGTCTGCGCACGCGGCTGGCGGCGGCGCTGAAGGACGTGACGGGCGCAGCGAACCTGCTGTGGGAAACGCCGTCGGTGATGGCGCGCTTTGAAGAAACCGGCGCAGTCTCGCGCGAGGTGTGCGAGCAGCTTGGGCTGGTCGGCGTGGCGGCGCGCGCGTGTGGCGTCGAACGCGACGTGCGCTTCGAGTTTCCGTTCGGCATCTTCATGGTGACGCATATTCCGATGTCGGTCGGCAGCGGCGGCGACGTCGCGGCTCGCGCGTACGTGCGCTGGTTTGAGATTCAACGTTCCGCGGCGTTCATACAGGAGCAGTTGAATTCGCTGCCGGAGAATGGCGCGCATGTGGAGCTTGGGAAGCTGGCGAACGATTCGATTGTGGTTTCGCTGACAGAGGGCTGGCGCGGAGAGATTTGCCACGTGGCGATGACCAGCGGCGAGGGGCGGCTGGCTCACTACAAGGTCGTCGATCCGTCATTCCACAACTGGATGGGACTGGCGATGTCGCTGCGCGGGCAGCAGATTTCGGATTTCCCGCTGTGCAACAAGAGTTTCAACCTGTCTTACTGCGGGCACGATCTGTAGCGCAATCCTCCCGGATTGCGAAATGTGGCGCAATCCTCCCGGATTGCGAGCCGTGAAGGGAGACGACCTATGAGGCACGCGGATGCTTAGAGCGTTGATGGAACGCGCGCGGCAGGGCAAGCGCACGATCGGGTATCCGGCCACGCCGCCGACGCTGCCAGCGCGCTTTCACGGGCAGCCGTTGATCGACCCGAGCAAGTGCTCGGCGGATTGCCACGCGTGCGAAGAAGTGTGCCCGACGGATGCGATTGTTTTCACGCCGGGTGAGCGCCGCCTGAAGCTGGACCTCGGGCGCTGCCTGTTCTGCGGGAAGTGCCAGCCGGCGTGTCCGAAAGACGTGGTGAAGATTGGCTCGGATTACCGGCTGGCGGCTCGCACGAGCAGCGGGCTGATCACCGAAGGCAAGGCTCTGGAGCCGGTGCGGCCGCTGGACAGGAATCTGCGCGATCTGCTGGGGCGGTCGTTGAAGCTGCGGCAGGTGAGCGCCGGCGGGTGCAACGCGTGCGAAGCGGACACGAACGTGTTGGGCACGGTGGTGTTCGACCTGGGGCGGTTTGGGATTCAGTTTGTGGCGTCGCCGCGGCACGCGGACGGGCTGCTGATCACCGGGCCGGTGCCGGAGAATATGAAGCTGGCGCTCAAGAAGACGTACGACGCGGTTCCGCCGCCGAAGATTGTGATCGCGGTCGGGGCGTGTGCGATTTCGGGCGGGCCGTACGCAGGGCATTCGGAAGTCAATAATGGTGCGGAAGGGATTGTGCCGGTGGATTTGTTCATCCCCGGTTGCCCGCCGCATCCGATGACGATTTTGGATGGGATATTGCGGCTGCTGGGACAGGTGTAGAGCGAAAAAAGGCTCTTGGCTCTTGGCCGCAAGCGGACGCCGAGTTGTTGTTTCCAAGAGCTAAGAGCTAAGAGCCAAAAGCTAAAACCTAAGAGCGGCGCTATCCGTGCAACACGCCTTCGCTGCCGTGCTGCATCTTGGCTAATTTCTGATACGTCGGAGACGTGCTGAGAAGCTGGTCGTGGGTGCCGACGGCTTCGACGCCGCCGTCATCGGCGAAGACCACGATGCGGTCCACGTTGCTCAGCGTGCCGAGGCGGTGGGCGACGATGAGGCTGGTGCGGCCGGCGCCGAGTTTATCCAAGGCTTCCTGAACGCGGCGTTCGCTGAAGGCATCCAGGGCGCTGGTTGCTTCGTCGAGCAGCAGGATCGGGGCGTTGCGCAGGATGGCTCGCGCAACGGCGATGCGCTGCCGTTGGCCGCCAGAGAAGAGTTCGCCGCCGCGATCGCCGCAGAGCGTCTGGTAGCCTTGCGGCTGCTGCATGATTTCGTCGTGGACCATGGCGGCTTGAGCGGCGGCGGTGATTTCTTCGTCGGTCGCGCCGGGGCGGCCGTAGCGGATGTTTTCGGCCACGGTGGTATGGAAGAGGAAGGGTTGCTGACTGACGAGCGCCATCTGGCAGCGCAGGCTGGCGAGCGTGGCGGAGCGAATATCGACGCCGTCGATGAGGATGCGGCCTTCGGTCGGGTCGTAAAAGCGCATCATCAGCGAAAGCAGCGTGGACTTGCCGACGCCGGTGCGGCCGACGATGCCGATTTTTTCGCCGGCTCGAACGGTCAGGTTGAAGTCCTTCAAGATCGCGCCGCGGCCGTAATCGAAGGCGACTTTCTCGAAGACGATTTCTTTCTTCAGCGCCGGGCAGACGACAGCATTGGGCGCGTCCTGAATGGTGGGCTGAACGTCGAGAACTTGGAAGGTGCGTTCGGCGGAGGGCAGCAGTTCGGCGATTTCGCCCATGGTTGAGACCATCGACCCCACGGGGCTGCGCAGCGCGGCCAGGGCCATGACGAAGGTGATGAAGGCGGCGACGTCGCGATGTTCGGATTGGATCACGCGCAGGCCGCCGTAAAGCAGCACGGCGATGAGGCCGATGCCGAGGACGATTTCGGTGAGCGGCCGCTGCATGGCTCGGCTGCGGTTGCGGCGCATACCGGTGTTGAAGAGGCTGCGGGCGAGGCGCGCGAAATTCGTGCTTTCCTGCGGGGCGGCGTCGTAGGCGTGGATGATGCGCATGCCGGTGAGGTTCTGGAGCATGGCCTGCGAGAGTTCGGCGGTTTTTTCCTGGTACTTCTTCGCCTGCTTGGCGATGTTCTTGATGATATTGCGCAGCGGAACGACCAGCAGCGGCAGGCCCAATCCGCCGACCAGAAACAGGCGCCAGTCCAGGTACATGGCGGTGCTGGCCAGCACGACCACGATGAAGGGCTGTTGGACGAAATCGAGGAACGTCTTGACGGTGCGGCGCAGATTGTCGCCATCGCTGACCATGCGGCTGGTCAGGTCGCCGATCTTGTGCTTGTCGAAGTACGGCTGGTCGAGCGTGAGCAGGCGGCGCATCACGCGTTCCATGGCTTCCATGCGCAGGCGCTGGGCAAGCCAGGACGAGACGTAGGTGTTCGCGAAATCGAAGCAGGCTTTGCAGAACCAGAGCGCGAGTGCGACGCCGCAGAGTCCGTACAGGTAGCCGTTGCCGCTGCCGAAGCAGGTCGTGAGCCAGGCATCGATGTGGACGCTGAGCGGGTCGTGCGGCGGTTTTCCTTCCAGGCGATTGAGGAAGGTCTTAATCAGGAGCAGCGGCGCGCCGCCGAAGAGGGCCAGGCCGGAGGCGGTGCAGACGTAGAGGATCAGCACGCCTCGGTGAGGCAGGACCAGTTTGAACGCACGCCACAGATTTCGCACGAGAGCTCCCGAATTCGCCTGGAGGATGTTATGCGCTGGACGACTGAATCCCAAGTCCCGAAAAAGCTCACCGCAGAGTACGCGGAGGACGCAGAGGAACAGCGGGGTATCGGGTATGGGGTATCGGGGTCGCTTGCGACAGAATCCATCCCCATACCCCATACCCTATACCCCATACCCATACCGTACACCCGGTCGTTCTGTGACCAGGTTTGGTCCGCGATTTGTATTCGTGGCCACGTCCGGTTAATCAGAAGGACTACCTGTCGGCGCGCGTCTTCAACGTAGTCTGAAAAGTACGCTTCACTACAACCACTTCAGGAGCCAGAGGTTTCATGCGATTAAGCAGACTGACGTTGCCGCTGGGCGTGCTGTTTGTGTTTGCGTTGCTCCTGCCGGTGTCAGGGCTGACGCTGCGGCGAACAAATTGGGGACAGTTGGTGGGTGGGAGTGATTGTGTCGTTGCGGGAACAGTTTACTCAGTGCGGGCCGAAGCCACGGCGGAACCGGGGATGCACGGCGTACAGACGCGGATGCATTTGAATGAGGTGCAGGCGCTGTCAGGGAAGAAAGTCGCCGATGAACTCGATGTCATTCTGGCGGGCGGATCGATTCCGGAGCGTACGGTGCTGGTTCCAGGCGAGCCGCGTTTTGTGCCGGGCGAAAAGCTCGTGCTGCTGCTGCGGGATGTGGAGAACGGCGAGTTCGCTCTAACCGGGCACGCGATGGGCGTGCTGCGGCGGTCGGCGGACGGAAAGACGGTGCGTCCCGATCTGGCGGTGGAAGGCGGGCCGGCGGCTGCGGGCGAGAGTTACGACGCGTTTGTGAAGCGGCTTGGCGGCGATCTGAACGAGCTCGCCTTGAACGCCCCCTCACCCCTAACCCCTCTCCCGCGTGGGGGAGAGGGGGACCGAGGCGGCACGCTCGTGCGGCTTGGCGGGTTGGCGCTGTTGCTGCTGGCGGTGGTCCTGCTGCGGCGCAGGAAGTATCGGTCCATGGCGGCGGTGGTGTTGGCGGGGTCGGGACTGCTGATGCTGCCGGGCACCAGGACTTCCGCTCAGTCTTCGACGGCGGGCGTTTTTGTGTTGGAAGGCGTGAGCTGGGACTTGAGCACGCCGCAGATCGGGCGCGTGATCGATGGGAAAGTGCTGTGGGTGCGCGGGCAGCCAAGCGTGCACGTGCCGGCGGATGATTCGTTCAACGTCATCACGCAGAACTTTCAGCAGTGGAGCACGATTGCGGGCTGCGCGATTTTGTACGCTCAGGATGGAAAGACGATCGCATCGGGGACCGCGGTCGATACGCGCACGGTCGTGTCATTCCTGCTGAACGGGCCGCGGAAAACGTTCGATGCGAACACGCTGGCGATCACGTTCATCATTCCGGATCAAACCAATCCGGCTAACATCTTTGATGCGGATATTGTGCTGAACGACAACCAGCCGGACTGGACGGTGAACCAGGGTGACGTTTCCGTCGCGGCGGTATCGCTCCACGAAATGGGGCATCTGACCGGACTGGACCACACCAACAATCCGGAGACGGTGATGTATCCGGTCTCGCAAGGGTTGACGGTGCTCAGCCAGGGCGAGCTAGACGGCGCACGCAAGCTGTATCCGATCGATTCCGTGCCGCCCAGCGTTTTGTTGTCGGCCAGTCCACTGTTTGGCGCAGCGCCGTTGGACGTTTCGTTTTCGTCGGATGGATCGGCTATTTTTGGCAGCGGCACGCCTGCGTTCTCGTGGGACTTTGGCGATGGCAGCGCGATCAGTTCAAACGCAAATCCAGTGCACACGTACACGGCCACGGGGACGTTCACCGCAAAGCTGACGGTGAGCGATCCGCGCGGGCAGAGCAATTCGGATACGATTCCCATCGTGGTCACTGACGCGAAGGCCAGCGCGACGGTGCAGAAGTTCAGTTTCAGCGGGACACTGGCGTTAACGGGTCGGGGCAAGCCGAACGACAAGCTTTCGCTCATGGTCAGCGGCATTAACGCTCAGCCGTCGGATCTGCTGACTGTGGAAGTCGGACCCTTGCCGCTGGCGGCGGCCAGCACGATTCACCCGCAGACAACATTCCCGTTGGATTCGAGGGGCTCCTTCAAAGGCACCGCAAGCATCGGCGGCACGCTGAGCGTGAAGGTATCGCGGGGCGTGCTAACGCTCTCGCTGACCGGCGGCAGTTTCGCGCCGTTCATGGACCCCAACTGGCCGGACACAACGAGTGAAACGGGATCCGTGACCATTCCGGTGGACGTGGTCGTGCAGCGGCCGGGCGGGGGCACGACGGATTTCTCGACGAAGGCGACGTATAACTTCACGATCAAGGCGGGGAAGACGCCGCTGGGGTTGGCGGAGAAGACGATTCAAGGCAAAATGTGAAGGTTACAGACAACGACAATTGCTGTTTTGAAGCGCTCTTTCCGCGTGGTATGCTATGTCGAGAAGATGAGGAACGGCAGTATGGAGAAAGTTACGCTGGATCAGGCCCGCAATGCGTTTGATGCGATGGTAGAGAAGGTTCGCAAGACCAAAGAGCCGATCACCGTCACGGGGCCTGGCGGCGACCTGGTCCGCGTTGTGCCCGTTTCACAGCCTGCGTACTACTTCAAAGGCCGGCCGGTTTACACTGAGGAGCAGCTTGCGTCGATGGACAGCCGCTACCCAGATGAGTCCGCGTGGGTTGAGGACATTCTAAAGCATCGCAAGGCTGAGTGATGCCTGAAATCTCTCCGCTCGATCTCTTTCGATCCGGCGCAACTGCACGCAGAACGAACCCGATAATCTCCAGTTGTCGTTTGCGCAACACCTGAGAAAAAGTGACGGGTGACGCGTGACGGGTGGAATGGCTGTAGTGGAAGCCCTATCACTCGTCACCCGCCACTCGTCACGCGTCACCACACGGTGGGGATCAAATGAAACGAGAAACCATGACCTCTCGCGAGCGGGTGATTCGCACGCTGAAGCGGGAGCCGGTGGACCGGGCGCCGATCGATCTGGGGAGCCACACGTCCACGGGGATTTCGGCGTTTGCGTACTGGAATTTGCGAAAGCACTTGGGGCTGCCGGTGAATGACATCTGGGTGCATGACGTGGTGCAGGTGCTCGGGAACGTGGACGAGGACATTCGGCAGCGCTTTCACATCGATTGCATCTATTTGGAGCCGCGCTGGGAGAAAACCGTACGCTGGTCGCCGCGGGCGGGGTACGAGTTCAGCATTCCGGCGACAATGAAGCCGGAAAAGAATGCTGAGGGCGAGTGGATTGTGCGGCAGGGGGAGCAATCCATGCGCATGCCGGCGGGCGGGTACTTTTTTGATGGGGCGTGGCTGGCGAACTGGGGCGGATGCAGCGAGGACGAGGCGATTGAAGTTTACGGGCGCGAGGCGGAGCGCATCTACAAAGAGACGCCATACGCGACGAACTTCTTGGGATACACGCGCGGCGGCGGGTTTGGGGCGTTCTTTGGCGGACTGGACCGGCTGGTGAAGATGCTCGAAGAACCGGACGCGGTGAAGCAGGAGCACCGGGCGTGGTGCGACGATTACATGCGGCGCGCGGGAAAGGTCATCGACCGGATGGGCAAGTTTGTTCAGCTCATCACGATCTGCGACGACATGGGGATGCAGCAGGGGCCAATGTGCAGCGTGGCGATGGTGGAGCAGTTCGTGGCGCCGTACATCAAGGAGTTCTGTTCGTTCGTCCACCGCAACAGCGACATCAAAGTTTTCATGCACAACTGCGGATCGATCGCGCCGCTGATTCCGACTCTGATCGACTGCGGCGTGGATGTGCTCAACCCCGTGCAGATTTCCGCGAAAAACATGGACGCCGCCGATCTGAAGGCCAAGTTCGGCGCGAAGATCGTGTTCTGGGGCGGCGGGTGCGACACGCAGAACGTGCTGGGGTCAGGCACGCCGCAAGCGGTGGCGGAGAACGTGCGCAAACTGGTGCGAGCCTTCAAGCCGGGCGGCGGGTACGTCTTCAATCAGGTTCACAACATTCTAGGCAACGTGCCGCCGGAGAATATTGTGGCGATGCTGGACGCGGCGTATGAGGAAAGCTGGCAGTAACCGAAGCGGCACAGCATTCGCATAACGAAGTAGTTGGGGGCTGCAAGACCTCGTCCGCTCCATGCGCGTGCCCGTTATTTGAACCCCTGGATCGCCAGCAGTATCACTTTTTTCGGCAATGGAGAGGAGCATTTGCATTACCCCCCCCGCAAATAAAATACCCGCATGTCGTCGCGTAACGGTCCCGAGAGGGAAATTCTTCATGGAAAAGTCGCCGCCGCATACTGTGCTACCCAAATGTCCAACGGGAATCAAAGGGCTTGATGAAATCACCCGCGGCGGCCTGCCGCTAGGGCGTCCGACGCTGCTCTGCGGCGCGGCCGGCTGCGGCAAAACGCTGATGGCGATGGAGTTCATCGTCAGGGGCGCGACGGAATTCAATGAGCCCGGCGTGTACATGTGCTTTGAAGAAACGGCGCAAGAGCTGACGCAGAACGTTCGCTCCCTGGGCTTCGACCTCGACGCGCTCGTCGAGCAGAAGAAGCTTGTGATGAGCTACGTCCGCGTGGAGCGCAGCGAGATCGAAGAAACGGGCGAGTACGATCTGGAGGGGCTCTTCATCCGGCTAGGTCATGCCATTGATACCATTGGCGCAAAGCGCGTGGTCTTGGACACGATCGAATCCCTGTTCGCCGGCCTGTCGAATACAGCGATTCTACGGGCCGAACTGCGCCGGCTGTTTCACTGGCTGAAGGAAAAGAAGGTGACGGCGATCATCACCGGGGAGCGCGGCGACGCCACATTGACGCGCCAAGGGCTGGAGGAGTATGTCTCCGATTGCGTCATCATGCTCGATCATCGCGTCACCGAGCAGCTTACCACCCGGCGGCTGCGGGTGGTCAAATATCGCGGCAGCGCGCACGGCACCAACGAGTATCCGTTCTTGATCGACGAAAACGGGATCGACGTGCTCCCGATCAGTTCGCTCGGTCTCCAGCATGCCATCTCGGACGAACGGTTTCCGAGCGGCATTCCAGAACTGGACGCCATGTTGGGCGGCAATGGCTTCTATCGTGGCAGCAGCATTCTGCTCTCGGGAACGGCCGGGACGGGAAAGACAACCGTAGCCTCAACGTTCCTGGAGGCAGCCTGCCGGCGCGGCGAACGCTCGATGTACTTCTCGTTTGAGGAGTCGATGGGCCAAACGATTCGGAACATGCATTCGGTGGGCCTCGACCTGCAGCCCGCTGTGGACCAGAAGCTTCTTCAGTTTCACGCGACGCGCCCGACGGAGCACGGCCTGGAGATGCACCTGGCCACGATGTTCCGCCAGATTCGGGATTTCAAGCCCAGGAACGTCGTGTTGGACCCGGCGACAAGTCTGCTCACGCAGGGAAACCAGAATGATGTGCGTTCCATGATGATGCGGATGCTCGACCATATGAAAGGCCAGGGAATAACTTGCTTCCTCACTGTGCTGAATACCGGCGGCGGGCCTCTGGAACAGAGCGACGTGGGCATTTCGTCGCTGATTGACACGTGGCTTTTGGTGCGCGACATTGAACTGAATGGGGAACGCAATCGCGCGATGTATATTCTGAAGTCGCGCGGCATGGCGCATTCCAATCAGATTCGCGAGTTCCTATTGACCAGCCAGGGCGTTCGTTTGCGGGAGACATATCTGGGGCCGCAAGGCGTGCTGACCGGCTCATCGCGAATGGTTCAGGAGATGAAGGACAACGCAGATACCGTGGCTCGGCAGCAGGAAGTGGAACGGAAGAAGCGCGAGTTGGAGCGGGAACGCGCGCTCATGGAGACACGCATCGTGGCGCTAAAGACCGAATTCGAAGCCAAGGCCGATGTGCTTCAACGGTCCATTCACGAGATAGAGTCACTGGAACAGCGTGCGGCCAAAGACCGTCAGCAAATGGCGGAGAGCCGGAAGGCCGCAGCTTCCGGCGCTGATACTCAACAGGGACGAAAGAAATAAAGGGGAACGCGGCCATGCCAAACCGACACAAAGCAGAAAAGACGTGGGAATTGCGCCTCTATGTCGCAGGGCAAACCGCGAAATCGGTGAAAGCGTTCGCAAATCTTCAGAAACTGTGCGAGGAGCACCTCCCCGGCGAATACAATATTGAGGTGATCGACCTGCTCAAGGAGCCGCAACTGGCTGATGGCGATCAGATTATCGCAGTGCCAACCCTGGTGCGAAGGCTTCCTGCGCCCATGCGCAAGATTATTGGAGACTTATCGAACACGGAACGGGTTCTCATTGGACTGGACCTTCGTCCGGCCAGCGCGAGCCGCGCGTAGCGAACATTGGGGGCGGCAATGCCAGACGATAATAACTCCGACACGACTCGCGATTTTGAACGTTTAGTGGCTAGCGGCAGCGGCGAGACTTACGTGCTGAAGTTGTACGTCACCGGCATGACGCCACGGTCGCAGCGGGCCATCGAAAACATCAAGAAGATTTGTGAGGAACACCTGAAGGACAGGTACTCGCTTGAGGTGGTCGATATTTTCCAAAACCCGACGCTGGCTGAAGGCGAACAAATTATCGCCGCGCCAACGCTGATCAAGAAGCTGCCGGAGCCCTTGAGGCGCTTTGTTGGCGACTTAACCAACACGGAACGCGTGCTCCTCGGGCTGGACTTGCGTGGGACCAAGTAGAACAGGAGTCGCAAAGCGCGAATGGCAAAGTCAGACCCTGACATTGAGCAACTGCGGCGCGAGAATGAGGAGCTCCGGCGCAGACTGGAAGAAGCGACAGAAACGCTGGAGGCTATTCGCAGCGGCGAGGTGGATGCCGTTGTCGTGAAGAAAGGCACCGACAATCAGGTCTTTACGCTCGAAGGCGCGGAACGCCCTTACCGGCTGTTTGTCGAAGAGATGCAGCAAGGCGCGCTGACTCTCGGCGCTCAAGGCACTATCTTGTTCTGCAATCAGCGCCTCGCGCAAATGCTCAAAATTCAGCACAGCCAGGTCCTCGGTGACGTGTTCGAGAATTACGTGGCTCCATCTGGCCGCAAAGCATGGCAGGCTTTGATAAGACGTGCGGCAAACGAGCGCGCCGCAGGTGAAGTTGAATTGAACCGCACGGATGGCAGTGGCCTGCCCGCGTTTATCACGATCAATCGCCTCTGCGCGCCTCAAACCGTATTTTGCATCGTTGTTGCGGACCTGACCGAACAGAAGCAGTTTGAGCGGGTTCTGGCCGCGGAGGCGGAACTGCGCAGCAGCCGCGAGTGGCTGCAGGTTACGCTGAAATCGATCGGCGACGCGGTCATTACGACCGATCAGAGCGGCAACATAACATTCCTCAATCCGGTGGCGATCGCATTGACTGGCTGGGCGCTGGAAGAAGCGATGGGGAAGCCGATCCAGACGGTGTTTCGTGTGATCAATGAAATGTCCCTTCGACCAGCCGACGACATCGTGGCGCGCGTGCTGCGTGAGGGCACGATCTTCACTCTCGCCAACCATACCGCACTCATCACCAAGGCTGGTCAGACCATTCCGGTTGAGGACAGTGCGGCTCCGATTAAAGACAGCGCCGGGAATGTGGCCGGGGCGGTTGTCGTTTTTCATGACGTCACAGGAAAACGGCGCGCTGAAGAGGCAATGGCCCATGCCAAAACCGCCGCCGAAAATGCCAGTGCCCAGAAAGACTACTTCCTCGCCGTGCTGGGGCACGAACTGCGCAATCCGCTTGGACCGATACGGAACTCCGTGGCTCTGATGAAACGGACAGGGTCAAACGATCCAATCCTCCAGCGCACGCGGGAAATCATCGATCGGCAGGTCACGCATATGACGCGATTGATCGACGATCTGCTGGATGTCTCACGGATCGCCAGCGGCAAGATCATACTGAGGAAGGAGGAGATGAATCTAACGGCGGTCGTCCTGTCCGTCGTTGAAGACCATCGCCCGCTGCTCGAAGCCAACGGCTTGCAGTTGGAGTTCGCCGCAGCCACGGAGCCGCTGCGCGCTTTCGGCGACCCTGCGCGAATAGCGCAGATCCTCAGTAATCTGCTCGTGAATGCAAATAAGTTCAGCGACCGCGGCGGACGTATCACAGTCGGGCTGAGAAAAGAGGTTAACAACGTTGCAGTGATCAGTGTGCGCGATACAGGGGTGGGAATGGATCAAACCACGCTGAGCCGTATCTTTGAACCGTTCGTGCAAGCTGATGGCAGCCTGGACCGCAGCCGCGGCGGTTTGGGCTTGGGCCTCGCATTGGTCAAGGGCTTGGCGGGACTGCACGGCGGCCAGGTTGAGGCAAGAAGTGCGGGACCGGGACAGGGTTCGGAGTTCGTCGTTACACTGCCGATCTTGATACAGGATCCGGCAAACGGGACAGCAACGCAGAGCGAGTCTAGGCCATCCGTACCCGCACGGCGAATACTGGTCATCGAAGACAATCAAGACGCAGCCGAAACGTTACGGATGCTGTTGGAGATGGGAGGACACAATGTTGCCGTGGCGCACTGCGGCCGCGAAGGGCTCGAAAAAGCCCAATCCCATCTGCCCGAGGTGGTGCTTTGCGACATCGGTCTGCCCGGGGACATGGACGGTCACGCCGTGGCCAAGGCGATCCGCGCACACCCGAAGCTGCGTTCCGCGTATTTGATCGCCATGACCGGCTACGGCCAGGATGAAGACCGCAAACGCGCCAAGCAAGCCGGCTTTGATCACCATCTGACCAAGCCCGCCGACCCGGAAGCGCTGGAGCGGCTGCTGGCGCGCTGAGAGCTCCGGCGTTTCACGGGGTGGGGCACCTTCTAAACAAGCATCGCGCGGTGTGACGCGGCAGTGCCGGGCACGCCAGCAGTGGCACACAACGTCCTCACCTTTCCAGATTCAGCTTTCAGGCGGAATACGGAATGTTGTAGACTGCGTATAGGAGAAGGGGTCGTACTATTGAAGTGA
Organism: Planctomycetota bacterium; assembly: GCA_036504595.1. Lineage (GTDB taxonomy): Bacteria > Planctomycetota > SZUA-567 > H5-PLA8 > H5-PLA8 > DASXUX01. The sequence goes on along the minus strand of DASXUX010000053.1, from coordinate 128,291 downwards.
GGAACTGCACATGCCAGACGACCGCAAACCGATCCTGCCTGTTCTTGACGTGACGGCGAAGCAACTGGAACCGGTCGCGGCGGTGCCGTTGCCGGCCGGCGCCGAGCGCCCGCTCGCGCCCAGTCTCCCTCGGCTGAAGCCGGGCGCGAAGACGCGGGGGGGAGAGGGAGCGAACGGCACGCAATCCGGGAGGATTGCGCCACTGGCCGGCACGGAGGCCGGCGCTACCACGCTTTTGCCGGTGGTGAAGAAGAAGGGCCCGCTCAGCCCCAGCCCGTCTCCCTCACGTCGCCAGCCGGAGGCGAAACCGAAGCGGGTGCCTGCAAGGCAGAGAGTGCCGTACATCCGCACGGCTTTGCCGGGGCCGAAGACGGAAGTGGCGATTGCGATGGACCGGCGGTATACGTCGCCGAGCTACACGCGGTACTTGCCGCTGGCGGTGAAGCGGGCGTCGATGTGCACGGTCGAGGATTTGGACGGGAACCGCTTCCTGGATTTCACGGCGGGGATCGCGGTGAACAACTGCGGGCACTGCCATCCGGCAATCGTGAAGGCGATCCGCGACCAGGCGGGGAAGCTGCTGCATATGTGCGGCAGCGATTACTACAACCAGCCGCAGGCGGATCTTGCCGGCAAACTTTGCCAGCTCTTCCCGGGCAAATCGCCGACGCGGGTGTTCTTCACCAATTCGGGGGCGGAGTCGATCGAGGCGGCATTCAAGCTGGCTCGTTATCACACGGGCCGGCAGCGGGTGATTTCGTTTCTCGGCGGATTTCATGGACGGACGTTTGGAGCTCTGTCGCTGACGGCATCGAAGATCATGCAGCGGGCTCATTTTGCGCCGCTGGTGCCGGAAGTGGAGCACGCGCCGTATGGCGACATTTCGTTCATTCGCGACAACATGTTCAAGAAGACTGTGCCGCCGGATGAAGTGGCGGCGGTGTTCGTGGAGCCGCTGCAGGGCGAGGGCGGGTACATCGTGCCGCCGAAGGAATTCTTGCCGCAGCTACGGGAGCTTTGCGACAAGCACAAGATTCTGCTGGTCATCGATGAAGTGCAGAGCGGCTTTGGGCGGACGGGGAAGATGTTCTGCGTCGAACATTTCGGGATCGAGCCGGACATTATGTGTCTGGCGAAAGGGATCGCGTCGGGGCTGCCGCTGGGCGCGATGGTGGCCAAAGAATCGGTGATGGACTGGCAGCAGGGCGCTCACGGGTCCACGTTTGGCGGAAATCCGGTGAGCTGCCGGGCGGCTCTGGCGAGCATCGATTTGATCGAGCGGAAGTACATGAAGAACGCTCAGGTCGTAGGCGGGTTCCTCAGCCAAGGCCTGCGCGAGTTAGCGGCGAAGTTCCCGAAGACGCTGGGCGAAGTGCGCGGGCTGGGGTTGATGATCGGGATCGATGTCGTCAGCGACGGCGAGCCGGCTCCAGTGTTGCGCGACGAGTTGATTCAAGCGGCGTTTCAGAACGGGCTGCTGCTGCTGGGGTGCGGGGAGGCGACGATACGGTTTTGTCCGCCGCTGTGCCTCACTAAGGAGGAGGCGCAGACGGGGCTGGAGATTTTGGAGAAGGTCGTAGAAATTCAGAATTCAAAATTCAAAACGTAAAATTGAGGACGGTCATTGGGACTAAAGAAAAGATATATTTAGGGCAACTTTTGGGTCGGCTAAACGTCTAAATTATGGGGAGACACGTTTCTGATTGCACATTGTGCAGTCTTGGACAGATTTGGGTATCCAGAATGAGTGGATGATTTGGCAAAGTCAGCCAGAGTGGGGGCGCGAGGACCACCACATGTGCACTTTTTTACAGGCGTTGGAGTCTTGGGAATAAGCGGGCACGCTTGAGTTCGCGCCAAAGGGACGGCGCGAACACAAACGTGCCACATGTGCAATTTTTTACAGCGTTGGTGTAGGATAATTGGTGGTGGGCGGTGCGCGGCAAGTTCAAGGCTTTGAAGAAGTAAGGAAAACAGCGAACAGATGGACGGCAGGGAACGACTCATCTTGCGCGGAGAGCCACGTGGCTTGGTCTGATGCAGAGCTGATCTCCGAGACACTGGCCGGCGATCCCGAGGCTTTCGGGAAGCTCGTGGACCGCCACCGCCGGACTGTCTTCGCGCTGGCCTTGCAGCGGGGATTTCAGGCGGCGGAAGCCGATGATCTAGCTCAAGAGGTGTTCGTCCGCGCGTACAAGGCGTTGGGGAACTTGCAGGAGCGTGAGGCGTTCGCACGCTGGTTGTATGGGATCGCCGGACACGTCTTCGCCGACGCGGCACGATCTCGCAGGCGCCGGAACGACGTTGGACTGGACAGCACGGCCGAGCTGGTGGCCGAAGAGGAGCCGGCGGAGATCGACCCGGAGAGTTTGGATGTGGTGCGAGCCGTTTCGGAACTGCCGGAGGACCAGCGGCTGGTGTTGACGCTGCGCTACATCGAGGGGCTCAGTCCGAAGGCGATCGCGGAGCGGCTTGGGCAGCCGCGAGGGACGATTCGAAGCCGCTTGCACCATGCTCTGAATTACCTGCAGACGGCATTTGGGCAAGGCGCGGGGAAGGTTCAGTAAGTAGCAGGCAGGAGGCGGGAAGCCGGATGACGGCGTGCGGGAACAATCCGCAATCCGGAATCTGCAATCCGAAATCAGGTGAGCGGCGATTCGGGACTGTTCTATGAGCCGGCGGGAGGCGAGAGCCTGACCTGCGATCAGGCGCATCGCCAGATCGAACGGCTGGTTGAGGACAACGACCTCAAGGAGGTCGAGCGCGCCCTGCTGCACGCTCATCTGCGCGTCTGCCCGGCCTGCAAAGCTCTGCTGGACAGCCACCGCAGGCTGGAAACGCGCCTGAAGGACGCTTTCTCCAGACTTGACACGGCTCCGGGATTCAGCGACCGCGTCCTCGCCCGGTTGCCGACGCTGGGAAGCGCCGAAGCGCCGGATTGGAGCCGGCGTGGTTCGCGGGCCAGCTTGCCGGCGACGCGCAAGAACAGCTCGATCTCCTCGGTCGGAGTCCGTAGTTTCCGCGCGACGGCATGGCTGATCGCCGCGAGCGTGATGATGCTGGCCGGACTGACCGTTGCGTATTTTGTGGTGAAGCTGCGCGAGCCGAATGCGCTGCCCACCGTCGTGGGACTTGACGAGGCCGTGTACAGAGTCAAGGCCAACGGGCGCGAGGTGCGCCTGGACGCCAAGGAGTCGCTCGTCCGCGGCGAGGTCGTCCATTCCGCTCACCGCCCCGCGAAGCTGCAGTTGGCCGATAGCAGCGGGGTCATGAGCCGGCCGCCGATTGGCAGTCTGACGCTGGCGCCGGAGTCCAGTTTCTGCGCGATCAATCGCCACACCTACAAGCTGATTTCCGGCGCGGCGTATTTCCAAGTCGAGAAGAACCGGCCCAAAGCCAGCGCATCGGAGACGTTTGAGGTTGACGCAGGCGGACAGGCAACCGTGAAAGTCACCGGGACGGCGTTCGTCATCGATCTGCGGACAACGGCCGCGGGTGGAACGTCGGTTCCGCTGGTCGCCGTGCAGGAAGGTACCGTTGTGGTTGAAGTGCGCGGGGCTGCGGGAAGCACGAATGTGACGGCGGGCAAGGAACTGCTGCTGAAGCCCGGCGCGCTCGCTCAGGACAGCGATATCAACTCGCGGCTGGCGCAGGTGACCGAAAACCCGGCGGTGGCGGTCGGTCCGCCGCCGCCGTTGAAATCAGTGCATCCGCCCGCCATGGTGACGCTGCCGGTGCAAGCGACGCCGTCATTGAGCAATCGCGCGTTCAATTGGAATGCGAAAGTGAAGGGCCGACAGCCGCTGGCAGGGAAGACGCTTGCGGAAGGCGTGAGCATGATCGCCGATGCGCTCGACCGGCCGAAGGAACTGCTGGACTTGGCCGAGCAGCTTCGCAAGCCGCTGTTTGCGGGGACGACGCTGAGTTTTTCCGTTAACGGGGAGATGCCGGTGAAGGCGATTCTCTCCTGGATGGGGCGCGACATTGACGGCGCGTTCGATCCGGGAGACGAGAAACAGCCGGCGCGCTTCACGACGGCGACGCGCAAGCACGCGGAAGGCGATGCCGGTTCGGGCCTGCCGCCGGAGGAAATCCGGCAGTCTTTGGAGGCAAAGGTCGAAGAGAATCTGCCGCTTGCCGGCGAGTTATCCGAATTGCTGGAACGCCTGGGCAGCCGCTGCGGCGTGACGATCATTGTCGAGCGCGGCGAGTGGTCGGACAAATACCGGGCTCTGTCGCGCAGCGCCGATTTCGCGCTGCCGGGGCAAACGGTCATCCAGAAGCTGGACGCGCTGCTGGGCGCGCTGCATCTGGGCTGCGCGTGGTACGACCACGTGTTGTATGTCGATGTTCCCTCGCATATAGAAGTGCTGACGACGTGCGAGCGCAAATCGCCGCTGGCGCCGCAGCTTGTCGGGCAGCCGTTGAATGCCGAGTGGGTGCGGGAACTGAAGAGCCTTCTGGCGACGCTGCGCTACCCGCCGGAGAACCAGGCGCTGTCAGCCTCACTGCTGCCGCTGTCGAAGCTCTACACGGATGCCGCTCTTTCCGGAAAGCCCGTCTTCGCCTACGTGGCCGAACCCAACGCCGAGGGCGTGCGATACCGGACGGGCCTGCTGGGCAGCGCCGCGCTGCGCGGCGTGCTGCTTGCGCTTTCGTCCGAAACTCCGCCGGTGCAGAGCGCGCCGCTGACGCAGCCAGCTCCGCGCGAAGTTCAAGACATGGACGCGTGGCTGGCGCAGCTTCGGATGAACCACGTGATCGACAGCCGCGCGCGGTTTCCGGCGTTCACGAACAAAGCGATTGTGTTCAAGAACCTGTTGCTGGGCGATGCGCTGGAATGGACGACCTGGATCTGCGGCTTCGGCCTGCGGCTGGATGAAAAAGGCGTGCTGGTCCTGGACGAAAAAACCGCCTGTTACGGGCCGCCGGCGCTGCAAGTGTTGTCGCTGAATGCCTTGGCTGAACGTTACGCGCCACTGGCGAAGAAGCTCTCTGACGTTTTCAAACGCGTGTTGCCCGCGGCGTATCCGACGTTCTTCGCGGGCGTCGAATTCCGCTGCATCGGCGGCAAGCTGGTCTTTATGGGCGACCTGCGGCAGGTGCTGATCGCTCAGCGCGTGCGCAGCGCCCTGGAACATGCTCTGGAGAACAACGAGTTCAAGCCGGACAACTGGCTGCCGCCGGGGAGCGCGTCTGTCCGGAAGAATCTTGCGGAGCCGTTTGCGTCGGGTTCGCCGAAGCTATCGGGGACGTTCGCGGGCCTGCTGCGAAACTCGGAACTGAGTTCGCAGTTGCGCTGTACTCTGCTGGTCGATCCAGCGGCGATGCGCGAGCACGCGGGCGATCAGATCGCCGAACTTGAAGTTGAAGGCGCGAGCATCGGGAAGGTGCTGGAACTGCTGGCGCAGAAAGCCGGGATGAAAGTGGTGCTGGAAGGGGACATTATCTGGCTGCGAACGCCCAGCGGCAGTAGGCAGCAGCAGTAGGCAGGAACGGAAGGACGGGGAGAGATGGACGCGGGGACGCGGAGACACGGGGACGCGGAGAATCGCATGTCCGCGCCGCTGCATTTCGCCACGGTCGCTCTTGTGCTTGCAGCTTGCGGCGCTTCGGCGGCGGATGCGGTTCCAGTGGCGCCGCCCGCGGCGTTGCCCGGTCCTGCGGTTGAAGTCACGCAACGCGACGGCGAGAGCTATCGCGCGACACTGCTGAATTTCCACGACGGCGTGCTCGACCTGCAGACAGGCGATGGCAAGCTCTGGCATGAGTCCATCGACGATTTGCACAGCCTGAAGTTCGTCAGCAATCTAGAAAAGCCTTTGCAGAAACCGCCGCCTCCGCCCGCGCCGCCGTTTGCGGGATATCGCCGCGGGTTGTGGTCGGAAGCGGAAGGGAAGCGGTTCCGCGAGCTCAACGAAAAGGACCACGGCGGCGGAGCGCTCAGCAAAATAGAAAAAGAGGAGCTCGGAAAACTCCGTGAACGGAACATCTCGTTCTTGCAGTCGGTGGTGAAGCATGCGGAGAACGAAGAAGACGCGCGACGGGCGCTTTGGGCTCTGAGCTGGGTGTATCGAAGGAAGATGCAGCCCAGCGAAATCCGCGGGGCTCTGCAGCGCGAAGTCGAGGGGATACAGAAGCCGGAACTGCGCAAGAAAATGACCGAGTGGCTGGCGAATTATGAGATGACTCATCCGACGAAGAATTAGTGATTGGTACTTGGTGAGTGGTACTTGGTGGTTGGTGGAGTGGTGAGTGGTGAGTGGTGAGTGGTGAGTGGTGAGTGGTGAGTGGTGAGTGGTGAGTGGTGAGTGGTGAGTGGTGAGTGGCGAGTGGCGAGTGGCGAGTGTTACTGGCTACTGGCTACTGGCTACTGACTACTGACTACTGTTTTTGCGTCGCTTTGATTTCGTCCCAGCTTGGCAGGCCGGCTTGTTTGGTTTTTTCGATATCGTCGCTGTGGTAGAGCGTGCGGCCGGCGGCGGATTGGGTCCGCACGTCCTGGCGTTGGGCGAGGGCCTTAAGATAGGCGGCGTTTTTGCCGGGCAGCAGGCGCAGCGCTTCGGCTTCATCAACCCACAGAGATTTTTCGGGCTGAGGGCTTTCTTTTTCGGCGGGCTTCGTGGCTGATGTGGCGGTCCTCTTGGCCGCAGCTTTTATGGGGAAGACGTTCCAGCAAACGAAGCCGCCGAGCGCCGCTTCGGACAGCGTCACGATCACAGCGGCCCAAAGCGCGCTGCGGCTGGCCGGCGAACCAGGTGCTTCAGCGCTGAATGCGCGCCGGCTGAGCCACGCGCGCCACGACGTGGCCAGGCAGAGGCTGAACAGCCCGATGACCATGGATGGCAAGCCCCACGCGGCAGGCGCTTTCAGGATGCCGAGGATTATCAGCATGCCGCCGAGCATGAGCGTGATGCCGAGGATGTCGGGAGCGCGCCACCACGCAACGCCCTGGTCTTCGCGCCGCGCGATGCGTTCGAGCGTGGAGAAGTCCAGGCGGGAAGCCGCTCGGCGCACGAGCAGGCTGGCGATGGCGGAAACGATGAACACGCCGAAAACGCTGGCGACGAAGATGGTTTGCAGCTTGGTAAGGTGGAAGAGCATGCGGGTGTCTCACAGGCCCGACGTCCGTTGTCAGTGGTCCGTTGTCAGTTGCAGACGACGCGAGCGGACCACTGCAACAACCGGCTACGAACAACAAACCACTGACAGCCGTTCACAACTTGATCTTGAATCGCCAACCATGCGGATCGGGCGCGTTGCCGAACTGAATGTCCACGAGCTGTTGGCGGAGCCGCATGGTCAGCGCGCCGGCCTCTTTTCCGAGGTTGCGGTAGAGCACCTTGCTTTCGTGCATGATCTCGCGAATGGGCGTCACGACCGCGGCGGTTCCGCAGGCGAAAGCTTCCTTCAGCTTGCCGCTTTTCTGCGCGGCGATCAATTCATCGACCGAAATGTCGCGCTCTTCGATCTTGATCTTCTGGTCGCGCGCAAGTTGCAGCAGCGAGTCGCGCGTGACGCCAGGCAGGATCGAGCCGCTGGCGAGCGACGGAGTGATCAGCGCGTCCCCGAGCACAAACATGATGTTCATGCCGCCCATCTCTTCGATGAAGCGATGCTCGCGGCCGTCGAGCCACACAACCTGGTCAAAGCCGTCCTTCGAAGCTTCCTGCTGTGCGGCGAGAGACGCCGCGTAATTGCCGCCGCACTTGGCCGCACCGGTGCCGCCGGGAGCAGCGCGCGTGTACTTGGTTTCGGTCCGCAAGCGCACGCCGCGCGGGTCGTCGCCGGCGAAGTATCCGCCCACGACGGAGACGATGACGAAGAACGTGTAGGTCGGCGAGGGATGGACTTTGATGACCGTGTCCGTTCCGAACATGCAGGGGCGGACATAGAGCGTCTGCGGCGCGTCGGGGATGTAGTCCTTGTTGCGGCGGACGAGCGCGCAGATGCTTTCGAGAACCTGCTTCTCGTTGATCTGCGCCATCGAGAGGCGCTCGGCGGAGGCGTTCATTCGCGCGAGGTTGCGCAGGGGGCGGAACATGCAGGCCGAGCCGTCCGGTTGGCGGTAGACCTTAAAGCCCTCGAAGATTTCCTGGCCGTAGTGGAAAACAACGCTCGACGGCGGCAGCTTGAAATCGGCGTAGCGCACGATCTTCGGCGTGCCCCATTTTCCGCCGGCATATTGCTGAAGGACCATCTGCGGGAGGAACAGTTTTCCAAATCCCGGACTTGCGAATTTCTTTCTGGCCATAGTCATTTTTCCCAAGAACGATCTTGGAACTATACAACATGCGCGCAGCAAACTCAAAAGCAAGAGGTGGCACGCTTGCGTTCGCGCCGGCTTTTGGCGCGAACTCAAGGGTGCGATTTCCCTCCTGCCGCACGCACGAGACCGGCGCCAAGAGACGCGTCGGTCACGTGCGTGCCACCTACAGCACTGCCGTCATCAGTTCCTTGATCGCGCTTTCAGTCGCGGCGTGAACGTTGTCGGTCTGAACCTGATCGAAGCGGCGGAAGGGGAGTTCGTCGTGCGCGACGGCCCAGTTGTAGGCCACGCGCAGCAGGCTCTGCAGGTTGACCGCATCGGCGAGATTGTAGCGCGCGAGCGGTTCGAGTGCGTCTTTGCGGCCGCGACGGTACGCGCCCCAAAGCTTCACAGCGTCGTAGCCAGTGTAGCGGCGAATGTTTTCGGGGCGCAGGATGCCGAGCTGCGTCTCGATGCGCTTGAGTCCGCCTTTCAATCCGACCGCGGCGGTAATGGGGCGAAGGTCCAGATGCGCGCCAGGGAAGAAGTCCTTGCCGAAGCGGCCTTCGAGATAGGGGATATCGAAGGCCTTTCCGTTGAAGGTGCAGAGCACTTTGTACTGCTGCAAATATTCCGGGATCAGATGCAGATCCCGATCGCGCAGGAAGACCTTGGCCTTGACGCCGTCCCAAACCGCGCACACGGTTGTGCCGCCGGGAGCGTCCTGGCCATCGCGCAACTCGGTGCCCGTGCTGCCGTCGGTTTCGATATCGAGGTATGCGATACGGCCGTCGTCGAAGTCCGGCGCCAGGCGCCACGCGTGGCCCGCGCCCAGGCGTTGCTCGAACCAGCGCGCGTCGCCGTCGGCCAGTTTGCTGCGGGAGAGCGTGATCTCCTGTTCGAGCGGCGCCGGAGGGCCATCGTCGAACAGGTCGCGGTCCTTGAGCATGTCGTCCCAGCACAGAATGCCGTCATGCCAGATGCGCTGCTCGCGCTTCGGTCCCACGCCGGGGATGTGGATGAAGGTTCGTTCTAACATCAGGTAGTCAGTAGCCAGTATTCAGTAGTCAGCAGCTCCGTCGCTCGGTCGCTACAACCAATATACGAGCGTCCATTCACTTTTGCGAATGGCAGATGCCCGCGAACACCGGTTGTGCGAACTACTGCATGCTGGCTACTGGCTACTGGCTACTTTTTTGAGTTTCGCCCACGCATCCTTCAGCGTCACCGTACGATTAAAAACTAGTCGCTCGCCGCTCGAATCCTTATCGACGTTGAAGTAGCCGATGCGCTCGAACTGGTAGCGGCTGCCGACGGCCGCGCCTTTCAAGCTCCGTTCAAGCTGCGCGCTGAGTACCTCCAGCGAGTTCGGATTCAAATTGTCCTTGTAGCTGCCGCCCGCGGGAACGTCGTACGGGTTTTCCTTGCTGAAGAGATAATTGTATACGCGCACTTCAGCAGGAATCGAGTGTTTCGCCGAGACCCAGTGCAGCGTCGCTTTCACCTTGCGCTTGTCGGGCGAATCGCCGCCGCGCGTGGCTGGGTCGTACGTACAGATCAGCTCAACGGGCTTGCCAGCCGCGTCCTTCTTCACTTCCTTGCACTTGATGAAATACGCATAGCGAAGGCGCACTTCGCGGCCCGGCGCAAGGCGGAAGAAATCCTTCGGCGGGGTTTCCATGAAGTCGTCCTGCTCGATATACAGTTCGCGCGAGAATGGAATTTTCCGCGTGCCGGCGCTGGGGTCTTCCGGATTGTTGACCGCGTCGAACTCTTCGACCTGACCTTCAGGATAGTTCTCGATCACCAACTTGATAGGCCGCACCACGCCCATGACGCGCGCACAGCGCTTGTTGAGGTCCTCGCGCACGAAATATTCCAGCAACTGAACGTCGATGGTGCTTTCGGTCTTCGAGACGCCAATCGTCTTGCAGAAATTGCGGATCGCTTCGGGCGTGTAGCCGCGGCGCCGCAGCCCGCTGATCGTCGGCATGCGCGGATCGTCCCAGCCGCGCACAAGATTCTGCGTGACCAGCTCCAGCAGATAGCGCTTGCTGAGCACTGTGTACGTCAGGTTCAGGCGCGCGAATTCAATCTGCTGCGGCCGGAACACGCCGAGTTCAATGAGGAACCAGTCGTACAACGGGCGGTGGATTTCGAATTCAAGCGTGCAGATCGAATGGGTAATCCGTTCGATCGAATCGCACAGCCCGTGCGTCCAGTCGTACGTCGGATAGATGCACCACGTATCGCCGGTGCGGTGATGATGCGCGCGCATGATGCGGTACATCACCGGATCGCGCATGTAGATGTTCGGGTGAGCCATGTCGATTTTGGCGCGCAGCGTCTTGGTTCCGTCGGGGAATTCCCCGGCGCGCATGCGTTTGAATAGATCGAGATTCTCAGCGACCGTGCGGTTGCGGTATGGGCTGTCGCGCCCGGGCAGCGAGACGATCTTGTCGCCTTGGCGGATTTGTTCGCCGGTGCCGCGGTATTCGCTGAGCTGTTCGGGCGTCAAGTCGCAGACGTATGCCTTGCCTTTCTCGATAAGCTGCACGGCGTAGTCGTGGATTTGTTGGAAGTAATCGGACGCGAAAAAGAGACGGTCTTCCCAGTCGAAGCCCAGCCAGCGCACGTCGTCCTTGATCGAATCGACATACTCCTGCTCTTCCTTGCTCGGATTGGTGTCGTCGAAGCGCAGGTTGGTTTTGCCGCCGTAATCTTGAGCGATCCCGAAGTTCAGACAGATCGACTTGGCGTGCCCGATGTGGAGATACCCGTTCGGTTCCGGCGGGAAGCGCGTCTGCACGCGCCCCTGATGCTTCCCGCTCGCATTGTCTTCGTTGATGATCGCTCGGATGAAATCGATTCGTGCAGGTATGTCGGCCATATGCGTGAATTTACCTCTAAGAAGCCTCACTACGCTAAGTTTTTTGTATAGGAAAAGGGGCGCTGTAGCAACTGGTGTCTGGTCGTCTGGTGTCCATTCCACTCGTCACGCGGCTGCCGCTTGACCCCTTGGGGCGCTGCGGTAGCGTCGTGACCAAATCAGCAAGGAGCCTTCAGCCATGTCCACCCCGCTTACTATCGCCTGCATTGGCTGCGGCGCGCGCGCGCAGACGTACACGCAATTGATGTCTACGCGGCCGGAGCAATTCCGCATCGTGGCGGGTTCCGACCCGATGCCGCAGCGCGTGGAGAAAATCCGCGGTTTCTCTGGCAATCCGCAGTTCCGAGGCTTTGACAGTGCCGAAGCGATGTTGGCAGCGGGAAAGCTCGCTGACGTTGTGATTATCGCAACGCAGGACAACGCGCATTATGGGAATTGCTGCGCGGCGCTCAAGCTGGGCTACAACGTGCTGCTAGAAAAACCGATCTCGACGCGGCCTGAGCAAGTTCTCGAAATTCAGCGCCTCGCAAATAGAGCTAACCGGCGCGTGATGGTCTGCTTCGTGCTCCGGTTCGCGGCGTTTTACCGCAAGATCAAGGAGATCATCCAGTCTGGCGCGCTGGGCGATATCACGGGCATTCAGGCCAACGAAGGCGTCGATCCGTGGCATCAGTGCCATTCGTTCGTGCGCGGCCACTGGTCGGTCACCGGCAAAGCCTCACCAATGATCATCTCGAAATGCTGCCATGACACGGACATTGTTCACTGGCTCGTCGGTCGCCGCTGCGTGCGCCTCTCCAGTTTCGGTTCGCTCGGGTTCTTCAAAAAGGAGAACGCTCCGACCGGCGCACCCGCTCGCTGCACGGACGACTGCCCCGTCGCGAAAACCTGCCCGTACTACGCGCTGCGCTACAGCACCGATATGCGCTTTCCGTGGCTGACGATGGTGTACGACCGCGCCAAAGAGGCTAGCGAACAGGAAATTGTCGAATGGCTGCGCACGAGCCCATGGGGTCGCTGCGCGTTCCGCTGCGACAACGACGCGGTGGACCGGCAGGTCCTGGCGATGGAGTTCGAAGGCGGGATCGCCGGCACGTTCACGATGACTGCGTTCGAACACGGCCGCCACATCGAAGTCTACGGCACCAAGGGCGTGCTCAAAGGCGGCGAGACTTACCTGAAGCACTTCGGCGCAAACCTGATTTTGTTCCCCCATGAAAGCCAGCCGCAACGCATCAGCGTGCAAGCGGAAGACGGCGGCTACGAACTCCACGGCGGCGGCGATCCGGGCCTCGTGAAAGCTCTCTACGATGAAATGTCCGCTCCTGCCGGCGCACCGCTCGCAGCGAGCATCGATTCGACCGTGCACAGCCACATCATCGGCTTCGCGGCCGAAGAAGCGCGTGTGACGGGCGAGACGATTGTGCTAGCGGACTGGGAGAAGAAATTATCAGGGTTGAGTCATTGATGACGTGAGATGGACGTAAAGAAGGCGCACGGACCGGAAACAGCCCCGGTCCGTGGTACACCATATATCGCTTGCAGCACTACTCAGTCTTGACTTCTTTCACTTCGGACTTATCGATGGTGCGGAACTTCCCGAACTCGTCTTTGATAGTGTATTGATCCGGAGACTCGATGACCTTGGACGCAATGACCTTCGTGCCGTCTTTCAGGACGAACACCTTTGTCTCCGCCGGTTTGGCGTCGGCTTTCGCGTCGGCCTTGCCTGCGTCGGGTGCAGGCGCTTTGAGCGCCGCCACGATTGCCGGCTCCAGTTCCTCATTCCTGAAGTTCCCGCGCCAGAGGATCTTGCGATCCTTTCCGACGAGCACCAGGAACGGATAGCCGGAGATCTTGTACGCTTCAATCGTCGAGTCCGCGCCGGCCAGCATGGGGAACTCGATGCCTTTTGCTGTCTTGTACTGCTTGACCGCTGCCTCCACCTCCGGTGCAGGCGCCACGATGAGCAGGCCGTCCTTACCATACTTGTCGGCCAAAGCCTTCATCATCGGAGCGGTTTGTGTACAGCCGGGTCACCTCACAAACCAAAAATAGACCAGCAGAACCTTGCCTCTCAAGTCCGGCGCCTTGCCGTCGGACGTGACCCATGCAGATCCGTTGAGCGGCGGGGCGACGGAGCCGATCGCCGGACCGCTTTGCCCAGCGAGCAGCGGCGACGCGGTAAACATCGCAACTGCGACGAGCGGTGACAGGATTGCCACCACCTTGCTTCGCATAGATAGAACCCTCCTTTCCTCAAGAAGATCAATACTTCCATCACTCACAACTCACCAGCCTACGCTTCCGTCGAATACTCCTTCCGCCCCATGCCCGGCGTTGGGATCGGATACTTGCCGTCGGCGTCGGCCTTCAGCGGGGCGGGAGAGTTCTCGGCGAACTTGTCAACGTCCGGTGCGAACTCGTGTTCGTCTTTCAGCATGTCCTCTAGCGTCACGACTTGGCAAATGTGCGACGCTTTGCGGCCCATCGCGGTGACCAGGCTGGCCATCGCGCCGCGTTCGACCTCGTTGTACGGCTTGTTATTGATGATCGCGTCGATCAAGTCCACCCATTCGCGGTCGTACGGGTTGGGCTCTTTCGTTCCCTTCTTCCAGGACCACTTCAGGTCCGCCGTGTTACTGGTGTCCTGATCCTTGAAGATGCAGGAACCGGCCGGCGTGTGACCCGAACCGGACATCTTCGCCGCGCGCTTGGAACCGTGCAGCCAGACGCCCATCAACGGATTGGCGCCGGTGATGCAGCGGCCTTCGTAGAAGAACGGTGCGCCGTCCGCGAAGGTGTACTCGACGGTGTACGTGTCGAAATTCTGATCGACATTGTCTTCGCGGTAATGCCGGCCGCCGCTGCCGTGAGCTTTGACCGGCCAGGAACCCTTCGCCCAGCAGACTTCATCGATGTTGTGGATGTAGAAATCGCTGAAGCATCCGCCGCTGGCCCACAGGAAGCTGTGGAAGCGCTGCACCTGGTACATCAGGTCGCTGATTCCTTGCGGTTTCGGCTTCGACGCAAAGTACCCGCCCGGGCCGTGCATGCGGTACGATCGCGCCGCGACGATCTCGCCGATTGCGCCGTCTTGGATGCGTTCAAGAAGCTCCTGCCGGACGACGCAGTGCCGGCACATCAGGCCAACCCCGACTTTCAGATTCTTTTGCTTCGCCGCGTCGGCGAGCGCGATCATGCGCCGCGTGCTGGGCGCATCGACCGCGATCGGCTTCTCCATGAAGACGTTCAGGCCCTTCTCGATGGCATACGTAAAGTGCGGCCAGCGGAACGCGGGCGGTGTCGTCAGGATCGCGATATCGCCGGGGCGCAGGCAATCCATCGCTTTCTTGTAGGCGTCAAAGCCGATGAACTGGCGGTTCTCCGGCACGTCAACCTGATCTTTGCGTTGCTTGGTAATGCCGTTGTAAGCATTCTGCAGCTTGGCGGGAAAAACGTCGGCCATCGCCACCAATTTCACGGGCGCATTCTTGGCGTTCATGGCGTTCAGGGCCGCACCCGCACCGCGCCCGCCGCAGCCGATCAGCGCGATCTGGATTGTGTTGTCCGTCGCCGCGTAGCTGCGCGCCGCAATTGCGCTGGCCAGCGCCACTCCGGCGGCCGCGGTCCCGATGAACTCGCGCCGCGTGCTGCCGTTAGATTTCGTTTCTGGTGCCGGATTGGGTTCGCCGAGGTTCATTGCCTGCTCTGCCTCCTGGAGACTCGCCGCCGGGCGAAAAGTTGCTCCAATTACTTACACCGGTGGCGGCGCCGGCGGATTGCAGATGTGGGGTGCGCGCAGAGTTCTGCCTGGAGCACTCGCAAGGTTAGGAACCCGAGCCTCTTGCGTCAGTACTCTTTAACGGCTTCGAGTTTGTCGCCGCTGGCGCTGCGCAAGCGAACGGCGAAGGCGGTGGGATCGTGGTTGAGGAGCAGCAGCGTTTTCTGCTCGACGGCCTCCTTTAGCAGCGTGCGCTTGATTTCGAGCATTTCGAGCGGGAAAAGGTCATAGGCCATGATCCAGGGCAGGTGGCGGTGACCGGTCGTGGGCATCACTTCGCCGAGGAAGATGGCTTTCTGATCGCCGGATTCGATTCGCACCGCGCAGTGGCCGGCGGTGTGGCCGCCCGTGCGGACCATGGTAATGCCGGGAACGACTTGGCGGACTTCGTCGAAGACGTCCCAGTCGCCGGCGGCGTCGATGGGGTCGATGTTCGAGGAGAAGTATGTTCCGCGCTGAAGTTCGTTGGGATGATGCGCAACATCGAGTTCGCGGCGTTCCACCAAGTGCCGCGCGTTGACGAAGACCGGTTCGGGCTCCCCACACGCGTTAAGCTGCGTGTTCCAACCGGCGTGATCGAGGTGCAGGTGTGTGTGGACGAGGATCGTGATGTCGGCGGGCTTAAGGCCCACGCGGGCGAGGTTCTCAATCAGCAAGGGGCGCTCGTCGATGGCGTAGATGTCGCGCTGCTTTTCGTTCCATTTCCGGCCGATGCCGCAGTCGATGAGGATGTTGTGCTTGCCCGTGCGGATCAGGGGGCAATTGCAGGAGAGGAGGATGCGGTTGCGCTCGTCCGCGGGCCGTTCGCGCGTCCACAATGGCTTGGGAACGATGCCGAACATGGCACCACCGTCTAACTTGAAAGTTCCGTCGGAGATGAAGTGGATTTGGAAGTCGCCAAAGGTCATTCTGATGCCCCAATAAAGTAAAGGACACGGCGCAATCCAGGAGGATTGCGCTACTACTTAAGCAAATGTACCAAGTACGCGAATTGCATTCTCCGTCGTTATCCTCGAAATCTCTTCCGGAGTCGTTTTTCTTACCTCGGCAATGACTTCAACAACCTTGGCCAGGTACGCCGGTTCGTTGCGTTGGCCGCGCCAGCCTTGCGGGGGGAGGAACGGGCAGTCGGTCTCAAGCAGAATCCGGTCCGCCGGAAGGGTCGCGACGGCTTTGCGCACGTTGTCGGCTTTCGGGTATGTGACGACTCCACCGAGGCCGAAGTACAGGTCCAGGTCCATGGCGCGCGCAGCGAACTCCGGCGTGGACGTGAAGCAGTGCCAGATTCCGCCGAGACCGGCGCCGGCGGTTTTGCGGAAACCAGCCAGCATCTCGATCATTTCCGTTTCAGCAGCGCGGCAGTGCAGGATGAAGGTCTTTTTCAGTTCAGCAGCGATGTCGAGGTGCGCTTGAAATGCTTCGCGCTGCTTTTCGCGCGGCGAATGTTCTCGGAAGAAATCCAGGCCGGTTTCGCCGATACCCACGACGCGCGGATCCTTGGCCGCCAGAGCTTTCATCTGCGCGGCCACTTCAGGGGTGAAGGTGCTGGTCTCGTTGGGATGAACGCCAAGAGCGACGCGCACGGCCGGCTTGCCTTCGGCCAGGTCGAGGCAGCGCTGCCATTCCTCCTGCACGGTCGCGACGGTGAGAAATCCGCCGACGCCGGCATGAGCCGCTCGTGCCAGCATGGCATCGCGGTCGTTGTTGAAGTCGGGGTAGGTCAGGTGGGCGTGAGTATCGATAAGCATTGCTGTTGAACATTCCTCCTATATTCGAGTCTCATTGGACGGCGAAAGCGTGTCAATGTTAATGTCGTGCAAAGCCCGTTGACTTTGCAGAACTCTGCAATAGAAGGACGCGCACAATCACTAAGGAGGCAAAGACTATGAGCGATTTGACGCCCGAAACGGGTTCCACGAGCGGACTGGATAAAGCCGAAAAGGATGCGCGCACGTGGGGCATGCTCTGCCATTTGAGCGCTCTGGCCGGACTGGTTGCTGCTTCCTTAGGCAGTTGGGTCGGTCCTTTGGTGATCTGGCTGGTCAAGCGCAACGATCACCCGTTCATTGACGCACAAGGCAAGGAGTCGCTGAATTTCCAGATTTCAATGTTCATCTATGCTGTCGTCTCGCTCATCCTGTGCCTCGTCTTCATCGGCTTCGTGCTGCTGGGAATCATCTGCCTCCTGGACCTGATCCTGCCGATCATCGCGGCGGTGCAGGCGTCCGATGGCAAGTCGTACCGGTATCCGATTACAATCCGGTTTTTGAAGTAGTGGCTGTCCGCGCCGTCTTGTCTTTAGGGCTGGAATCCTGTATAGTATCAGTGGGCTTGGAAGATCATTCCGGTATGCGAACGCTGGTGTCACTCGGTTTGGCTTGCGCACTGATCGTCGCGGGATCGATGCCCGCGTCGTGGTGCATGGGTTGCCGCAACGGCGAGCATAGCAGTGTCGCCGATGCGATGAGCGGAACCTGCCCTTGCTGCCAAAAGAAGCACGGGAAATCCGGTCAGCCCAGCGAGAAACTCACCCGCAACTGCACCGGCTGCGTCTCCGTCCCGCTGTTTGTCGTCGGTCCGTCTCCTGCAAAGGACTTGCACACCTTCGCCGCGGCCTCTGCGCCGCAAGTCCTCTTCGTCCTCACGGCCTCTCTGCCGAACGCTGGCATGTTCTGCAAAGAAGTCGCCCGGGGAAGCAACGGCCCGCCTGCGGTTGCCTCGCAGCCTCGCGCGAGGCTACTCCAACTCACCTGCTAACGCATCAACTTCACTTTTGCGGTGAAGGCCAGGGGCATTGTGTCTCTGGCAACGATGGCGTTTAACAGGTGAGATCCCGCACATGCCTGATTTACAGAGCGACTTGAGTGTGCTCACGCACACCTCCACCGGTAGCACTCCGCGCGTCCCGCCGCCGAAATTCCGCTGGAAGACCCGCGTCTTGCTGCCTGCGGTGCTGCTGACCATCTTCGCGGCCACCATGCTATACACGACTTGGGACGCGCTGTGGCCGGCGCCCGAAGTCCGCGTCGTCCCGGTCGTCACGCAGACCGGGGGACAGCAGAGCAGCGGCGGCGTAGCGGCTCAAGCTGCCGGTTGGGTCGAAGCGGACCCCTTCCCTATTTACGTCTCTGCGCTGACCGATGGAATTATCAAAGAAGTGCTGGTGCTTGAAGGCCAGACCGTCAAGGCCGGCGACGTCGTTGTGCGGCTGATTGATGACGATGCCAAGCTCGCGTTGGCGCAGGCCGACGCCGAATTGGCCCGCAAGCAAGCCGCCCTGCGCGTCTCGAAAGCCACGCTCGAAGCTGCTCAGCGCGAATGGGACAACCCCGTCGCGCGCACGCAAGCGGCTTCGTTCAGCGCCGCGGCGCTCGCTGAAAGCAAGGCGCAGCTTGCGCAATCGGAAAAGGAGATTGGCGTCGCGGACGCGCGCGTCGCGGAATTGAAGGAGCAGTACCGGCGCGAGAAAGATTCGGCCCCGGGCCTGGCGATACCGGAGTACCAACTCGTCAAAACCGGCTTGCAGCTCAAGACCGAAGAGGCGCGCCTGGAGGCGGCTCAAGGGCAGCGCGCGGTGCTCAGTGCGCAAATCGCCAAGATGCAGGCCGATGCCGCGGCCGCTCAAGACAATTTGCGCCTGCGAATTCCCGAGCGACGCGCGCTGGACGAAGCCATCGCGCAAGTCACGTTCGCCGAAGCCGAAGTGCGGCTGGCTCAAGCACAGCGCGATACCGCGCAGTTGAAGCTTGACCGCACGCAAGTGCGTTCGCCCGCCGACGGCGTGGTGATGACGCGGCTGGTGTCACCGGGATCGAAGCTGATGCCGAACTCCGACGACATGCACTCGTTGCATATCGTCCACTTGTACGATCCGCAGAAACTGCAGGTGCGAGCCGACGTGCCGCTGGCGGACGCCGCGAAAGTCAGCGTGGGGCAGAAGGCGAAAATCGTCGTTGATGTGCTGCCGGACCGCACGTTCGACGGCGAGGTCACGCGCATCGTCAATCAAGCGGATCTGCAGAAGAACACGCTGCAGGTAAAGGTGGCGATCGAAAAGCCCGCGAGCGAACTCAAGCCGGAGATGCTCGCGCGCATTCAGTTCATCGCCGCCGCATCGAAAGCCAGCGCGTCGGCCAGCGGCTACCGCATCTTCGCGCCTCAGCGATTGCTGGCGATGCACACCGGTGGCCACGCCGAGACGTGGGTTGTGGACAAAGGCCGCAGCGTTGCGCTCCGGCGCGGCGTGCAGACCGGTCCTGTGCGGCTGAATGACTGGATCGAGATCGTCAGCGGACTGCAGCCGGGCGACGCGCTGATCGACAACCCGCCGGCGAGTTTGAAAGACGGACAGAAGATTCGCGTGTCCGGAGAAGCCGCTGCGGAAGCGGCCTCTTCCACACCGAAGCCTGAACCCGAAGCAAAGCACGCCGGACACGAAGGGAGCCACAAATGAGCCTGATTGAATGCCGAAAATTGACGAAGTCGTACAAAAAAGGCGACAACCTGATCACGCCGCTTCAGGATCTGGACCTGGACGTCGAAAGCGGCCATTTCGTGGCGCTGATGGGGCCGTCGGGCAGCGGAAAAACGACACTGCTGAATCTGATCGCCGGCATCGACAGCCCGACCGCCGGCAGCCTGACGATCGGCGGCGCCGATCTGACCACACTCTCGCGCTCGGCGCTGGCGGATTGGCGCGCGGAGAACATCGGCTACATCTTTCAGCTTTACAATCTGGCGCCGGTGCTGACGGCCTACGAGAACATCGAGCTGCCGCTGCTGCTGCATCCGCTCTCGCGTTCGCAGCGGCACGCGAAGGTTGCGCTGGCGCTCGAACTGGTGGGGCTGGCCGATCGCCACGATCACTTCCCGCGGCAGCTCAGCGGCGGACAGGAGCAGCGCGTGGCGATCGCGCGCGCGATCGTGACGGATCCAAAAATCATCGTGGCTGACGAGCCGACCGGAGACCTGGACGCCCCGGCGGCGATCAGCATTTTGAATCTGTTGCGGCGGCTCAACAAGGAGCTGCGCAAGACGCTGGTGATGGTCACGCACGACCCGAAGGCTGCGGCGTTCGCAGACTACAGTCTGCATCTGGAAAAAGGCCGGTTGGTGGAATCACGGCAACAGGCCGCAGCGGCGCCCGCGATTATGGAGGGGCAGCCCACATGATTGCGCCCAAATTCCTGCCCTTCCTGTTCAAGCAGATCGTGCGGCATCGCACGCGCAGCTTGTTGACGCTGGGCGGGACGGCCGTGGCGATGTTCCTGTTTGGCGCGGTGCAAGCCGTGCAACAGGGGATGCGTCAGGCCACAGAACTCAGCGCCAAAGACACGGTGCTGGTCGTGTACCGCGAGAACCGCTTCTGCCCGTACACCAGCCGTCTTCCGGAACATTACACACAGCGCATCGAGCGCATCGCGGGCGTCGAAAGCGTCGTGCCGATGAAAGTCCTCGTGAACAACTGCCGCACCAGCCTGGATGTCGTTACGTTCCGCGGCGTGCCGCCGGAACATCTCGAGAAATTCCTTGCGGGCCAGATTCAACTGATCGGCGGAAGCGTGCAGGACTGGTCGCGCCGGCAGGATTCGATTCTGGTGGGTGAGACGCTCGCCAAGCGTCGCGGTCTGAAGCTCGGCGACATGTTCGAAGCCAACGGCCTGCGCGTGTACGTCGCCGGAATTCTGCACTCGGACGAACCGCAGAACCAGAATGTCGGCTACGTGCATCTGCGCTATCTGCAATATTCGCAGCAGAAGGAGACCGGCATCGTCACGCAGTTCACCGTGCGCGTGAAAGACCCCGCGCTGCTGGACAGCGTGGCCAGTGCCATCGACGCCGAATTCAAGAGCGACCAGGAACCGACGACGACGCGGCCAGAGAAAGCATTCGTCGCGCGCGCGGCCGGCGATCTGCTCGAATTGATCCGCTTCACGAAGTGGGTCGCGCTGGCCTGCGTGGCCGCGGTGCTGGCTCTCGTCGGCAACACGATCGTTCTCGCTGTGCAGGACCGCGTGCGCGAACACGCCGTGATGCAGACGCTCGGCTTCCGCACTGGCCTGATCGCGCGGCTGATTGTTGCGGAAGGTCTGCTGCTGAGCGTTTCCGGCGGAGCGGTGGGAATTGCTCTGGTCGTCGCCCTGCTGAAATGGGGAAACTTCAGCCTGTCAAACGAAGGCTTGAGTATCAACTTCAGCGCTGGGCCGCAGGTGTGGCTGATCGCGCTGGGCGTTTCCGTTCTGGTCGGAATCCTTGCCGGTTTGGTGCCGGCGTGGCAAGCGTCGCGGCGGGAAATTGCAGCGTCGTTCAGAGCCGTCTAACCGCGGGAATGATAAATGATGAATGATGAATAAGGATGAAGCCAGCAAGCGATATTCATCATTCCGCATTCATCATTCAGCATTATGCAGTCCGCTCCAACGAACAGGGAATGAAATGATGCGTTTGTTGCCGTGGGAATACGCCGTCCGCAATCTCGGCCGCGCTCCGCTGCGAATGGCACTGAGCATGGGCGGGTGTGGCATCGTCGTGCTGCTGGTGCTCGCGTCGGTCGGCTTCGTGCGCGGGATGCAGAAAAGCCTGACGTTCAGCGGCGGCACGGACAATGTCATTTTGCTCAGCGCGGGCAGCGAGGAGAGCATCGAGCGCAGCGAGATCGACGGCAGCATCGCCGGGACGGCGGCGGCGAGTATCTCCGGCATTCGCGAGCGGCTGGGCGTGAAGTATATTTCGCCCGAATTTCACGCGGCGCCGCTGGTGTATCTAGAGCGCAATTCGCCCGAACGCTACATGGCTTTGATGCGCGGCATCCGGCCGGAAGCGTTCCTCGTTCATCCGCAAGTTCGCATCGTCGAAGGCCACGCGCCGGGCACGGGCGAAATCCTGGTCGGGCATCTCGCCGCCACGCGCATGGGCGTGCCGAATGAAAGCCTGGAGGTTGGCAAGCAGCTTTGGTTCGACAACCGCGCCTGGACCGTCGCTGGGCACTTTGAAGCGCCGGGCACCGTGATGGAAGCGGAGATCTGGATTCCTCTCACCGATTTGCAGATCGCGATGAAACGCGAGAGCAAATTCTCGTGCGTGATCATGACGCTGGGCAGCGCGGAATTGGGTGATGTGCAGGAATTCGTGAAGCGGCGGCCCGACCTGGAACTCGTCGCGTTTCGTGAGGCGGATTACTACGGCAAGCTGATGACGTTCTTCCGGCCGGTGCAAACGATGGTCTGGATCGCGACCGTTCTGCTCGCGATGGGCGGCCTGCTCGGCGGTCTGAACACGATGTATGCGGCGTTTGCTTCGCGCGTGCGGGAACTCGGCTCGCTGCAAGCGCTGGGCTTCAAGCGCCGCGCGATTGTGCTCAGCTTGGTGCAAGAGTCGGTGCTCACCGCGGTCGTGGGGACGCTGATCGCGGCCGTGATCGGACTGGCGCTGCTGAACGGCGTGGGCGTGCGATTTTCAATGGGCGCGTTCCGTTTGATGATTGACGCGCCGGCATTGGCGACCGGGTTCGCCGCGGGCGCCGGACTCGGTCTTCTCGGCGCGCTGCCGCCGGCGTGGCGCTGCCTGCGGATGCCAATTCCAGACGCATTGAAGTCGGCGTGAACGGCAGAAGGGGAGAACGGGAGACGGGGAGAAGGGGAGACTGCTCGCAGCGCTAAGGAAGTACACGAGCGTTCATGCCAGCACGCCCAGTTCATCCAGCCACGTGTGCAGTTCGGCCGCGTCGCGGAAAACGCGGAATGCTCCGGCCTTGATCAATTCGTCTTCGCCGTAGCCGCCGCTGAGCAGACCGATGCCGAGCATGTGCGCGCGGCGAGCGGCCATCAGATCCCAGACGGCGTCGCCGACGACGTAGCAGTCTTCCGCGTTGACGCCCAGGCGCTGCTGGCACTCCAGGAAAAGATCCGGTTCGGGCTTTGCGCGTTCCACATCGCTGCGCTCCACGACGACGGTCTCAGAACCCACGCCCAGCGCATCGAGTGACGGATTGATCAACGGACGAAGATTCGACGTCGCGATGCCGTGCCGCACGCCATGCTCTCGCAAGAAGGCCAGCAGTTCGCGCGCGCCGGGCAGCGGTTGCGGCTTGGGGACGAACTGGCGATAGAGTTCCGCGCAGCGTTTGTCCATCGCGCGCAGTTCCTCATCACCAATCGTATGGCCCAACTCGCGCGCAACCGCGCGCTTGAACAACCCGCCACTCATCCCCATGCGCCGGTGCAGCCGCCAGCCTTCGATCGGCATGCCCGCTTCGGCCAGCGTGAGTTGCCAGGCCAGCACGTAGCCGTAGACACTGTCGATCAGCGTTCCGTCGAGATCGAAAATCAATGCCCGCGTCACGCGCCGTCCGGATTGCCTTCTCATTACGGAGATCCTTTAGCCACAGAGGTCACAGAGGACACAGAGTTGCGGGAAACAGTCTACAGAGCCGTTCTGGCGATTCCACCGAGACAACACCCACAGGATATTAGGACTCCCGCTCCTTCAGTTGGGCCTGATTCGTCGGCGGGCCCGGAAACGCGGTGGCCTATTTGGCAAAGTCAAAGCAATACCCGATCAAGGTGATCATCGACCTCGGCGAAGCAAAGTACCTACGATGACCTGACCACCGCCGTCAACAGCTTCAGAAAGAAGAACTGGGGATTTCTGCAGCGCTAGTTCTGCTCAATAATATTGCTCGGCTGAATGCAATCTTGACGGCCGGCTTCTCTGTGAGCCCGGTCGTCAAGGCGGCCGCTCGAATCTCTGCGTATTCGCGCGCTGGGACATGAATGATGGGTTCTGCCAGCAGCCAGAGTGCGCCGGGTTTCAGGCTGGCCGCGATCTGGGCGAAGAGTCTTGGGCGATCCGGCACCTCGTGCGACATCCACATGCTCAGCGCAAAATCAACCTGTTCAATCAGGCCCAGGTCGTCCGGCTGACACTGATGAAGCTCGATTCGGTCGAGCAGGCCTTGGCGTGACGCGCGCCGCCGTAGCACGTTTAGCATCTCCGGTTGCAGGTCCACGGCGATGACGCGCCCAGACGGGCCAACCCGTTCAGCCATCGCTCGCGTGAAATATCCCAACCCGCAGCCGATGTCCGCCACAACCATGCCGGGCTTGACGAGTGGGTCCAGAATCGCGTGAGGATTCTGAAACAGGCGCCGCAACCGTTCAGGCAACAACGCCATCTCCCACCAAGGTGTCACGTTATGCATAGAAGGTCCAACGAGCGCCCCCGGCTACGCTTAAGGGTTACCATCCTTTGGTTCACGCGCGACGTTTTGCGGGCGCGGTTCCACCGCGCAACTGTCGCTCGTTCATGTCGGCACGCCCAGCCGCGGCATCACCCACCGGTTGAGAACCAGCCAGAATGCCACGGCACCAATAATAAGCAGAACGTCCGTCCAGTTCACCTTGCAGCTCCTCGCCCGGGAAGTTTCCATTTTAACGACCGGTCACAGTTGCTGGCAACGCCGCAGCGCACCGGCCTTCTTTGCGCTCAATCAGAACAAACACGGCTCCGGCCACGATCGCCAGTCCGGCGACAAAGACCCAGGGCGACAGACCGGTCGCGTCGGCCAGCGTGATCTTCTTGTAGTCAGCCCATTTCAACAGGTTGTTCTGCAACGACGGATATACTTCGGCGTAGACGCCCGCGCCGACGATCATGCCGAGCACAGCGTAAATCGCATGGCGCGAACCTTCGCCGATCGCCGCAACGCCTGTTCCTGGACAGTAACCCGCGAGCGTCATTCCGATCCCGAAAATCAACCCACCCAGAGCGTTCGCCGCCAGCAGCAGCGGCTTCACGTGCAACTGGGTGATCATTCCGGCCGAGTACATTCCATAGATGCCAATGGCGCCGGTAACGATCGCCGTCAGCATGATCTTCAGCACGGTGAAATCCGTAAAAAGGAACTGGCCGACGATCGTGCTGTACCGCGTGACGTGTCCCTTTTGCAGCAGAAACCCGAAGACAAGCCCGGTCAGAACACCGCCAATGATCAGGGTGGTCGTATCAAACATGTTTCCGTCCCTCCTTTCCAAACAGCACGAACGCCGTCACGACACCCGAGGCGAACATGGACATGAAGAAGACCCAGGAACTGGCGGCCATCTGCAGTCCGCCGCTGATGCCGTGGCCGGACGTGCATCCGCCAGCCATTCGTGCTCCGAGGATCAAAATCATCCCGCCGAGGAAAGCTCCGACGTAGCGCTTCCAGGGCGCCTCCCCGAAACGCCAGCGCCACAGCGCTGGCACTTTCTCCACGTTGAAGTCGCGGGCCAGCCACGCGCCCAGCAGAGCCCCGATGGGCAGCGCAAGGACGAGGAACATCTGCCAATCGAACATGGGATTCTTTGCGGTGATCTCGGCTTTGTAGTACGGGTTTGCCGATACATGTTCGGCTGCAACTGTGGAGACCGCCAACCCCGCAACATGAACCATCGACGTGCTGGTGCCCAGTGGTTTGTTCATGGTGTAGAACGTCACCCAACTCAGCACGCCAATTAGAACGCCGACGACATACGGGTTCCACTTCTTGATCCGAAAAGGATTCATGGCCGCGTCTCCTATGCTTCCTTGCTCAAGGTTTCCAGCGCGTTGATCACTTCCGGAATATGCGTGTACGCCGGTCCGCCCTGCATCACCACCGCCACGCTCGCCGCTTCGAGAATCTCCGCGGGTGTGTTGCCGGCTTCGAGCGATTTCTGAACGTGCAGATTGATGCACGGACCACAGCGCTGCGCCACCGCGATGCCCAGCGCGATAAGCTCTTTCTGTTTTGTGTTGAGCGCGCCGTTCTTCATCACGCTCTGAAACAAAGCGCCGAAGCCCTTGATCGTGTCAGGGACGGCGATCTTCGCCTTCTCCATGTCCTGTCCAAATCGTGCGAAGAACTCTTTGGCGTTCTCAGCCATGTTGCGGTCCCTCTCCTCTGCGGTGACGCAGTGCTCTCCTGAGCACAAGACTCGTTCGCTAAGAATGATCCATTAACCGCGTTGGAGTTACAAAAAGTGCAGGTTTGCGCTACAATTCAGTCTGTGATGCGCCAGCGGGCGCACGGCGGCGGTGCCGCAGCCCATTGGGCGAAACGAACATGCCCGTTCCAGATTATCTCAAAGCCGATTTCGAGGCGCTTCCGGACGCTCCGGGAGTCTACATCTACAAAGATGCCCAGGATCGCGAGATTTATGTGGGCAAGGCGCTCTCCCTGCGCAAACGCGTCCGGCAATACTTCGACGAGAAACGGCCGTTCGATCAGAAGACCGCCGACCTGGTCGCGCGCATTCATGCGATCGAATTCTGCGAGTGCCAGTCGGAAGTCGAAGCTTTTCTGCTCGAAAACCGGCTGATCAAGGATCTCCAGCCGATCTTCAACATTCACGCCAAGAGCGATATCAACTTCCCGGTCGTCGAAGTTACTGACGAGGACTTTCCGCGCGTGAACATCACCCGCGACCGGACGAATAAGCGCAGCAAGTACTACGGCCCGTTCATCAGCGCCAGTTGGCTGCGCGTCGCGCTGCAAGTGCTTCAGCGCGTCTTCAAGTACCGCACCTGTAATCTGGACATAAAGGAGAGCGACCCGCGCAACCGCTTCTTCCGGCCGTGCCTCGAGTATCACATCGGCCGCTGCAAAGCGCCCTGCGCGGCGTTGCAGACCAGCGAAGACTACAAGGCCAGCATGAAACGGCTGGCGATGTTTCTGCAGGGGCGGGCCGGCGACGTGGAGAAGGAACTCGAGCGCGACATGAAGAAAGCCGCTCAAGAACGGCGCTACGAAGACGCCGCGGGCCTGCGCGACACGCTGACGGCGATCCGCAGTCTGCGCGACCGGGGCTCCATCGACGATGAGATGGAACCCGGCGTGCTGCATATCGATCCCAAAGACGGCGTCGCGCAACTTCAGGAAGCGCTGCATCTTCAAACACCGCCGCGTTGCATTGAAGGCATCGATATCGCTCACCTGCACGGCCAGGAGACGGTCGGCGCGCTGGTCAGCTTCGTGGACGGCCTGCCCAGCCGCGAACAGTACCGGCGCTTCCGTATCAAGACTGTTTCCGGCGTCGATGACTTCGCCAGCATCCGCGAAATCGTCACGCGCCGCTACGACCGCCTGCTGCGCGAGGGCTCTCCCCTGCCTGACCTGATCCTCATCGACGGCGGACTGGGGCAGCTCCATGCCGCACAAGATGCCCTGCGGACGATCGGCCTTGAAACGGCAAGAGGGGGAGAAGAGGAGAAGGGAAGAAGGGGAGAAACAGCGGACGCGGAGACGCGGAGACGCGGGGACGCGGAGAATCAGAACCGCGACCGTGAGGGAGCGGCAGAACGGCAGGAGGCGCGAGGCAGTAAGCAGGAGGCAGTACAGGACGCGGCTGCCGCCGGCCAAGAGCCAAGAGCTAAGAGCCAAGAGCTCCCCTACCTCGCGTCTCTCGCCAAGCAGGAGGAGATTCTGTTTACGCTGGACCACCCCGAAGGGCTGCGGCTGCCGCGGCGTTCGCCGGCGCTGCGGATGCTTCAATACGTTCGCGACGAGGCGCACCGATTTTCACGGCATTACCATCATATTTTGCGCCGCAAGCGCGTGCTGGACGAAGAATAGCTCGTTGCATGGAGGTGCCACGGACCGGAAACAGCCCCGGTCCTTGGCATCCTCGGTATAATCAACCCTTCAGCAGCTTCTCGACAAACACCTTCCCCGCGCGAATGTCCTCGACGCGCTTGTTGTCGGCCTCGCGTTCCAGGCACAGCCAGCCGGGGAAGTTGATTTCCGCGAGCGTCGTGAAGAACGCGGGCCAATTGACCTGGCCGGTGCCAACGCGGACCTCTTCACCCCACGTGCCGGGCGTCCTCGCCTTGATGCCATCCTTGACGTGCACGCTCTGCACCCGCTTGCCGAGAATCTTCAGCGCTTCGATCGGATCGCCGTTGCCATACAGCAGCATGTTGGCCGGATCGAAGTTGATCGCGACGTTCGGCTCATTGAGGTGATCGAGGAACGCTTTGAGCCCGGTGGCGCTCTCCTGGCCGGTCTCGCAGCCCAGCGTGATGCCTTCGGCCGCGAACAGGCGCGCGACCTGGCGCAGGCGGCCGGACAGCTTCTCAAAATTGGGGTCTTTCGGATCGTGCGGCAGGAATCCGGCGTGGAACATCACGAACTTCAGGTTCAGCTTTTTCGCGTTCTTCACCGTCTCCTTCGCGTTGGCGAGGTTCTGCTCCCACGTCTTGTCGGGGACAAGGCCGCCCGTCACGCGAATGGTTTCCAGTGTCGAATAGTCCTCGCCGACGGTGCGGAACATGCCGGAGACCGGCGTGATGTTGTTCTTCGCAAAGACGTCCGGTGCCTTGCTCCAAACCGCGGCCTTTTCGCGGAAGGGGTCCATGTCGAGCTGCACGTGGCTGAGACCGATCTCCTTCAGTTTCTCCGCAAGCTGCTCGGGATTCTCCGGCTGCAGCGACCAACTGCACACGGCCAGCTTCTTCAGGAATTGTTCTCTTGGAGCAACCATGCGGGCACATCCTCCTTTGTAGGCGTCTTTCCAGAGTTCCCTCTTCTACCCATTTTCCGCACTTCGCGCAAACCGCTCTTCGTCGGCGCAAGCCTTCGACTCTGGACTTCTCGACTCTCGACTCGCGTTCGGTGTATTCGGCAACACACTAAAGGAGGCCCCCATGAACGCCCCTTCCTCCACCCGCCGCCGTTTTTTGAAAACCATCGCCGCAGGCTCGGTCGCAGCGCAGGTCACCGCCGGTGCGCGCGAAGGCGAGCCGGTCGAGACACGAGACGAGAAGCGCTGGAAGCCGGTCTCCGACAAAAAGATCAAGATGGGGATCGTCGGCTTTGGCGTGTGCAGCTTCGGCGCCGCATTTGGATTCCAAGACCATCCCAACGTAGAGATCGTGGCCGTCAGCGATTTGGTTCCCGAGCGCCGCGATGGCCTGGCGAAGGCCTGCCGCTGCTCGAAGACCTATGAGTCGCTCGAAGAACTGGTGAAAGACCCCTCGATCGAAGCCGTCTTCGTCGCGACCGATGCGCCTCATCATGCGCAGCATTGCATCGAAGTGATGAACCACGGCAAGCACGCGATGACCGCCGTCCCCGCTGTGTTTGGCTCGCTCGAAGACGCCGAGAAGCTGGTCGAAGCCGTTAAGAAAACCGGCATGAAGTTCATGATGGCCGAGACGAGCTGCTTCCATGCCGAACTTCACGCGATGCGCGAGATCTATCGCGCCGGCGGCTTCGGCAAGATCGTCTACTCGGAAGGCGAGTACTTCCATTACTGTCCCACCCCGATCGACTCCTACAAAGGCTGGCGCATCGGCCTGCCGCCGCAATGGTACCCGACGCACTCGAACGCCTACTACATCGGCGTGACCGGCAAGCGCTTCACCACGGTCTCTTGCTCAGGTTTCCGCGGCCAGATCAAGCACTGCCAGCCCGACGCCAACCCGTATAAGAACCCCTTCAGCGACGAGGTCGCGCTCTTCACGACCAGCGAAGGCGGCATGTCGCGCATGGCCGTGTGCTGGGGAATGTGCGGCGCCGATGGCGAACGCGGCCGAGTCTTCGGCGAGAAGGGCTCGTTCCCGCTCGACAAATATCGAGGGCTGGGCAAAGACCTGCCGGACACCACGCGCCCGGCGTTGCCACCCGGCGTCGGCGCGGGCGGCCATGGCGGTTCGCACGGACACCTCAGCAATGAGTTCGTCACCGCCATTCTCGAAAACCGCCGCCCGCTCGTCGATGTCTACGAAGCTCTGAGCATGGTCGTGCCCGGCATCGTGGCTCATCAGTCAGCGTTAAAGGACGGAGAAACTCTCAAAATCCCGCAGTTCGAGCGACCAGCGTGATCATGACGCGTAACTCGTCACACGTTACTTCGCGACTGTCCAGAAGATTCCGTTGTGCAGGATCTGCGTGAAGCTCTTGTCTGTGAAGATCGTGCTGCCGTGGCCCAGGATCGTTCCGAATACGTTCGAGCTCCGGTATTTGCGCGTCCAGGCCAGCTTGCCATCGGTCAGCGGCTGATCGGTGGTCAGCAGATACTTGTTGTCCGGCGCGAAGTAGCACTTCCCGTAAACCTCGTCGTGAACCTTGAAGTCCGCAATGCCTTTGGTGATCGCGTGCGTCGCGCCTTCCACGTGAATCGGAATGTCCACACCTTCCTTCCACGTGCTCGCGTAAGTCTGGCCATCGATCTCCATCTTCTTCAGAGCGTAGACGCAACCGGCGATCTTCGGGTACTCGGTCCACGTCTGGTAGTTTCCGACCGCATGATGCATGACGACCAAGCCGATACCTTTGTCGAGCAGCTTCAGCAAATTCTCTTTTTGCGGATCAGTGATGTTGTTCAGGTTGTACATCAGCATCGCGTCGAAGTCCCACTTGCTGATGTCATCGAAGATAGTCGAGTCCTTCCCCAGCGCGAATTCCTTGTATTCGATGTCTTTGAACGCATCGAACATCGCAAAGAAACCCTTGCGGTCGAATCCATGCCCGCCCGTCAGCACCGCCAGCTTCAGCTTCTTCTGCGGAGCTTCATCGGCAGCCTGTATGTGCGTGGAGAACGCCAACGCCGTTACGATAAGCAGAAACGAAAACAAGGTTCTCATGGTGAGTCTCCTGGCCGAATGCCTGTTCTATCTACAACGGACTTCCCCCAAAGCTGCGGAATTTTGGGTCTTGCTGCCTGCCGCCGTTACCGCTCCTGCCTCCCGCCTACTGCATCCTGCCTCCTGCTGTTCCCCTTCGCACTTCCGTTCCGCACCCGCACGTTGTATAAATCCTCCAGTCCGTGGTCGCTGGTGCGCCGCATAAATCCACGGCTTTTTCTGGTCTAAAGCCATGAATAACGAACAGCAGTTGCCGTCAACAGTTACGGGAGAAGGTGCCACGCCGCCTCCACCAGCTTCGCCGCACTCTCCGCCAGCCATTGTCGCTGGGGAAGATTCGGCTCTGGTGGAGAAAGCCGTTGGCGGAGAAGCCGCCGCGTTTGAGCAGCTTTTCCTCAAGTACCGGCAGCGCGTCTTCGCCGTCGCCTGGAGATTGCTCCACAACGAAGACGCCGCGCTCGATGTCGTGCAAGACGCGTTTGTGCGCGCCTACGAACAGATGGACAACTTGCGGGGCGAGGGCCAGTTCTTCCCGTGGATCAGGCGCATCGCAATCAACATTTCGATCGATCGCCTGCGCCACTCCAGACGCGGCGTTGAAGTCAGCCTGGACGAGCACCGCGTGGGAGAAGGCGACGAGTCCCGTTCCGAACCGGCCGTCGTTGTTCGTGCAAAGGAGGGCGTTGAAAGTCCGAGCCGCCAGGC
Organism: Planctomycetota bacterium; assembly: GCA_036504595.1. Lineage (GTDB taxonomy): Bacteria > Planctomycetota > SZUA-567 > H5-PLA8 > H5-PLA8 > DASXUX01. The sequence goes on along the minus strand of DASXUX010000053.1, from coordinate 97,061 downwards.
GGAGATGTCCGAATTCAGCGACGCCCTCGCATCGGCGCTGCAAAAGCTTTCGGAGAATCACCGCACAGTGTTCATGCTGCACGCGGCCGAAGGGATGAGCTACAAAGAGATTGCCGAGGCGCTGGGCTGCAACATTGGCACCGTGATGTCGCGCCTCTTTTACGCTCGAAAGCGCCTGCAGGAACTGCTCGCGCCACATTTGAGTGAAGATTAACAGCAGGGTTTTGGGTTCAGGGTTCGGAGTTCGGGGCCCAGGGAAGGCTCTTCCGCTGCTGAACCCTAGACCCTGAACCCTGGACCCTATACCCTGCTGTTCGTTTTGGAAACGACAATGGACGATCGATCTCATATCGCTTTTTCCGCCTATGCTGATGGCGAGCTTGACGCCGCCGCGGCCGCTCATATTGAGCACCGCCTGACTGAAGACAAGAACCTCCGCCGCCATCTCCAGCAGTACAAGAAACTCGACTCCGCCGCCGCGCAGCTTCCAGTCCCTCAGGCCGGCCAGAAGGCTCAGGCGCTGTGGGCCGTAGGGCGGGCCTCCGTGCCCGCCACTGCATTGGAGCGCCAGATTGCGGCGGAGTTCAACGCGCCAACAATCTCTGAAGAACGCTTCCGAACCGTCTGGCAGAAGATCGCATCGCGAACCGTTGCGCCGCCGCAGGCAGAACTGGATGCGATGCTCCGTTCCGCTGCGTTTGACGGCGAAGCTGCAGCCACCGGAGCCACCACGGCTGAAAACGACGCGCAATTCTGGCGTCGCCTGGACGAAGCGGCCAGAACTCTGCCCGTGCCGCAGCTCAACGAACTTCAGACGCGCGAAATCTGGCACACGCTGCAAACAGCCATCCGGGAGGCGGCCATCGACGCCATTCCCGACGTCGCGCCCGAAAAATGGAGCAGCGTCTGGAACAAAATCGCGCAGAAGACGACCGCCAAGCACGTCGTCAAGCGCGAAGCTCCGGTCGCCAACGTCGTTCAGGCCGACTTCACCGCGGTCAGACGGCGCCGGTGGCCTTGGATGGCGGCTGCCGGTCTGGCCGCGGCTGCCGTGCTGGCAATTCTGCTGCTGATTCCATCCACGCCAGAACAACAGGTCGTGGCCATGTCGATTCCTGAAGCCCTGGACGACCGTTACGACGTGCAGGTGCAGTACCTGCCCGATCAGCACGAACCGGTCGTGTGCTTTTTCCTGAAGGACGGCGAGCGGAAGCCCGATACTGGCGCTCAGGACTTCCATTGGCTGCCGGATTAAGATGTGCCACGGGCAGCCTCTGTTTGCCGTTGGCTGCCCGTGCGGCGACATAGTTGTGACGGGTGTCGTGTGGCGTGTGACGTGTGGAATGGCTGAATCGAGAGTCCATTGAACCATATCACCCGTCACCCGTCACTCGTCACCCGTCACGCAATAGCAGAGGGAGACAGGATGTTGAGACTGGGTCTGCTTGCGTTGGTCAGCGCGGCTCTGTTGACCGCCACCGTTCGCGCCGAATCGGCGACCGTTGACGTCCAGGGCGTCTCGGCGTCGGATTCGGGCAAAAAAACACAGCAGATTCCCGACTCGCTTCAGGCCTGCAAAAAGATTCTCCAAAGCACCGTCTTCGGCACATTCAAAGACGCCGGCAAGCACACCTTGACGATGCCGCAGGGCGGAAAAAAGACCGTAACGATCGCCGGCTACGAGATCGAAGTCGGCATGCGCGCCGCCACCGCCGCCAAGTGCCGCGTCGAACTCACCATCAAAGACGGCGGCAAACCCATCGGCCAGCCCGTCAGTTACACCCTCAGCAAAGGCGACCCCAAAATGGTCGCCCAGTTCGGCGACAAAGACAAACCCACCATCCTCATCTGCACACTGAAAGACGGCGAGTAGCGCAATCCTCCTCGATTGCGTTCTGTTCGCTCCCGCTCTTCGTTCTGTAAAAAAGTGCACCTGTGGTGGTGGGGAAGGGTACCATTGGTCTGCGCCGTTTCCGTTTGCAGACCGATGCCTTCAGCCACCGAAACCACCGCGCCTGTCCTGTAGAAAACTGCACATGTGCCTTTCCACTGCAGGCCTCTGGCCTGCACTCCGTTCGTAGTGCTGGCGTCCCCGCCCGCTTCTCCGTCCTGTAAAATAATGCACATGTGGTGGTGCGAAGGGCGGCCCACTCCGAAAGCGCCAGCTTTCGGGTGGGTCGCCCAGCGACAAGAATCTGTTCCCTGCGCCTCCGCTTGCATCCGCCGTTTCTTTTGTCCAAGACTGCACCTGTGGTGATCAGAACCGCGACCGTAAGGGAGCGGCCCAACTTGCCTCCAACCGTTCTGTCCAAGAGCGCACGTCGTGGTGGACTCCGCCGTTGAATCCAGACTCCAGACTTCCGTTAAAAACTGCACCTGTGCACACCCTAACTTCGTCAATTGTCAAAGAACCTTGCGCGCGGGCAGAGCATCCAACCCGCCCTCATTATATTGACGTATCAGCCGCGAAAATGTTGCATCATTTTTCGTATTTATTTTGCATAATCATTACTTCGCATTTTCGGCCTTCGTCCTTCGCACTTCCTTTTCCCTGGTCATTGCTGACTGATCCCCACCACCACCCGAAAGCCGATGAGGAAGAACGGGTCGTCGGGATTGAACCGGAAACGGTACGCTGACCGGCAGTACCTGAGATTGAGGCGCCAGGAGCCGCCCCGCACAACCCGGCGTTGGCCTTCGGACGGTCCCTGTGGGTCCACGGTTGGTTCCGGCTTGTATGGTTCGTACCAATCCGAACACCACTCCCACACGTTGCCGTGCATGTCATATAAGCCCACGGCGTTCGGTTCTTTCTGGCCCACAGGATGCGTGGTGCCGCCGCTGTTGCCAGCGTACCAACCCACGCGCTTCAGGTCTTCTTCAGTGTCACCCGAGTAATATTTCGTCCGCGTTCCTGCTCGGCAGGCGTACTCCCGTTCCGCTTCAGTGGGCAAGCGCACGGCCTGGCCGGTTTTCTCGCTCGCCCTCTTGCAGAACTCCACCGAATCGTCCCACGAAACCTGCTCCACCGGGTTGTCCTTGCCTTTGAAGGAACTCGGATTCGTTCCAATCACCTGCTGATACTGCTCCTGCGTCACAGGATATTTGCCCATGTAAAAGGGCTGCGTCAGCGTGACCTCGTGGCTTGGACGCTCGTTGTCGAACTCGTCCCCGCCTTTCAACGCTTCGTACCACCGGACCCCGCCCCATACGCCCAGCGACGCCACCAGCGTCAGCGTCAACAGAAACGCCAGCGAAAACTGCGGCCGCGTCCGCTTCTTCCGGGCGCGGATCAGCACAACCATGCTCAGGACGAGCAACACCGCGCCGCTGAGCCCCACCATCGTCTGCCCGATGATGGGTTTCTCTCGCTCCGGCGACCCCATCATAAACTTCCCCGCTGGAATCAGCACCAAGTCCAGTTTCACCCCGCCGCCCAAATCCAGCGTCTTCGTCGCCGGCAGATTCACGCGCCGAGCGTAATGCTCGACCGTCTCCTTCCCGTCCCACAGAGGGTAGGGTTCGGCGGCACCACACGCAACAACGGCGAGCAGCAGGGATACGATGGTGAGGCGCGGCATGCAGGGGATTGTATGAATCCGCCCATAGACCGCAAACCAATGCGCGATGCACCTGTCTTCCGGGATGCGTAGTGCTACTGTTCTAGACGTTTGCCGTTTCCCCGAAGGGGATACACAAGTCAGCCCAGGGCAAGCGAGCAACGCGAGCGCCGCCCTGGGTTGACGCGCCTCATGTGTTTCGTCGCCCTGAAAGGGCCGGACACGCTGCGTTGTGGTGCCCTTTCAGGGCGACGCATTGGCGGTGTGCCATGACCCAGGGCGGCGAGCCGCTCCGCGGTTCTTGCCCTGGGCTGACTTGTACGGCGCCTTCGGCGCGACAAGAAAGGGGACCGCTGCCGCCACAATAACACTCCGTCTTCCGTTCCTGACGTTCTTTGCGCCTTCGCGTCTTTGCGGTTCGCCGCTCATTCCGCAATCCGAATTCCGCAATCCGCAATGCCCTTCCCCTCGCCTAAGATTTGCTCCCTGCGCTCTCTCGGCAATAGGAGCGCCCACGATGATCACGAAAATATCGTTCTGCACAGCAATTCTGGCATTCTCACTCGCCGCCGCCGAAGGCCAGCTTGATACCGCGCGCATCGAAAAGCTTACGGGACTGAAAGGTCAGGCTAACGCCAAAGAGAACACCTTCAAGCTGACGGCGCCGCGAACGGACGTGGCGGTCACTGTCGCCGAGCAGAAACTGCCGCCGTTCATGGGCCTCGCATCGTGGGTGACCTTCATGCCCGAAGGCGACGGCAAAGCGATGTTGATGGGCGATCTCGTGCTATTCCAGGACGAAGTTAACCCCATCATGAGCCTGCTGCTGGACAGCGGCTTCTCCGTCACAGCGCTGCACAACCATTTCTTTTTTGACAAGCCGAAAGTCTATTTCATGCACATCTACGGCATGGCCGAAACGGACAAGCTCTGCGGCGTCGTGCTCAACGTCTTCGACAACGTGAAGCACATCCGCGCCGCGGCCGCGCAGCCCGCCGAAGACTTTCCCGGCGCTAAGCACCGGCCCGAAAAGAACGCGATTACCGCCGCCGCGCTGGAACGCATCCTGAACGTGCCGGGCCAAAGCCAGGACGGCATGTTCAAAGTGGTGATCGGCCGGGAGACCAAAATGCCGTGTGGGTGCGAAGCCGGCGCAAGCATGGGCGTCAACACGTGGGCCGGTTTCGCCGGCGATGACGAAAATGCCGTGGTGGACGGAGATTTTGCCGTTCTGGAAAACGAGCTGCAACCCGTGCTGAAAGCGCTGCGCCACGGCAACATCAATGTGCTGGCAATCCACAACCACATGACTGGCGAGAACCCGCGCTTCGTCTTCCTGCACTACTGGGGAGAAGGCCCCGCCGACCGCCTGGCCCGGACGATCAAAGCCGCCCTCGACCTGACCGGAAAACCCAGCCCAGCCGTGTCAGTAGGCAAGAAATGATGAATGCGAAATGATGAATGCGGAATGAGGCCTATGGTGTTGCCTCTTGCGCTGTCGCAGCCATATTCATCATTCCGCATTCATCATTCAGCATTCGGATCGACGAAATGATGAATGAGGAATTAAGCCTCTGGCGTTGCCTCTTGCGCCGTCGCAGCCATATTCATCATTCCGCATTCATCATTCATCATTCCGCTTTCGCCTATTTCTTATTCAAGCTATCACTGAATTCCTGCCCCAGCGTCGGCAGATCCTTCCCCGTCAACTGCTGGAACAAAGCGTCGCTATAGGTGTTCCCGCGCAGAGCCGCGTTGATCTTCGTAACGATCTCCTTGTCGTACGTTTTTTCGAGGAACGCCAGAAACGCGCCGCTGTCCTGATAACTGTTGTTGTACTTGGCTGTCTTCGGATTGGGCCTCGGCCGTTTCTCTTGCGGCTCCCAGTTGAACCAGCGAATCCAGTCCGCGATTCCTTCGGTCAGCCACCCGGGACATTTGCGACTGCGGTAAGACTGGATCACATGCGTCAGTTCATGAACCGTGGTGCCGGTATCCTGCGGGTGTTTCTTAATCCACTCATCGCCGTACGTGATCGTTGCGCCCGTCGCCCAGGCGATCCCCTTTGGGTCTTTCTTGAAAACAAGCATGATCTGGCGCGGCGGAGTGAAACCGTCGCTGCGCAGCTTTTCCGCGATCGTCGGATAGTAGTCTTCTGCATCCTTCTGCGCGCGAGTCGCCCACTCCGCCAGCTCCGGCACCTCCGACCAGTCCACGTTGATCGCCGCGGTAGGGCGGGTGGTACCGGCCTCCGTGCCGGTCGTGCCCGCCGGCCCTTTTTCGCCGGGCAGGGACGCCCGCCCTGCTTCATCACGCTTGCACTCCACGGTCACCGCCGGACCGTTATGAGCGTCCGCCTGGAACAGCGCGGCCTTCAGCGTAAGCGTCGAGGCTACGCGAATGGGCGTGCAGTACGCCGCCGACTTCGAGGTGGGCGTGCTGCCGTCCAGCGTGTAACGCAACGTCAGCCCCGCGCCCGCCGGCTCAAACTCCACGCGCCCGACATCCCCAAAGGTGACGCTCGCCACCTTCGGCTTCGGCGCCGGAATGCCAGCCGGCTCCTCCGCGCACAAACCCCAGCACACAACGATGCTCGCCAGCACGATCGCACGTTTCAGCATTGCTCGCTCCTCAGCGGTTGTTTCTGCGCCACAAGTTTAGCCCATGTTAGTCGCACGTGGCAGCGATTTTGTTCGATGTTTTCCGAGGCAAACCTTGATCGTCAACGCCCGTTGCGCGATGATCACCCCCATGCCCACCCCGCAGGAATCTTATTGCGAACGCTTTCTCGCCGAGTACCGCCACGTCTTCGCGGAAGTGGAGCGCGCGCTACGCAAACCGTCCGCCCCCTCCGCGCGCCGCCTTCGCACACAGCAACTCTTCAACGAACTGCTTCTCGCACGCCTCGTTCAAACCAAAGGCTGGCCGTGGCCCGTCGCGTCCGAAATCCACGCGCCGCTGGCCAAACAGATCACCGCGTTTCTGGACCGCTTCACCTTCAGCCTCAGTGAAACCGACGGCGGCACCGCCATCAACCCCGAGATGCTCGGCCGCGTCTTCGAAGAACTTGTCACCGGCCGCCACGAACATGGCAGCTACTACACGCCCCGCCCGGTCGTCTCCTTCATGTGCCGCGAAGCGCTGAAAGGATACCTGGTCTGTTGCGCTGAGACGCCCAGCGCCCTCGCGGACTTTATCGATCATGCCGACCCCGCGCTTCTCCGCGACCCGCAACGCGTCCGCGGCGCGCTCGGCGAAGTCACCGTCTGCGACCCCGCCTGCGGCAGCGGAGCGTACCTGATCGGCATGCTTCAGGAACTGCTCCGCCTCCGCCGCTCCCTCGCCGGCGATCGTCGCGACGAAGCCGCCCACAAGCGCGCGATCATCGAAACCAACCTGTACGGCGTAGACCTCGACCCGCTGGCCGCCAACATCGCCAAGCTGCGCCTTTGGCTCGCACTCCTCGCCGACTCTTCCGCCGACGCCCCTCCCGCGCTCTACGACCTGAACCTAAACATCGCCTGCGGCGACAGCCTGACAATGCTTGCGGAGATGCCGCCGTTCAATCCGCAATCCGCAGTCCGCAATCCGCAATCTACTGAGGGTTCAGGGTTCAGGGTCCAGGGTTCAGGGGCGGCTTGCGACGGCGAGCCCCGGCACCACTCACCACTCACCGCTCACCACTCACAACTCACCACTCACCACTCACCAATCACCATTCACCACTTCAACATCGTCCTCGCCAACCCGCCCTACGTGAGGAAAGAAAACATTCCCGCCAAAACCAAGCCGCTCCTCCGACGCATGTACGGTTCCGCGGTGACCAACCAGTCCGATCTCTATTGCTACTTCTATGTGCGCGGCATGCAGCTTCTGCGCGACGGCGGCATGCACGTCTTCATCTGCTCTAACAGTTGGCTCGACTCCAGCTACGGCTCCGCGCTTCAGCAGTACCTTCTGTCCCACGGCCATGTTCAAGCCATTTACGATAGCGCCGTGCAGAAACAGTTCGCCACCGCCGAAGTCAACACGATCATCACCGTCATTCGCAAACAGAAGCCGTCCGATGCGGACAAAACGACCTTTGTGATGTTGCGCGCGCCCTTCGCCGACGCGTTGGGCGACCCAACTCTCCGCACCGAAGTCACCGCCACGCGCGCGGAGCTCTGGTCAGGCAACAAATGGGGCGGGAAATACCTGCGCGCACCCGACATCTATCGGCGCATTATCGAGCAAACCGGCCCGCGCTTGATTCGTTTGAGCGCCCTCGCCGACGTGTGCGGCTACATCCACGACAACAATACCGGACGCCGTTTCCCGAAGGTCCCATTCCTGAAGAGTCTCAAAAACGTGGAGACGATTCTCGTCACGCCGCAATCGCCCGGCGTCATCAACTACGGCGTCAAACCCGACGGCAACTCGCGCTGGCCCGCGCCGATTTTGTTCCCGCGCACGTTCGGCTCGCGGCACGTCGTGGTGTGGAATCCCGACGGCGTCTTCGGCAAGGAGTTCTACAAAATCGTCCCGCGGGAAAGCCGGCTCGCGTTATCCATCGTCGCGCAGTTGAACAGCACCTGGGGAATCTTGCAGCGTGAACTGCTCGGCCTGGTGAATCTCGGCGACGGCGCCATCAAGTTCTCGATTGCCGACGTGGAATTGTTCGAACTCATCCCGGATTTGCCCTCCGAAAACATGGCCGCCGCGTTTCTCGCGATGGCTTCGCGTCCGCAGTGTGAACTTTCGGTCGAACTGGAGCAACCCGATCGCCGTGAACTTGACCGCATCGTCTTCGACGCGCTCCGCCTTTCGGCCCCGCAACGCGAAGAGCTTTATCGCCAGACGCTGGCCGTCGCGCGGGCTCGACTGGCAAAGGCGGGCAGTCTGCCGCGGCCGCGGGTAGTCATTGGTCATTAGTCATTGGAAATAAGGGAAGGGTCAGCTCATTGCAGTTAATGACCAATGACTATTGACCAGTGACTTCTTTCCTCTGCGGTGAGCTTGTTTTGCCAAGCTGAACGCTTATCCGCCCCTAAACCGCCACTATACCCGATACCCCAGACCCGATACCCTATAGCGAAACCTCTGGAGGGATCAAGAATGAGAACAACATGTATGCTCGTCCTCGCCTGCGCGCTCGTGCTGCAAAGCCATGCCCGCGCGGAAGACTTCAACGCCACCGCGGAACTGCGTGACAAAGCCGCCGTGATCGACGGCGTCGCCGACAAGGACGAGTACCCCGCGAAAGAACTGCTCATCAGCCAGACGCCTGAGCGCGAAAAAATCCAGGGCGAAGCCGGACGAGCGCAACTGTTCCATGACGGCAAAACACTCTTCGTCGCCGTCACCATTCCCTTCAAGGCCGGCACGCAAGTCTCCAAAGGCGAAAGCTGGGGCACCGACGACGGCGCCGAAATCTGCATCCGCGATGCCTCAGGCACGCAAGCCGGTGCAACGTTCGTGATTCACGGCTTTGCCTCCGGAAAACATGAGTGCACCACCGACGGCGGCGCGCCGGACGACGCATCGCAGAAGCTGGATAAGGCCGTGAAATTTACTGCCAAAGCCGGCAACAAATCCTGGACGGGTGAATGGAGCATCCCGCTGAGCGCCCTGGGCGTGAACTACAAGCCGGGAATCAAGCTGGGCTTCAACATCGGCGCGTGGCGCTCCGACAATTCCGAATGGATCGTCTGGCGCGGCACTCAAGGCGCAACCTACAATCTCGACGAAGGCGGGAAGCTCACGCTGTCGGATAAGTGAGGCGGCATTTCCGCCACAGCGCTCCGGTCTACAGTGGATCGTTGTCTTTTCGTTCGTTGCAGCCAGACGCCGCATCGCGCCGGCAGGGTTTCATTGTCAGTCCTGTAAACTCTGTCGCGGTCCGTTACAATTCGTAAAGAACGAGTGTGACGGGCTATGAATCCTGAAGCGTTATTCCTGCTAGTTCTGTTGTGGACGTTGACGGCTGCCGCAGCCTGGGGCGGGTGGCGTGTCGGACGAGTGCCAAAGCTGCCAGCCACCCTTGTGGCCGCGGCCGTTTGCGGCGTGCTCGTGCTGGGGGCCTGGACGGCGAAGCACCCGGCGTGGCTGCCGGAGCCGCTCGTTTGCCGCTGGAGCGTTTACCTTTACGGAAGCTGGTTTGCACCGCTGGGCGCGCTGCTGTTTCTGATTGGCGCGCGGCAGGCGCAAGCGCGATATGACGCGGCGAACCAGCCGCGTTTGGCGCGCCGGCAAGTGGCGGCTTTTGCGCTGCTGACCGGCGTGGTGCTCGGCGCGGCGAGCAATCCGCTGCTGGGCGCTCCGCGTTTGAATGAATGCGCCGGCGATCCCACGAGCAACGTGGACGCCGATGACGTCGTGCACCAGACCACCGGCTACACGTGCGGAGCGTCCGCGTGCGCAACGCTGCTGCGGATGACCGGGATCGAGCGGCACGCGACCGAGGCGGAACTGGTGCCGAAAGTGATGACGCGGCGCTTCGGCGGCGCAACGGCGCTGGGAATGGCGGTCGGTCTAAAGGAGATCGTGCAGCCCAAAGGCTGGCGCGTACGAATCGTCGAGGTCGATCTGAAAGCGTTGGCTCGCCTGCGCAAGCCCTGCGTGTGCGCAATCCGCTACAACGTGATCTGCGATCACGCGGTGGTTGTCTGCAAAGTCGATCCGGAGCGCGGAGTGCAAGTCGCCGACCCGCTCGGCGGGCTGTCCTGGTGGTCTTTAACCCAATTTCAGGAACGCTTTCAGAATGAAGTGATCGCGGTCTATCGAGAGAGCCCGTTTGAGAGTGGAGAGCGCGGAGCTGTTGAATGGCGGCTGGCTGAGACAGTTACTTCGGAACTTCTTTGAAGTCGTTTTCCGTTAGTCCGTATTCGAATGCCGCCGCCTCAAATGCGTCCGCGAGCGTCTGGTGCCACGTGTCGCCACAAAACTGCCCATCGTCTGTATAGCGATAGAACATGCAGGGACCGTCTGGGCCAGCGTCAAGCTCGATCTCGACAAAGGTCGGCAACGGCAAATTAGCCACGGTTTCAATCTTGCCGTCTCGAACCCCGCCTACCGTGTGTATGCCAGTATGCAATACCTTGGTCACTCGAGCGACATACTTCATAGCGCAACTCCAGTCGAAGCAGCCTTCACAGCACCTCCAGCGCTTCCAGCATCGCCCAGACATTCTCCGCCGGTGTGCCGGCCTGGATGGCATGGCTGGGCGCGGCGATGTAGCCGCCATTGTCTCCGAACACCGCGGCCAAACGCGCGCATTCGCTGCGAACAGTGGCGGCGTCGGAATTCGGCAGCAGTGACTGCACGGAGATCCCGCCGTGGAAGCAAAGGCGCTTGCCGAAGGCAGACTTGAGGCGCTCCGGCGCCATGCCTGTGGCGTCGGTTTGAACGGCTTCGAGGATATCGATGCCGGCGTCAAGCAGATCGGGGAGCACGTCGAAGACAGCGCCGTCGGAGTGATAGAGAACCTTTGCGGACGGAAAAACGCGTCGGCAGTTTTCGATGAGCAGACGGTGAAACGGCTGCACGACCTGCCGGTAGGTTTCGCGCGAGAACAGCAAGCCGTTCTGACCGCCAAGGTCGTCGGCCATGTGCACCAAATCGGCCTGGTCGCCGAGCGCCTTTGCGCAACGCTGCAACTTCTGCTGAAAGCAGCCGCAGATGCGCGCCAAGGCCGCGCGGACGAGCGCGGGGCGTTCGAGCAGGTTCAGCATGGTCTCTTCCATGCCGGTCATCCAGGTGTAAATTTCGAGCGGGTTGCCGCCGCTGGCGATAGAAATCTGCGTGGCCTTGCCGCGCTGAGGATTGAGCTGGTTCAGGCGCCGCGGCAGCGATGCGTAGTCGAACCAGTCCGGGTTTGGCCACGCAATTCGGTCGAGCTGCGCCGGGTCTTCGAGTCCTGCAAGCGGGTGGCCCACGAATTCCTGATAACTGCCTTCGCCGTACGAAACGTCTCGCGTGCGAATGCCCCAGATGCTGGTGTAAGGCGATTGGCCGACAGCGGGCGGCGGGCCGATGTATTCGGCGTCGAGGACCAGCGTGTCGGACGTTCGCGCGCGCAGTTCCGGCCAGCTTAAGCCGCGCGCGGCGCAAAAGTTTTCCAGCGCTCGCTGCGCCGGCGGCTGCGGTCCGAAGCCCCAGGCGAATGGCGTGCGATCGGGGCGCTCAAAAGCAAGAGCGGCCAGGACGCGTTGTCGAGAAGTCATGAAATGGCAGTCTAGAGTTTGGATTCTGGAAGTCTAGAGTCTGCTGAAATGATGAATGCGGAATGCGGAATGAGGAATATGGCTAATCCATTTTATCCGCATTCAGCATTCATCATTCAGCATTCATCATCATTGAAGTTGCGGTGCAGCCTGAGGCGCTGGGCTGGCTTTGGTCGCGACGACCAGCACGGCTCCGACAGCCATCGTCAACGCGGTCGCGATAAGGCCGCCGGTGTAGCCAAAGTGCGTATCCTTCAGCGCGCCGATCGTGTACGGACCGATGAAGCCGCCAAGATTGCCGATGGAATTGATCACGGCGATGCCGCCAGCGGCGGCGGTGCCGACTAATCTCGCCGAGGGCAGCGGCCAGAAACTGGCCATGGCGGAAAAGACGCCGATGGCCAGAAGCACGAAACCCGTCGTGGCCATCACTTGCACCGAGACCGGGGTCAGGCCGCGCGCGGTGGCTTCTTGAGGCAGATTGCTGATGCTCAAACCCGTCAGGCCCAAGCCAACGGCTCCGACCACCAGCGCGGCGGCGACGTGCCATTCGCGTTCGCTCTTCTGATCGGAATGGCGGCCCCAGAAGAACATCACGATCGCTCCGCACGCCGGCGGAATCGCGGGAACCCATTTCATCTGGCTGCTCGAAAGGCCGGTGGCATCGAGGACGGTCGGCATCCAGAAATTCAGGCCGTACAGCCCGACCATCATGCAGAAGTACACGCCGCTGAGCACCAGAATAGATGGGTGAAGCAAGGCTTGCAGCAGCGGCATGTGCGGCTTATGGCTGCTTTCGCGGTCCAACACGCCCTGCAGCCACTGCGCTTGCTCCGGTTTGAGCCAGCGCGCCTGAGCGGGGCGGTCGGTCAGAAGAAACGGAACCGTTGCGCCGATGAGGATGGCGGGAATCGCTTCCACGATGAACATCCACTGCCAGCCTTTGAGGCCGTGGGTGCCGCTGAGGTCAAGGAGGGCGCCGGAGAGCGGGGCGCCGATGATTCCTGAAATGGGGATCGCGGCGACGAACAGAGCCGTGATTCGGCCGCGCATGGATCCGGGGAACCAATAGGTCAGGTACAGGATCATGCCGGGAAAGAAACCGGCTTCGGCGATGCCGAGCAAAATTCGGATCGAAATGTAGCTGTTGGCTCCAACGACCAGCGCCGTGGCGGCGGAGACGATGCCCCACGAGATCATAATGCGCGCGATCCAGCGCCGCGCACCGAAGCGGTGCAGGAGCAGGTTGCTGGGGACTTCAAAGAGGAAATAGCCGAGAAAAAACGCGCCGGCGCCGAAGCCGTAGAGCGTCTTGCTGATGCCGAGGTCCTCGTTCATGCTCTTCGCTGCAAAGCCGACGTTCGCTCGATCCAGAAACGCCACGAAGTAGAGGAGCATCATGAAGGGGATCAGACGCCAGGTGATCCGGCGCATGGTTTCCTGCTGAACGTCGGGCGCGAGTTGTTCCATGGGTTCCTTCAGCCGAAGCGAGCGTTCACGGCGTTGTACAGCGTGAGACAACAGAGAAAAGTCCAGAAGTCCGGTGTCCAGGAGCCGAGGAGTCCACGGTTCGTTATCCGTTGCGGAGGAAACAAGCCATCGACTTCCTCGACTGCTGGACTTCTCGACTTCTAGACTGTCCGTAATTGCTTGAATTTGGCACGGCAGGGCTTAACGTGATGCGCACTCCAACATTTTAGCAGGAGCATTGCTCATGGTAGTCGAGAAAAAGCCCGACCCTTTCGCTAAGAAGCCGAACAAGATGTTGCCTTTCATTGCGGGCGCCATGATTGTGCTGGCCGTGGGTTGGACGGTCTACCAATCCAACCCGGGCCGAATGATCCGCTCGGAAACCAAGGAAGAGAAGACCACCCGCGAAACTGAAGAGAAGGAAGCGGCGAATAGAGCCAGGCACGCCAAGAAAAAGTAACGACGCGGAGAAGCACAACGGAGTCGCGAAGTCTTGCCCCGGATTTTTGAAAACTGAGCCGGTAAGAGTACCAGGGGGGATCTATGGCTAAGAAACGCAAGCCCGCCAAATCACGTCCGGAATCCGAAGACGAGCCGAAGCCCAAGCGCAAGCCGCAGCCCGAAGTGGTAGACGCGGCTGAGCTGGACGAGGAAGAGGCTGTCGAAGAAGACGCCGAGGATCCCTTTGCCGGCGTCGCCGAAGAAACGGAAAAGGACGCGGGGCCGGCCGCCAAGCCGGGCGGGTTCTTCTCGAGTCTGAGCGACGGGCTGAAAGCCGCCGGGCAAGCCGCGGAGAAATACGCGCGCCTGGGCGTGAATGTGGCAGAGCTTGAAAAGCTGCGCCTGCAACTGAAAGTCGCCTACGGCAAGCTGGGCGAAAGTATCGTCAAATGCTGGGACGCCGCCCCCGATATTGGCGTCGCGGCCGGCGACCCCGCCGTCAACGACCCCGTCCGCCGCATCCGCGACCTGCGTCGCCGCATCCGGGAGATCGAGATCAAGCTGAAGCAGGCGGGGAAGACGGAGTAGGCGGGAAGCAGGAACGCGTTAAGCGAGTATTGAGCATCGTGGCACCGGAATTCCGCATCACACGGAGAACCGATGAGCCTCTTTTTGGATTCGTTACTGACTGCGCTGTCACTCGGCGACTACGATCGCGCTAACGCGATAATTCGCGATTCTGGGAAAACCCTTAAAACGCCAATACCTAACTGCTTGCAGACCGAAATGACGTACGGGCAAACGCACTGCGCCGGAAAGACCGGCGAGGACGGGTTGCTGCCGGTTCGAGCTATCTGGATGCAGGAACTGAACGAGCAGATCATGTTCGGGTATCGAATGGGCGGCCGTTTACCGTTTCACCCAGAGAAGCTCTTCGGTGTCTGGCAGAGGGCGTTGAACGACGAACCCTTCCGCACCGATTTGGAATCAAAAGGATTTCAATTCGATCTTCGAGGCCATGCGATTGGCAGCACGCGAGGATGGATCTACATTGGACCGACCTTCATCGAAGACCTACTTGCCATCGAGAGCTCGTTGGGCGGCGTGGAAATGATATTTCCTGATCCCGTGAATAATGAGCTTCGTCCGATTTTCGTTGAGGCGCGGCTTGGCCTTACACAAGGGAGTACCCGCATGATCGATTTCAACGTTCCGCCGCCAGAGAAGCTGCTCAGCGCTCATAATTCAAATGTTGGAAGTGACACTCCGTTTCGAAGTTGGTGTCGCCTCAAGCAGTCGCTCTACCGCCAAAACCGCGGGCTAACGTGCGGGGCAGGGGGGAAAGCGGAAAAACAACTGGGGAACTATCTGACCGCAGAAGATGCAAAAAAGGGCGAAAACTTCCTCAGCCCAGAGATATTCAAGTGGGCGCAGGAACGCGTCGCGAACAGAGAACCTGGGGATAATATCGAGACGAAGCGATTATTTGGCAACATGTTGACCAGCCAGACGCTTTGCTTCAACCTATTTCTTCCGCAGGTGAAAACTCTACCACTTGCAACTCTGATTTGGAGAGCACTACTGCCGTCGCGTGTGCATGAGGTTACCAACGTAAAACTCGAACACTCACCGGGGCGTGGCCATCCGGAGCTTGGCACCGGCGATCGCTCCGCCTTTGATGCGTTCGTCGAGTACACCCATTGCGATGGCGAGCGGGGTTTACTGGCAATTGAAACCAAGTACACGGACTCCTTCAGTTCAAAAGGAAAGTCGCCGACGGACAGAGAGTATCGTCTGGCGCTCAGCACAGGCTTATGTGATGAATCTGGATGGCGGGCGCTTAACGAGATGTCTACACAACAGCTTTGGCGAACACATTTACTGGCGGAGACAATGCGTGGTCACACCTACAAGCATGTTGCCTACGTCGTTCTGTTCGCCGATGGTGATACCGAATGTGCCACTTTGATCCCCAAATACGCGAAGGCCATTAAGGATGGAGAAAACAGGTTCTTCGAACTCACGCTTGAGTCATTTGTGGAGAAAGTTCGACCGCAGTTGTCGGGCAATGATTTAAAGTGGCTGCAAAGCTTCTTTAGTCGTTATTTGGATTGGTCTCCGGTAGAGGCGGCGTTACGGCGGGAACAAAGCGAATAAACGTCGCGGAAAGGCGCGAACAGAACACTCCGACCTGCAGCGGCGTAAGGCCAGGTTTCACTGCCCGCGCTCGACCACATCAGCGCCAGCCATTCTTGGTTTGCACCTACCTTAAAACTCTCTAAAAACAATGTCCCGACTAGAGGTTGTGCGGGAATTACCTGGGATAACGCGAGGGGTGGGCTGCGGCCGAAAGTCGCTATAAGTACACGGGCGAGGACGCCTGCGGTGCCAAGCGGCAGCGGGCAAGATGCCCGCACTACGGCTTGACGGGAGATACAAAAATGAAGCGGAACGGTGGCGTTTTGTTGGCGTGGGTGGCTTGTTGCGCGATCGGTTTGCTGGCGTCGCGAGTGGTCAGCGGCGGCGAGGCCGAGCGGGCGATGGACCCGGCGGTCGCGGCCGTCTATCCGTCGCTGGTGCAGGTCCAGGTCGTCATGGGCATGTACACCAACGGACGCGAGCAGAAGGCGCAAGGCACGGGCAGCGGCGCGATCATTTCAACGGATGGGTACGTGGTCACCAACCATCACGTCGCGGGGCACTCGGTTGCCCTGCGCTGCCGGCTGTCCAACCGCGAGGAAGTTCCCGCAACGCTGGTGGGCAGCGATCCGCTGGCGGACATCGCCGTGATCAAGCTTGACCTGTCGGCGCGGCCCGCGGGGGCGCCGGCGCTGCAAATTGCGCGCTGGGGCGATTCGGATGCGAGCAAGGTCGGCGACATCGTTTACGCGATGGGCTGCCCGCTCGGCCTGTCGCAGTCGGTGACGCGCGGAATCCTGGCCAATAAAGACATGATCATGCCCAAGCGCATGGGCGATTCGTTCGAACTCGACGGCGAAGAAGTCGGTTCGCTGGTGAAGTGGTTTGGACATGACGCGACGATTCAGCCGGGGAATTCGGGCGGGCCGCTGGTCAACGTCGCCGGCGAGATCATCGGGGTCAACGAGATCGGCGTCGGGTCGATGGGCGGCGCGATCCCCAGCGCGGTGGCTCGGCCGGTTGCCGAAGAGCTCATCAAGACCGGATCGGTGCGCCGGGCGTTTTTCGGATTTGCGTCGCAGCCGCTGCTGCATGCGCCCGGCAAGGAAACACCCAACAAAGGCGTGCTGGTCGCGGGAATCGTGGCCGGAACGCCCGCGGAAACGGCGGGGCTGAAGGCCGGCGACGTGATCGTCAGCGTGGGCGGGGAAGCGGTGCATGTGCGCTTCGACGAAGAAGTGCCGGCGTTCAATAAGGTGCTCGCCGCCAAGGAAGTCGGCAAGACGGTGCCGTTCCAGATTCTTCGCGACGGAAAAGAGCAGACGATTTCGATCGTGCCAATGCTGCGCGACGAAGCGATGAGCGAGCAGCGCGCGTATAAGGAATGGGGCTTTACCGCTCGGCGCATTACCGTGATGGATGCCAAGGGCAAGCAGCGGTTGACGTGCGACGGTGTGATCCTGGGCAGCGTGACGCCCGGCGGTCCGGCCGACAAAGCCGTGCCGGCTCTGCAGGGCAACGACATCATCGTGGCGATCGGCGGCAAGCCGGTGAAGACGCAGGCGGATTTTGAAAAGCTCTCCAACGAACTGGTGGGTGGGAAAGCGTCGGTGCCGGTGCTGGTTGAATTCGAGCGCGGCAACGACGTGTATCTGACGCTGGTCGAAGCGGGCATCAGCACGCCGCAGGATCCCGCGGCCGAGGCAAAAAAGGCGTGGATGGGCGTTTCGACGCAGGTGCTCACGAAGAAGCTCGCCAAGGCGCTGAGCCTGGAAGGGAAGAAAGGCGTTCGCGTCACGCATGTTTACCCCGGCGGCAATGCGGAGCAGGCCGGCGTGAAGGTCGGCGATGTCATCACGCATTTGGACGGTCAGTTGGTGGAGGCGTCCGAGCCGCACGACAGCGAAGTCTTCCCGTCCATGGTTCGCGCTTACAAACCCGACGGTAATGCGGAAGTCTCCATCATTCGCGGTGGCCAGCCGCAGAAGCTGACGGTGGCGCTCAAGCCCGCGCCGAAGAGCGAGAAAGAGCTGCGCGTGTATGAGGATCTCGCGTTCGAATTCAAAGCGCGCGATATCACGCAGGACGACCGCGTGAAGCGCAAGCTGGCCGAAAGCGACACCGGCGCTCTGCTGACGCAAGCGGACATGGGCGGCTGGGCGGCGGTGTGCGGACTGAAAGGCGGGGACATCGTTCAGTTCATCAACGGGCAGAAGATCACGACGGTCGCCGAACTGGAAAAAGCAATGAAGACGATCACCGATCAAAAAGCCAAGTACGCCGTTTTCTTCGTGAAGCGCGGCATCACCACGACGTTCGTCGAAGCCTATCCGGTCTGGAACGAGAAGAAGTAGAGATTTTAGATTTTAGATTTTGGATTCAGCGGATCGATGCCGCAAATCCAAAATCCAAAATCTAAAATCCAAAATAACAACGTTTGAGGAGGTGCTGAATGAAGTTCCTGATTTTGGCATGTGCGGTGGCGGCAACCGCAGTACAGGCGGCGGACTTCAACGAGACGGCTCGCAAGGTGATGGAGCAGAACGGCAAAGGCGTCGTCGCGATTCGGGTGGTCTCGACAGTGAAGATGAGCCGCGGCGGGCAAGATCGCGAACAAGAGCAAAAGGCGGAGGTGACGGGGACTATCGTCGATCCGTCCGGGCTGACGGTGACCTGCGCGTCCCGCGTGGACCCGAGCAGACAGTCGATGATGGGCATGAAGGTGGACATTACGGTCAAGGAGACGACGCTGCTGATGCCCGATGGCACGGAGATCCCGGCGGAGATCGTGCTCAAGGACACGGACCTGGACTTGGCATTTCTGCGGCCGAAGGAACTCGGGAAGACGTTCGATGCGGTGGCACTGACAGCCGCCGCCGCGCCGGCAAAAGCGATGGATGACGTGTTCAGCGTGGTGCGACTGGGCAAGAACTTCAATCGTGTGGTGGGGCTGGAATCCGGCAAGGTGAAGGCCGAAGTGAAAGGTCCGCGGCCGTACTACGTGTGCTCGGCCGACCTGTCCGGCAGCCTGGGCAACCTGGTCTACGCGGCGGACGGCAACCCCCTGGGCATCATGGTCACGAAGACGTCCGTTGGCGGAGCTGACGAGAGCCACGCGTCGATCATGACAATGATCTCGGGAGGTTCGGGCGGGGCCATCGTGCGGCCGATGTCGGACCTGATCGACGCCATCAAGCAGGCGAAGGAAGCGGCAGGGAAGAAGTAGGATTTTAGATTTTGGATTTTGGATTCGGCGATGATCGGCAGCAGAATCTAAAATCCAAAATCGAAAATCAAAAATATCAACGTTTGGGGAGGTGGTGAATGAAGTTTGTGGCTCTGGTATGTGCGTTGGCGGTAACTGCGGCACAGGCGGCGGATTTCAAGGAGACGGCTCGCGGCGTCGCAGAGAAATCCGGACCGAGCGCGATCATGGTGCGGATCGTGTCGGCTTTGAAGATGGAGTTTCAAGGCCAGAACATGAACCAGGAACAGAAGAGTGAAGTGGCGGCGACGATCATCGACCCGTCCGGGCTGACGGTCTCCAGCGCGTCGGCGCTGGAGCCCGCCACCCTGATGAAGCGAATGCTGCGCGGCATGAAACTCGACACCACGATCAAGGAAACCACCTTTATCCTGGCGGACGGAACGGAAGTGCCCGCCGAGATCGTGATGAAGGACACCGACCTGGATATGGCCTTCCTGATGCCGAAGGAGGCCGGCAAGACCTTTCCCGCCGTCGAATTGAAAGCGGCCACCGCGCAGCCGAAGGTTCTCGATGACGTGTTTCTGGTTGGTCGCATGGGCAAGGAAGGCAACCGCGCGGTTCACGTGGACACCGGGATGATTCGTTCGATCGTGAAAGGCCCGCGCACGTACTACGTGTGTTCCGCGGAGGTTTCGCAGCACGCGGGCCGGATCGTCTCCACGCCGGACGGTTCTCCGCTGGGCCTGGTCGTGACGAAGATGGCTCCGGGCGGCGACGGCGACGAAGGCGGCGACGAGATGGGGCTGGGCATGCTCTTCTCGATGGGGGCGAAGGACAATATGCCGCTGCCGATCGTGCGCCCCGTGGATGATCTCATCGAAGCCGCCAAGCAGGCGAAGGACGCGAAGGCGAAGAAGAAGTAAACGGCAAACCACAGGGGACACCGAGGACACGTAGGCGAGGCAATAGTTCTTTCTCTGTGTCCTCAGTGGTGAGATTTTGTATTTCTGGTCTGGACGCGTCAGCCCCTCACTTTTCCTGTGCCCTTCCCGCTCCCGCTTGCGCCGCCAACACAGACAAACTCAACCGTGCGGCGGAGGCGGTGTAGCGCGTGGAGACTTTGTCGATCGTGTCGGCGGGGCTGTGCTGGTGGGCGTGGTCTTCCTGATGCAGCATGATGGCTGTGTAGCCTTTGCGGATGAAGGGAACGTGATCGCCGCCGCAGTGGTGCTGGTTGAATTGCAGCTTGAAGCCGATTCCGTATAGATCGTTGTTCGCGACCATGGCGTCCTTTATGTCGGTGGCGTTCTTCTCGAAGACGATGTCGAGCAGCAGACGGTTCTGCGGATCGCAGGCGATGGAGTCGCAGTTCACGTAGAGGCGGATGTCTTCCTTCTTTTTCGCCGCTTCGTCTGCATACGAGAACGAGCCTTTCAGGCCGGCTTCTTCGCCATTCCAGCAGGTGAACTTCACCGTGTGCCGCGGGGCGTGGCGACTGAGGATGCGGGCGAATTCCAGCACGACGGCGCAGCCGGCCGCGTCATCGGTCGCGCCGGGCGCGTCGAGCGGATCCTTCGAAGTGCTGTCGTAGTGGGCTCCGACCATGAACACAGCCGTTGACACGGCGTCCGATCCTTTCAGCGTAGCGATGACGTTGCGGAGTTTTTCGTCCTGATAATCGACCGTCAATTTCGGAATGGCGCTGAAGCGCTTGTGTAGGTATTCAGCCGCGGCGGCGTTGCCGGGCTGGCCGAGCATGCGGGACTTGAAATCCTGAAGCGCCTGAATCGTGCTGCGGATTTCGGTTTCGGAGACCTCGCCGAGCAGATCCTTAATCAGCGAGTCAGGCTGCGGCGCATCTGCGGCGTGGGCGAGAGCAAAACAGAACAGCGGGAGGAGGAGAAACTGATATCGGTGGATTCGCATGTGTGTTCCCAAGAATGATCAATTGCCTAACCTGCCAGATTATGTGATAGAGTTCCGCGTAAGCCAACGACAACACTGCTCAGCCGGCTATCTCAACTTGGCAAGAATAGCGCCCGGGGATTCCATCGCGGCGCCTTCTTCGGATCGAACCTGCAGGTAGAAATTGCAGACCATGCAGTTGCCGACCTTGTTGGCGTAGGTGCCTTGGACTTTGCCACCGCACAGCGTGCCGGCGATGACCCAGCACGCTCGGCCGCCGTTCAGTCCGCCATTTGTTCCGTTGACGCGAGCGTCTTTTGCGGCCGCGCAAACACCCAGTTCCGCGCTTTTGATGCCGCCGAGCTCACGCCCGCACTTCTTGAACTGCCAGCAGTTCAAAGCCATGCCGTTCTCCTCTTCGGTGTCGTAGTGTCACTCAACGCGGAGTAGCCCGCACATTCTCTGTTGCGTTGCGACATTTTCAACGGACAGGTTCGTTATCCTGCAAAATACTGAGCGCGTCGTGGATCCCGCAGAAGCATATATTCCGGAACTTTCTTAACGCAAGCGGTTTCTGTAGCCTGGAGCCAAGGAGGCCTCATGGGACATCCTTGCTCGGCCGTGCTGGGATTGATCGGCAATACGCCGCTGCTGCCGCTGCGCTTTGAGCCCGAGGGGCTGACGGTTCTGGCCAAGTGTGAGTTCCTCAATCCCAGCGGCAGCATCAAGGACCGGTTTGCCAAAGCGGTCATCGAGGACGCGGAAGCACGCGGAGCCCTGACGCCCGAATCCATCATTCTCGAGTGCACCAGCGGCAACACCGGTATCGCTCTGGCCATGGTCGGCGCGGTGAAGGGCTATCGCGTCACGATCCTGATGTCGGAGACAGCGAGTCGCGAGCGGCGCAGCTTGATGGAGCAACTCGGCGCGAGCGTGATTTTGTTCGCTCCGACAAAAGGCTACCAGACGGGCATTCAGCTCGCCGACGAAATGCTGGCTCAAAACCCGCACTACTTTTTGCCGCGGCAGTTCGAGAATCCGCTGAACGCTCACGATCACGAACACTTCACCGCCCAGGAGATTCTGCGCCAGACGGATCGCCCGATCGACGCGTTCGTCGCCGGCTACGGCACCGGCGGGTCGCTGGCGGGCATCGGCCGGGCGCTCAAGCAGCGCTTCGCGGGCGTGAAGATCGTCGCGATGGAACCGGCCGAGGCGGCGATGCTGTGCGGCGAAATGCCGTGCTGTCACATGATCGAAGGAATTGCCGGCGGTTTTCTGCCGCCGCTGCTGCGCACCGCTCCGGTGGATACCGAGATCGCGATCACCAGCGCCGAAGCCCTAGCGATGACGCGCCGCCTGCATCAGGATTTCGGCCTGCTGGTGGGTTCCTCGTCGGGCGCGAACGTCTGCGCGGCGCTGAAACTGGCAAAGGAACTGGGCCCGGAGAAGACGGTTGTGACGCTGCTGTGCGACCGGGCGGAGCGGTACTTCAGCACGGCGCTGTTCAGTAGGCAATAGGCCATGGCAGTAAGCAGGAAACAGACGCCTGTGGTCCGCTACTCTGATCGAAGGACCTCGCTTTGTACGCACTCGACCCGATCTGGAGGAGGCGAGGAGTATGCTACCTGATGGCCCAGTCGCGTGATCGGTAACTCAAAATAGCGGAATGAGACGATCGCGAGCAAGAAGGTGAGACAGAGTGCCAACAGTGTTGTCAATGCATCCTTCCAGTTGCTGATCTGCGGCTGGTCTTTGCCGAGTAAGAAAAAGTAGCACAGCCCGGCGACTGCTTGATGGAATAGGTACAAGCCATAGGCGATGGTGCCCGTTCCGCGCAGCCAGCGCGCACTTAACAGGCGTTTCAACAATGATTTCTCGGGCACCACTGCCACCAGGATCAGCGACAGATAGAACAGAGCGAAGCACGTCAGTGATGCGAACGCACGCCATCCGAGGGCGCCGGGCAGCGTGTGCAAGGCCGACAAAAGCACCACGCCGCTTAGGAACGCCAAAAACGCCCCATAGAGAACCCCCATGTGTTCGCGCGCCCATCGCATGAACTCCTCGCGCCGAACAAGCCATGCCCCGAGCACACCCAGGAAAAGCGAATCCCATCTGCAAGGCAGAATCATGATGGATGCAATCATCCATTGGGGTGATTGCACCATTATCAATCGCAGAACGGGAGCAACCAAGATCAGCAGCGAAAGCACCCATGGGAGCATTTTCGGCCGGACATAGATAAGCACCCACGGCAACACCAGGTAGAAGTGCTCTTCAATCGCCAGCGACCACGTCATGCCCATGCAGCCGGGGCCCGGCGAAAATTGAAACCACATCCAGAAGTTCTGCACATACAGCCAGTATGTCCAAAGCGGCAGGGACGGGCCGAACATCCATTGCGGTAAATTCTTTACAGAGATGACGGCAAGCGAAAACACGGCAATGCTCACGTAGTAAACTGGGAAAATGCGGCAGAACCGGCGCACATAGAACACGCGCAGTAAGTTGGGCGCGCGCCGATTGTCGATGAGAATGCCACCCAGCAGAAAGCCCGAGAGCACGAAGAAAAGATCAACGCCGCTCCAAGCTGACCCTCCAGCCAGGCACAGATAGTACGTCCAGGTACCGAACTCGGGCGTCAACTGGCCGACGCAGTAGTGCCAGTACAGCACGAGCAAGATAGCAATGCCACGTATGCCGTCCAGCTCGGGCATTCGGCGCGGCAGTGATGCAGTGATTTGCGCGGCGTTAGTCTGAAGAACCGGACGTTCCGCGGCCTGCATTCGAATGCTCGTGATATGCTTTCTCGACGAAACGCTGTCGCCTCAAAAGCTATAGTAAAGCATGAAGGCTCATCGACCACGCGGCCGATGAGATCCACCCAGAAACTTGAAACGAGAAACCTGCAAACGGCCGTTCTCCGGGTATTTGCGTTTATCGTCCGATCAGCTTCTTCGCCTTCGCCGCGATGTTTTCGGGCGTGAAGCCAAAATGCTTGTAGAGCAGTTCGAAGGGGCCGGAGGCGCCCCAGCTCTGCATGCACTGCACGTCCCCTTTCAGGCCGACGTACTTGTACCAGCTCATGGGGTGAGCGGCCTCGACGGCCAGGCGCGCGCTGACGTCCGGCGGCAGAACTTCGTTGCGGTAGGCTTCCGGCTGCTGGTCGAAGAGTTCCATTGACGGCATGCTGACGACGCGAGCCTTGATGCCTTCGGCCTGAAGCAGCTCGGCGGCTTTCATACAGAACTGCAGTTCGGAGCCGGTGCTGATGATGATCACGTCGGGCTTGACCTTCGCATCGCCGACGATGATGTAGCCACCCTTGAGCAGATTCACGGCGCCGGGGAACTTGCTGCGATCAATAACGGGGACGTTCTGCCGCGTAAGGGCTAGCGCGGTCGGGCCGTTGCGGTGTTCGATGGCGAACTTCCACGCGACGGCCGTTTCGGTCGCGTCGGCGGGGCGAATCGTGACCAGGCCGGGGATGCCGCGCAGAGCGCTGAGGTGTTCGATGGGCTGATGCGTCGGGCCGTCTTCGCCGAGTCCGATCGAATCGTGCGTGAAGACGAAGATCGACTGCTGCTTCATGAACGCAGCCAGGCGAATCGCCGGTTTGTTGTAGTCGCTGAAGACCAGGAACGTCGCGCCGTAGGGAATGAGCATTCCGGACAGAGCCATGCCGTTGAGGATGCTGCCCATGCCGTGTTCGCGCACGCCGAAGTGCATGTTGCGGCCGAGGTAATTGCCGCCGTCCATATCGTGCGGCGTGGAGCGCTCATTGCCGGGGAACTGGAACTCGCCCATGCCCTTCATGTACGTTGAAGTCGAGGGCGCCAGGTCGGCGCTGCCGCCCATCAGCATCGGCAGCTTCGCGCCGATCGCGTTGAGGACTTTCGCCTGCGCGACGCGGGTCGAGACGGCTTTTTCTCCGGCGAAATTCGGCAGCGCGTCCGTCCAGCCGTCGGGGAGCTTCTTGGCCTGCCAGTCCTGGAACTGTTTGGCCAGTTCGGGGTGAGCCTTCGCGTAGGCGGCGAATTTCTCGTTCCACTGAACTTCGAGCTTCTGTCCGCAGCTCTTCTGCGTGCGGAACTGCTGGAGCGCTTCTGCGGGGATGAAGAACTGCTTTTCGGGATCCCAGCCGTAAGCCTTCTTGGTCAGTTTCACTTCGTCCGGGCCCAGCGGGGAGCCGTGAACTTCACCGGTGTCCTTCTTGTTGGGCGAGCCGAAACCGATCGTCGTGCGGACGCAGATGATGTGCGGCTTGTCCTTCACACCCTTGGCGACTACGATGGCCTTGTGAATGGCTTCGACATCGTTGCCGTCGGCGACGGACTGCACGTGCCAGCCGTAGGCTTCAAAGCGTTTCGCTCGGTCTTCGGTGAACGCGACGGACGTGTGGCCTTCAATGGAGATGTGGTTGTCGTCGTACAGGTAAATCAGGTTGTCGAGGCGCAGGTGGCCGGCGATCGAAGCCGCTTCGCTCGCGACGCCTTCCATCAGATCGCCGTCGGAGACGATCGCCAGAATGCGGTAGTCGATGATTTCGTGGCCGGGGCGGTTGAAGTACGCGGCGAGATACTTCTGGGCGATCGCCATGCCCACGCCGCTGGAGAAACCCTGCCCAAGGGGGCCGGTGGTCATTTCGACGCCGGCGGTGTGGCCGACTTCGCTGTGGCCGGGGCATTTGCTGCCGAGCTGGCGGAAGTTCTTCACGTCTTCAAGCGCCAAGTCGTAGCCGCTGAGGTGCAGCAGGCTGTAGAGGATCGTGCAGGCGTGGCCGGGCGAGAGAATGAAGCGGTCGCGGTTGATCCACGCCGGATTGGCGGGACTGTGACGCAGGTGGCGGTCCCAAAGAACGTGGGCCATCGGAGCCTGGCCCATCGGCGCGCCCGGGTGGCCGCTGTTGGCCTTTTGCACCGCATCGATGCACAGACAGCGAATGGTGTTGATGCACAGCAGCTCAAGTTCAGCGTTGGTCATGGGCGGCAGTTTTCTCCAAAAAAGAAGGCACGCTTGAGTTCGCGCCAAAAAGACGGCGCGAACACAAACGTGCCACCATTTGGCGAAGAGGCAACGGTAATCGGCGAGGGGGCAAAATTCAAAACGCAAAACGAGAGTTCGTGAGTGTACTCCAAACGCGCCTTTCCCTTTCTGTCCGGCAATTCTATACTCGCGGCCGAACCCAACAGGAACCCGCTCATGAAAATCCATTTCCACGGCGCAGTCCGCACAGTCACCGGCTCGCTGCACATCATCGAAACGTCTCGCGGCGAAATCGTGCTCCTCGACTGCGGCATGTTTCAGGGCCGGCGCGCAGAAGCCTTCCAGCGCAACACCACCCTGCCAATCTCGCCGTCGCGCGTAAAGGCCGTCGTCATCAGCCATGCGCACATCGACCACATCGGCAACCTCCCCACGTGGGCCGCGCGCGGCCTGCGCTGTCCGGTCTATGCAACGGGCGCGACCGTCGATCTCTGCGGCCTGATGCTGCGTGATTCGGCGCACATCCAGGTGCTCGACGCTCAGCACGTGAATCGCAAGCGCCTCAAGCCCGGCGAAAAGCCCGCCCAACCGCTCTACACCCCCGAAGACGCGGAAAAAGCCATCGCGTTGCTGCGCGGCCGAAATTATCGCGAATGGTTCGAAGTCCTTCCCGGCCTGCGAGCGTACTTCCACGACGCCGGCCATATTCTCGGCTCAGCCGGGATGATTCTTGAAGAGCGCAACAACGGCACCGTCAAACGCCTGGCCTTCACGGGCGACGTCGGCCGTCCCGATTCGCCGATCCTGCGCGATCCCGAACCGCTCGAAACCGCTGACGCACTGCTCACCGAAACGACCTATGGCGACCGCGATCACCCGCCGCAGAGCGAACTTCCTGAAGAACTCCGCAAAGTCATGTACGAGACCATATCGCGCGGCGGCAAGGTCATTATTCCCGCCTTCGCGCTCGGCCGCGTGCAGGCGATCCTGTACGCGATGCGCCAGCTTCAGGAGCAAAACAAGCTGCCCGACGTGCCCGTCTTCGTGGACAGCCCTCTGGCCACCGGCGCGACTGAAATCTTCGCCCGTCATCCCGAATGCTACGACGCCGAAGCCACCGACGTGTTCAAGCACGACGGCGGTCTGTTCGTCCTCAACGGCGCGACGTACGTCCGCTCCGCCGAAGAGTCCAAAGCCCTCAATGACCGAAAAGGCCCCTTCGTCGTCATCGCGGCCTCCGGCATGTGCGAAGCCGGCCGCATCCTCCATCACCTCGAACACGGCCTCGGCGATCCGCGCAACACCATCCTGATCGTCGGCTTCCAGGCCGAACACACGCTCGGCCGCCGCCTCGTCGAACATATGCCGGTCGTCCGCGTCTTTGGGCAAGAACAGACCGTTCGGGCCCAGATCAAAGTCCTCGAAGGCTTCTCCGCTCACGCCGGGCAGCACGAGCTTCTCTCCTACCTCGATCGCTCGCGCCCCCAAGGCCCCGTCTTCCTCGTCCACGGCGACGAAGCCCGTACCGCGACGTTCAAGACGCTGCTCGAATCCCGCGGCTTCAGCGACGTCCGCGTGCCGGAACCGGAGCAGGAGGTTGTTCTTTAGCAAACAGCAAGCAGGAGGCGGTAACGGAAAGTATGCAGTAGGCAGGAACGGAATGACACGGAGACGCGGGGACGCGGAGACGGGGAGAAAACAGCGACGAAGCGAAGATCGGTACCGCGACCGTAAGGGAGCGGCGCTCCGGTCCCCCTCTCCCCCGCGAGGGAGAGGGGTTAGGGGTGAGGGGGCAGCCTCGTTGTTGACGTAACTCTCATGGAGGTATTTTGCGATGCCGACACGAGCGACCGCCTCCCGTCTGCTTTTCGATCCTGCCTCCCGCCTCCTGCCTCCTGCCTACATCCGTTCGTTTTTCCCGTTCCTGCCTACTGCCGCTGCCTACTGCGTACTCTTCGTCTTCGCGGCGCAAGCCGCGGAAGAGGCACCCCTCGAAGGTGTCGAAAGCTGGGCCAACCGCAAAGCGTGGCCTGCGCTGGTCAACCCCGTTGTCAGTTCGCCTCTGCAAAACGTCCTCTCCCTGCGCGGCGAATGGGAATTCGTCACGCAACCGGTCGCGCCGAATCGCCACCCGGGCTGGCGCGCCTTCTACAACAAGCCCTGGCCGAACGCGCGCACGATCCAGGTTCCCGGCTGCTGGGAAGCTCAAGGCGTCGGCGCGCCGGGGATGAGCGAAGCGTGGGACTGCAAGTGGGATCAGTGCCCCAAGCCGCTGCGTGCCGTTTACATGGGTGAAGGCTGGTATCGCAAGAAAATCGAGATCCCGCTCACATGGCAAGGCCGGCGGGTGTGGCTTAAAGTCGGCGGCGTGCGCGCTCAAGGCTGGTTCTGGGTGAACGGAAAAACCGTCGCGTGGGCAGATAATTATTGCGGCACGTACAAATACGACATCACCGATCTGGTTGAACCCGGCAAGCCCGCCACCGTCGTCGCCGCCGTCAGCAACATCGTCCCCAGCCGCAAAGGCCTCTTTGGAGCCCACCACAAATTCGGCGGCCTCTACCGCGACGTGGAACTGGAAGCCACGCCCGACACGCGCATCGATTACGCTTGGGTCCGCGGCGATTTCGACAAACAAGCCGCCGAAGTGCACGCCAACGTCGTCTGCACGTCAGCCAACGTGCTCCAGAATCCTGTTCTGAAAGTGAGGGTGGTGCCGGCCTCCGTGCCGGCCGGCAGGGACGCCGGCACCACCTCCGCTGCCGCCGGCGAAGCCAGCCAGAAAGTCGATCTCACCGCGCAAAAACTCTCGGCCGATGTCGTCGTCAACGTTCCGCTCTCCGTTTTCAATCCCTGGTCGCCCGAATCCCCGTCGCTTTACATTGCCGAGCTCACTCTCTGCGACGGCGACAAGCCCGTCCACGGCTGGACTGAACGCTTCGGCGTACGCAAGATCGAAGCGCGCGGCGACCGCTTCTTCCTGAATAACAAGCCGTTCTTCATCCGCGGCTTCGGCGACGATCTAGTTTATCCGCTCACGCTCACCTCGCCCGCCTCGCGCGAAGAGCACCTCAAGCACCTCAAGCTCGCCCGCGAAGCCGGCTTCGTTTACGTGCGCACGCACACCCACTGCGAACTGCCCGAATATTTCGAGGCTGCCGACGAAGCGGGGATCATGATTCAGCCGGAGCTTCCGTACTACGGCGACTATCCGTGCGAGGCATTCACGTTCGATCCGATGCGCGACATGAAGGAGATCATCGCGCAATACCGCCGGCACGTTTCGCTGACGACGTACTGCACCGGCAACGAAGGCGTCCTCGGCAAGCCGCTCGACAAAGAAATCTACAAGCTCTGCAAGCGCCTCGACCCCGACCGCCTCGTCCTGCATCAGGACGGCGACTACAACACCGCCGAAAATTCCGATTTCCGCGGCGGCCCGATCAATGTCTGGACGCCGGGCAAAGTCAAAGGCGACGCGCCCTTCGTCGCGCACGAATACCTGAACCTGTGCGTCAAACTCGACCCACGCTTGGAACCCAAATTCACCGGCGCCTGGCAGCCGCCAGTGACGCTCGCCGCCTGGGACAAGCGCCTCGCCGCCGCCGGTCTCAATCGCGAGTGGGGCGAACGCATCCAGGACGCCGCTCACGCGCTGCAGCGCTACTACCAGAAGCGCGGCCTCGAATCCGCGCGCCTCGACCCCGCCTGCGACGGCTACGATTTCTGGACCATCGTCGATGTCGTCGTGCAGCAGCACGACAGCTACAGTTCGCAGGGATTATTCACGCCGTTCTGGGAAGGCAAGCAGGGTGGCGCAACGCCGCAAGAGTTCGCGACCTTCAATAGTCCCACTGCTATCCTCCTTAAGATGGATATAGAGAACCGCGTTTTGGTCTCCGGAGAGGAGATCAAGGCAGACTTCTGGGTCTCACATTTCGGCACGCAGAATTTCGAGAAGCCAAAGTTCCGATATGCGTTGAGTGATAACGAGCGCCCTTTAGATCTTGCCGAATGCAACATTGAGACGCTTGAGCCCGGAGCTGTTCGACCAATTGCGCGCGTCGCACTTGTTGGCGTTCCGGAAGTTCAAAGACCTGTGCGCGCCGTTCTCGGAGCCGTGATCGAGGCTGCTTCCATTGGTAACCGCTGGGACTTCTGGCTTTTTCCCAAGCGCAGTCCTCAGCCCGGCGACGGCATCGCCATTTCCGCGTCCTTCCGCGAAGCCCTTTCGCCGCTGTTCGCGAATCTGGCCGTGGCGGGCACGCCTGAAGCCGAGAAATGCTCGCTGCTAATTTCTGAGCTTAGTTCGCCCGACGTCGCGTCTGCCCTCGCCGCCGGCAAGCGCGTGCTTCTGATCAACCAAACCGGCGGCAAGCCTAACGTCAATCTTGGCTGGTGGTCGATGGGCAATCAGGTCGGCACGGCCTTCGCCAAGCACCCCGCGTGGGGCGACTTTCCGCACGAAGGTTACCTGTCGCCGCTCATGTTCCGAATTTTGAAGACCGGCCTCAAACTGCCCGCGTTCCCCGGCCTGAAGCCCGAAGAAATGTTCGCCGTCGGCGAAGGCGGCACCGGCTTTTTCCTCTACGGCGCCGAAGCCCGCTGCGGCAACGGCCGCGTGTTGATGACCTTCGGCCTCGACTTGCTCAGCGGCCTCCCCGAAGCCAACAACCTCCTCGACAACCTGATTCGCTATGCGCGCTCCGGCGCCTTCACTCCGAAAGGCGAAATTAAGCTGCCTTGACGGCAGGGTTCAGGGTTTATGGTTTGTGGCGTTGAACCGCAAAGACGCAAAGGCGCAAAGAGCGGAAGGGTTCGGGGGTCGGGGCTCAGTGAAGGCTTTGCCGGCCCATCCTTACCCTGACCCCTGAACCCTGTCACTCGTCTTTGCGGTTCAAATCTGTGCCGAACAACTCTGAACTACGAACCACAAACCGTCTTTACGCCCGCCGCAGCGCATCGACCACCTTCATTCGCGCGGCTCGAAACGCGGGCGCCACGCCGCCGACGAAACCGAGGATCAGCGCGACGATGGCGGCGGTGATCAAAATTCGCGGCGTGATCAGGAACTCGAACGCCGTCTCCGAAAATGTCGCCCAGTTCGTCGTGCCGGTCTGCAGACCGTTGAAGAGCAGCGAGAGGCCGCAGCCGAGAATCGCCCCGAGCGCGGAGAGCACCAGCGATTCGGCCATGAACGCCATCCAGATCGAGCGGGGCGTGAAACCAATGGCCAGCAGGCAGCCGATCTCACGCTTGCGCTGGCTGACGGCGGCATACATCGTGTTCATCGCGCCGACGACCGCGCCGACACCCATGATGATCGTCAGCAGCCCGCCGAGCGTGGTGATCAGATCGGACATCAGCCGCGACTGTTCTTCGTAATACTTCGTTTCGAGCTTGGCCTGCGCTGAATGCAATCGCGGATCGGCGTCGATTTCTTTTTGAATCCGCTCCAGCGCAGCTTGCGCATCGCCGCTGGCTCGGAACAGAAGCGACTGAAAAACGGTGCGGTGAAAGGCGCTCTGCACCAGGTCCACGTCGCACCACAGTTCCGATTCCAGCGAGCTTCCGCCGGCTTCGAAAAGGCCGACAATTTTCCAGTGGTGTTTGCCGATCGTGATGGTCTGCCCGACGCCGAAATTTTCCATGCGGTGAGCGATCGCGCGGCCCACGACGGCCTCATCGCTGCCGATCGTGTACCAGCGGCCTTCGATAATGCGCAACCCCGCATGCACCACGGGCGACTGCCTGTCGGCGCCGCGAACCGTGACGCTGGTCTCGCCGCCGTCTTTCTTCTGGCGAGCGAGAATGACGACGGTCTCTTTGCAGAACAGCGGCAGGCCTTTTTCGTCGTTGGCAACGATCGGCAGTTCCTGAATGACGCGCGCCGTTTGGCGCGTGACCTGGCTTTGAAGTTCGGCGTCCGCGCCTTTTCTCAGCACAATGATGTTCTGCGGACTGCCCGAAGACGCGACGGCTTTGCGGAAACCAGCCGCGAGCGCCAGCAGAACCACGAGCACCACGACGACCAGCGCGATGCCGACGACCGCCATGGCCGAAGATCCTTTGCGGACCGCAACGCTGCGCACACTATAGATGAGAGGAACGGCCATATCGGCAACCACCAGATCAACGGACGATAATTCTACAATACTTCGCGCCCTTCGCGATCAGAGACTGAAAGATGAGAGACACGTGTGGCACGGGCAGGCCGCGCCACGGTTGCGCCAGCCTATCACGGACAAGCGCTGTTGCGGCGCGGATTGCCCGTGCAGAGGCGCGCAGGATTCACGGGCAATCCGCGCCGCGAGCTGCCGCCGGTCCTTGATACCGACGCACCATACGCGGCGCGGCCTGCCCGTGCCACACCACTCAGTTGCGCAGCCAATCGCGCAACATTTTGATGCCAGTCCACGTCAGGCGGCAGAGGTCCGCGCTCTCGGGTCCGGATTGGCCCTGCCAGATCGAGAAGAGCAACTCTCGCACGTTCTGTTCGGACAGTTCCTCGCCCGAGCGCGGCAGGTGGAGAGCTTTGGCGGCGTCCGTCGCCTGCGGACCGGACGGCGGCGGATTCGCGACGAGATACAGTACGGCGGCGGCCGAGCCGAAGGCCAGGTTGCTGGGTTCGATGCCGTACTTGAGCGCCAAACGCATCGTGCCGAAGAGACGGTCGTCGTAACCGAGCTTGCGAATGGGATCGCGACACACACGGCTGATCAGATCGTTCAGGTTCGGGCGAATCATGCGGTCGAGCAAATCTTCCGCGTACGCGCGGTAGCCTTCGGGCGTGAAAAGCGGATCGCCGAGTGCCGCGTGGCGTTTGATGAGCGCCGCGCCCGACTCTTCAATGAACGCGCGCCGGGCGATCTGCATGATCTTCGGATCGTTGCCGGCCTCGGCCATGTTGGGCAGGTGTTTCTGTTCGGCCAGATAGCCGATCAGCGCGTGAATGGCGTTGTGGCCGTAAAGTTTCGCTTCTTCAAACGGCAACAGGTCGTCCTTCTCAATGAAAACGCGAATGCCCCGCTCGAAATTCGGCAGCGCGATGCGGCTGATGAGAATGCAGTTGAACTCTTCGACCAGAACGGCGCGCGGCGTGGTCGGCGTCACCGTCGCGAGATTGTAGCGCACAATATCCGCGCGCTCGGTGATGACGCCGCTCATTTTGCCGATGACGGTGTTCAGGAACTGAATGTGGCCGAGGCCATTGATCTTTGAATCCGCCGAGCCAACCCACTTCTGCTGCACTTTCTCCAGCAGAATCTCGGCGGCGTGGTTGTGGTTTTCGGCGGCGTAAATCACTGTGGCACGGGCAGCCTCTGTTAGTTGTTGGCTGCCCGTGCGGAGACGCTCCTTGAGTCCCTCCGTGAGCATTTCCGCAACGCTGCTTTCGTTTCCCGAATCAAAAAAGGCAACGCTCGGCAAGCACGTCGCCATTTCGTCGGCTTCGGCAATCGCGGCGATGATGGCGCTGCGGCCGGCGGAGTCGCGCGGGTTGTAGAGTTCGACGCCTTCGACGGTGACCTGATCGATGCGGTCTTTGCGCGCGATGTTCACGTGATAGCGGCCGTGGTTCTCGCGCACGGCTTTAACGAGCTGGTCGTCCACTTCAGCGACGACGAAGCGCTTGAAGCTGCCGGTGAGCCACGCTTCATAGAGGAAGAGGCCGCTTTGAATGGGGCCGAAGCCGAAGCCGACGAAGGTGCGTGTTGCAGTCATTTCAGTCCCTGCGGGTATGGGGTATGGGGCATAGGGTATAGGGTTTGGCGTTTAGCATCCTCAGCCACCACCATACCCGATACCCCATACCCGATACCCTAAAGCCGTTCGCTGAGGAGTTTCTCTTCTTTCGGTTTGTCCCAGTGATCGACGGTTGTGAGTTGCTCGATGCGCGCGTGCGGGTAAAGGATCACTTTGCCCTCGACAAGATTCTCTTTGATCATGCGCAAGACCTGCGGCGCGTGCTGAAGGCCGCCGTAGCCGAAAACGTAATTGCCGGGATCGATGTCGTTCTTGGCAATCGCGTCAAGCGTCGCGGCCATGTCGGACGGCGCCCCGCCGCTCGACCCGACGACCTTGATCTCGTCGTAGTGGACCGCAATCGCGTTGATCTGCAGCATGTGCTGGCCTTGCGGCAAGCCGCCGAAAAGATTCGCGACGCCGCCTTTTCCGAGCAGTTCGAGCGCCTGCTGCTGCACCGGCTGAATGCCGACGGCGAGAACAAGATCGTCGGCCATCGTTCCGTTGCTGACCTGGGTGAGCGTTTCCTTCAGCGCGGCCGATTCGACCGTGAGCAGATTCACGCCGGCTTTGCGGGCCTTCGCGCCCAGCGTTTCGTTGGCGCGCTTCAACCGCGCGGGAAGCTTGTCGCAGATCAGCAGATTGCGCGGCCGGTAGCGCAGCGCAAGTTCCGCGTGCATCAGGCCCATCGGGCCAGCGCCGATCACGACGGCGTTTCCGCCGGGGAGCAACCCGAGCTTGGCGACGCGCGGTGCGAGCGGGCTCTCCTTATAGATGTGGAACTGGCGTTCCTGCGCCGAGTAAATGCAGGAGATCGGTTCGGCCATCGAGACGGCAAAGTACGCGAGATTTTCATCCGGCAGCGGAAGCAGACAGCCGCCGGTCAGGACTTCCTCCTGCACGAGCATGTACTGCGCGAGATGGCCGGGCAGCGTGTAGCCGACGGCGCACTTCCGCATATTCGCCGCGCTGTTCTGGTAGCGTTCGCGGTGGTTGATCGGTTCGACATCGACCGCGGGCTGAATGCCGTAGCGCTGGCCGACGCGGTATTTGCCGGACAGCTTGCTGCCGACCTTCACAACCGTCACGGAACCTTCGTCGCCGAGGATGATCGGATTTTTCGCGAGATCCCAGCCGTTGATGAAGGTGTGCGAACTGCCTTGCGCGATGAGCTTGAGAATCGACGTGCAAACGCCCGCGGCATCGACGCGGCAAAGCAGTTGATCCGGGCCGACGTCGGGGACGGGCACTTCTCTGACCGAGAGATTTTCGAAGCCCGAGCCACTCAGGACCACAGCTTGCATCGTTTTCGGAACACTGTCCGTCCCTTTGCGGTATTCACTGAGCTTTGACATTCGTTCCCCCGTCTCCCCTCTTCGTCCCGCAAACCCCTCCCCCGGCCCCTCCCCTTGGCGGGGAGGGGAGAACAGCTTTCGGCTCCCCCTTCCCTTCGAGGCAAAGGCATTGGCGGGTTAGGTTTTCGCCGCGACCCGCAGCAACTCTTCTTCCGCTTCCTTGCACCAGACCCCGTTCTGCAGCTTCTCAGCAACCGTCGGGAAGCGCTTCGACAGTTCGCCGAGCGGAATCAATCCGAGTTCGTGCAGCATCGGGTAGACGATGATCTTTCCGGCAAGCGTGCGGTTTTCGACAGCGGCGATGCCATCGGCGGCGCCGGCCATTCCGGAGATCGCGTCCACCGAGCAATCGGTGTCCAAGCGGCCGGCTTCGAGTTTGCGCAGACACGTCTTCATGTCGGAAAGCACCGAGCCGCTGGTGCCGAACATGAAGCAGCCGTTCTGAATGTACGTGTCGAGGTCCATATCGTGGCGCGTGGGCGCTGGAATGCCGGCGAAGACGTTGATCAGCGCGCCGGGCGCCGCGTCCTTGATCGCCGCGGCCACGATCGCGCCAACTGGAGCCATGATGCCGAAGTAGCTGAACTTCTCCTGCAGTTTCTCTTTTTGTGTGTTGATCAGGCGCAGCGAGACGCCGTTGGCTTTCGCCAGGGGCACGGCTTTTTGCGCCAGAGCGGCGATGCGGCCGTCGTCCATGTCGGTGCCGCAAACGCTGACGTTCGACAGGCCGGAGCAGATCGCGCGAATGACGTGCATCTGGCCCATCGGTCCGCCCGCGCCGATCACGAGCATCTTCTCGCCCGCGCGAAGTTCGCCGTTGGCTGGAATGAGGCTGTAGGAGCTGGCCGCGTTGGTCCCGGTCGTGCCGATCCAGCGCGTGAGGCGGTAGTGCACGCGGCCGATGCCTACGGAAACCGGCGCTCCGATGCGCAGGCCGCCGAGGACGATGTTGATGATGCCGCGCGTGCCGAGTTTGTCGTTGAGCAGTTCGATCGTCTGCTTCTGCTTTCCGAAGTAGATGATGTCGTCAAAGCTCTCATCCGGCAGAGCGGCAAGACCGCTGGCCAGTTCTGCTTTCACTGAAAGTTCGCTGAGCGCTTTCTTCTGCGCGTCGTCGGCAACAAAGGCGGTGATCGATGCGGGCGTGTGTGCGGCGACCAGCGTCTGAACGCCTTCGAGCGCGCGGCCGGCATCGGCGACGACGAGCAGTTTGCCGCCGGCCTTGATCGTCTGGCGTTCGGCCGTGGCATACGAGTTTTCAACGCAGGCCCACGGTTCGACAAGCGCGATGGCCGAAGCGCTGAGTTTTTCGCTGACCGGAATCAGGAAGCGTTCGCCGCTGGCCGGCTCCATAATGACGCGCTCGTCCATCAGCACATATTCCTGCAAGCCGCCTTCAAAATTGTACCCGAAGGCGGCGTTGGACTCGGCGGCGGTGCGAAGCGTGCGATAATCGGTCTGGACCAGACAGCGTTCGCCAACCTTGTGGTGCTTTGCCGCGCTGCCGACCGCGACGATGCGGCAGCAGACTTCATGTCCAGGAACCGTGGGCGCTTCGTTCGGCACGTAACTGGGGATTTCAGAAAGAACTTTCTGATCGATGCCGCGAACGACCGGCACTTTGCGCACATGCGAGTTGAACTGCTTGAGGAGTTTCAAATCCGAGAAGCACAGGCCGACCGCTTCAACTTTCGCAAGCACCTGCGTCGGGCCGGGCATGACGACCGGCTTCTCGCGATTGAGCGTCAGTTTGCTCGGCCCGATGAGTTGCACGGCGTATTCGGTCTTGGGGATGGAGGGAGCAGCTTCGGCCATACGATGTCCTCTCTTTCTTGATTGCGGAATGCGGATTTCGGATTGCGGATTTGAATGGGGATTCAGGACCTTCCATCCGCCATCCGCGATCCGCACTCAGCTTAACATCACTTGTCCGCCAGTCACCGGGACAGCCTGGCCGGTTTCGTACTTCTGGTCGAGCAGATAGAAAACGGCCTTCAGCACGTCCCCGGTTTCGCAGCCGCGGCCCATCGGGACTTTGGCTTCGTAGAACTTCTTAACGTCGGCGATCGTCTTTGCGCCGGGAACTTTTCCACTGCGTAGATACTGAACGAAGAGGCCGTTTTGCGGATCGGACCAGAGCGGGCCGTCGAAGAAGTTGCCGGGGCAGATCGCGTTGACCTTGACGCCGTCTTCGACCAGTTCGAGCGCGAAGGACTGCGTCAGGCCGACGCCGCCGAACTTGCTGCCGGCGTAGGCGCCGTTGCGGCTGGAGCCTTGCAGGCCGGACTTGGAGTTGATCTGAATGATGTCGCTCCAATAGTCGGGACGCGCGGCGTGCTGCAGCGACAGAATCGGCGCGGCTTTCTGCACGCAAAGGAAATAGCCTTTGTAGTTCACGCTGGTCACGAAATCGAAATCACGTTCGGGCTGCGTCTTCACGCTTTCAGCCTTCAGCACGCCGGCGTTCGAGACGAGAACGTCGAAGCCGCCGTAGGTGCGGACGACCTGATACAGCATTTCTTCGATCGAGGCGCCTTCGGTCACGTTCACCGCCAGGCCCAGCGCCCGCCCCTCGCCTGCCCGGGCAGTGAGTTCACTGGCCGCTTTACGTGCGCCCTCGACATTCATGTCGGTCAGCACGGCGGTGCCGGCCTGCGCGACGATGCCTTGCGCGATCTCCAGGCCGAAGCCCTGCGCCGCGCCAGTCACGATGGCAATCTTCCCAGCGGCTCGGCCCGCCGCGGCGGCGCCTTTGAAGACTTTGCGGCGGTACGATTCGACTTCCCACTTTTCGATGAAGTCGCGCTGCGCGGCGGTCATGTACAGAATCTCACCGAGCCGCGCGGCGCCGGCCATGACCTTGATCGCATCGACGTAAAGGAGGCGTGCGTTCTGTGCGAGGCCAAAGTTGTCGCCGCAGCCGAACAGGCCCAGTCCTTTCACGAGAACGACCGGCGGCTGGAAGCCGTACTGGCTCACGTATTCGTCCACGGCCTTGCGCAGTCGTTCGAGCAGTTTGGGCGAAGCTTCGTCGACGGCCGGTTCAAACCACATCGGCATCGACTTGCAGGAGACGATCTGATCGGGACAGAGCGGCCCGCCGAGAGCGACTTGCTTCCCCTTCTCCGCGCCGACGAGACTCAGAACGGTGTCGGAATCGTCAAACGTCACGAACTTCAGCGCATCGCTGCCGCTGGCGAGAAGGCCGCGCAGCATCGGGGCAACCTGCAGGACGAGCTTGCGTGCTACGGGTGCATCCAAACGTGTTACGGCGCCGAAGGGGTTTTCTTGCGGCAGCTTGGCCATGTGCTGACGCACGGTGTTGACGACGCGGTCGGTGTTTTCGCGGACTTCGTCGGGCGTGTCGCCGCAGACGACCAGGCCGTGGCTTTGCATCAAAACGCCGAGCGGGCAATCGCGGCCGGTCTTTTTCGCGAATTTCTTCAAACCGTCGGAGAGCGCCTTGGCCAGCGTGAAGCCCGGGTCCGTGTACGCGATCCACACGATCTGATCGCCGAAGAGCTGCTGGGCCAGCTCCTGGCCGCGCGTGGAGCAGGTAATCATGTTCACCGGCGTGCAGTGCGTGTGCACGACGAAGGCGCGGGGCATCAGGTTGTGCAGGACGCTTTCGACGGACGGGCGCTGGCCTTTGTCCGGTTCCAGGCGCGCGGCGAGGACGAGCGCCTTGAAGCTCTCCTCGCGTTTGGTCGCGTCGTTGCCGAGATCCTGCTCCAGGATTGCGCTAAGGCTCTTGCGATCGAGCGCCACGAAGCCGGAGGCATCGATCGTCGAGAGCGGGTGGCCGCTGCCCTTGATGTAGAGCTTGCCGCCGATTTTCACGGACGTGTTGCCGCCGCCGGCGAGGACGAATTCGGGATCGTTGCCGTAATAGCGCGAGAGCTTCACCAACGCGTCCATCGGTGCTTCGCCAGATTTGAACGTGGGCCACTGCTGAGACGATGACATGCGAACTCCTGTCTGAACCTGACTGAGTAACGCAATCCAGGAGGATTGCGCTACGACTGGTAGTAGCGAGCGAGCACCGCGGCGCCAAGCTCGCGGAACGCAGAAATACGCTGTTCGTCCGATTTGTATTCGGGATTCGGGCGGCCGGCGGCGTCCACGAAGCCGCATTTTCCGTGCAGGCACAGGAACTGATGCGCGACGATCACGCAGGTGCCTTCCCAGAATATTTCCTTCACGTCCTCGGGGATTTCCTGGGCGTTCACGCAGGCCGGATCGAGCGCGAGCATATCCAGCGTGTTGTGTTCGGTGCCAGCGGTGACGACCAGCCCGGCCCGGCGCATCGATTTCACGTAATGCGAGAGCATCGCGGGCTGATTGCGGATCGGAATGAGCTCCGCGCAGTAGATGCGGCTGGCGCTCAGGCGTTCAATGAGCTGCTCCACCGGATCTTCGTAGCCGCAGATCGGCTTGGTGCCGTCAGCCAGCGTCGGGTAGGCGGGAATGCCGCCCATCTCCAGAATCAGCCGGTACGCGTTTTCGATCTGGATGAAACTTTCTTCGACGAACGCGGGCTTGCCGGCTTTCATCAAGTGCGAGCGGATATCGCCCTGAACTTTGACCTTATCGACGCTGCCGTTGTTGCTCGGCGGCAGGCCGAGGACTTTCGCGAGCGCCGCGCCGCGCTGATCGGACGGAACGCGTTCGAACAAGGCTTCCTGGAAGGCTTGGGCGATGTGGCGTTCCTGCAGGTACACGTTCTGACGCGGGCAGCGGTGGCGCTGCATGACCATGTCTTTGACGGAGTCTTCGTTGACGTCGAGCGGCAGGCCGCGCGATTCGAAAATTTGGGCGATGAGCGCGGTCATTTGAGCCATGCGCTGCGAATCGTTGCGGCGAATGACGCCGACCAGCCGCTGCGCCTCGGCGCTCATCGGCGAAAAGCGCGTGATGCCTTTGCCGACCATGTAGTACTTGCCGGGATTGCCGGGGTCGTTGACCTTCACGCCCTGGCGGCACAACTGATCGCTGAGGCCGATGATCTCCAGGCCGAACACGGGAAAGATCTTGTTCTTACGGCAGAGCGCTGAATATTCGGCGTAGATCTCGTAGTCGTAGTAATTGCTGACGCCCAGCACGCCAATCTGCTGTTCGGCGGCCAGCTTCACAACCTGCTCAACCGTTTCGAACGCGGAAAAATTCGGCGGCAGGTGGACGTGGAGGTTGCTCTTCGGCCGCGTCAGCGGAGCGACTCGCCGCCCCGCCAGATCTTTGATTTCTTCGAGCTGTTCGATGCCCCGCAGGGCCGCTAACTCATCCTGAACTGTTGACGACATCAACCCCTGCTCCCTGCCGGCATGGCATGCTGGAGAATGGCCGCAAGTTGCGGATAAAAACAGCATAGCCCATTTGGGCAGACGGTCAATTCAAGCGTGCCAGCAACTCTGGTATACAGTGGGCCACTTCTGGTAGATAGGTGTGGCACGGGCAGGCCACGCCACGGCTTCTTGTGGCGTGGATTGCCCGTGCGGCGGCGCCAGGTTCACGGGCAATCCGCGCCGCGAACGGCGTCCGTGATACCCACGCAAACTGCGGCGCGGCCTGCCCGTGCCACACCCCAGCTCATCCCGCCGCGACGTCGATCTGCGCCTTCTGCAACTTGCCGGAGAAATCCACGTAGACGCTTTTCCATTCGCTGAAGATGTCGAGGACCGCCCTTCCGGCTTCGCGATGGCCATTGCCCGTGTGCTTCACGCCGCCGAAGGGCAGATGCACTTCCGCTCCGATCGTCGGGCCGTTTACATACGTGATGCCTGCGTCCAAGTCGCGGATCGCGCGGAAGACGAGGTTCACATTCTTCGTGTAGATGCTGCTGGAGAGCCCGTACTTCGTGCCGTTGAGAATCTCCACCGCCTGATCGTAATCGTCGAATTGCAGCACTGAAACGACCGGCCCGAAAATCTCTTCCTGAGCGATGCGCATGTTCGGCGTGACGGAGCTGAAAACGGTCGGCTCAAAGAAAAACCCGCGCGTTAATCCGCGGCCGAGCGCCGGCTTGCCGCCGCAGAGCAGCGTCGCGCCTTCGTCCATGCCCAGCCGCACGTAGCCATAGACCCGTTCGCGCTGCGCGTCATTGACGAGCGGGCCGACTTGCGTTTGCGGATCGAGCGGGTTGCCCAGACGCAGCGCTTGAGCGGCCTTCACCAGTTGCGCGAGGAACAGCTTGTAGATTTTGCGATGGACCAGCAGACGGCTGGTGGCGGTGCAGCGCTGGCCGGCCGTGGCGAACGCGCCCCAGACGGCGCCTTCCAGCGCGAGCTCGAGATTGGCGTCGTCCATGACGATCTGCGCGTTCTTGCCGCCCAGTTCCAGCGAGCAGCGCTTCATGCTGAGGCCGCACGCGCCGGCGATCTGCGATCCCACCTGCGTCGAGCCCGTGAAGCTGATCAGGCTCACGTCCTTGTGCGCGACCAGAGCCGCTCCGGCTTCTTCGCCAAAGCCTTGCACCAGATTGACGACGCCCGCCGGCACGCCCGCATCGGCGATGGTCTTCACGAACGCCGCGGCGCAGGCCGGGCTGTCTTCGGCCGCTTTGAGCAC
The DNA here is from genome assembly GCA_036504595.1 of Planctomycetota bacterium. GTDB lineage: Bacteria > Planctomycetota > SZUA-567 > H5-PLA8 > H5-PLA8 > DASXUX01. Next base: position 55,483 of record DASXUX010000053.1, on the reverse strand, counting down.
GACCGTATTTCCGCAGAGCAGCGCCGGAAAAACCTTCCAGCTTGGAATCGCGATCGGGAAATTCCACGGCGTGATCAGCCCGCAGACTCCAACGGGGCGGCGCACCGTCATCGCAGTCTTGTCGGGAAGTTCGCTCGGATACGTCTCGCCCGAAAGCATGCGGCCCTGGCCGGCGTAGAGATTGGCGCAGTCGATGGCTTCCTGCACGTCACCGTTGGCTTCACTGAGCGGCTTGCCCATTTCGCGCGACATCAGCGACGCAAGCTCTGCCTTGCGCTGCAGCAGCAGTTCGGCACAGCGGCGCAAAAGATTGCCGCGCTGCGGAGCCGGAACGAGCCGCCAGGTTTTGAACGCCGCGCTCGCCGCCGCGACCGCCGCGTTCACGTCCGCGTCGCGCGAGCGCGGGAAGACGCCCAGCAGTTCGTCCGTGTTGGCGGGGCTGCGGTCTTCGAACACGCCGCCCTCGGCCGCGGTCTGCCAGTTGCCGCCGATGAAGTTGAGCGCCGGTGCGACGCTGCTGATCGGGACTGCGATGGTGCGCTTGCTAGGGGCGGATCGAGTGGCGCGGCTCATAGGGACTCTCCTTCAGGTGGCGCGGAAGTGAGGCATATTTGTGATCTAACCTGCCGCCAACACGCCATTTTCAGCGTACCGTGTTCCATTCGAAACATCTACAAATATGTATTCTGATTCTCGCACGCGCAAGACCGCAGCCGCATCGTGTCCAAAGCTGCACCTGTGCGGGGTGCCACGCTTGTGTTCGCGCCTTGGCGCGGACTCAAGCGTGCCCGTCTGCCTTTGGGTGCCTAAAATCTCATCTCCGTCCTGTAAAAAAGTGCACATGTGGTGGTGCTCTGTGCCACGGCACCCGGCTGCGGCACCGCCGCCTTGAGTGCGATCCACTGCAAGCGCGGCCTGTAAAAAACTGCACGTGTGCGCCTGTAAGACATTTTGCCAAATTGTTCCGTTCCCCTCAGCTCAACACCTGTAAAAAAGTGCACGTGTGCAGGGTGCCACGCTTGTGTTCGCGCCTTGGCGCGGACTCAAGCGTGCCCCTCTGCCTTTGGGTGCCTCAAATCTCAACTCCGTTCTGTAAAAAACTGCACATGTGCACAACCCGGCATCATTCACTTTTCAAAGACCACCTTCCGTCCGGGCAGAGTATCCCATCCGCCCTCATATACAGTGACGTTTCAGCCGCCAAAATGTTGCATACATGTTGGATTATTTTTGCATAATAATTTTCAGTTTGTACGTCCCCCGCTTCCCCGCTTCCCCGCATCCTGCATCCTGCCGTTTCTCCCCCATCTCCCCATCTCCCCGTCCCCCCGTCCCCGTCGTTCCTGGACGCAACGCGCCCAACGCAGTACAACCTCCCCCACGATGCCAGCCTTAACCTGGAACGAAGTCCGCGATCAGGCGCTCGCCTTTTCCCGCACCTGGGCCGCCGCCACCAGCGAACACGCCGACAAACAAAGCTTCTGGAATGATTTCTTCGCCGTCTTCGGGCGTGAACGCCGCACTGTCGCGAGCTTCGAAGTCGCCGTCAAAAACATCCGCGGCAAGTACAGCTTCATCGACCTGCTCTGGACCGGCGTGCTCCTGGTCGAACACAAGAGCGCCGGCAAGAACCTCTCCGCAGCCGAGTCCCAGGCGTTCGAATACATCGCCGATCTGCTGCGCGAAAACCCCAACACCAAGCCTCCGCGCTACGTGATCCTCTCCGATTTCAAGCGCTTCGCCCTCTACGATCTCGAACCCGACGAACAAGCCGATCTGCCCATCTTCGCGGGCATCCACTACACCGTCACCGATTTTCCGCTCGCCGAACTCCCCCGCTACATCCGCCACTTCGCCTTCATCAAGGGCGAACGCACCGTCAAGCTCCACCCCGAAGACCCCGCCAACGAACAAGCCTACGCGCGCATGAGCGAGCTGCACCGCGCCCTCGAAGCCGGCGGCTTCACCGGCAGCGACCTGGAAAAGCTGCTGGTGCGGATTCTCTTCTGCCTCTTCGCCGAAGACACCGGCGTCTTTGAACCCAACGCCTTCAGCACCTTCATCCGCGAGAAGACATCGCCCGACGGCGGCGATCTGGGCGCGCGCCTCAACGAGCTCTTCCATTACCTCAACACCAACCGCGAGCACTGGCCGGCCTCCGCTCAAGAGACCTTCGGCGATTTTAAGTACGTCAATGGGCAGCTTTTTGGCGACCGGTTGGGCTTTGCTTCGTTCAATCGCGAAATGCGCGACGCGCTTCTGGCGGCCGCCGATTTCCAGTGGGCGCGCGTCTCGCCCGCCGTCTTCGGCAGCCTCTTTCAAGGCATCATGGCCGGCCCCGCGCGCCGCCAGCAGGGCGCGCATTACACGTCCGAGCGGGACATCATGAAAGTCGTCCGTTCCCTGTTCCTTGACGATTTGCGGGCCGAGTTCGAGGCGCGCTGCGCGGACCGCTCCACCGGCCGCCTGGCGCGCTTGACCGCGTTCCATGACAAACTGCGCTCGCTGCGTTTTCTCGACCCCGCCTGCGGCTGCGGAAATTTCCTCGTGCTCTCGTACCGCGAACTGCGCCTGCTCGAATTGGATGTGCTCCGCGAACTGCACTCGTCCGGCCAGCGCCTGTTGGACGTGCGCGAACTCATCAAGGTGGATGTCGATCAGTTCTTCGGCATCGAACTGGGCGAGTGGCCCGTGCGCATCGCCGAAGTCGCCCTCTGGCTGATGGACCACCAGATGAACCTGCGCGTCTCCGAAGCCTTCGGCCAGACCTTCGAACGCCTGCCTCTGCGCAGCACGCCCCATATCGTACAAGGGAACGCCCTGCGCCTGGATTGGCGCCAAGTGCTCCCGCCCGCCGAAGGGGTGTACGTGCTGGGCAATCCGCCGTTCGTGGGGAAGAAAGAACAAAACGCAGAACAAAAGGCCGACATGGCCCATATTTGGAGTGGCGTGCAAGGTGCCGGCATTCTGGACTATGTGACCTGTTGGTATTGCAAGGCGGCAGAATACATCGCGGGGACAAACATCGGCGTCGCCTTCGTATCGACGAACTCCATCACGCAAGGCGAGCAAGTGGGGATATTATGGGGCGAACTCTTCAGGCATTGGCGTATCAAGATTATTTTTGGACATCGCACTTTTCCGTGGACCAGCGAAGCGAGGGGAAAAGCTCACGTCCATGTCGTAATTATTGGGTTTGGAAGGGAGGACAAACCGAATAAACGAATCTATGAATACGACGTAAACGATGGGCACGTCACGATGTCCATCGTCGCGAATATCAGTCCCTATCTGTTAGCGGCGGGGGACACGACTGTTCAAACCCGCACGAAACCAGTCGGGGATGCGCCGCCAATCAACTACGGAAGCATGATGATCGATAAAGACCGGAAAGATGGCGATGAGGCCGGCCTGATAATTACGCGGGAACACAAAGAAGCGCTATTGCGCGAAACGCCGGCCCTCAAACCGTACATTCGTGTGCTCTACGGTGGAGAGGAGTTTTTGAATGGAACGGAGCGGTGGTGCCTCTGGCTCGCGGATGCTCCGCCAGAGATTCTGCGGACAAGTCCGCTCTTGCGCGAGCGAATAGATGGTGTGCGGCGGTTTCGAGAGAAAAGTAACCGACCGCAAACACAAGAGTTAGCGCTAACGCCCACATTGTTCGGAGAAATTCGCCAGCCCAAAACCAAATATCTCTTCATTCCAAAGGTTTCGTCCGAGCGTCGCAGATATCTTCCCGTTGGCTTCCTGCCACCAACAATCATTGCCAGCGGCAGTGCCTTGGTCGTTGCTGGCGCGACAGTCTACCATTTCGGAGTCATCTCCTCTGCAATTCACAACGCGTGGATGCGGTGTGTCGCGGGAAGGATGAAGTCAGACTTTCAGTACTCGAACAACATCGTCTACAACAATTTCCCCTGGCCCCTCGATCCCGACGCCAAGCAGCGCGCCGCCGTCGAAGCCGCCGCGCAAGCCGTCCTCGACGCGCGCGCGCCATTCCTGCCTCCAAAAGGCAAGAGCACGCTGGCCGACCTCTACGACCCGCTCACCATGCCCGCGCCCCTCGCCAAAGCCCACGCCGAACTCGACCGCGCCGTGGACCGCTGCTACCGCCGCGAACCCTTCCGCAGCGACCGCGAACGCGTCGAACACCTCTTCACGCTCTACGAGAAACTCACCAGCCCGCTGCTTCCCGCCGAACCCAAAACGAAGCGGCGCAGCTCCAAGGCGAAGGCTCGCGAATCCTGAACCTCTGTGTGGCCCCCTTCACCACACCCGCACTTTTTTTACAGCGCTTCGGGCGTGCAAAGCGGCGAAATGCACTACGATGTGCAGCCTTGGACAGAAGGATCGGCTTGCGTCGTCATTCGGTACGCGCACATGAGGGTTTCTCGATGAAACACATCGCACTTTTGGTTCTCGTCGTCTCAACAATCGCCACCGCCGCTCAGCCGCCGGTCATCACGTGGGCCTCCGACCCCGTCCGCCCCGATGAAACCGTCCTGCTTCGCGGCGGCGGCTTCGGCACGCAGCCGGTGGTGGAATTCGCGCGCCTCGAAGACAGCGATCCTTCGGCAAAGGATCAGCCCGCGCTAAGCTGGACAAAACTGCCAGTGCTGCAAGCTTCCGACGACGCGCTTAAGTTCGTCATCCCTGCCGACGCGCGCCCCGGCGTCTTCACCTGCCGCGTCGTCGTTGATGGGGCCGCATCTTCGCCTGTGTTCCTCAACCGTCCCGACGTCTGGTGGTTTCAAGGCGACGCCGGCCCCAGCGCCACGCCCGGCGGCTGGCTGCGCATCTTCGGCAAATGCCTTGGAGCAGACGCAGCGAAAGCCCTCGTGATGCTGTTCACGCAGAACGGCGCACCCATTTCTGTGCGCGCTGAAACTGCCGATGGCTGGTCGCTCAACTGCAAAGTGCCCGCCAGTGTTGCGCCCGGCAGTTACGCGCTGCGCATCCACAACGGCCAGGGCGGCGTGCAAGCGTGGTGCAACGCCGGCACCGCAACCATCGCCGCGCCCGCGCCGTGGCCGGCCACCGTCTACAACGTGCTCGAATCCTGCGGGCCCGACGCGGCGAAAGACATGCGCCGTTCGCTGCTGAAGTACGGCCAGCCCATCGAACGCACCAAAGAAGTCCAGGCCGCGCTCGCAAAGGCCAAAGCGGCCGGCGGCGGAGTCGTGTTCTTCCCCGCCGGGCGCTATCACGTCAACGGGCCGCTCGACATGCCGCCCAAGACCGTGCTGAAGGGCGAGGGCATGGGCCTGGTCACGCTCTGGTGGGGAAACGGAAAATTCAATCTCGACGGCGGCGGCGATCAGGGCCTGGCGAAAGAAGCCGAACCCGAAGCGCCCGCGAATTTGATCGGCGGCCCGGCGTTCGGCATCGAAGACATGAGCCTGTACTTGCCGCTGAACCACAAGACCGGCATCGATGGTCACGGCGAAGTCCGCCTGCGCCGCGTGCGCGTGCGCGTCGATCATCTTTGGGCGCTCGACGGCAACAAGCGCCCCGAAGGCACCATCGCGCGCCTCGGCCACAACTTCGAAGTCACCGATTGCGACATCATCGCCAAAGGCGCGGGGCTCATTCCGGGTGAGTACGGTCTGATCGCGCGCAATCGGCTTCTGGCCGGCAAAGTCCCCTGCCCGCTTGGCAGCGCCCGAGCCCTCATCGTCGAAGACAACACGTTCGTGAGCACGTATCCAACGGCGTATCAGAACATCGCCGGTGTCGGCCAGGACACCTATTACGCGCGCAATAAACATGAGGCGCTCAGCGCGCATCAGGCCGACTTCTCCTTTACGTTCGACTCCGGCGGTTCGGCGTATCAGGGAACGCTGGCCGCCGTCAATGGCGCCAAACTCACGCTCGCCGCCGACCCCGAATTTCCCAAGTGGGCCAACGAAAAGCATGGCATCTGGCGCAAGGCGGTCGTCTGCGTGGTCAGCGGCAAAGGCGCCAGTCAGTGGCGCAGCGTCCTTTCCTTCACCGGCCGCGAATGGACGCTCGCCGAACCGTTCGCCGTCGCGCCCGACAAAGACAGCCTCGTGACCATCGTGCCGCTCTGCGGCCGCGCGCTGATCGTGGGCAACCGCTTTGAGGACGCCAACTGGGTCAACGCCGGCTTCGGCTGCGCGCTCGATGTGATCTACTCCGGCAACAAGCTGGTCCGCTGCGCCGAATTGCTCAACTACGGCCTCGCCTCGCCGAAGGCGTTGCAGCCCAACTTTAACGCGCAGTTTTTCGATAATGAATTGAGCGAAGGCCAGAGCTCCATCAATATCAACGGTTCGGTCCGCCCCGCTGGAGCCTTCGCCGGCCAGATCACGCAGAACATCATTCACCGCCGCGAGAAATTCACCGAAGACAACAGCGGCATCATTTCGATTCAAGGCGCTCTGCGCGAAGTCATCGTGGAAGGCTGCACGACCGCGCACTCGGCCAGCGCCATCCGCGTCGATCGCGTCCCCACCGGCGTTCTGCTGCGCCACTGCCGCTCAACCGCCGGCGACCTGAAATGCGAAGGCGCGACGCAAGTGCCGTAAGATCAGGGTTCAGGGTTCGGGGTTCAGTGTTTTGGGAGGCTTCGATGCCCTCGTTCCCAGACCCTGACCCCTGGACCCTGAACCCTGAACCCTTTTCTTTGCCGTTACTGCACCTGCGGCACCGCCACCGCTTTCCCTTCCTTCTGCGCCGCCTGCTCTTTGGCCTCGTACGTTCCATAGAAAGGAACATTGCCGTCCAGCCACACGTACAGCTTGCGCCACTCGGCGTCGCTCAGCTTTACTTCTTTCGCATGCAGTTCGTCCTTCAGCACGCGGGGCAGGCGGCTCTCGTCGGCGCCCATGTGCCCCGGCCGAGTGACGGCGCCCGAAATGCTCTGCCCACCCCACTCGTACCAGCGCAGGAACGGCTTCAGGCTTTCGTACGAACGGCTGAACGCTCCAGCCGGCACGCCCGTCAGCAACAGCTTGCTTTTGTTTTCGCCCGTCGTTCCGTCGTGGCAGCGCACGCACTGTTTGTCGAGCAGCGGCTGCATCAGGATGGGATAGCTGAACGGCCGCGTCCCGTCCGGTCCCGGCGCGATCACCGACGCCGGCCGCGACGACGCCTTCACACGCGCCGTTGGAACACTCGTCGCGCCCTGCGGTTCATGGCACCCCGCGCACCCGCGCCGCTCGCCCGGCTGCAGATACACGACGCTGCGCATCCCCTGCACCGCTCTGCCATCGGCGTCCACAGCCTGGAAGTACAGCGGCTTGCGAGCCGGCGCGCGGAAGTACGCCGAACCATCCGCTTCCACCGGCACCGTACCGAGCAGCATGCGCGCGCTCTCCGCGTTCGCGTGCCCGATGCGCGGCTTGTTGACGATATGCGTGGTCTTCGGGAAGACCTGGAAAATGCGCAGCTCCTTTATAGGCCGGTCCGCCGGCATGGGCAGAAGACTGTGATTTACATTCGTCAGCAGCAGCTCGCCCTCATCGCCAAGCTGCTTGTCCGTGTTCGGCGGAATGATCGGCGGCACAGGCCGCGGCAGCAGCGGAATCGGATACATGCAGGAGATGCCCGGCTCTTTGTAGAGCAATTCCAACGTGCCGAAGCGGTCGAAGTAGTAGATGCCCGCCGAATCCACTTTCCCGCCCGAATTCATCCCCGGGATCGGATCGAAGCTGTGCGCGATCAGAAAGTGATCTTCGGAGAGCGGCCACGGACTGTGGTAATAGCTCTTCGGCCAGCCGCCATCTTTCTCGTTGCCTTCGGGAAAACAAACTTCCGGCGTGAGCACTTCCAGACTATCGAAGCGGTCCGTGCCGGTCACGGGATCCAGCGACGCGCGCGTCGGGTCGAGCAGCACCAGCGCCCCGCCGACGTCCGCGTGGTGAGCGCCCGCGATGAACGCGATGCGCTTCGATCCGGGAATCGGCCGCGGCTGATAGCATGCATTGATCCGCATCGTGTAGTTGCCGAAGAGCGATACCGCGTTGGTGCCGTCGGGATTCGTCGCCCACAGTCCGTGGAAATTCGCCGCCGAACGGTCCACGTAATCCCAGCGGATGTACACAATGCGCCCGTCGTTCAAAACGTTCGGATGCCACTCGTTGGTTTCGTGGAACGACAGCGTTCGAGCATTGCGCCCGTCGGCGTCCATGCGGTGCAGCGTGTACGACGGCAGCGGCTCCCACGGATTGTTGCAACGGCAAAAGCCTCCGCGCCGCCACGACATAAAGGCCAGCCCGCCGTCCGGCAGCGGACACGGATCGAAGTCGTCCCATTCCTCCGTCGTGATCGCCTTCAATTCAGGCTTCGTATCCGCGTCAGTAAGTTTGCTAACATCGAGCGAGTAGATGTGAAAGTACCGCTTCCCCGGTTGCGGCGAATAAAAATCAGGCTTCTCGATCGTGCGATCCGCATAGGCGAAGTACGCCGTGCGCGCATCGTACGACAGCGCCAGCGTCGCGAACGCGCCTTCCGGCAGCCGCCCGCTGAGCAGATCGCGCGTCTTCAGCGACCGCCCGGGTTCTTCGAGCAGAAAAACGCCGCCGCCGCCGACATCCTGGTAGTAGTAGCCGAGATACTCATGCAGCATCTGGCACACAAACCGCCGCCGCTTCATGAACACCACGGGCTTGCTGCCGAGCCGCGGATTCTTCAGAGCAATCTCACGCGCCAGTCCGCGCGCCCGTTTGTAGAGCGCTTCGCGTGTCGCTTCGTCCAGGCCGTCGAGCTTCTGCGCCTCTGCCTGCAAATTCTCGAGAGCCGTTTTCTCGCGGCTTTCGTCCGGCGCGCCCGGGCTCTTGCGCAAATCATCGAGCACCCGCGCCGCTCGTGCGATTACGTCTCGGACCGCCTCAGGCGATTGCATCGTCCGCCCGCGCCGGTGCTCCTGCATCGCCCAGTCCGCTTCGACAAGGGCCTGCAACGTGACAGGCGCCGGCGGTTCAGCACTGTTGGCGAAAACCGCCAGCAGGCTCGCGACGGCAAGACCAACAACGGCACGCGAGGACCTGTTCATGTGGGTTGCTCCGATGCGGATGGCCTTTGTGAGCATCGACACGAGCGGGGCATTTTGCAAGGGCCGCTTTTTGATGACAAGGCGGCAACAAACGAATTGCTTCGTCGATTGGCCTTGAAGCCAAGCCGCTCGACATTTTCTGTTCAAACATTTGGCTGGGGTTCCACCTTTGTTATAAACATCGCATGAGAACATCCTTCAGGTACCTGGTCTTTGCACTGACGCTCGCCTGCCTGGCCGCGAACGCCGCCGAACCTGATGCGCTCGCGCGCCAGATTTTCGACGCCACCGGCATACGCGGCGGCATCGTCGTCCATCTCGGCTGCGGCGACGGCCAGTTCACCGCCGCGCTGCGCACCGCTGCCGGCCCTGCGAGCGCTCCAGGTGTTGCTCTTTTGCCGGGTTGTTCCACCAGCGCCAGCTTTCAGGTGCAGGGCCTCGATCGCAATCCCGCCAATGTCGCCGCCGCGCGCGAGTTCCTTTACAAAAAAGGCCTCTATGGCGAAGTCTCCGTCGAACGCCTCGACGGCGCGCAAATGCCGTACATCGACAACCTGGTGAATCTTGTCGTCGCCGAAGACCTGAACGGCATTTCGATCAATGAGATCAAGCGCGTTCTCGTGCCCAACGGTGTCGCGTATCTGAAGCAAGACGGTACTTGGCAGAAGATCGTCAAACCACGGCCGCCGGATTTCGACGACTGGACGCACTACTACTACGACTCGCGTGGCAACGCCGTCTCGCACGATACCGCAATCGCTCCGCCCAAACGCCTGCAATGGGTCGGCACGCCGCGCTGGTCGCGGCATCACGACCGCATGTCCAGCGTCAGCGCCATGGTCTCCTCCGCCGGCCGCCTCTTCTACATCATGGACGAAGGCTCACGGATTTCGATCCTGCTGCCCTCGCACTGGTCGATGATTGCGCGCGATGCGTTCAACGGCACGGTGCTCTGGAAGAAGCCCATCGAAAAATGGCAAACGCAGATGTGGCCGCTCAAATCTGGCCCCACGCAGTTGGCGCGCCGTCTGGTGGGCGATGGCGAGCGCGTCTACGTCACGCTCGCGATCGACGCGCCCATCTGCTGCCTCGATGGCGCCACCGGCCAGCAGCTTCAAGTCTATCCCAGCACCAAAGGCGCGGAAGAAATTCTGCTTTGCAGGGTAGCGCCGGCCTCCGTGCCGGCAGGAAAGCAAGGCGACCAAGCTACGGCCGGCACGGAGGCCGGCGCTACCGTGCTGTACGCGCTCGTGAACCCGCATGTATGGGCGCTGGAAGACTTCGCTCCCAAGTTCAACACCGGCGATCAGAAGCGCGTCGAGACCGAATTCAACTGGGACCGCAAGCCCCGCGAACTGCAAGCTGTCGATCCGAAAACGGGAAACCTGCTGTGGAAGTCTCAGCCCGCGCTGATCGCGCCGCTGACGCTGGCCACCGACGGCAAGCGCATGGTCTATTACGACGGCGACAAGCTTATTTGCCTTGATCCGGCGACCGGCAAGCAGCGCTGGGCCAGCGTGGCCGAACCAAAACGCAAGCTCTTCGAATACAACTACGCGCCGCGCGTAGTGCTCCAGGACAAAGTGGTGCTCTACGCCGGCGGCGACGGCGCGATGAAAGGTGTCGATGCCGAGAGCGGCAAGGAACTTTGGGCCGCGCCGCACTCGCACTCCGGTTACCGCTCGCCCGAAGACCTGATCGTCGCCGGCGGCCTGGTCTGGGATGCCCCCACGACCGGCGGCGGCATGTCGGGCGCTTTCTGCGGACGCAACCCGCTCACCGGCGAAGTCAAAGTCGAGTTTCCGCCGGACGTCAACACGTATTGGTTCCATCACCGCTGCTACATCGCCAAGGCCACCGACCGTTTCATCTTGACCTCGCGCACCGGCATTGAGTTCGTCGATTTCCGCGCCAAGCATTGGGAGATCAACCACTGGGTCCGCGGCGCGTGCCTGTATGGCATTCTCCCCGCCAACGGCCTGGTCTACTCCGGCCCGCACAACTGCGCCTGCTATCCCGAAGCCAAGCTCTTCGGCATGAACGCGCTGGCGCCCGCACTCGCTACGCCGCTGCCGCCCACGCCTCCGGACGAACAGCGCCTCGAACGCGGCCCGGCCTACGATCAGCCGCTCGCCGATGTGAAGCCCGATCCGAAAGACTGGCCGACCTACCGGCACGACCCGGGGCGTAGCGGACACACCGACCAGCCGCTGCTCGACGACCAGAGCACCGCGTGGGAGTTCGATCTGGGCGGAAAGCTCAGCGCGCCCACGATCGCCGGCGGGAAAGTCTTCGTCTCGCAGGTCGATCAGCACACGGTCGTGGCGCTCGACATGGCTACCGGCAAGCCGCTCTGGCGTTTCATCGCCGGCGCGCGCGTCGATTCGCCGCCGACGTTCTGGAACGGCCGCGTCCTCTTCGGCTGCATGGACGGCCACGTGTACTGCCTGCGCGCCAGCGACGGCGCTCTGGCCTGGCGTTTCCGTGCTGCGCCGCTCGATCGCCGCAACACCGCCTTCGAACAAATCGAAAGCGTGTGGCCCGTGCACGGCAGCGTGCTGGTTGAAAACGGAATCGTAAGCTGCGTCGCGGGCCGCTCCGTGTTCCTGGACGGCGGCTTGCGCTTCCTGCGCCTGGACGCCGCGGCCGGCAAGAAACTCATCGAAACAGTTTACGACGAAAAGGATCCGGATACCGGAAGAAACCTGCAGGACAGAGTCAAGACACTGCAGATGCCCGTGGGCCTCAACGACATTCTTTCGAGCGACGGCAAGCTTGTCTATCTACGCTCACAGAAGATCGATCCCGCTACCGGCAAGCGCGTCGATATCGGCCCGGTCTCCGGCAACGCTCCCGACCAAGGCGCGGCTCAGAAAGGCGAAGGCGCGCATCTCTTCGCGCCGATGGGCTTCGTGGACGAATCCTGGTTCCATCGCGACTACTGGGTCTACGGCAAAAGTTTCGCCGGCGGGCACAACGGTTATTTTCAGGCTGCCAAGTTCGCCCCGGCTGGCCGCCTGCTGGTTGCCGACGACAAAAACGTTTACGGTTTCGGCCGCAAACCGCAGTACTTGAAGTGGACCACCACGCTCGAATACCAACTCTTCTCCTCGAACAAAGAAGCCCCCGACGCCAGACCCGAAGCCGAAGGCGCGGGTGGCCCGCGCAAGAAAGGCGCAGCCGGCAAACACATCGGCGGCGGCGATGCGCCCGCTGTGCGCTTCACCGACTCGCCCAGACTCGATCCGTCCGGCAAGCCGCTCACCGTTGAAGCCTGGATCAAGCCTTCATGCAAAAACGGCGTGATCGTCACGCACGGCGGCGGCATGAACGGCTTCGCCTTGACGCTGCAAGACGGCAAGCCCGCGTTCTCTGTCTGCGCAACGAAAGACACCGCCACGGCCGCTTCGGAGAAGGCCCTGGACGGCGACTGGCATCACCTCGCCGGCGTCCTCACCGACGGCAAGCAGCTTCGGCTGTTCGTCGATGGGCAACTCGCGGCCGAAAAGCGCGCCGCCGGCCTAATTGCCAAAAAGCCGAACCTCGGCCTGCAGATCGGCTCTGCCGCAAACTCACTGGTCACTCAGCACGGCGCAGGCGCGCCCTATACCGGATTGATCGATCGGGTCGCGATCTTTTACGGCGCGCTGAGCGCAAACGAAATCGCCGAACACGCCAAAGACGCCACGCCGCTCGCGCGTAGTTCGGGCGCCGTGCTGAGCTGCTCGTTCGACAAGGCCGACGCGCGCGATGAATCCGGCAACGGTTTGCACGGCATTATGTCGGGCGTTCAGATCGCCAAAGGCAAAGTGGGCGGAGCGCTCCTGTTCCCCAAGTCCGGCGAAGGCCCTGAACTTCATCCCGGCGGAAAGGAAGTGGTCGAGATCGACAAGGACGCTCCCGACCATCATCCAGGCACAGCGCCGGAGCCGCTCATCAGCCAGAAGGGCACCAACGTTCAATTCCACTGGACGCGGCCCATTCCGGTCATTGCCCGAGCGATGGCGATGGCCGGCGACACGCTGCTGGTCGCCGGGCCGCCGGACTTGATCGATGAAGAATACGCATTCGAGCGCATGACGCAGCGCGATCCGGCGATCCTCGACGCGCTCGCCAGCCAGGACGCCGCGATCAACGGCAAGAAGGACGCCTCGCTGCTGGCGTTCAATAAAGCGGGCGACGCGCTGCCGAAGGAATTTGAGCTCGATAGCGCGCCGACATGGGACGGCATGGCCGTGGCACACGGCCACATTTTCGTGACGACGCTAACGGGCAAAGTGATTTGCTACGGCAAGGCCGCGAAGTGATTGCGCCCTAACGTCAGGGTTACTTCGTGAGTTCCTTCACTTTCAAATTGCGGAACTCGATGCGGTAACCTTCGCCTTCCACACCGAGATGGCCCAGCGGCTGGCCGCAGTTTTCGAACTGGCACGTCACCGCGCCGTTGACCCAAAGCGTGAGCGTCTTGCCGCGCGCCGTGACTTCGAAGGTGTTCCACTCGCCAGCCGGCTTGACGCGCTTGTCCTTCACGTCCTTCTGGAGGGAGAAGAACTTCGGCTTGCCGTCTGGCGCCGGGGATACGCCAAACAGGAACCCATCTTTTGCATCGCCAAACTGCGCCTGGTGCCAGATCGCGCCGTCTTTGGAATTGCGCACATAAGCGCCGCTGTTGTAGCCGGTCTTGCCCTCGACCTTCGTGTAGCAAAACTCGAAGTGGAAAATGGCGTCGCCGTATTCCTTCGTCGTCAGAAGCATGTCGTGGCCGCCATCGCCATCGCAGATCAGCACTTTCTTGTCAGCATCCACATGCCACTGCTCGCGGCCCAGCTTGCCAGTGGGCGGCACGGGCACGCGATACCAGCCTTTGAGATCGGCCGGCGGCAGGATGTCTTCCCAGCCTTGGGGCTCGGCTTCGAGCGCGCTCTTGGCAGGCTCGGCATCGGCCGCGCGAACCGGAGCGGATGCGCTGCAAAGCAACGCCGCAACCAGAAGCACGGCGTGAAGCGCGAACGACGAATGGCGGATGGATGATTGTGTATGCATGACGGGGATAGTGCGGCACGGGGCGGCAAAAGTCAAATCGCTAGTGGCGGGGTCACGCGGCTACAGGGTCTTCTTTGACGATATTCGCGCAGAACAAGCTGCCGCCCCCGCCCCGCTGTAACGCCGGCGTCCGGCGCGATACAGAGCGAAGTTCGGCCAAGCGCCGGAGGCTCGGTGGCCAAGACAATGTTCACGTCCAACACTACTGGTGATTATCTAGACGCAACGTGCATAGCGTTTGCTAGGGTCGGCCCGAGGCCGCAAACAGAAGTTCAAGTTCGCTTTGATAGTCTAATTTTAACACATGGCCGTCATTAATCTTAGAAGAATGCCGCAATCTCAAAAGCCGTCCGTGGGAGTGAATCGAAAGTCTTGCTTTTGCGCACACGTGCCACTGGCGCGCAATGCCACAAGGCGACCACAAGGTGCAGGCGGCAAAAGACGACAGGAGGGACGCAATATGTCGGAACGCGCCGCGCTGCGGGCTAGCATTATACTCCTATCGGGGCTGCTGCTTGCCCCAAGCGTATACTCGTTTGACGCTACCTTGAAGAGGGCGAAGCTAACTCTGTCCGCCACGCCTGCCGGGAGTCCAAGCGTTACTTATACGTTCAAGGCTACCTTGCCCAAGACCACCGGCGCATCCATCGATAGCAGTCTGAATAACACGATTACAGTATCGTTCCCTGCAACGAGTACGCTAGGCGCCCTTTCTGGAACGGTTGCCTTCAACGGCGGTGGCGGAGGTGCTCAGAACATCGCCAGCTTTACGACGGGCACCGATCCTGCGACGGGCGGGCCGACGCTGACGTTTGTCACGCCGTTGACGATTCCAGTGGGTAAGCAGATGACAATCGTTATCGCGGGGATCGGCAATTCGACCAGCGTTGGAACAAAAACAGCCAAGATGCAAGCTGTCAACAAGTCGGGGGGCAAGGATACAGGGAACTTCAGTTTCACGCTTATCGCTGGCGCCGCCGCGAAGCTGGCGTTCCAGCAGCCGCCCAATCCGACCTCCTACCAAAACCGGGTCATCGTGCCTCCCACCACGGTTCTGGTGCAGGACGCCTACGGCAATACGGTCACATCCTCTGCCGCTTCGATCACGATGGGTATCGGCAACAATCCCGGCGGCGGAACGCTGAATGGAACAACGATGACCAGCGCTGCCAGTGGCCTTGCAACGTTCAGTACTCTAAGCGTTTCCGCCCAAGGCAACGGCTATACGCTGCGAGCAACCTCTGGAACGCTGACCGCCGCAGTCAGCGCCGCGTTCGACGTCAACCCGGCGCCCCGGTATTATCTTCAATTCAGCCAGCAGCCGCCGGCCTCCGCGAACGCCGGCGCCAGTATGACCGTCAAGGCCACGGTCATCGACGGCACGACGAATCAGCCTCCCATTTCCGGGCCACAGTTCAGCGTATCGCTCTCCACATTTCCCAGCGTTTCGATTTTCCCGGCCAATAACACGACGGTGACGATTCAAACGGTCAACTACATCGCGACTTTTGCCGTGAACGTGCGCGCCGTGGGCAACTACAACTTCATCGCATCGGAACCCAGTTCCTCCGGCGCCACCAGCACTTCGTTTACGATCAATCCTGCCGCCGCCAGCACGCTTGTTTTCGTTGTCCAGCCGGCCGATACTGTTGCGGGCGACACGGCCAATCCCAGCCCTATCGGCGCCGCGGATGGTGAACCGGTCGAGGTCGCCGTTCAGGACGGCTTTGGCAATACGATCAGCGGCGCGACCAACACAGTGCAGCTCGCGATCTACTCCGGGGCGAGCGGATTGAGCGGCACCCTCAGCGCGAATGCGGGCTCCGCTGGAGCCAACCTGACGCCAGCGGTTCCTGGCGTCGCCATTTTTGATGACGCGCAGATCAATAAGACCGGTACCTACCAGTTGAAAGCGACGGCCACTGGCCTCGCAGATGGCGTGAGTACCGCGTTCAACATCACACCGGACAATGCTACGCAGCTTTCAATCGGATGCGCCACCTCGGCCAAAATCGGGGCAGCCACCGATCTGACGATCACCGCCCTGGATGTGTTTGCGAACACTGACACAAACTACGGTGGCACGGTACACATTATCTCTACGGACCCCGGCGCCACGCTGCCTGGCGATTATGCGTTTCAGACCGGCGATCAAGGCGTCCATCTCTTCAGCGGCGGCGTGCGCTTCGGGCCTCCGCCGGCAAGCCGGACGGTGACCGGCACCGACACCCTCTATAGCACGATCACGGGTACCAGCGCGGCGATCAGCGTAACCAAAGGCGACACGGCCACGAGCGTGACGGCGTCCTCGAATCCATCTCAAAGCGGAGTATCGGTCACGTTCACCGCAACCGTCACGGCCGGTCCGGGCCTTGTGCCCACTGGCACCGTCACGTTCAAGGATGGCGGTACTCCGATAAGCGGATCTGTTGCGCTGGGTGGTTCGGGCATAGCGAGTTTTGCAACCAGTTCGTTAAGTTCTGGCGCCCACGCGATCACCGCCGGTTACAGCGGAGATACCAGCTTCAACTCCAGCACATCCAGCTCAATAACGCAGAACGTGGTTACGGGCGGCACCACCACGGCTGTGCAAAGCAGCGGGTTGTCGTCCGTCTACGGCGACAACGTCACCTTCACGGCGACCGTGGCGCCCACGGCCGGCAGTCCGGCCCTCCAGGGCACCGTCACCTTCAAGGATGGCACAACGGTGCTGGCGTCCGGCGTGGCCGTGAATGCTTCCAACCAGGCGGCCTTCGCGACTGCCGCGCTCATCCCCGGCTCGCATTCCATCACGGCCACTTACAGTGGTGACGCGAACTTCGCGCAAAGCGGCTCTGTCGCTATCACGCAAAGCGTCTCGAAAGCGCCGCTGACCGTCACGGCCGACGACAACTCTCGCGTTTACGGCGATGCCAACCCTGCGTTCACCGCTGTTATCTCCGGCTTCAAGAACGGGGAATCCCTGGGAACCTCCGACGTCACCGGCGCGCCGAGCTGCAGTTCGACGGCAGGCATTGGAAGTGCGGTGGGCGGCTACGCCATCACGCCCGCGCTGGGTACGCTGGCCTCCAGCCATTATTCGTTTGCGAGTTTCGTCAATGGCACGTTGCAGGTCACGCCAGCCACTCTGACTGTAACTCCCAACGACAAGAGCCGGACCTATGGCAGCGGGAATCCTCCGTTCACCGCCAGCTACAGCGGCTTCAAAAATGGCGAGAGCCTCGGCACATCCGGCGTGACCGGGGCGCCGACGCTCACCACCACTGCCGACGCTTCGAGCGTGGTCAACAACTACGCGATCACGGCATCCGCCGGCACCCTTGCGGCCACGAATTACGTTTTTGCCTTTGGAAGCGGGACGCTTCACGTCACGAAGGCAACCTTGAATGTGACGGCCGACGACAAGTCGCGTCAATATGGGCAGTCAACCCCGGCGTTCACCGCAAGCTACAGTGGTTTCGCGAACGGCGAGACGCTCCAGAGCTCCGGCGTCACCGGCAGCCCCAGCCTGACGACCACCGCAACCGCGACGAGCGCGCCGGGCAGCTATCCGATCAACGCCGCGCTGGGCACTTTGTCCGCGACGAACTACGACTTTAGCTTCACGGCCGGAACACTGACGATCAGTCTCGCAGCCTCCTCCACGACGCTGGATGCCTTCCCGAGTCCCTCCCAAACCGGCCTGAACGCCACCTTCACCGCAACCGTCCACGGAAGCCCATCTGGGGCAAAGCCGACCGGTTTTGTTACGTTCTACGACGATGGCGTGCCCTTGGCGGCACCTGCGGCGCTGAATACAAGCGGCCAGGCGTCGCTCATCCATTCTTTTGTCGGTCTGGCTTCGCATCCCATCACCGCCAGCTACAGCGGCGATGCCAACTATGGCGTGAGCACCTCCAGCACCCTCGATCACGACGTCGTGAGCGGAAATTCGAGCATCGCCATTGTCACGAGTGGCACGCCAAGCACCTACGGCGACACCGTCACCTTCACGGCCACCGTGACGCCCAGTTCGGGCAGCCCCGCTCTAGGCGGCGCCGTCACGTTCATGGATGGCAACACGGCTCTGGCTTCAGACGTGGCGCTCGATCCTTCGAATCAGGCTGTCTTTTCGACGAATCTGCTAACCGCCGGCGCACATTCCATCACAGCCATGTACAGCGGCGATCCCAATTTCGCGCAGAGCGCTACATTTGTGCTGACGCAGAACGTCTCCAAAGCGCCGCTGGCCGTCACGGCCGACGACAAGGCGAGAGAGTACGGCGACGCCAACCCCACGTTTACCGTCAGCTACAGCGGCTTCAAGCAGGACGAGAACCTGGGCACTTCCGGCGTCACCGGCAGCCCCGCGCTCAGCACCATCGCGACGCCCACCAGCGCGCCGGGCAGTTACGCGATTCATGCTGGCTTGGGCAGCCTGGCGGCTGGCAATTACTCCTTCACGTTTGCCGCGGGTTCGCTCGTGGTCAGCACAGCGCCGTCATCGACGGCGCTCACGGCCTTCCCCAGCCCGTCATCGTCGGGGCAAAGCGTTGTCTTCACGGCGACCGTGAGCGGCAAGCCTTCCGTCGCCACTCCAAGTGGCTCGGTGACGTTCTATGACAACGGTGTGGCGCTGGGCGCGGCGGTGCCGGTCGATGCCAACGGTCAGGCGATGTTCACGACCTCCTGGGCGCCGCTGGCAACGCACCCGATCGTAGCCAGCTACGGCGGAGATGCCAACTACGCGGTCAGCACGTCAAGCACGTTGAACCACGCTGTGGTCGCAGGCAATTCGAGCACCGCTCTAGCCACCAACAGCAGCCCCTCCGTCTATGGTGACAGCGTGACGTTCACCGCCACGGTTACGCTCAGTTCGGGCAGTCCCGCACCGAATGGCACGGTCACGTTCAAGGACGGCAGCAACGTGCTGGCCTCCAGCCTCGCCCTGAACGGCTCAAACCAGGCCGTCTTCACGACCAGTGCTCTCGCCAGCGGCTCGCATTCGATCACAGCCCTTTATGTCGGCGACACTCACTTCGCGCAAAGCACCTCGTTTGCTGTCACGCAGGATGTCTCGAAAGCGCCACTGACGATTAAAGCCGACGACAAGACACGCGAGTACGGCGACTCCAATCCAGCGTTCACCGCCGGCTACAGCGGTTTCAAGAACGGCGAGAATCTCGCCGCGTCCGGCGTGACCGGAAGTCCGAACCTCAGCACGGCAGCCACACCCATCACCGCGCCGGGCAACTACGCGATCAGCGCGGCTCTGGGCAGCCTGAGTGCGGGCAACTACAGTTTCAACTTCACTGGCGGCACACTCACTATCTCCATCGCGCCTTCTTCAACGACGCTCGCAGCGTTCCCCACTCCGTCACAAATCGGACAGAACGTGACCTTCACTGCGGCAGTAAACGGGAAACCGTCTGGAGCGACGCCGGCCGGTTCGGTAACGTTCTACGACGGCGGCGTGGCCATGGGCGCGCCTGTGGCGCTCGACGGAAGCGGCCAGGCGATACTGACCGTTTCCTGGGGCGCTCTGGGCGCTCATTCCGTCACCGCCAGCTATGGCGGAAATGCCGACTACAGTGCCAGCGGGTCGAGCGCTCTGACGCACAACGTCGTCAACGGGAACTCAACCACCGCCCTGGCGACCAGCGGCAGCCCCAGCGTCTACGGCGATGGCGTTACGTTCACGGCCACCATCTCGCCCAGCGCGGGCTCGCCGGCCGCGAGCGGGACGGTGACGTTCAAGGACGGCAGCACAGTCCTGGCCTCGAATGTGACGTTGGACGGCCTGAACCGCGCGGTGTTCTCAACCAGCGCGTTCAGCGTCGGTTCGCATTCGATTACGGCCCTCTACGACGGGGATCCAAACTTTGCGCAGAGCGTCTCGCCCACGGTGACGCAGAATGTCTCAAAAGCCACACTGACCGTCACGTCCGACGACGCATCACGCGCCTACGGCGACGCCAACCCGGCGTTCACCGCGCAGTACAGCGGCTTTAAGAATGGCGAGTTCCTCGCGACGTCCGGCGTCACCGGCAGCCCCAGCCTCACGACAGCCGCCACGGCCACCAGTTCACCGGGCAGCTACGGCATCACCGCCGCCGCGGGCTCGCTGGTGGCCAGTAAATACACCTTCAGCTTCGTCAATAGCACGCTGACGATCACGACGGCCGACTCCTCCATCGCCCTTCAGGCTTTCCCCAGCCCGTCAAAGACCGGTCAGAACGCGACCTTCACGGCGACAGCCAGCGGACAATCTTCCGGCGCGACGCCAACGGGTTCGGTCACGTTCTACGATAACGGCGTGGCGATGGGCGCGCCGGTGGCGCTCGACGGCAGCGGCCTGGCGTCGCTTACAACCTCGTGGGTGCCGTTGGCCTCGCACTCCATCACAGCCAACTATGGCGGCGATGCGAACTACAACGCCAGCAATTCCAACACAGTGAACCATGAAGTTGTCGGCGGCGACTCAACGACCGCGCTGGCCACTAGCGGCACCCCCAGTGTTTACGGCGACAGCGTCATCTTTACGGCCACGATCACGCCCAGTGCGGGGACTCCTGCGCTGACCGGTACGGTCACGTTTATGGATGGCAGTACAGTGCTGGCCTCGGGCGTTCCCGTCAGCGGCTCCAACCAGGCCGTATTTTCTACCAGCCTGCTGGCCGGCGGCACGCACCCCATTACAGCGACGTACAGCGGTGACGACAATTTCGCCCAAAGCGTTTCGTCGGCGGTCTTGCAGGTCATATCGAAGGCGCAGCTAACGGTAGCGGCCAGCGACAACTCCCGCTCCTACGGCGACACGAACCCGGCTCTCACCGCAGCCTACAGCGGTTTCAAGAACGGCGAGGATATGAGCGCCAGCGATGTGACCGGAGCGCCGGCGCTTGCTACGGCCGCCACGCCGGCCAGCGGCGCGGGCGATTATCCAATTACAGCCGGCGCGGGTACGTTAGCTTCCACCAATTACTCGTTCACGTTCACGGCCGGCAACCTGAAAGTGGTGCCAACAACGCTGACCGTAACGGCAGGGGACGCTTCACGCGTGTATGGTGACGCCAACCCGGCGTTCACCGCTGCCTACAGCGGTTTCAAGAACGGAGAAGTGCTGGGCACATCCGGGGTGTCGGGCAGCCCAGGCTTTACGGCGCCGGGCGTGACGGCTTCGTCCGGCAGCTTCCTGATTATTCCAAGCAATGGGACGCTGGCCGCCAGCAACTACTCTTTCGCATTCGCCAACGGCACAATCCAGATCACCAAGGCGCCGCTGACGGTGACAGCCGACAACAAGTCGAAGTCTTACAGCAGCCCCAACCCCGCCCTGACGGCTTCGGCCACCGGCTTCAAGAACGGGGAGGTGTGGGGGACGTCGGACCTCAACGGCACGCCGGACCTCAGCACGACGGCGCAAACCAGCAGTCCCGCGGGCAACTATGCCATCACCATCGCGCGGGGCTCACTGTCTTCCAGCAACTACACATTCGGGTTCAATGCCGGCACGCTGACCGTGACGCCTGCCGCCACAACGGTCTCGCTGAGCTCTTCCGGGAATCCCGCCACGGCCGGAACGTCGGTAACCATTACCGCGACGGTCAGCGCCTCCGTGACGCCATCCGGAAGCGTGACCTTTACGGTCGATGGAACCGCTCAGGCCCCCGTGACTCTCAGCAATGGCCAGGCAACGTTCACGTTATCCAGTCTGAGCGTGGGTGATCACCCGATCAGTGCGGCGTACGGCGGCGCGCACGATTTTGCGGCCAGCACCTCTGCAACGCTCACGCAAACCATGTCGCAGGGACCGTCCAAGCCCCAGGTCGTCAGTCCGCTCTCGGCAGGCGTCACCACCGCCACCGTCGGCCAGCCGGTGTTGTTCACCTTCGCCGCCAGCGGCGCACAGCCCATCACGTACACGTGGGATTTTGGCGATGGAACAGTGCTTACGACTACCGACACGTCCGTCTCCCACACCTTTACTGCGCCGACGGATTACTCGATCACCGTGCTCGCGACCGACCCGGCAGAACAGACCACATCCAGCGGCATGTCCCTGACCGTGACCGCTGCCGCCAATCCGTCAGGCGACATCTGCGATGGCTACGACCATGTGCCCCTGAAGGTGCAGCAGATCGCGGCCAAGCTCGCGTTCCCGAGTTCGCTCAACAAGGATGCTCTGACGTTGAAAGCAATTCTGGATCTGAAAGACGGCTTCAACCCGAAGGGACAGGTCGTGCTCTGGGATCTTGGCGGCGTGCGGGGCCAGACCGTACTGGATGACAAGGGCAACTCGCCGCTGTCGAAGACTCTGAAAGTCAGCCTGAAGTACAAAAAGCCGGCAAAAGGCCAGCCCTTCACCGCGCGGCCGGGCAAGCTGTCCATCTCGATCAAGAGCGCGTCGTTGACAGCGCTGACGCTAAGCGGCGTTGCTTCGCTCAATGCCACCAGCGCCAGCACGAAGGGAGACCCGGCGACGATTCAAGCGTGTGTCGTGCTCAAGGATCATCAAGCCTACCACACGACCGGTTACCAAGGCCTGTACAAGGGCAAAAAAGACAAAGGCGGCTCATACAAGGCGCAGTTCAAGGTGCAGTGAGGACGCTTGCGCGAGCTTGCGGTGTGCCGGAATAGCCTGCATCGCGCAAGAAAGGGCTACTTGGCCGGAATCACAACATCATCGGCCCACAGTTCCAGCTCAGCCAATTGGGTCAGACCGTTGCCGTTGTTCCTGGTGATGTTCAGCCGGTAGTATTGGTAAGCTGTGGGGTTCTCGAACGAGTACGTATTCACGCCATTGCGGGTGGCGAAAACCTGGTCTTTTTGCGTATCGAGCGTCACCCACTCCTTACCTTCCTTCGAGCCCTGGAATTGCCAATCCTTGGGATCGCGCTCAGGAGCGTCCTGCCCGCTGATCAGCTTGTAGCGCGTCACCGCCCACTTCTCATCGGCCGGAAAGCAGTATTGCAGCCAGCCGGCATTTGCCGACATCAGCCATTTGCTTCCCAGACTGTGATCGAATGCCTGAGCGGCTGTCTCGCGAGGCGGGTTCTCGGCGCTGGCGGAGGCGGTCCCTTTGTCTTCGTAGCCGATGCTTTTGTATTTCAGGATTCGGAGCCAGCGGAAGGGGATGCCGCTGATCGGCGCCGAGTTTGCGCTTTCGCCGCTCGCGGGATTGGCGGCGCTCACGACATAGAAGTAGGTCTTGTCATTGGTCAGGCCGGTATCCGTGTACGTCAGCCCGGTCACGCCCGTGGCAACAGTCGTGAATGGCCCCTCGGCCGTGTTCGCTCGCTTCACGTTATAGCTGGTTGCGTCCGGCCACAGGGGGAGCCAGTTCAACACGATTCGCGTGTTGCGCCCCGTAGCCGTCTGGATGATCGGCTGGCGCGGTTTGGAGCGTTGCGGCGTCACCTGCACCGGAGCCGAATCCGGCCCTTCGCCGGCGGCATTCACGGCGGAGGCCACGTAGTAGTACGCCGTCCCGTTAACACATTGTGTGTCCGTGAAATCCCCGGTCTCCGTCACGCCTTTGGCGATGATCGCGTATGGCCCATCCTTAGCCGTGGCGCGTTTAACGTTGTAGCTGGCGGCGCGCTCCGGCGCGGTCCAGCTTAACCAAACGCGCGCGTTGTCGGCCTGCGAGAAGAAAATCTTCGGTGCTGGCGGCGCACTGGACGAATCCACTCCGATCAGTGCCAATTCCGACAATTGCAGACCCTGTTTAGTTCCGCTGGCCGCCAGGACATTCAAACGGTACGTGGAGTATTCAGCACTGCTGGTGATGGGATAGCTCTTGGTCTGGTTGCGTTGCGAGAACACCTCTCCGCGGCGCGTGTCGAGCGACACCCAGCTCTTCTCGCCGTTCAAGCCCTGCAGTTCCCAGTCTTTGGGATCGCGCTCGGGCATATCGTTTCCGCTCGTGATGTCGTAACGCAAGATCGCGCGTTTCACGTCTTGAGCGAACTGGTACTGCAGCCAGCCGGGCGCTGCCGCAGAGGTGAACCACTTGGAGCCTCTGTTGCCGTCGAAGGCTTCGCGGGCTCGCGCTGATTCCGAACTGGCAGAAGCCGCTCCGCCCTTCGCCAGGTTCGCCCAGGGCATGAACGTCGCCTTGAAAACGGACATGCTCTTGGCATTGACGAAATTGCAGCCGGGCGGAAGTCCGATCGCGTAAACCGAACCGCTGGTCTGCAAACCTAACTCGCTGATTGAGAACACCTGCCCGAAACCGGTCTCATGCGCCGTGGCCGGCTGTCCAATGGCCGCCGAGCGGCTCAACGTCGAGCCCGTATCGAGCGTCATCATACCGTCGGGTCCCAGAATACCCATTCCGCCGGAAACCGGCACCCATTTGTTGCCATCCCATGTGTGACCGCCTGCGCCGTGAACCGCAACGTTCCCATTTTTGTCGATGTGGAGCGGCGTACCTTGACCCACCTTGGTCGAACGCGCGATCAGGTCGCCCTGATTGGGGTCGCCATCCTTGCCGCGAATCGGCAAACCGGGAAGAGCTGCGCCGCTTGCTTTCTTCCACGTGAGGCCGCAATCATCGGAGTACGCGTAGATCAGCCCTCCGCCTTGTGTTCCCGCGGTGTTTCCCGCGATCGCGAAGTGCAGCCGGTTCCGGGCATCGAAACGCGGCGCGTTCTGGTAAGCCTCAAAGGCTAACGTGTACTCCCAGTAGAGCACCGTGTTGAAGTTCTTTGCCCCCGGCGCCGCTTCGGGCGAAACCTTGCCCCCCAACGCCGTCCAGCGACCGGTTTCAGTGCTGTAGCGGTAAACACCATAGGCGATGAACGGCTCACTGCCGCCGAGCGTTCCGCCTGTAAACGCCCGCACTCGCGACGAAAAATACAGCTCTCCATTGCGATCATTGAAGAAGCGACTGTCGCCGCCCCATTCCTCGCCCGGTAGCGCCGTAGTGGAATCCAATCCGCCGGCAAAGGTGAACCCGCCCGTCACATCGAGCGCCTTATTTGACTTCCAGTACATCATGTTCTGGTACTGGTAGCGCGCAACGTATGTGCTGGCCCACCCCGCATAGCCATGCATATCGCCGGCTATGTGGAGATAGCCGTCCCTGTCGATTCCCATGGTGAACCGGTTGTGGCCGTCACTCAGCACTTTGTAGTCCGGGTTTAGGTCAAGTGGCACAGTGGTCACTTTTCCCGTGCGGTCGATCTCCGTAACCATGGGGCGCAGATCCACGTCTGGCACGACTACGAACGTCTTGCCGCGATAGTGCTGAACGGGAGTCCAAAGTGGATGGACGCCGTTGGCAGGGTTGATGGGTGCGCTAAACAGCGTGGTGACGTTAATGGTTTCCTCGCCAGAGCAACAGAAGCTCAGCAGGCAGGTCAACGGTGCGATTACGCTTAGAATGCGCGTGCCGTGAATAGCTCTCATCGTCACCTCCGCTTACGTAGTCCGTCTCTTAATGGCGCCCGCGGTCATCGCCGCTGGGCCCCTGAAGTTCCACAACGACCACCTTCCCAAGTACACCGGAACCGATTAAAGTTTAGTGGAAAAGAATCGCCGACCGTGCTGAAGGCAGTACGAATGCCTCAGGTTCTATTGTCACTTGCCCGATCCTCTCCTAAGTGGAAATTATGGAAAATATTAACCCAGATGCTCCGGACTGGCGTATTCCACTGTAGAAAACACTCGGGGGGCGCAGCGCGTGTCCATCGTCAAAGTCGCACAACTCGCTGGCGTTTCAAAGTCTACCGTGTCGCTGGTCATCAACAACAGCCCGACCATCCCTCCGCAAACCGCGCTGAAAGTGCGCCAGGCGATGAGCGCTCTGTCCTACGTGCCCTGTCCCCGCGAGCAGCGGAAAGGCCCCAAGCCCGGCGGTGCGGGCGCTAAGTGGACGCAGAACATCGCGCTCTGCGCGATCGGGTTCCCCGCGGCCGTTTTGCGCGCGCCGTTATATAGTGACGTATTGCATGGGATCGAAGGCGGAGTGCGCGAGCGCAATTATCGGCTGACGCTGAGCCATCTACCCAATCCGAAGGACTGGGGCGTTGACGAAATCATGCGCAGCGGAGCCGAAGGATTCCTGCTCTTTGGAGGCGGCGAATCCGACGCTGCCGCAAGGGCTCTGCGGGAATTTCCCTGCGTTACTCTCATGGGCGCGCAGGACGTGCGGCCGTGGTGCGACTGGGTCAGCTTTGACGAGGTCGCTGTCGGACAGTTGGCTGCCGCACATCTGGCGCAGAAGGGGCATCGCACCTGTGCTTTTGTCGGCATGCTGGCCGGAGCGCGTGGCAATGCGTTCCGCAAAGCGTTCCATGCGGCGGGGGGGCGAGCTACCCTGCATGACACGGCGGGGTTGATCCGAGCCCACGACGATCTGCATGAAGTGGACTCGGTTGGGCTTCGAAAAGTCGTCGAGCACATTCTCGCGCTTTCGCCGCGTCCGACGGGAATCTTTTCGTGGTCAGATATTCTCACCGCGGCGCTCTACCCGGTGCTCCACTCCTGCGGCGTCAAGCCGGGGCGAGATGTTGACGTGGTCTCCTGCAACAACGAATGGCCGCTGCTGATGGGGCTTTCCCCCCGGCCGGCCGTCGTGGACATTCAGGGGAGCAAGGTCGGCCGGCGCGCCGTCGAGCAGCTCTTCTGGCGTATCGCGCACCGGAAGGAATCCCGCGTCGTCATTCGGCTGGCACCGCTGCTGTTGAACGCCACTGAGCCGGCCGCACAGAACAGCCTTTGAGCCTATGAAGGGGAGCGACGAAGATGAAAAACCTCAATCCGATCCATGCTAGTCTTTCCCTCTGTCGCATGCTCTCGCTGGTGATTGTGACGCTTGCTTTGGCTGACTTCTCAGGATGGGCCGCCGAACCTCGCATCCGTCCCACTTACGGGGACGACTCGCTGTGGGGCTACTGGGAATTCGAGAACGACTATGTTCCCAAGAAGGATTGGGCGATCGTCTCCGTATCGCAAGAAGGGCCCGGCGACCGGGAGCATTCTCGCAACCTCATCGACGACAACCCGCAGACATTCTATGGCCCGCGCGGAAAGGATTCATACGAGGTCGTCGTGGACCTTGGCAAGAA
This sequence comes from Planctomycetota bacterium, assembly GCA_036504595.1. Taxonomy (GTDB): domain Bacteria; phylum Planctomycetota; class SZUA-567; order H5-PLA8; family H5-PLA8; genus DASXUX01. The sequence continues at coordinate 28,366 of DASXUX010000053.1, read as the reverse complement.
CTACGAACTGGGCGCCTTCACCGTGCTGACTCTGGCGCCGCCGAACGGCAGGCCCGGCAGCGACATGGCCAGCTACGCATTCTACGTGAGCGAATCGAAGGAGAACAAAGGGCAGCCTGTCGCTCAAGGACCATTCGAGGCGACGCCCGGCAAAGAGACGGTGATTACCTTTGCCGCCGCCAAAGGACGATACGTAACGCTGCAGGCTTATGCGCCACCGGGCGCGACGAAAGAAATCGCCATCCGCGAACTGTGTCTGGTTGAAGCAGCGACTGTCACCAGATACCAGTCGCAGAAGAAAACGGCCAAGACGGAAAGACAGGAACGCTGGAAGAGCAGGGATTCCGAAGCGGCGATTGCCGAACTGGGCAAGGAGCTTCTCGATCAACTCATCTGCCTGCCGGACGAACGCAACCGTGCAAACTTGCAGGGACGGCCCAAATTGGAAACAGTGGGCAAACTAAAAGCTGCAAAGAAATACGCCGAGGCTCTGAAGGAGTTCAGAGACTATTACTTCGACAAGATGCGCCGTCCCCAAGCCTATGGCCTCCATGCCGGCGATCTCCATCCCTATGGCCGCGGTTTCGCAGGGATCGGCGAGTTCCCGCAGGCGCCGCTGAACAAAGACCTGGATTCGGACGGCCAGCAGAAACAGATCCCGCTCGCCGACGATCTCATGAAAGGCTTGGTGCCGATCGGCGGCAACAAGATTCTCATTGGAGAACCGGGATTTGTAGACTGGACGGCCCCGGCGCAGCCCTACGGCTGGTCTACCAAGGCCCGCGCAGATGGGCCTTACCGTGAGCTATGGTGGGGCACTGGATTCCAACCGCTCTTCACGGCCTACATGGTAACGAAGAACGAGGAGTACCTGAAGCGCTGGCTTGCCTACATGGACGATTGGGCGCTGAACTGCGATTTTCTGGCGGAGATACATCCGATCATCAACCATGACAATCAGATGTACCCGGTGGTGACAACCCTCCGCATGCTGGCCGCCATTGCCAACACGCTGCCCTATGGCAGCGAGACGGTCACGCCGCAGGTCTTTGCGCGCATCATGAAGAAGCTCGTGCATGAGTCGCCGCTCAACTACACCGTGTACATGCGCTCCAACCCGAACGCGTGGACGCCTGGGGCGGGGATGATGCTGCTCTGCATGCTGGTCGATGAATTCAAGGTTGCGCCGCTGTACTTCCGCGAAACGCGACGGCGGAACATTGAGGACATCAATGCGATACAGATGCTGCGGGACGGCACCGATCCGCACCAATGGCCCGGCTACAATCCTCTGGTGCTGATCAACACCGCGGCCATCCGCTTGATGAACGCGCGTGAAAACATGCCCACGTGGATGCAACCAGCGTGGGAACGCGATCTGCACACACCGGCCTGGCAGAATGAGCTGACCGAATTACTCTGCAAACGGGCAACGTACCTGATGCACTGGAATACGCCCACGGGCGAGTATCCGCTCATCACACATCACGAACCGCCATCGCAGCGACAGAAGATTCGCGAAATGTTCGATCGTCTTCCCAGCATGTTCAACGACCCTCTCAATCGAAAGCTGTACGCGAACTTCTACGGTGACAAATCCGGCGACGTGCCGGAGTACACGTCGGATTGGTTTCCTTACGGCGGCTTCAGCATCGCGCGCACCGGTTGGGGGCGGCAAGATGGCTACGGCGCATTGTTCTGCTCACCCAAGCCGGGGTGCGGCGGGTCAGGAACCGGGTGCAAGAACAACCTGTTCGGCCTTGCCGCGTATGGTATGGACCTGCTGGCCGATGACCTGTGCCATTTCTGGGTGCGCCCGGTGTCGCCGATTTCCGTGGACAAACGGCAGCAGCAGATTGACTACTATGTTCCGCGCGTCAAATGGCCGACCGGACACAAAGGCGAATTAACCCGGAGTTGGACGGACCCGGCGCCGTGGCGCTGGCATTCGTCGGACAACTTCAACGTGATGGAAGGAATCTACTCGGGGCCCTATGCGAATCAGTTTTACGACCGCAAGGACTTCATTGACGATGTGTCGCATCAACGCCTGGTGCTCTTCGCGCGTCATGCAGGCTTGTGGATTGTTACGGATCGCATGTTGACTGCCAAAAAACATGACTATGAGCAGCTCTGGTGGTTGCCCCTGAAAAAGCCGGAGCGCGAATTCGCGGGCTTCTCTCCCGAAGGAATCGTTGTGAACTCTGAGGAGCGGTCGATCAAGACCCGGCGCACGCGCACGGACAAGTGGTGGAGCTGGGACGACCTGCGAGACATTGTCGTCGGTAACGTTAACCTTTCGATGTACCAGTTCACGGATGCCACGCTGAAGTACGACTCCAAGACAACCAAGAGCAACGAAGAGATGTACAACTGGCAACGCGTCGGCGTGACGTGGCCGGGCGAAGGCAACCAGCAGGTCGTCACCGCCCTGTTCCCACGCAAGCCGACTCCGGAAAAAAAGGATCCGGACGGAACAGAAAACGATTTGGCCAGCATTAAACCCCTGCAGACAACGAAGGACGTCTCAGGCTTTGAAGCGATCACACCCGACGGTGACAAGGTCAGTTACCTCGCCGCGAAAACCCAGAGCGCGACGCTGGAGATGGAAGGAATCAAAGCCACGGCCGAAGCCCTGCTCGTAACGATGAACCCTGTAGAGAAGGACGTGCTTCACGTTCTCGTCCTCGGCTGCAAAGACATTGCGGTGAAAGGCAAACCTGTCGCGGTCACTCATCCGGATTTTGAGTTTGATGTGAATCAATCCGAGTCCCGCAACCTGCAGAACGTCTATCGTCCGATCAGCCCGGTCGCCATACTCCCCGAATCGGATGCCTTCGCTGATGAACTCGAAGTGTCGCTCACTTGTGAAACGCCGAACGTGATCATGACCTACACGCTCGACGGTACGGAACCGGCTCCGCAGTCCACGCTCTACAAGGGGCCGTTCAAGATCAACCGCAGCTACGTCGTCAAGGCGCGCGCGTACCGGCCGGGAGTGGACAAGAACCCGCCCAACATGAGCGGGACACATGCGACAGCCACGACCTACGCGCTCTACACAAAAAAGCTGTGGTCAACGCCGGAACAAGTCACGCCCAAAGCCGCAGGGCTGAACTTCGAATACTGCGAAGGCTACTGGAAGGACTTGTGGCTCTTCCCCGGCAAAAACACAGCAAAGAAGAAAGGCGAGGTGGCGGAACTCTTCGACATGAGCGTCATTCCTGAAGACAACAAGGCGCTTAGCGCCAAGGCCGGCGGCCCAGTCGGGCTTGCCCCGCGCGAAAAGGCATACGCGTTCACCTACACGGGCTATCTGAAGATCCCGGAGGACGGCGTGTATACGATTCATGCGCCACGCGAATTCACGCACCCTGATCAGATCGCTGGCTATGAACTGCAAGTATACCTGGGTCACGCCATGCTGCCCGACAACAACGGCACGAAGCGCGATGGCGATCTGAATTTCTGGTATCCGGCGACACGGCTCCACGGATTGGGCACCTGGAGCGTGCCGTTGAAGAAGGGCTTCCATGATCTCAAGATCGTCTACATCGACTTCCGCATGGATGGAGCGAAGCGGCTGAATTACGTCGAGAACGTCCGTGACTGCGTCTGGAGCGGCGAGCGGCCCGAGCTGTTGATCTCTGGCCCAAATATGAAGAAGCAAACGATTCCGGCTGGATGGCTGTGGCACTAGCGCCAGCCGAAGATATACGCGAGCTGTACTGCCGCGCCGCCTGCACGGCATCACGGCATGACTGACGATGTCGAGATCGTTGTACTTGCCTTTCAGGAACTTGCGGTAGCTGTGGTCGGCAGGTCCACCTGCGTCGAATTGTCCGCGAGGGCGAGACAGGTTCATAATATTCGCTTGTCGGTGTAGAAAACAGTCGGGTATTGGAGCGAATCACATGCGAAGGAGTTTTTCTCTCTGGCTTTTTCTACGATGCATGGCAGTTGCCGTGGCTGCCTGTCTCAGCCTCGTCCTGTTGTCTACCGGAACCGCCGCCATGAACCACAATCTCGCTATGCCATGGAACGATGGCTCTAGCGGGCCCGCGACGCCGGACGTTCAGTTCCACAGTCCGGCGGCCGGCGATTTCATGTTTGGAGCCGACGCCCAGGAGATCGTGATTCATGCGCGAGCCATTCGGCGCTGCGTCGGACTGACATGGACACTCTCCCGCTCGCTCTTCATCGAGCCCTTCCGCAACGGCAAAGGCGTGCAGCAACCGGATGGCACGTTCATCGTACGGATTGCCAGTGCCGGTCTGCATCCCGGGTTCTATGATTTGCGGGTGCGCGTCGATACCGGAACGGGCAAACCGCTGCAGGCCATCTGCGCGTTCGGTTACCGCGTCGATGAGATGCCGATCGTTGATTCTCGTCCTGCGAACTTCCGCGCGTTTTGGGAGAAAGGCGTTGCGACTCTGAAGCAGATCCCGCTCGATCCGCAGGAGGGCGAACATAAGATCTACTCGCACGAGGAAATCTCCGAGTACAACCTGAAGAGCGCCTGCCTTCCGGGCGAGTTTGATCCCGAAGGGCGCGTCGCCGACAAAGTTGAGTCCTTCAAAGTTTCATTCGGCGGGCCGGGCGGAAAGCGCGTGTATGGCTGGGTTGCCAAACCTGTCGGCAACGGACCTTTTCCGGTGATGCTTGTTCTGCCCGGCGGCGGGGTCAATCCGCGCCCACGCCCGTTGGACCAAGCGCGGCACGGTTTCCTTGCTATGGACATCCAGATCCACGGCATGGACGTGGATTTGGAGAAGTACGTTGTCCCACCGGGATACTACGACGACTTCGTGTTCGAGCCGGTCGAGGACTATTACTATCGCAACGTTTACCTGCGCGCAGTCCAGGCCGTCAACTATTTGCTCTCGCGGCCCGATGCTGATGCCCGGCAGTTCGTGGTCGTCGGTGGCAGCCAAGGTGGACGACTGGGCATCACGACGGCCGCACTGGATCCACGCGTAACGGCCGCCGTCGTGGCGATCCCCGCAAACGCCAACAGCCCCTACACCGACTGGGCCAAAGAATGCAACGGCGAGTGGGCGCGCACGCCGGATGGCGGCTGGCGCCGAATCCCACCGCCCGAACAGAAACGCTCCGCCGGAATGGACCGTCCCGGTGCGCCAGTTCTCCCTGATACGGCGGAAAACCGCTGCTATCCCTACTATGATGCGATGAACTTTGCCCCTGATGTGAAGTGCCCGGTCTTGATGAACATGGGGCTGATCGATGGTGTGTCGCATCCCTCAGCGGTTTACGCAATCTACAAGCGCGTCGGCTCTGCCCAGAAAACGCTGGTTCCTTTGCCGGGAATGGGACATGACTGGTCCGCGGAATTCGACCGGCGCGCGTATCGCTGGCTGACTAGTCTTCGTGGAAAAAAGGACTGAGCGAGCGCGGACTGAGTTTCAGCCCGTTTCGACCGGATGGCGGCTCGGCACGTCTTCGCGCAGTATGCGCGTCAGTTCCGCGGCGTCAGCCGGTTTGGTCAGATGCCGGTCGAAGCCAGCCTCACGGGCGCAGCGTTTGTCCTCGCTTCTCCCGTAACCCGTCATCGCGATCAGATAGGCCGTTTGCAGGGCCGGATCGCGGCGAAAGCTCGTGGCGAAGTCGTAGCCGTTCATTCCGTGCGGCAGGCCGATATCGCAGAACACAACGTCCGGGCGGAACTTGCGCGCAGTATCCAGCCCAGTGGATCCGTCGTAGGCCACTTCGACCGTGTGCCCGGAAAACTCCAAGAGGAGGCGCAGACTCTCTGCAGCGTCGATGTTGTCCTCGACGATCAGGATCTTCAGGCGAGCTGCCTGGGGCGTAAGAGCAGGATGGACTTCAGTCGGGACTGGCGCCGTCGTTACCGGTAGCGAGATTCTGAACTCCGAGCCCTGACCTTTTCCGGAACTGACGGCGGAGATGCAGCCGCCATGCAGTTCGACCAGTCCTTTGGCCAGCGCCAACCCCAGGCCCAGCCCTCCCAAACTGCGATCCAGGCTGCGATCGGCTTGAGCGAACGGCTGGAACAACTGGTCGATCGTTTCGGGGTCCATGCCGACACCCGTATCGCACACCGAAACAGTCGCACACTTCCCCGGCGGGAGGGTCGCGACCTCCACATGGATGCGGCCGCCGCGCGGCGTGAACTTCACCGCGTTGTTCAACAAGTTGCCGACGACTTGCGCGAGGCGAGTGGGATCGGCGTCAACCCAGACAGGCTCCGCAGGCAGTTTCGTCTCGAGGACGAGTGCGCTCGCGGCCATCGCGCTGCTGCATTCCTCAGTGGCGGTCCGAACGAGTTTCACCAGATCGAGGAGTTGCTTGCGCAGGAGAATCTTGCCATAGGAGAGGCGGGAGACGTCCAGGAGATCATCAACCAAGTGGGCCAGATGCGTGACCTGCCGGTCAATAATATCACTGGCCTGTGCAGCCACGACATGGGGGCGGCCCGGCAACTTCAACAATTGGACCGCATTGCGCATGGGGGCGAGCGGGTTGCGCAGTTCGTGCGCCAACATGGCCAGAAACTCGTCCTTGCGGCGGGCTTCGTCCACCAACGCCTGTTCCACCCGTTTGCGCTCGGTGATATCACGCGTGACGCCCAGAAGCAGCTTGACCCGGCGTTTTTCATCAGTCTCCCAGATCGGGACGCTGTTCGTTTCGAGGGTCAGCCGTCTGCCTTGCAGCCCCACCACGTCGAGAACCAAGTGCCGCGTTTCGCCGCGGAACACGGCCGCAACCATCGCCTCGAAGTTGGCGCGGTCGGCCGCCGCCACCACTTCGACGACACGCTTCCCTTGCAGTTGCTCCAAGGTGGCACCCAGCATGGAGAGTCCGGCGGGGTTGATATCGACAATGCGGCCTTCGCTGTCCAGCAGCTTGATACACTCCGGCTCACACTGGACGATGGTTCGCCAGCGCGCCTCGCTTTCTCTCAACGCCTGTTCTGTCTGTTTGCGTTCGGTTATGTCTCGTACGATCGCCTGCAGCAACACCCGGCCCCCGAGCTCTACCGTGTTCAAATTCACTTCAGCGGGAAAGGGAGTCCCGTCGAGCTTTGTGTGCAGCCATTCGAAGAACTGCGGCCGGCCGCCGAGGGCGGTCGTGATCTTTTCGCTCGCAAGCTCGTGCGAGTCGCGGCCGTTCGGCTGGAGGGGCGGCGAAAACTCATAGGGCGCATGGCCGAGAATCTGGTCGCGCGCACGGCAGCCGAACATCTCCAGCGTCCGAGCGTTGCAGTCGATGAAGCGATCGTCCTTCATGAGAAAGATCGCGTCGCCGGCATTCTCGAATAGCGTACGGTACTTCTCCTCGCTCTCCCGCAACGCCCGCTCCGCCTGGCGGCGCTGCCGCCTCACCTCAGCATCTCGCAATTCCCGCTCAATGGCGGGGACCAGGCGCCTCAAGTTGCCTTTCACGATGTAGTCGTGAGCGCCCATCTTCATCGCATCGACGGCGAGATCCTCGCCGATCGTTCCGGAGACCACGATAAGCGGAATGTCTGCCTGGGCTTCTTTCAGCATGGCCAGCGCGTGGGAGACGTCAAAATGCGGCATCGTGTAGTCGCACACCACCACGTCCCAGGCCTGCTTCCGCAGTGCGGTGGCGGTAGCCTCGGGCGTATCTACGCGCTCGAACGTTGCGTGATACCCGCCCTGCTCCAGCGCCTCCGCCATCAGGATGGCATCGTCCTCCGAGTCTTCAATGATGAGCAGCCTCAGTGTCGCCTTCATAGCCCGGTTCCGCCCGATATTACTTTACCATGCGACGAACACATCCAGGTAAAGAGCCGCCAAGTTTAGATGCGAAGCAGCGTAGATCCGCTCACCTTTATTTCGCTGGCTGTTCGGGACACTTATTCAGAACCAACCAATACAAACCCACCTGCCGAATAGCCTCCGTGAACTTGGCCATCTCGACGGGCTTGCGAATATAGCTATTGCAGCCCAAGCTGTAGCCACTGAGGAGATCCTGCTCTTCGGCGGAGGTTGTCAGAATCACCACTGGAATCAACTTGGTGCGTTCATCGGCGCGCAGACGCTTCAGGACGTCGAGTCCGTCGATCTTTGGCAGTTTCAGATCCAACAAGATCAAGGTCGGCAGTTCGGCATGCTCGCGTCCCGTATATTTCCCGGTTCCAAACAGATAGTCGAGCGCCTCGGCGCCGTCCTTGGCCACATGCACTTCGTTAAGAATGTTGTTTTCTTTGAATGCCAAAACCGTGAGGAGTTCATCGTCCTCGTTGTCTTCCACCAATAAAATAGTTTTTTGCGCAATTTCTTTCATAGCCGCGCAGAACTTTAGACCGTAAAATAAAATGTCGCCCCTTTATTCACCGCTCCTTCGGCCCAAATGCGCCCGCCGTGGCGATGAACTATACGCTGGGCAGTCGCCAATCCAATACCGGTGCCGGGGAACTCCGCGGTCGAGTGCAAGCGTTGAAACGCCCCGAAAAGCCTGCCCGCGTATAAGGTATCAAATCCAGCGCCATTGTCACAAACAAAATAGGCTGGTTTTCCGTCGATCGATTTCGTCCCAAATTCGATGCGAGACTTGTCGCGCTTGCTGGTGAACTTCCAGGCGTTGTCCAGCAGGTTTTCCAGCACAATGCGCAGCAAGCGTGCGTCGCCCTCCGCCATCACGCCGGGTGCGATGACGAACTCGACTTGACGTTCCGGCTCGCGGCGCGCGAGTTCTGCCGCGATGGTTTGAGCCATCGAACTTAAGTCAACCGGCTCGCGCTGCAACTCGCCGCGGGTCACCCGGGATAGAAGCAGCATGTCGTCGATCAGCAACCCCATCCGCTGGGTCGCGGCGCGCACGCGCCGGAGGTAGTCCTGTCCGGTCTCGTCGAGTTTTGGCGCGTATTTCTCGGCGATAATATGACTAAAGCCCTCGACCGCACGGAGTGGCGCGCGCAAATCGTGGGAGACGGAGTAAGCGAATGCCTCGAGCTCCTTATTGGCCGCTTCGAGCTGCGCGGTGCGCTCTTTCACGCGCAGCTCCAGTTCAGCATTCAGCTTGCGAATTTCCGTGTCGCGCGCTTGCACTTGGGCGAGCATCTCATTAAAGCCGTCCACGAGAACGCCCAGTTCATCCTGACTGCGCTTGACGGCCCGTGCCGAATAGTCCTTCTTTTCCGAGACCGTCCTGGCCGTGGCCGCCAACTCCAAGATTGGCTTGGAAATAACGCCCTGAAGAAGCGATGAGACGCCAAAGGCCGCCACCAAGGACACAAGGAGGACCAGGGCTGCGACGCCGGCAGACAGCCTCAAGCGGTCGTATATCTCGGACACATCCTGCTGCAGATAAATCGTACCGATTCTCTGTTGATCGAGCAATATGGCCTGGGAGACGACGAGATCGCTGTTCTCAAAACGCACGCCGTCCCTCCCGGGACTTTGCGGGAACTGCGGCGCCGCCCCGGCACGTTCGTACCTGGCGAAGATGCGGCCATCCTTGGAGTAAATGCAGACCCCCTGTACGCTCGGGCGGATCGCGAGCGCGGAGAGTGTCTCCGCGGCGGCCTTTGGATCGTCGAATGCCAATGCCGCCCGGCTGTTCAGCGCGAGGATCTGTGTTTGGGAGAGTGCCGCGTCCGCCAGTCGCGTGCGTGCCGTAACCACGTCATAGGCTGTGAATACCGCGCCGGCGACGAGCAACGCGACGCTGGAGGTGAACAGGATGACCAGCATCAATTTGCGTTTGGTAGGAAGATCGCGATAGCGCAGCCCGACCTTCATGGGGCACGCTCCTCGCGCTCGCCGCGCACAATTTCTGCGGCAACGCGCTTGAGCTCCGAGCTGATTTTCAGCCCTGCTCGCCTCTCGGCATCCACGTTGATGACAAAGCGGACCTTTCCGTCAACGATCACAAACTCAATGATGCCGCCCTGCCGCGCAAAACGAGCGCATTCGCCCACCGTTAAGGTCGACGCCCTGATGTGCTGAAGTATCTCGGGCAGCCGGCGTTCCTCCGATCGGCTAATGAACAGAATGTGGCAGCCTGCCGCGTCCTCGGCGCGTTTGATCCGCCGCAGCTTTATTGGACGCCCCCCCTGCGAGGCCAGCCCTTTCATGGCCTCGTCGAACTCGGGGCCAAACGGATCGTCGCCGAGAATGCCGATGACAATGGGCGCGTCCGGTCCGGAGAACGCGTTGGCGGGCCACTCCACGAACTTCGTGAAGTTATAGAGATAGCCGCCCTTGACCCGATACTCCACGTCGGCTGCCGATGCCGCCACGAGGGCCAGCAGGGCAAGGCAGAAAGCCCAGACGACGGGAAGGCGGATCATGTTTCGGCCCTGAGCAACGTTATAGCTGGACGCCGGCGATCAGAATTTGAACATCACTTTCAGGTACACGCTCCGCTGCACTTCTGTAGACGGAAACGTGGGGTCGCGATGGAACTCGGGGTGCTGATTATCGAACAGATTCTGTCCCACAAGGGAGAGCTCAAGCTTTTTCGTGGGCTTCCATCCCACGCGCACATCCCCTTCGATATAGGCGGGGACATGAATGGCCGGAAGCCTGTCCACGTATCGCAGGGCGACATCCAAAGCCACGTTGCGTGGCAGATCCATCAGCGAACGCAACATGACCTGGTTGCGCGGGCTCTCTCGCTCGGCATTCTCCGCGAGAGTGTTTGTGCTGCCACGGTCCGGGTGTAAGTGCATCGAGAGGAACGAGTAGTTGGCGCTCAAGCGCCACCACTTTTGCGCCTGCCAGGTGACAACGGCTTCGCCGCCGCAGTTTTGCCCGTCCATCTTGTTAGCGAGGGTGCGGGGAACGACGAGATGCGGCGGCGCAGGGATCCTTTCAGGGAAAGGAGCGCCGTCCTCGCGCGTGGCGAGGTCGTCGTAGACATTGTAGAAGCCCGCAAAATCCAGGGAAAGCTTTGAGTGGGGTTGGACGCGATAGCCCAGTTCGTAGGCAAGGAGCTGCTCCGACTTGAAATCTTTGTCGCCGAAAAGGGACACCAGCGCCACAGGAGAACCTGGAGCGATGGCTCCGGGGGGCAACGCTGTCACCTTTGCGCGCAGATCCTGGTCGGCCCTTGCGGGGCATCTGACGGCCCGCGAGACGGATGCCCAGATGGTGTGGTGCGCTTGAGGCGTCCACAGCAGGCGCGCGCTGGGTTGAATTTCAAAACCGCTGAAGTCGTTGTGTTCGAACTTCGATCCGACGGTCAGAGCGAGCTTGTCTTTCAGCAGCGAAATCTCATCCTGAACAAACGCACTGAATAGATTGGTCGTACGGCTGGCCGGGTTGAACGACGCCAAGGCGCCGGGATCAACGCTATCGGCCACAAGGCGATAACCCGCTCCCCAGACCACCTTTTGGCGCTCACCCAGAGAGAATTGGTGTTGAAAATCGAAGTCCACGGTGTCGCAGAGCTCGCGATGTACGACGCCCACATCTTCCCGGTCCGTGCGGTCGTAATACAACTGCATCTGCATGCTGGAACTTGGCGTGAACGTGTGCGTCCAGCGCCCCAGCACATCGCCTCCGGCAATGTCGCCGTGTCCTGTCATCTGGCGGGAGAACGGCGGCGTCAAGAACCCCGCTTGGGCCGCCTCGCCGGCTGAGCCGGCATATGCGTCGCCTTGAAACATCACCCGGTCGTCGGGCGCGGCGTCCCAATCCAGACGGAAGCCGCCGCGGCCCATCTGCCATTCGTCGAATGCGTCCTTGCCGTTAGCCAGCGCCTGATCGTCACGATCGAAGTACTTGACGTAGCCGCGGATCGCCACGTTCTGTCCGATCTTCCCTCCGTATCGAACCGCTCCGAATCCGAGTTCCTCCGTGCCCCCGCCAGCGGAGACCAGCCCGCCTTGTGTGTCCTTGGCGCTCTTGGTGATCACGTTGATCACGCCGTTGACCGCATTGGCGCCCCAAAGCGTCGCTCCCGGGCCGCGAACGACCTCAATCCGCTCGATATCTTCGAGCAAGGTGTCCTGCACGCCCCAGAAAACGCCCGCGAACAGCGGCGAATACACGCTTCGGCCATCAATGAGCACCAGAAGCTTGTTCGTAAGTATGTCGTTGAATCCGCGCGAACTGATGGCCCACCGGTTGCCGGTCAGACGAGCGACCTCCAGGCCCGGCGCCATACGCAATGCCTCCGCGATGCTGGTCGCGCCGGAACGGCGGATGTCCTCGCCGGTGATCACGTAAACGGCGGCTGCAGCTTGACGTGCTTTCTCTGGAGTCTTCGAAACAGAAGTCACCTGGATGTTCATCAACTGTTCCAAACTGAGCGTGAATTCGACGGGGGGCGGTTTCGTGTCGGCGGCCGGCATCTTGGCAGCAGGCTTCTTCTGATCCAGGCCCTCGTCCGCAGCCCAGCAGGCAAGCGAAAAGAGTGCCCCTATCGACAATGCGAGCCCTGCGCAATGCGTAAGCCCTTGGCCTGCATGCTTAGGAACGAGTCGGCGCCAGTGCATAACCCCTCCCCGGCTGGACGCATATAATGGGTGGGATGGTACATCGAAAGGCCAGCGTGTCACCTCTTTTCACGCGGGTGCCGATACCTTCTTGGTTACCTCGCCAACTCGACCAGATAGAGAACATTATTCACGAAAGGCTGATGCCGGCTTGCAGATAACGCCACACCGCCTCCGGTGCCGGTGTATTTAACGTTAAATGACGTCCGTCGCGGCACGTGCAAAGACAGCTTTCAGGCGCCGTTCCGGCGGAGACTTCGCGGCGCAGAAAAGCCAAAAGCTGCCTTGAGTGAGCCGGAACAGATAGGCCGTGGCTTCTTGTTCCACCGATCGTGAAGGAGCACCAACTATGCCATATCCGCTTTCGACTGCACGGCTGCTTATCGCCTGCGTCGTCATCCATGCGCTGCTGCAGTCTCCGGCATCTTTGGGAGCGGAAGCCGAGACGGTCCCTCTGGCGCCGCAGACTGTGACGCCGCGCACTCCGCAACGGGATCGCTGGACTTGGAACCAGCCTCATGCCGAGACTACTCCCAGCGGCGACTTGGCGTGGAAGCCCCGGGCCTTCAAACTCGAAAAGGGCGCCTCGGTGCGCTACATCGATTTCGATCAGGGCAAGGACGACGGCGACGGCGGGCAAGCCGCGCCCTGGAAGCATCATCCCTGGGATGCGGCGGCCACCGGACAGGCCAAGGCCTGCTCCGGCGTGCAGACCTACGTCTTCAAGCGCGGCGTCATCTACCGCGGCCGTCTGCTGGCCAGGGAATCCGGCAAACCCGGCGATCCGATTCGTCTCACCAGCGACCCCGCCTGGGGCAAGGGCGAGGCCGTCCTTTCTGGCGCTGAAACGGTAAGCGGATGGAAGCAGGGCGCCGACCACAAGGACATTCCCGACGCCGCTAAGGTATGGTGGGCGGACGTGCCCTTCCCGGCCAAGAACCTGTGGGAGGCGGGCAAGGATGGCATCCAGCGCATCGTCCTGGCTCGTACCCCAAACTGGAAAGAGTCCGACCCCAACGATCCGCGCAGCGAGTGGTGGAGCCTGGAGCAGCCGGAGTGGTGGACCGGCAAGTGGAAGATCAACTTCAACGGTCATCGTGCTCACATGGGCATCGACACCAAACACCTGGACAAGCCGGCGAGCTACTATGTCGGCGCCATCGTTCGTCCCGAGTTCGCGGTGGTGATGGGTACGCCCTTCCCCACCCGCGTCGAGGGCTTCGATGCCGCCAAGAAGGGCATCATCTTCCAGGGCATCTGGACCGGAGATAGCGAGCAGGAGTGGACCGGAAATCGTTACTACCTGGAGGACAAGCCGCAGTATCTGGATGCGCCCGGCGAATTCTGGGCCGAGTCGCGCGGCAACAGCACTCGGCTGTACGTGCGCCTGACTGGCGACCGCGACCCCAACACCACCCTCGTCGAGGCCGGCCGGCAGATCAGCATCATCGAGAGCGCCGACCTCTCCGAAGTGTCCATCAGCGGCCTGACGTTCCGTTACACCAACACCCACGCGGACCTGTCGCAGCCCGGCTGGGGCCACCCCGACGTGGCCAACGCTGCGATCCGCGTGCGGGGTTCCTGCGTCGGCCTTACTATCGTCAACTGCCGCTTCGACCACATTGCCGGCAAAGGGCTCCTTTTGGACGCGCAGAAGCCGGAGCATCGCTTCGACCGCCTGACCTTCAACGACAATGACCTGGAGGCCATCGACCACGGCGCCCTCGCTGTAGAGTGCGGCGCCCGCGGCGACGTCGAGATCCTGCGCAACCGTATGCACGACATCGGCGCCCGCCCACACCGCCAGGACTGGGGCCATGCCCTGGTCATTAACTGCCCGCAGTTCATGCACATCGCCGGCAACCTGTTGTCGCGCTGCTACGGCGCCGGCATTTTCGTTTTCGGCGGTAAAGGCGGGGGCGACACTCGCGACGTGGCCGTGTCGCGCTCCCTCATCCACGGCAACCGGGTGGTTGACTCGCTGTTGGCGGCCAATGATTGGGGCGGCATCGAGACTTGGCAGTGCGGACCGCACTACGTTTACAATAACATCTCCGGCAACGCCGTCGGCTACTGGAACTGCACTTGGAAACCGGAGAAGAAGGGCAGCGCCTGCCTGGGGTTCAACTACTACTTCGACGGCTCCTTTCGCAACGCGGTGTTCAACAACGTGGCGTGGGGTGGCACCGCCGACCGCAGCAGCAAGTTTTTCGCCCAGGCAGCCTACTACGAGGCGGTGCCGACGATTGAGAATACGTTTTTTAACAACACGGCCGCCCACTTCGTCATCGCCTCCAACTGGTCGCCGTCGGGCGGCCGCCACCTGTTCCTCGGCAACCTGCTCATCAACATACAGGGGCCAGTGTTCCAGTGGGGCCAGTTGAAGGAGGACAAGGGGCCCGCACCGCCGGCCTATCCGCACGAGTCCACCGCAATCGCGCGCAATGTGCTCGCCAATTGCGGTGAGGCTGGCAAAGCCTTCGGCGTCTTCGAGGCCACCGGCAAGGGCTATCGCGATCTGACCAGCATGCAGGCGGCGTTTCAGTCGCACCAGCCATTAGCCGGCGACATCGGCACAGCCATCGCGCGGAGCCCGGTCGTGGATGCCGACCTGAAGCGCGACTTCCATCCGGCTCCAGGTTCACCGGCCAGCGAGACCGGCGTCAAGGTCTTCGTGCCGTGGACCATCGGCCGCACCGTGGGAGAGTGGCATTTCCGGCGCAACCGCCGCGATCCAGCCGTCATCCTCGACGACCACTGGTACCCCGCCCCGTACCTGGTCAACCGCGACACCTATTATCAGACGCCCGTCTGGCCGCTCACCGGCGTGGGCATCACCGAGAAGGACTACGTCCCCGGCCCCTTGGAAGACTGGACCGAAGGCGCCCTGAAGCTCGACGGCAAGGACCAATACGCCACGATCGCTCACCAAGTGCTGAACAAACCCTACGAATACGTGCACAACAAAAAGAAGATCACGGCTCAAGGCAAGGATCTCGCCAACCCGGATATCGACCGGCAGAACTTGCTCATCGAGGCCTATCTCCAGCCGCAGAGCGGCCCGGCCGCCGGGACAATCGTCGGCAAGCTCGCCGACAGCGGTTACCAACTGACGTTGAACCACGTCGGCGGGCTCACCCTGACCCTGGTCGCGGCCGGACAGAAGGCCGAGGTCGCCAGCGGCGCCCGGATCGCCGACGGCAAGTGGCACCACATCGTTGCGGAGGCCGATCGCGGCGCCGGCAAGGCCGTTATCTACATCGACGGCGTCAAAACGGTGGAGGGCAAGCTGTCTCTACCCGCAGATGCCAGCCTGTCCAACAGCGCCGATCTGATTGTGGGCAAGGGCTTCGCCGGCTGTTTCGAGTACTTGCGCATTGCACGCGCGACGCTGGCCGACAGCCGCACCTCTATCGAGGAACTCTACGATTGGGAGTTCGACGGCCCGTTCCTGCGCGACTTCACCGGCCGAACGCCCAGCGGCAAGGGCCGGGACGCGGGCGCTTTCATCTCTGGCAAATGATTGACGGGCACGAAGCGGTTGGCGGCAGCGTTTGCCCTGAACCGTGCTGCGGTTGTGCCAAACGACTCCCATGCCGCCTTCGCCGAGCTTCGCGCGCAGAGTGAAATCTGAGCTTAGCGGCAGAGGGGCAGAGTTAGCGGATTCCGCGGGGCCCGGCGCAGACGGTCTAACGACGGGTTGTTTAGCAGAGAGTTGGTCTACAGCAGGCTTCACCGTGCGAGCCGGATCGCCGTGGGCAAGCATATCCGGCCCAAAGGTCCGTTCCCACATGATGGTCATCGTCTGTGATTCGACGGGCTGACCGGCAGCAACATTCTTGGCGGCCCTTTGCGGCAAACAGATCGGGCATACGGGATCTTTCCCCGAAGCAGGATCAATAGCTGGCAACGGCCGGCCGCATCTGGTGCAGTTCATGGGCGGCATTTCGGCAAGTCGACTCCGCGCTCTGACAAAAGCCTGATTCAAGAGCGAACAGTACCCGCTGGGTGTTTGAATGCAAGCTGGACCTGCTGACCGCCTTGTTCTTGATCCCGGCGTGAGAGTATCACGATGCGTGTGGCACAACCCGCGCATCGTTCACTCATTCTCGGCGCAGATGGGTCGCCAAAACGTTTCCATGCGAATTCGTGCTACCATCCGAAACGCCTGTTTCGCCTTTTTGTGTTTCGCGTCTTTGAGGAGGGCGAGTCGTACTTCCTCGATCCCTGGATTCTGTTCTGGGTAAGCGTCAAAACACCCCGTCTTCTCCAAAGATTCGAAAAGGTGGAGGATGTGCTGTGGGAGGGCGAGACCATGACACAGGGCGAGCGTGCGCATTTTCTCTGCCACCGCCAAATGTCACCCGTCACCGAGTTGGATCAGGCCGGGGTCTACTTTCCAAGCGCTTGGGTGATCGAAGCGCGTGACTTCACCTGGACCTGCTTGGTGGCGGCGTAGTGAAGCGTGTTTACTGTAAGGGACACGGGCACAGGCACTGAACTGGAGCCACCCCCGTTGATGTCGGCCCACAGCGTGGACCAACTGCCGCCAGTCAGTCGAATACTGACGAGCCATGCCTTGGACTTCTTGTCGATGCGGACCGATGCGCTGGCCCTGGCGCCGCGACAGCGGCCGTGCGCATCGAGCGCAAAGGTGTGCTCAATGCCGCCCACGTCGATGGAGATAATGGCGCCCGCGAGCCTGGCAGCGACTGGGCCGGGCAGAACGGCTTTCAGTTGCAGCGTGTCAGAACCCGCGCGGGCTGAGTTCGTCATGAGCTTGACGCCCTTGAGGGTCATCGGCAGCGGTGTGTCGGGTTGCGCGGCGCCGCCGTCCGTGCTGTCGCTGCTGCCCGGCGAGACGGTAACCGAGAAGGTGCTGGTGGTCACTTCGCCGTCCGCGCCATCACCCGCCGTAAACGTCACGGTGTAGGTGCCGGGCGCCGTGTAGACGTGGCTGAAGGTATCCCCGATCACAGGCTCTGATCCGTCGCCGGCATCCCACGTGCAGATGACGGCGTTGCCGTCAGGAGCGACGGTCGCCGCGGTGAACTGTACAGGTTGACCGACGATGAGATCGCCGCTGCTCACCGATGGCGCGGAGGCCAGCACCGGCGCGGCACGCTTGCGAATGCTGATAGAGGCAGTGCCGCTGATGCCGCCGGCCGCGGCGGTGATGGTCGCTGATCCGCGGCTGTTATTTCCGACACTATAAAGGCCCGTTGAATTGATCGAGCCCACACCAGCGCAGGACCAGGTGTAGCTGCCGCTGAGCGATACACCGAACTGATCGCTGCCGCTGGCGCTGAACTGCAGAGAACTACTGGGCGGCAGGGTGACGGAAGCAGGCGAAACAGCGATGCTGGTGAGCGTCTGGTTAACAGTGACGCTCACGCTGCTGGTCGTCGAGAGATTGCCGGAGTCCTTAATCGTGACCTGGAACGTGTAGTTGCCGGCTTTGTTGAAGGTAACGGTTGTGTTCTTGGCCGCGTTGGTGCCGTTAGCGCTGAAGGCTGGAGACGCGCCGGTGGGAGCAGCGGTGGCGACCCACGTGTAGGTGAGATTCGCGTCGCCGCCATCGTCGCTTCCAAGCACGCTAAGCGCGGTCGTCGTGCCGGTGACTGGGCTGGGAGTTGCGAAAGCGGCGGTTTTCACGGTTGGACCGGTGTTGGAGATCGTGACGCCAGCGATGCCAATGACGGTTCCACTGGTCGCGGTGACCGTAGCCGAACCCGGCGCGTTACCCGCCGTAAAGAGACCGCTCGTCGCGATCGTGCCGGCGCCTGTGGCAGACCAGGTGAAGGCGGCTGTCATCGGAGCCGCGAACTGATCGCTGGCGGCCGCGCTGAACTGCTGCGCACCGTTGAGCGGCAGAGTGATGCTGGCTGGTGAAACGACGATGGTGGTGAGCGTCTGATTGACGGTGACGCTGACGCTGCTGGTCACGGACAGGTTGCCGGAGTCCTTAATTGTTACCTGGAAGGTGTAGCTGCCCGCTTTGTCGAAGGTCGCGGTGGTGTTCTTGGCCGCATTGGTGCCATTGCCGCTGAAGATCGGAGAAGCGCCAGCAGGAGCAGCGGTGGCGACCCACGTGTAGGTGAGATTAGGTTCGCCGCCATCGTCGCTTCCAAGGACGCTGAGTGCGGTCGTCGTGCCGTTGACTGGACTCGGAGTTGCGAAAGCGGCGGTTTTCACGGTTGGACCGGTGTTGGAGATCGTGACGCCGGCGGTGCCAGTGACGGTTCCGCTGGTCGCGGTGACCGTAGCCGAACCCGGCGCGTTACCCGCCGTAAAGAGACCGCTCGCTGCAATTGTACCGGCACCGGTGGCAGACCATGTGAAGGCGGCCGTCATCGGGGCCGCAAACTGATCGCTGGCGGCCGCGCTGAACTGCTGCGAGCCATTCAAAGGCAGCAATGCCGTGGCTGGTGAAACCGCGATGGCGGTGAGCGTCTGGTTGACGTTGACGCTCACGCTGCTGGTCGTCGAGAGATTGCCAGAGTCCTTAATCGTGACCAGGAAAGTGTAGCTGCCCGCTTTGTCGAATGTAACGGTGGTGTTCTTGGCCGCGTTGCTGCCGTTGGCGCTAAAGAGCGGGGATGCGCCGGTGGGAGTGGCTGTGGCGGCCCACGTATAAGTCAGACCGGGTTCGCCGGATTCGTCAGTGGCGAGGACGCTCAAGTTTGCGGTCGTTCCGATCACAGGACTGGCTGAACAGGCCGCGGCGGTGACGATTTCGGGCGCTTGATTGGCGGAGTAAAGCTGGGACTGCGGAATGGCGACCTTGCTCTGGCTGCTGCTGGACCAAAGCAGTTTGGCAGACGCTCCACCGCCGTTCTCGTAGTATTCCATCGTGACGTCGTAGTTCTGGTTGGCGCTTAGAGCGATCGTGCCGCTGTTTTCGGTCGGGCCGTGATCGGTCCAGTTGTTTACCAACTGCTGGCCGTTGACCCAGAGACGCACGCCGTCGTCGGAAACGGTATAGAAGGTATAGGTTTCGGAGTACATCGGGCGGACCTGGCCGACCCAGCGCACGGAAAATGTGTCGGGGCCGATCGCTGCATCGGGGGAGCCGGTGCCCCAGTCGAAGTTCACGGTCGTATCGATGCGCATCAGTCTGAGTCCGGTCAGATCCATATTGTCGAAGTAGTAGCCGACCAAGCCGTTGCCGTTGCCGTAGACGGGCGTGGTGATGTTGATCTCGTTCGAGTAGCCGGAGTCGCCGATCGCATTCGTGGCTTTGATCCGATAGTAATAGGTCGTGTTGGGGCTCGCGGACGTGTCGCCAAAACTGGTTGCGTTGGCGGCGGGCGCATTGATCTGCGCGTAAGCGCCGCCGGAACCCGTCTTGCGTTCGAGCTTGAAGCCGGTTTCGTTGCTGGCGTTGTCGACCCAGGTCAGATTCACCTGCGTGGGAGACGGCGCAATGGCCGCAAGATTGCTCGGTGCCGCCGGCGCAACATCAGCCGTCGTCGCCGACGCTTCGTTGGAATACCCAGAGTCACCGGCGGCATTGGTCGCGCGAACGCGATAGAAGTACGTGGTCGCGGGAGTTAGTCCGCTATCGCCGAAGCTGGTGGCATTGGCGGCGGGCGCAGCGATCTGCGCGTACGTGCCGCCGGAACCCATCTTGCGTTCAAGCTTGAAGCCGTTTTCGTTATTCGAATTATCGGCCCACGTCAGGTTGATCTGGGTAGAGGAGGCCGCGGTCGCCGCGAGATTCGTCGGCGCGGCCGGGGCGACGTCGCCGGTCGTGGCGGAGGCTTCATTGGAGTATGCGGAATCTCCAACGGCGTTGGTTGCGCGGATTCGGTAGAAGTAGGTCGTGGCAGCGGCCAGGCCGGTATCGCCGAAGCTGGTCGCGTTCGCAGCGGGCGCAGCGATCTGCGCCCACGTGCCGCCGGAGCCGGTCTTGCGTTCGAGCTTGAAGCCGGCCTCGGTGGTCGCGTTGTCAGTCCACGTCAGGTTGATCTGCGAAGAGGACGCGGCGCCTGCGGCCAAGTTGCTGGGCGCAGCGGGTACGGTTTGGCCGCCGTCCCATGGATCGAGGCGATGATACGGAATAGGTTTCTCGGAGACACCGCCGGGAAGATCCATGCCGACCGCCAGGTTGTCGCCGCCGCCGCCTTCTTTTTGCAGCGCCCTGATATAGTAGCGGTTGCCGGCAGTCAGACTGATCGGCGCCGACTTCTGGCTGGCGTAGGTCGTCCACGCGCGGCTGTTGGTCCAGCTTGTCACGGCGGCAATTTTGACAATGTTGGCTGGCGTGTTGTCGGTGCTCAGCCACAGTTCGCTATTGTCGTCTGAGGCAATGTAGAAGGTGTACTGGCCGGTGGCCGGCGGGATGAAGTAGCCGTGCATGCGCTGGCCGTAATTGTCGGCCCAATTCGTCGGTGCTTCGAAGAAAGTCGCAACCGTTTCAGTGCCCGTCGGGCTGTCCGGATAAGCGGGATTGCCTGTGAGATCCGTCACCGCGGTTCCGCTGATGCCGGTCCACCATTCGCGCGTGATGCCATGGCCAGGGCCATTGGCGTAGGTGTCATTGCTGGTTATCGTAACGGTGGCGGAATCGGGGAGAGCCGCGTTGTACTGAGCCGTGGGAGTCACGGTCAGAATGACGGTCTCGCTGGACTCGATTGTGGTGTCATCGATGGGCGTGACGACGATGTCCAGCGTCGCTGAACCGGCGGGAATCGTGTAGCCGGTCGCCAGCGTCAAATAGTCGCTGCCATTGGTTGCGCTGCCACCGATGGACACGGTGACGGCGAGGGCGTTCGTGGTGGCGCCCGTGCGGGTGAGGGTGAACTTGCCAGAGGACGGGCCGGCTTCGGAAGCATTTGGCGTTGGCGCGGCGATACTGACGGCCGGCAGCGTGGCCGAGTTGAATGTGTAATCGGTGTAGGCGTAGGCCGTGTTGTTGTTGGCGGTCTGCGGAACGTTCGCGGCGTATTTCACGACGTTGCCGGCGGCGACATCGATGACTTTGAAGGACTTGATCGTGCCGGTGGTCGCGTCGTTGGTGCTGTCGGCCATCGCCACGTAGTAGCGCTTCAGGAGATTCGCGTCTGGGCTCAAGTTGGTCAAATCCAGGCAGAAGGTCGCGTCGCATGCCGTGGTCGAGCCATCGAAAGCGTAGGCCCCGCCATCGTAGTAAAGCCCGTAGCCGGACGGGCCCCACGTCGTCGTCGGGGTTGTCTTAGTCGTGTCGGACTTGCCGACTTGCAGGCGCATCTCGCTGCGGTTGCCATGATTGACGGTGAACATTCCAACCATCGACGGCGTGTAGGACGTCTTGGCGGTGATCCAGTAAATCGCGTTGGACCAGAAGGCCGCTTCGCGGTCCGCTGGCGCGCCGGTGACGGCGGAGATCGCCTTCAGCGCATCATACGCAAGCCAGCACATGCCGCTGTGGCCCCAACCCGTGCCCCACGAGTTGACAATGAGCAGCGCGCCGGTTTCGCCGGGGTCCTGCACGCCGTTGTTGTTCACGTCGATCCAGATGGAATCGTTGTAGCCGGCGATCGTCATCGCGTGGCCGCCGCCTTGACCGGACTGGACGTAGTAGCAGGCGCTCCAGCCAACGTACGCGTCGTCTTCAGTGGCCGAAGGGTTGTCTTTGACGTTGTAGAATTTCCAACCGTAAACATCGGTGGCGAAAGTAACGACGTAGCCGTTGACCAGGAGCTGCTTGAGCTGATCGAGACCGGTCGTGTCCACCGCGCCGATCGAGCCCATCTGGTTGAGGCGGTAATTGATCGCGTTGCGCCAGACGTTTCCATCCAGGCACCAGCCGCGGTAATCGGAACCGTCGTAGGGGAATTCATTCCACGTCGCACAGCCGGTGTCCATCATAAGCTGGTGCGCGTCGTACATCCACGAACCGCTGTCGGAGCCGCCGTTGACCATGTTGTAAGTCCATTTCGGCGAGAAGCGATAGGTGCTGCTGGCCTTGTTGTCGAAGCCGCGCGCGAGGCCGGTCATGTGAGTCATCTGATAATACGTCGATGAGAAGCAGGCGCACGAGCCAAGACCGCCCTGGCTGGACACTGGCGGGAAGCAAGCGAGCTTCGTATTATCCACGAACACGGGCAGCGCGCCGGGAGCCTGGGTGGTCGTGCCCGCGCCGGGCGCCGAGGTGCTGCCGTCGCTGACGATTTCGTCCCCGATCGCGGCGACATCTGCTGGCGCTGCGGCCGGCATCAAACCTTTTGCCTGACGGTGTTCGTTGATGCGCTGCCAGGCGAGATTGTTGAAGCGGATGTTCTTCGCCGTGGTCGCTCGCGCGTTGTAGCGGGCTTCTTCTTCCAGCGTCGGCGGGCGGCAGCCAGTCGCATGAGGATCGTTATCTTGTCCGGCCAGAGCTGAAACGCTGAGTGCGAAGCAGACGGCGAGAACAGCGGCGAACCTCATGGCGTCCCCTCCCTGATATCGAAAGCCTGCAAGAAGCTGGATTCTTAGGCGTTTAAAAACGGGCACTTAACAAAGATTCTTGATGGAATTGCACATGTGCTTTAACAGTTGAGAGTTAGAGCGCCTGAATTTCTGCACGTGTGCGGTATCGAAAGAACTTAACAAAATGCGAATATTCAGCACAAGAAACGGTAGGTTCGCACGTCATAATGAGGCCCCTTCCTCTATGCTTGTATTGGATGGTGGTTGCACATGTGCATTTTCGGACAAAAGAAAAGCTAAAGCTGCACGTGTGCACTTTTTTACAGCGTTTACGGCTGAAGATTTCGTGTTAGGTTCTGGGATCACAACTCCTTTATAGAGTCGCTTGCAGGGCCGCAGAGGGGATGGTCTGCCGATGGATAGTGGAGTTTCCAGTCAGGAAGAGGTGATCCGGCTGCTGGTGCGCTACCAGTCCATGTTGCTTGGCTACCTCTATGCTCTGACGGAAGATTGGGAGATCGCCGAAGAGGCTTTGCAGGAAACATCGGTGTTTATCTGTGCGCGCTGGCAGGATTACACGCCCGGCACGCGCTTCGGCGCGTGGGCCCGCACGGTGGCCCGCTTGCGCGCCAAAGAGGTTCTGCGAGCCCGTTCGCGAGGCGTATCGCTGGACGAGGGCTGTCTGGCGGATGTCATTGAGGACCACACGTGGGAGCAGCACGGTTCATTCAGTGCTGAGCAGAAAGCGGCGCTGGCGAAGTGCATCGAAGCCTTGCCGCGACACTTGCGGCGGATGATGGATCTACACTACCGCAAGCAGTATGACGGACAGAAACTCGCTGCGCTGCTCGAGAAGTCGGTCGAGTCGATTTACATGACGCTCAGCCGCACGCGGCAGAAGTTGCGGGAGTGCGTGGACCGGAGACTCCTCGGAGATCCGGAATCCGCGGAGGCCGTTCAGTAAGTAAGCCACTGCGCAGATGCGGAGACTGGGAAACGCGAAGACGATGAGCGATCAGGACCGCTTTAATCTGCTGCTCGAACACTTCCTCGAAGGGCGATTGCCCGTCGCGGAACGTGCCGAGTTGCGCCAGTTGATGGCGGCTGATCCGGCGCTCCGCAGCGCATACGTGGAGATGCTCGCGCAGGAAACGGCGATGCGCCGATTACTTGCGGCGGAGCTTTCCGATTCGGCGCGCTTTGAGGTGCCGGTGGAAACGCGCGCCAAAGGCAGCGGTGCGCGCCCGGTCATCGATCTGAACGCCCCCGACGAGGAAGTGATCGTCCAACCCACGCAGAAAAAACGCAGCGCGTCGGCAACGTCGCTGCCGGCAGTGCAGAAGCCGCTGCCCGCCGGGAAGTCGGGTCAGCGCACGGCTACGCGCGGGCGGCGCTCAAGGCTTTCAATCTGGCTGCGCCCGGCTTTGGCATTTGCGGCCGTCCTGATCTGCGGCGTCTACCTGGCCCACTGGTTCACCAGTGGAAAAGGCTTCCACTTGACGCAGTCCCCGGTCGTCGGGCGCGTCGAAGACTGCAGCGGTTCGGCGCGCGTGCTGCGCTTGGGCCAGGCGATCCCGGTCGCGGAAGGGCTCGAAGTCCGGCCCGGCGACCGCGTGCTGATCAGTGGTCCGGACAAGCTTCTGGTGCGTTGCACCGACGGAACGGCCGTCGCGCTGCAGGGCGAAACGGATCTACAGTTCCTGAACAGCACCGGTGAAGGCGAGAAGGCTCGCGCGACGCTGCTGCGGCTCGCGGCGGGGAAATTCCAAGCGGAAGTCTCGCCGCAACCCAAAGATTCGCCGCTGACAGTCGAGACGCCCCACGCCACCGTCACGGTCATCGGCACGCGATTTTCCCTTCTGGTCAGCGGCACGCAGACAAACCTGGACGTGAGCGAAGGCAGCGTTCAGTTCCAGCGTGGCGGGGAAAGCATGAAGGTGGAACAAGGCTCCGCCGCCGTTGCGGACAGTTCCGGCGTGCGAAAGGCAACGGCAATCGCAGCGGTTGAGGAGCCCAAATACGAAGATCTGATGCGGACACTGAGCGTCGCCGAAACCAGCGGCGACGGGGCGTGGTCGATCCGCCTGAGCGCTGAAGGCCCGGTGCTGTGTCAGACGAACGCCGCGTGCGCGTCGGCGAAGATCTCGCTGTCATCGCCGCGCTGGCGCCAGGGGCTGGTGACCGGACAATACCGCATCCTGAAGAACACGGACGAAAAGAACTACGGCGCGCAGATGCAGATGGTTTGTCAGTCACGCTCCGGACAGAAGCCGGAATCGCATTTAGTCCCGTATATGACCGGCGAGGCCGACCTGCAGATGGGCTTGTGGGTCAACATCAACACACGCTTCCAGATTTCGCCCGAAGGGAAACTCTACGCGCAGAGCGTGATCGACTGGTTCGAGAACGCTCCCGGCCCGATCGCGCGCGTTGGAACTGTGCCGGCGAAGCAGGCGCTGGGCGATCCGAGTCTGACGCCCACGCAGCCGATTGAAGGCGTCGAGTCATTCGGGTTAGCGATCGAGTGCCGGAAGGCATCGGCGGAGTTCCGGAACCTGCGGCTCTATTTCGATCCTGACGCGCCGCAGGGAGCAATCGAGAATCTGATCGATCAGAAGATTCGGTCTCATTCCGGGAGCGGGGTGGATCTGAAGAACATCTGGTGGGGCGGCGATGGCGGAAAGTGGCGGGTGGCGCAGAATGCCAGCGGTCTCACCGTGGTCCAGGAAGAAGACGCTCGCGTCCCATCGCTCCTGAACCTGGGCGCCTTCGGCGGCAAAGTTCTGCTTTCCGGACAGGTGATGCTCCTGCCGGAGAACGCACCGGTGCCGGCGGGCGTGGTGCCGCAGACCGGCGTCGTGAGTCCTCCCAGAACCGCGATACGCCTGTCGATGGGCTCCCCGATGACAAGGCAGACGAATCGCCTGGATAGTCCTTGCATGCTGCTCTTCCCGATGACGGCCAATCTGAAAGACGTCTACGCTCAGCGCGAAATGTGGCTGGCGCACTTTTGCTACAAGAAAGAACCCGGGATTCCCGAGAGCGGGAAATGGTTTGAGTTCCGTGTGTATTTCGACGGCACCACGCCGGACAAGATGGTCGAAGGTCACGCGTACTGGCCGGAAGGCGCGCGACCGTGGAGCGTGTGGTGTGTACGCTATCCGAACGACTGGAAGACGAACGCAGCGAAGCAGTTCAGCCTGAATCTGTACTCATATGGACAACGGCTGGTCTGGCGGAATCTGAAAGTGGTTCCATACTAAAGAACGCCGACAGTCTTGATGATTTCCGCATGCTCAGCAGTCAAGTTCTGCTTCCGGTCCAGAACATCCGCTGCCTCGATCCACCTTCCTGCATGCGGCTGCCGGAACAACCCGCTAACGCGAGCTTTTGCAGTGGCTACCGCCAAGGAGCCGCCAAAGTTTTTGGTGGCAAGAGCGCGCCGAGGAGAGGGAGGGACTCTCTGACGACTCCGAAACCACATCTCCGCGCCAAACCTGCAACTGCTGTCGAAGAACCTTCCGAGCCGTGCAAGTTCTGCAGACTCTTTCAGTCACACGCGAGGGCAAACCGTGCTCGCGGACTGGCGCAGAGCCTCAATCTCTGCACAAATCAACACACCACGTTCTTCAGTAGCCCCGTACACGCCGCATGCTTGCGCGCAGACAGGCGCTGGGTATACCGGCTTATCGCACAAACCGCTGAAGGAGTCTTGACATGGCAAAAATCGTCGGAAAGCCGTCTGGCTACGACGGCCCCATTCCTGAATTCACTCCCAACAAGGGCTCCGCCGGACGGAAGAAGATTGTCTTTGTCGGCGCGTCGTATCTGTTTGTCCATCGTGTCGTACGGGACCTCATTCTGGTCGGCGGCTTCAACGAGTGCCTCATCGTCATCCACGATATCGATGAGATCCCTTTGAAACTGGTCGGCGACCTGGTTGAACGTATGGCGCGCCAGGCCGAGACGAAGATCGAGGTCTCCCGCACCCTTGACCGCGCCGAGGCGCTCCGCAACGCCGACGCGGTGCTCCTCTCGATTACTATCGGCGGCCTGGAGAGCGACTGCCGCTCGTTCGAGGTCTGCGCGAAATATGGCATTCGCCAGGGAATCGGCGACACGCTCGGCCCGCCCGCGCTGGCGAGAAATCTCCGAACCGTGCCGTTTGTCGTGCAATTGGTCCGCGAAATGGAACGCCTCTGCCCCAAAGCCGTGCTGCTGAACTTCACCAATCCCATGTCGGTCGTGACTTGCGCGGCGGCGCGCTTCAGCTCCATCCCCACCTTCGGCCTCTGTCATTCGGCCGACGCCTTGTTCGAATATTTTGCCAGCGTCTTCGGCTGCAAAAAGGCGGAGGTCGAGCTCGACCTTGGCGGCGTCAATCATCAGGCTTTTGTCACGCGCTTGACGGTCACGGGCACCGAGCGGACTGCGGAGATTCTCAAGCGAACGAGTGAATCGGACGCGGAGCTCGAAGACAAGCTCCTCGGCCACAAGGAGGACGTGAAGCTTCAGCAGGATGTCTTCAAAATCCTCGGCGTCTGGCCATCCTGCGGAGAGGATCATCTGGCAGAGTTTTACCCGTTCTTTTTCACTGAAAGGCGGCGCGAGCAGCTCAAGATGCACTCACGCTTCGAAGTAGTTCCCGGCCGCCAGCCATTGGGGCGTAAGGAGCCGAATCCACTCCTGCGCGACTGGGCCTACGGACCCGAAGGCGTCGGAGACATGCACCTGCTCACCAACGAACACGCACACGAGCTGATGTGGGCGGTCTTCACGGGCGAACCCTTCACGCGCGTCTTGAACGTCCTGAACAAGGGCGGCCTCATTGAGTGCTTGCCGGACGACGCCTGCGTCGAGGCGCTTGTCACAGTGAAAGGCACGCTGATTCAGGGCGAACCGATGCGGCTTCCGCCGGCTGCCCATTCGCTGGTGCAGCGCTGGACAACTATCCATGACTTGTCGATCAAAGCGGCGACGGAATGCGACCGCCAAGCGGCGTTGCAGGCGCTATTCCTCGACCCGCACCTGCGCGACCTTTACGACATCGAACCCATGCTGGAGGATTTCCTCACTGCGCTCAAACCTTGGATGCCGGGTGGTTGGTACAAGTAGCTCCCATTCCTTGGCGGCCCTTGGCGGTAGCCGCTATAGGAATCGGCATTCTTCGCGCCCAGGCCGCTGCTGGTGACGAGTGCCACTGAGGATTTGTGGGCGGATCCAAAGGGTGAGTTCCTTTCCGCGGTTGCGGCGGACCCGGTCTATCGGCTGTTGGGAACGGACGGCATTGCCCAGAGGGAATGGCCGGAAGCGGGAAAACTCCTGGACGCCAGACTCGGGTACTTCCTGAGAAAAGGCGGGCACGATGTCACTTTTGAGGACTGGAAAGCCATGGTGGCCTTCGCGGACAAGCACTTGCTTGGCACGACGGCGAAAGCACTGCGATAACGGGCATCCGCGGGCACCGGCGTTTCTTTACCCGTAGCTTACGGCTGTGCTTCGATGCGCAACGTATGGGTCACG
>DASXUX010000052.1:0-237480 GCA_036504595.1 Planctomycetota bacterium | reverse complement strand
GAGGAGACGAAGTCCACGGCCTCGCGGCGGGCGTGTTCCAGGATGTCCTGGTCGCGGAGAATGTCGGCGATGCGCAGTGAGGGAAGCCCGGCCTGTTTGGTGCCGAAG
Organism: Planctomycetota bacterium; assembly: GCA_036504595.1. GTDB lineage: Bacteria > Planctomycetota > SZUA-567 > H5-PLA8 > H5-PLA8 > DASXUX01. The sequence continues at coordinate 237,372 of DASXUX010000052.1, read as the reverse complement.
AACTCGCCCGGCCCTCGCAGCTTCAGATCCATCTCGGCGATGTAAAAGCCGTCGGTCGATTCCACCAGTGTGCGGATGCGCTCCTTGCCGGTGTCGTTGAGCTTTTCCGTCACCAGGATGCAGTAGCTCTGCGCCGCGCCGCGTCCCACGCGCCCGCGCAACTGGTGCAACTGGGCCAGGCCGAAGCGCTCCGCCTGCTCGACCAGCATGACGCTGGCATTGGGCACGTCCACACCCACTTCGATCACCGTGGTGGAGACCAGAATCTGGGTTTCGCCGCGCTTGAAGCTTTCCATCGCGGCTTCCTTCTCGTCGGCGGGCAGGCGCCCGTGCATCAGGCCCACGCGCAGGCTGGGGAAAACTTCAGCGGAGAGATGCCGGTACATCTGCTCGGCGGCCTTCATGGCCTTGGTTTCGGATTCCTCGATCACCGGATAGACCACGTAGGCCTGGCGGCCCTCGTCGATCTGCTTCTTGAGGAAGCTGTAGACCTGCTCCACACGGTCGGAGGGGACGTGTTTGGTGATGATGGGCTTGCGGCCGGGCGGCAGTTCGTCGATGACCGAGACGTCCAGGTCGCCGTAGAGCGTCATGGCCAGGGTGCGCGGGATGGGCGTGGCGGTCATCACCAGCACGTGCGGCCAGCGGCTTTTGGCTCGCAGCTTCATGCGTTGCGAGACGCCGAATTTGTGCTGTTCATCGACCACGACCAGCGCCAGCGACTTGAACGTGACGCCGGGTTCCAGCAGGGCGTGCGTGCCGACTGCGATGTTGATCTCCCCGGACGCAAGCTGCTGGAGAAACGCGCTGCGTTCCGCCGTTGTCGATGCGCCGCGCAGAAGGCCGATCTTCACGCGTGAGCCTTGCAGCATTTTCTCCAGCAGGCGCGCATGCTGCTGCGCCAGCACTTCTGTCGGCGCCAGTAACGTGCCCTGCCCGCCATGCGCGACCGTTAGCAGCAACGCCGCGACGGCAACGGCAGTCTTGCCGCTGCCGACATCGCCCTGCAGCAGCCGGTTCATGGGACGGCTGCTGGCCATATCGGCGGCGATTTCGTGAATCACTTGATCCTGCGCGGGCGTGAGCTGAAAGGGCAGGCGCGCGTGGATGCGCTTTTCGATCACGGGCAGCAGAGGAAGCTTTTGCGCCGACGAGTGCCGCTCGATTTCCGCTCGGCGCAGCGCCACGCCTGTGGAAATGGTGAACAATTCTTCGAACACCAATCGCCGCCGGGCAGAGAACGCTTTGTCAAGGGTGTCCGGAAAGTGGAACTGTCGGATTGCCGGCGCGAGCGGCATCAACTTGAGTTTCTGAGCCAGAGCTTGCGGCAAAAAGTTCGAGAACCGCTCGGCCGCGCCCATTTCCAGCGCTTCAAAAACAATTCGGCGCAGCACATTTTGTGTTAGATGAATCTCGGGCGCTTCCTCACCGCTGGGCAGGCGCTGCTTGGGCCGCAGACTGTAGATCGGGACGATGCGGCCGAAACTGGGGCCCGTGGCTGATGACAGCTCTGAGGCCGGCGGCGCGCCTTCTTCGTTTTCTTCCTGCAGAATTTCGAACTCCGGGCTGTCGAACTGCAGCCGCTCCTTATAGAGCTTCACCTTTGCTGTGAAGAAGCCCCATGCGTTGGGCAGAAGGCGTTCGGCGACCCAGGGCGTCCACCAGACGCCGCGGATGGCACCGGTCTTGTCTTGCAGCAGCGCTTCGACCTTGCGCTTGCCATTGGGGAACTCCCGGCCGCGCACGTCGATGATCTGCGCGACGATGTTCGATTCCACGTCCGGCATCAGCTTCGCGATTGGCGTAACGCTCGCGCGATCTTTGTGTACGAGCGGGAAATGCAGCAGCAGGTCTCGCACGGTTTCAAGCTGCAAGCGCTTCAGCAGCGTGGCTCGGACCGGACCGATGCCTTTGAAGAACTGAAGGGAGTGCGAGAGGAGATCGGTGGCGTTTGGGTGATCCATAGTTGTTTGAACCGCAAAGGCGCAAAGACGCCAAGAACTGCTTTCCTGGTAACCGTTCAATCCGATTGCGCACCGCTCTGTCGCCCCATCCGGGGCTCACTGCACCCAAGGCCGTCTGTCCCCCACGGCTTACGCCGTGGGCTACTCGTGTAGCGCCGCTCCGCGGCTACGAACGGCGCGGCAGCGCTACGGTGCAGGCCAGATGCCTGCGGCACGAAGCGCTATCATATTGCTTGACGCGTCGCTCGCCGTAGATAATGATAGCCTAATGCTTCGCGTGCGCCGCTGCCACATCCTCTTGCTGCTGTGCGTTGTAGCGCGAACAGGCTTGGCGGCTGAGCCAACTCACCCGAAACAGGCTGGGCCGGCTGACAGCCCGCCGCCAGAGCCGCCTGCACCCAAAACGTTTGCTCGTGCGGAGTGCCTCGTCAGCACGGATGTTCTTGCCGAGAGGTTGCAGAAGAAGGACCCAGGCCTGCTGATCGTTGACGCGCGGGCTCAAGAGGAATACCGGAGCGGGCACCTTCCCGGCGCGCGCAACATTCAATCCGATCTGCTGCAGGATGCCAAGTCGCCACCGTACTTCATGCCATCGGCTGAGCAGGTTGCTTCGGCTTGCGGTGAAGCTGGAATCCACGGCGACAGCCAAGTCGTGATCTATGATGAGGACGACGGGCGCCTGGCCGCTCGCGTGTGGTTCACGTTGCACGCGTATGGGCACGAGCACCTCGCGATCCTTGACGGCGGCGCTGGAAAGTGGCGTGCAGAAAACCGTGCGTGGTCCACGGAAGCTGTGCCGCCTGCGCAGCCGCCTGGAACTTTCAAAGCCGCCGAGAAGCTCCGCGGCCTTTGTGCGTTTGATGGGCTTTCGCAGTTCCGCGTGCGCGTGCACAGCCTGGGCAAACTGCCGCCAACGACGCTGTTGGATGCGCGTTCGACGCCGGAATACATGGGCGAGGAGGTGCGCGGCAAGGCGGGCGGGCACATTCCCGGCGCGGCGAACATTGAATGGAGCGCTCTGCTGACGGGCAAAGAGCATACGCGCGTGTGGCGTTCACCGCCCGAGATTCACACGTTGCTGCGCATGGCCGGCGTGGAGCTCGAACAGAAAATCTGCGTTTACGATCAGGCCGGCGGGCGCAGCGCGCATCTGTACTTCACGCTGTGGCTGATGGGCTTCGAACATGTGAGCAATTACGCCGCCGGGTGGCGGGAATACGGCAATCGGGACGATGTTGAAATCGAGAAGTGAGGACGGAACTTTTTACCGCAGAGGGCGCGGAGGACGCAGAGGAGCGGCGGTTCTGGTTTTAGTTAACAGCAAGCGCTTGCGAACCAGAAACCAGGAACAGGAAATCAGAAACTCTTTTTTAGGGATAACGACTCAACCATGAGCATTTTGGTCAACAAAAACACGCGGGTCATTTGCCAGGGCATTACCGGATCGGCTGGCGCAACGCATACGATCGGCTGCTACCGTTACGGCACGCAGATGGCTGGCGGCGTGACGCCGGGCAAGGGCGGTACGACGTTCGACATTCCGGCCGCGGATACGGGCGGCGGTTACGATGGCAAGCAAGCGACTGCCGCGGTCAAGCTGCCGGTCTTCAATACGGTTGAACAGGCCGTGAAGGCAACCGGCGCGGACACCAGCATGATCTTTGTGCCGCCCCCCTTTGCCGCGGACGCGATTCTTGAAGCCGCGGACGCGGGGATCAAGCTGATCGTGTGCATCACCGAAGGCATTCCAGTGCTCGACATGATCAAGGTTCAGCAAAGCTTGAAGCTGAAGCCCGGCGTGCGGCTTCTGGGCCCCAACTGCCCGGGCGTCATCACGCCTGAGGAATGTAAGATTGGGATCATGCCCGGCTACATCCATAAGAAGGGCGACCTTGGCGTGCTCTCGCGTTCCGGAACGCTCACGTATGAAGCTGTCTGGCAGATCACTGAAGCGGGCTTCGGCCAGACGACGTGCGTCGGCATCGGCGGCGATCCGGTCAAAGGCACAGACTTCATCGACGTGCTGACGATGTTCCAGAATGATCCAAAGACGGCGGGTCTGGTCCTGATCGGAGAAATCGGCGGTTCGGCGGAAGAAGAAGCGGCCGCCTGGATCAAGAAGAACATGACCAAGCCCGTCGCGGCGTTCATCGCCGGCCGAACCGCTCCACCCGGCCGCCGCATGGGGCACGCCGGCGCGATCGTCTCCGGCGGAGCTGGAACGGCGGCAGGAAAAGTTGCCGCGTTGCGCGAAGCGGGCGTGGCGGTCTGCGATAACCCATCGGACATGGCGCTGACGCTGCTCAAGAAGATGGGGCGCAACTAACGGCAGTCATCGGTCATTTGTCATTGGTCATTAGCGTGATGACAATTAACGAATGACAAACGGCAGACGGTCCGATAAATATTCAATGATGGATTTTTCTGCGCGCAAGCTGCCTGCCGTTCGGCACAGCCGGCTTCAGCCGGCTGGGAATTCGCTGGCCCGGCATGCGATGTCTCCCCGTCTCCCCGTCTCCCCGTCTCCCCGTCTGCTCACGGCGTTGGCCCTGCTCTGCTTCCTTGCGCTCACTGGCTGTGAGCGCAGTGTGCCGCGGACTGATTACTTTCCGCTGCGCGACGGAAACCGTTGGGAATACCGCCTGCTCGACCTTCCGCTGCTCAAACGCATGGAGGCTGGGCAAGCCGTGGATACGGCGCCGCTCAACGCCGATGTGGCTGCTGCGGCCGGCGAGGAGGCTCGACCTCAGCCGCGAGCGGATGCCGCCGTGGCCAGCTCGGACGTTTTTTCGGATCCGGACAAAGCCAAACCGTCGGGGAATGCCACGGCGCGGCGGGTGGCTTTAGAACTGCGCGACGCTGTGGATGATCTGACGTACCGCTCCGTGTACGACACGGCTGAACAAGTCTGGTCGAAAAAGAACGGGTACATCGGGTTCCAAAGCGCGCGGGGCCGCAACTACCTGCTCATTCTGCCGCCGCATTCTGGATATAAATGGGTCGTGACGGCTCAGACCGGGCGCAACCTGTACTATCAGATCGAATCCGCCGCCTCGTCGATCAGCACGCCCGCGGGAACGTTCGACAATTGCGCTCTGGCGCGGCAGGAATCTTGGGACCGGAAGGAAGTTTTCCGGTACTGGTTCGCGCCCGACGTCGGCCTGGTGCGGCGCTCGAAATATTTCGATAACACGGAGGTTTTTAGGCAAGAGTTGGTCACTTACACGGTCAAGCCGGCGACGCCGGGCACTCGTCTGGCGGAGGACCGGGAAGTGCGGCACGCGATTGAAGGTAAAAACAGAGGCAACGAGTTCCGGGACAGCGCAAAAGACGACCGCGAGCGGCATATGGACAATTTTGACGCGCTGGAACAAGACCGCACAAACGAAAAGATTCGCAAGTACAGCGAGCCGAGATAGGTTATACTATCGCGGCTTTGAAAAGGCATTCTGAACTCGCAGGCGCTATTAATCTATGAACCTGAAGGGCGAGCTGGACAGTATCGGCTTTGCGCAACTGCTGCAGACGCTGGCTTCTCAGCGGGCCACCGGCGTATTGACGGTGCGCAGCGACCTTGGCGAAAAAGTCATCGCCATCGCGGAAGGCGAAATCGCCGTGCTTTCCGACAAGCTGGCCGAGCGCGCGCGGATCGGCGATCTGCTGGTCGCCCGCGGCCTGCTCACCGAAACCCAACTGGACGAAGCCCTGAAGATTCAGCGTGGCACGCAGCAGCGCAGCCGGCTGGGGGATGTGCTGATCAAGCAGGGCATGGTCAAGCCTCAGCAGATCGTCGATTCCCTGCGCTTCCAGGTCGAAGAGGAAATCTACGACCTCTTTACATGGAAGAATGCGAGCTTCGAATTCGATGGCGAGCAGTCGCTCGACGAAGCGGCTTCCAAAGAAAGCACCGACACCACTCTGCAGCGCATGCTCATCGATCCGCAACTGCTGGTCGCGGAGGCCAGCCGCCGCGCCGCGGATTGGGAGTTGATCGAAGGCCGGCTCCCGACGCCCTACCTGTGCTTCAAGGTCACCCCCAAAGGCGAAGAGCTTGCGGCGCGAGCCAGTTCGGTGACGCAGCACATTTTCAAGCTGCTCAAGGAAGGCCGCACGATCGAGACGACCGTCAAGCGCAGTTGCATGGGACGCCTGTCGGTCTGCAAGACCATCGTCAAGCTGCTCGACGAAGGCTGGCTCTATCCCTATCCGGCCGGCGAACTGCGCTTCCTGGCCGCCGATCATCGCGGCAACGGACGGTTCTCCGACGCGCTGTACGTCTACCGCCGGCTGCAGGAGGCCGCGCAGACCGAAGCGGAGCAGACGGAGCTTCAGGATCTGATCGAGGAGACCATCGAAGCGATTCGCCGCGCGCAGGCCGCGGGCGCTTCCGTCGAAGGCGTCGAGACGGTCAGCTACCGTGAAGCGGCGGAACGCTTCAAGCGGCGGCAGACCATCAAGCGCGTCGCCATGCTGACGGTGGCGGGGTTTGCCGCGATCGCCGCGACGTACTGGCTTTCGTTCTCACTGCGGCCCCCGCCGGGCATGCACGAAGCGTATCAAAAGGCGTACCAGGAGGCCGATGACGCCAGGCGGCGCAACCAGTTCCAGAAGGCCGTGGCGACCTGGCAAGCGTTTCAGATCAAGATTCGCGACAAGAGCAGCCCCACGTACAAGCTGGTCCAGGAGCAGATTGAGAGCTTGCAGCTTCAGGATAGCGCGTTTGCCGAGCAACTCCTGGAACGCCTGGCGCGCCTGGAGAAGACCAACCTCGACGCGGCCAAAGCGGAGTACAGCGCGCTGCTCAAGGATTTGACCGAAAAACTGCCCGACAGCCCCATCATTCCTCGCGTGAAAACCGCTCTCGAACGTGTGGCGGAACTCAGCAAGCAGCGCGAGCTCGAGAAGGCGCAGGGCGAGCGCCGCGCGCGGCTCGCGGACGCCAGCCAGGCGGTCGAGCGCCACAAGTACGCCGACGCGCAGAAGCTGTGCGCCCAGCTCGCGACGTTGCTCGAACCCGGATCGCTGGAGCACGATCAGCTTCTGGGACTGCAGAAGGATCTGGACGCCGTCAAGCAGCGGGCGGCGGCCAAGGTGCGCGAGGCCGACAACGAGCTCGCCGCCCATCACGGCGAGAAGGCGATCGTGCTTTTTCAGGCTGCTGGGACCGAATGGCCCGAGTTGGAAATTGCCGAACGCGGGGAGCACGAAGCCAAGCGGCTGAACGCCAGGCTCGAACTGCTCACGCAGGATTTGAAAGCCGTCGATGCGGTTGCGGCCCGTGGATTGTACCTGGATGCGCTGAAGACTCTGCAACGCATCCAGCGTGAGTACCCCGAATTCGAGTTGACCGACACGGCCCGCGCCAGGGCGGAGATGCATCAGGCCGTTGTGGATCGCATCAAAGCCCGCGCCGGCGACGCTCGCGAGCGCTATACGCGCGGCGACAAGGAACAAGGCCTGCAGCTCTACCGCGAGCTGATGAAGGAATTCTCTGCGATCGTCGAAGGCCTGAATCTCGAAGTTCCCCTGCAGATCGCCAGCACGCCCGCCGGCGCCACGGTTCGCATCGACGATGAAGTCGTCGGGCAGACGCCGCTGCAGCGTTTTCAACCGGTGGCCAAACCATTCACGCTGAAATTCGAACTGGCGGGGTACGAACCCGCCAACGAGCGCCGCTTTGCGCACCTGGGCATCGGCGACCTTGAGATCCACGAAACGCTGCGCCGCAAGCTTCTGGAAAATAGCATCTCGTTCAAGCCGGCCATCTACGCTCCCGTTCGCGCCCTTGGCAACATGCTGCTGATTCTTCACGGCACCAAACTCTCGGCGTTTGACCCGGCCGCTCGGCAAGTCGTCTGGTCCGTGGACAACCTCTTTAATGAGAACGCCAGCACCTATCCGAATCCCGCCGGCGGCGCCGACAAAATGGTTCCGGACAAGAGCTGGTGGTATCCGCGGTTTCCGCTTCAGCCCAAGGGCGACGGCAAGTTCCTGCTTTCGCTGCGCGTGGGCAAGGTGCTCGAGATCGATCCGGCCACGCAAAAATTCCACGAACTGCTCCGCTTACCTTTCGAACCCATCGGCTGGCCGCATCTCGAAGCCGTGTCTCTGCAAGGCGGCAAGCCGCTGATGGCCACCGGCTGTGCGGACGGCAAGATCCGCGCGTACGACCTTGAAAAGCCGTCTACGCCGATGTGGGAACAGCCCGGCGATCCGTCCGCCAAGGCTGGCGAAATCAGTTTCGCAACCGGCTTGGCGCCGCGGCCGGCCGGACAGTTCGTGTTCATGACGACGCGAGGCCGCCTGGGCTGTCTGAATATCATCGACGGCCGTGAGAGTTGGAGCGTGGACTTAAAGGCCGCGATGTCGCCGCTCAACACGCTCCCCGAAACGACGCGTGAAAGTCTCGCGGCGCTTGTGCATCAAGACGGCCGCGTGACGGTGCTCGACCTGCAACAGGGCGCGCGCGTCTGGGAGCTGGCGCCCCGGCAGCCGCTGGAGGAAGCCATCGCGACGCTGGTGGCGCCCGACAGCATCTACGTGGCCACACGCGACGGGGTCATCAGCAAGTACTCGCGCGATCGCAACGCCGGCCGCCCGGCGCTGATCTGGAAGCGGCCGTTGGACGGGAGCATTGAGATGCCGATGTTCCTGGGCAAGAACCTGTATGCCGTCTCGCACTTCGGCACGCTCTATGCGATCTCCGTGGAAGATGGCCATTCCTATTGGCAATACCCGGTGGAAGGCGCCGAGCAGGGCCGCGCGCCCACCAGCGTGATGGAACTCAACGACGTCCTGTACATCGCCACCCAGGACGGCCGCCTGATCATCATGAACGCCCGATAACGGCAGGGTTCAGGGTTCGGGGTTCAGGGTTCAGGGAGCGGAAACGGCACGTCAAACTTTTCCTGAACGCTTACCGGAATTCGGGGATGGATTTGCGGAGAAACCAGATGTCGCGTTCGGTGCAGTTGCCATAGTCGTAATCGGGGCGCGGGATGCCGAGTGAACGATCGACGCAGATGACGGGGCTGAAGCCGTCTTTCACCACACGGCGGGTCACTTCCAGGACCGGCCAGCTTGCGTCTTCAAGGCAGCTTCGCCAGCGCAGGTCGGGACGGAGTCCGTCGTGCTGGCCCCCGCGCAGATGATAATAGCCAAACACGGGCTTGAGCTTTTCGTAAACGTCAACGCTCGGGAACGTGCCCATCTGCCACAAGCTTTGCACATCCCAGCTCAAGCAAACACGCTCACGGTTGCCGAGCTCCTTAAAGAAGGAGAGAATCTCCTGCACGTTGGAGAAGATGCACTCGCCAGCCTGATTCTGAATCGTTGCGCGGAAGCCTTTGAGATCGATGCGGTCGATGGCTTCCTGAAATATTTCCAGCACCCAGCGGCCATGCGTGCGGAGAAAGTCGAAGCTGTCTTTCATATCCTTGCGCTTGATCGTTTGCGGAGCGAGCAGGCGGATCAGGCGCGGTTTGAGAACTTCCGCGATTTTCAGTACGCGGTCGAGACGAGCGAGGTGATGCAGGCGGAAGTAGTCCCGGCCACGCTCGATTTCCTGACCGAAGAGACTGGTGGACAGGCAGTAGACGGAAAGGTTGCGTTCTTCGAGCACCGCGACGGCTCGGCGGACATCGGTAAGGTTTAGTTCGTCGATCGGCTTTCCATACACGCCGTCGTCGAGGTCCAGGACGGAGAGATTCCAGGTCACGTGCTGGTCCAGCGCCTTTGGGAAGGTGGGACCGGCGAGGGAAGTGGGGACGGTCAGCCGTACCGGCATAGGGAGCCCAAAGTCTGGAGTCTGGGAGTCCAGGGTCTGGAGTCTATCTACCCCGGAGCCGCGATTTCAGAAGACTCCAGACTCAAGACTCCAGACTCTAGACTTATCTTGAGAACAGGTCTTTCATCATCGGTCCATACAACGGGAATGCGTCGCACAGTTCCTGGGTTCTCTGACGCAGCTTCTGGTGTTCAACATTATCCTTTGGATTGGAGATCGCGCGATCCATGATGTCGGCGATGATCGTGAACTCCTTTTCCTTCAGGCCGCGAGTCGTGCAGGCAGGCGAGCCGACTCGAATGCCCGCCGGGTCGAGCGGCGAGCTGGTATCGAACGGGACGGAGTTCTTGTTGACGGTCAGGCCGATTTTGTCGAGCACATCGCTGGCGATTTTGCCCGTCAGCTTCTTGTTGCGCAGGTCGATGAGCATCAGATGGTTGTCTGTGCCGCCAGAGATGACGTGGTAGCCGCGCGAAACGAGAGCTTCAGCGAGCGTTTGGGCGTTCTTGATGACCTGGCGGCCGTAATCAGTAAAGGAGGGCTGCAAGCTCTCCTTGAAGCCGACGGCCTTAGCGGCGATGACATGCATCAGCGGGCCTCCCTGAATGCCCGGGATGACCATGCTGTCGATCAGTTCGGACATCATCTTCACGCGGCCGCTCTTTGCCGCTTTCTGTCCGAACGGATTCTCAAAATCTTTGCCCATCAGGATCAAGCCGCCGCGCGGGCCGCGAAGCGTTTTGTGCGTCGTGGTCGTCACCACGTGGCAGTGCGGGAGTGGGCTGGGGAGGAGGCCTTTGGCGATCAGGCCGGCCGGGTGCGCGATATCCGCGAAGAGGAATGCGCCGACCGAATCGGCGATCTGGCGGAAGCGGGCGTAATCGATGGCTCGGGAGTAAGCGCTGGCGCCGACGGTGATCATCTTCGGGCGCTCTTTTTGAGCCATCGCGGCGACTTCATCGTAGTCGATGCATTCTGTGTCCTTGTTGACGCCGTAGGGGACGAATTTATATAGCTGGCCGGAGAAGTTCACCGGGGAACCGTGCGTCAAGTGGCCGCCGTGGGACAGGTTCATGCCCATGATCGTTTCGCCAAGCTTGACGAAGGAGAAGTAAACGGCCATGTTCGCCTGCGTGCCGGAATGAGGCTGCACGTTGGCATAAGCGGCTCCGAAAAGCTGCTTGGCTCGTTCGCGCGCCAGATTTTCGGCCACATCGACATATTCGCAGCCGCCGTAATAGCGTTTCCCGGGATAGCCTTCGGCATATTTATTCGTCAGCACGGTGCCCATGGCTTCGAGCACCGCGAGCGAGACGTGATTCTCGCTGGCGATCATTTCGAGCTGGGTTTGCTGGCGTTTGACTTCATTGCGGACGGCCTCGAAGACTTCCGGATCGGCGCGCTGCAGGTCGTTGAGCATGGTCAGTCGGGTTCCTTTCTGTCTGACAACGTTTTCGCTCCAGTATTAAGCAAACGGCGCGGGTTGCAACGGAATCTTTGGGTGGTGTGGCACGGGCAGGCCGCGCCGCGTACGGTGCGTCGATATCAAGAACCCACGGCTGTTCGCGGCGCGGATTGCCCGTGCAGAGGTCGCGCGGGATTCACGGGCAATCCGACGGCGCAAGAAGCCGCGCCGTCGGCCTGCCCGTGCCACACGAAATTTACTGAAACTTCAGTACTGTTCGTCTGTATTATTTATTGAGCCGGTGTAATATGTTACGGTTGCAAAACGAAGTGCTTGATGGGAGGCGTTCACCATACTCTCTGCTGACCGGATCACAGACAAATACTCGCGCGAGTTTTTCGAGCAGCACAAGGAAGTCTGCGCTGCGCAGACGTTTAATAAGCGGCAGATTCTGTGCTACACGCTGGTCGCCGTTGCGCTGCTGCTCTGCTACCTGCGCGATACGAAAATCACGTTCACGGTGCTGACCTTTTCGCTCTGCGGCTTTTACGCCGCGGTGATTCTGTTCAGGTTGCTTGGCGTGGCGCTGGCATGGTTCTTTTCGCATGAACAGCGCGTGACCGAAAAAGAGATCGAGGAGCTAAAAGACGAAGATCTGCCGATCTACACGGTGCTGGTGCCGATGTATAAGGAGCCGGAGGTTGCGCAGAAGATCGCGCGCACCGTGACGCAGTTGAACTACCCGCTCGAAAAGCTGGACGTCAAACTGCTGCTGGAAGAAGACGACGTCCCCACGCGCGCAAAGATCGATGAAGTGTTCGACCAGTTGCCCAAGTGCGTGGAAGTCATCGTTTGCCCGAAAGTTTCATCGCACGAACCGAGGACCAAGCCGCGCGCGTGCAATCATGGGCTTGCCAAAGCCCGCGGCAAGTATCTGGTGATCTTCGACGCCGAAGACCAGCCCGAAAACGATCAGCTCAAGAAATCGATTGTTGTTTTCCAGCGATTGGAGAAAGCCGGCAAGAGCCGCGTGGCGTGCTTGCAGGCGAAGCTCAATTATTTCAACGCTCGGCAGAACGCCTTGACGCGCTTCTTCACGCTGGAATACACGAACTGGTTCGACCTGTATCTGCCCGGTCTTCACGCGTTGTGGGCGCCGATTCCGTTGGGCGGCACGTCGAATCACTTTAGGACCGACATTTTACAGCAGGTCGGCGGCTGGGACCCCTTCAACGTGACCGAAGACTGCGACCTGGGCATGCGCCTGGCGCGGCGAGGGTACTCAACCGAAGTGCTGGATTCCACGACTTGGGAAGAAGCGAACTGCAGAATTGGAAACTGGACGCGCCAGCGCAGCCGCTGGATCAAAGGTTACGTGCAGACGCATCTGGTCCATTCGCGCGAATCGTACGTCCCCACGCTGCTGCTGGCGGTGGGCTTCTACATGCTGTGCCGCGTGCTGAACTCCGATTTGCAGAAGCCCGATCTGCGGCCGGAACTGATTCCGTACGTGAAGGCGCTGTGGTGGATCGCAGCGGCTTCGTGCCTGACGGCGGCGGTTTCCGCGTTGGGCACGCTGGGTCTCCGCTTCAAGCGCTGGATGAAACGCGAAGGCGAACGCCCGTTGGGCTTCTATCACGCCATGACCTTCCGCTTCACCGTCGGCGGCCTGTCGCTGATGCTGCTGCTGAACCTGCTCTTCTGGGCGATGACCGGCACGTACTTGCTGCGCGAACCGATCGCTCACGCGCTGCCCGGGCCGATCGCGCGCATCAAGGTCGATGACACGACGAACCTGAAGGAAGCGCTGCTCGATTGGAAGCTGTACTACACCAACGTGGTGGACGAAGAACGCTACTCCAATGTGACGATCTGGAATACGGCGTCGAGTTATTTGAAGAAGGGCGGCATCACGGCGGCTCAGGCGCGGGAACGGATCTCCGCGATCGATTCGTGGTCGCTGGTTTCGCAGCTCTTTTTCCCGGCGGCATTCATGCTGTTCTTCGCGAACTTTATTTTTGTCGCGCTGGGGATGATCTCCTGCTTTAAGCGCAAGCTGCCGGATTTGATTCCGTTCGCGCTGCTGGTTCCGATCTATTGGGTGCTGATTTCCATTGCGGCAGTGAAGGGCTTCAAGCAACTGTTCACGAATCCGTGGTACTGGGAAAAAACGCAGCACGGCTTCGCGTCAACGCCGCCGCAACCGCCGCAAGACAAGCCGCCTGAACCGCCGCAAAACAAACCGTCGGGACCGGAAGCGTTGGTTTCGAACGAAGCGCTTACGTCGGCGACGGGACAGTGAGAACGGGGAATCTGGCCGCCTTTTCGCGTCGGCGGTCGAAACAGATGAATTCAGCGCGCACAAAACTTCTCTTGCTCGCCGTCCTGTTGAGCGCCCTTTCGCTCTGCGCCGGCGAGGCTGATCCGTCCGTGCTGGCGAACCTGGTCGAATGGAAGGACAGTTCGTATGCGCAGCGCTATTTCGTCACCGTGATTCCCCCGCCGGCCGCCGGCGCAATTGGCTTGCAGCCCGAACCGGAGTATGCATCGGTGCTGCTGCCCGCGCGAATCGCCGCCGCGACCGGAAAGTTCGAGCCGATTCTGCTGATCGGCGAAGACGGCGCGAGCCACAGCGTTCAAGTGCGGCAGTCCGGCAGCGAAATGGAAGTGCTCTTCCGCACGCACGCGCAGATGCGCCGCTTCTGCATCTATACTTCGCCGACGGGAGAGCCCAAGCGCGTCAGCCCCGTGGTGCTCGAACCCGTGCCGGTGCAGGTGCGCATGCGCGGACGGAGCGCGCCGCCGGCGTTCGCCTTTACGCCGCAGACGCCGCTGACGCTGGAACGGTTTCAGAAGCTCGAAGAACGAGGGGATGGCGCGGCCATGCCGCCGCGCACGTGCGCGAACATCAACGATCCCGAATGCCCGAAGCCGTACTTCAACGTCAAGACGGACGAATTCGGACGAGTTCTGGCTGTCAACAATCCGCAGAACTATGTGGCCGCATACGAAGCGTTCCTGCGTGTGCCCATGGATGGTTCGTACAAGTTCGCGCTCGATACGATGGGAGTGGCTCACCTGCTGATCGACGGAACGCTGGTCGTGTCGGCGAGCGCTCCGGATCCGCGCCGTTTGCCGTTCGATTTGAACAAGACGATCGAACTGAAGGAAGGCTTGCACCGCGTGGTGCTTTTCTATGCGGACGCGCCCACGCAGCCGGGGCAGACGAGCATGTCGCTATCGCTGTTTGGCGTGCGTCTGCACTGGCAGCCGCCGATGTCCAAGTCGCTGCTGTGCATTCCGCCGCAAGCGTTCCCGCACGCGTTGCCGTCCGTCGTGACGCGAGCGGAAGGCGGGAAGGACTACATTCAGCCGTTCATCAATGTGGATGACATCGGCCACGTTCGCGGCGGCGCGCACCTCGGTCCGGACCACACGCGCGAGTTTGTGCGGATCATGGCCAAAGCCATCAACCTGCCGCAAACCTGTCTGTTGAAAGTCTCCGCGCCGGGAATGTTGGAAATCTGCGGCGCGCCAGGTCAGTCCGTGGCGGCGTGGGTGCCAGCCGGCGCGGAAGTGCGAATCGATGCGAAGATGCCCGACGGCAACGCCATTCAGGCAACTCGCATTCTTTCGTTCCCCGCCAGCAAGGATCCGACGGAGCGCATCGACCTGGAAGCCGAACTGGTCATCAAGTCCGCGCCGGATTTCTTTTATCCCGACGAAACCGGGCATGTGCACGTGGAAGCGCTGCTCTCGCCCGCGCCGTTCGTCGTCCCGAAGGCGCGCATTGAGAACAAACTGCTGCCACCGGCGCCGCGACCGATGGGCGAGTTCCGTGTGATTTGGGAACTGGCCACGCCAGGGACGGACGGCCTGCCTCGCAACGCGCAAGAACGCGACGTGACGCCGCTGGATGGTCTGCGCCGTAAACTGCTGGTGACGCTGGCGGACACGGATCTGGCGACCAAAGCAATAGCCGGCAAGACCAGTCTGCTGTTGCGGCTTTCGGTGGGCGATGCGGAAATCGAAACGCTGCGTCTGCATCTGCTGCATTCGGCCGCGCCGTGGCCGGTGCCGGTCATTGCCGGCGCGGGGAATCTGTTTGTCGATTGCCGCTGCGGCGAGAATGGGCGCACGCCGGCGACGCTGCTGGATGCCGGTTCCGCGGAGCATCCCGTGGACTGCGAACGCATCATGATGTTGGTGCCCGGCGAAAATGAATCGGAATACCGGCGCTACGCGCGGCTAAAGGCGTTCGCGGCGCATGATGCTGATAAGGACGCGCTGTTCCTCGGCGATCCGCTGGTTGAAGGAGTCGCTCCAAAGCCCAATGCTGGCGAACTTTTCGGCCTTGGAAAAGACCTCTCGGCTTTGATTACGAACAAGACCTGGCAGGGCGTCTGCATCCCTGGCCCGCATCGCGATCTTCCTGTGTTCCGGATGATCGCGGCTCTGGAATCTTACACTCTCGCGCACGGCGGAAAAATTCCTGGCTTCGTCGTCGTCTCGCTGGGCGCCGGCGATGTCGCACGCCAGACGCCGCTGTACGCGTTCGAGCGCGCGTGCGACGTTCTAGTGGATCGTCTGCGCCTGGCCGGCGCGCGGCAGATCGTGTTCGTGGGCGTGCTGCCCGAACCGGAGCGCCTGCGGCAGTGCGCGCCGTACAGCGAGCGGCTCCACAATCTGCTGCAAAAGCATCACCTGGATTGTGTGGACGTGTTCGGGGCGTGGTCCAATGAACGCAACTGGGAGAACAATTACGCGCTCGATCCGAAAGGCACGCTGCTCGGCCCCGTGCCCAATCCGCAGGCGCGGGACAGCATCGCCAAAATGGTGAAAGACAGGCTATAGGACAGATTGCGGATTGCAGAATGCGGATTGCGGATTGAACGGATTGAACAGCCACGACTTCAACACAGAGGCACGGAGAACACAGAGATCACAGAGTTTCTTAGAGTTTTAGCCGTGCTCTGCGTCTTTGGATTTAGAGATACCAATCCGCAATTAGATTAAACTATGGCCGCTAACTCATCAGACACGAAAGCACCAAAGCCGAGTCGTTACATCGTTGGCATCGATCTTGGCACCACGAACTGTGCCGTTGGGTACGTTGCGCAGGAAGATTTGAACCGCCGGCCGCTGCCGATCCATTCGTTCCAGGTGCCGCAACTGACGCGGCCGGGCGCGGTTGAATCGTGTCCGCTGCTGCCGTCGTTTCTGTACCTGCCCGCTGAACATGAAATGCCCAAGGGCAGCACGGCCTTGCCGTGGGATGCCAAACGCAGCGTGATCATCGGCGAACTAGCGCGCGAAATGGGCGCTCGCGTGCCGGGGCGACTGGTGGCCAGCGCCAAGTCCTGGCTGTGCAGTCCCAGCGTCGATCGCACGGCGGCGATCCTGCCGTGGGGCGCTCCGCAGGACGTGCAGCGCGTTTCTCCGGTTGCCGCAAGCGCCGCGTACCTTTCGCACATCCGCGAAGCGTGGGACCATGAGATCGCCAAGAAGGACGAGAGCCAGAAGCTTGCGGCGCAAGACGTGGTGATCACGGTTCCCGCCAGCTTTGATGAAGCCGCGCGCGAATTGACCGTCGCCGCCGCGCGCGCGGCCGGCTTCGCGCGTTTCATCCTGATCGAAGAGCCGCAAGCGGCCTTCTACGCGTGGATGGCGGTGCACTCGCGGGCTCTGGAAGAAGAGTTGAACGGCATCGGGCGCGTGCTTGTCTGCGACGTCGGTGGCGGGACGACCGACTTTTCACTCATTGATGTGCAACGCACCGGCGACCCTTCGCGTCCGATTGTTTTGCGGCGCACGGCCGTTGGCGACCACTTGATGCTGGGCGGCGACAACATGGATCTGGCGCTGGCGCGGCATCTGGAAAAGAAGATCAAGTCGCCGATCGATGCGCACCAGTTCAAGGCGCTTGCCGCTGCTGCGCGCGGCGCAAAGGAACGGCTGCTGGCCAGCGGCGCGCCTGAAAAGATTTCGCTCAGCATCATGGGCCGCGGCACGCAGGTCATCGGCGGCAGCGTGCGCACTGAACTCCTGAAAGCAGAGGCCGAAACCATATTGCTCGACGGATTTTTCCCCGAGACGAAGCTGCACGAAGACCCCGCGACCGCCGGACGCAGCGGCATTCGCGAATGGGGGCTGCCGTACGTTCACGACGCGGCCGTCACGCGCCACATGAGCCAGTTTTTGCGGCAGCACACAGGCAATAGTCTGGAGTCTGGGAGTCTGGAGTCTGGAGTCGTGGCCGCTCGGAAGCACAAGACTCCAGACTCGGTGACTCCAGACTCCAGACTCTCTCTCGACGCCGTGCTCTTCAATGGTGGCGCGATGAAGCCGGCCGCGTTCCGTTTGCGCATCTTGAATGTTCTCGGCCAGTGGTTCGGAACGAAGCCGCCGGTCGAATTGATGGGCACATCGCTGGATCATGCCGTTGCGGTGGGAGCGGCGGCGTACGGCTGCGCGCGCCGCGGGGCGGGGATGCGCATCGGCGGCGGAATGGGCCGTGCGTATTACATCGGCATCGAAACGGAAACCGCGCCCGAACGCCCGACCGGAAAAGCCGCCGTGTGCCTCGTTCCGCAGGGCGCCGAAGAAGGCCAGACGCTCGAACTGCCGCAGACGTTCACGCTGCGTCTGGCCACGCCGGTCATCTTCCCGCTGTTTTCGTCGAGTTTGCGGCCCAGCGACAAACTGGGATCGCTCATTGATGAGGAATCCAAAGAGCTGGCCGCGCTTCCGCCGCTCGAAACAACGCTTCAAACCGGTCGCCACGCGGTGAAGCGTGACGTCGCCGTGCGCTTGAAAGCGTCCTTGACCGAAATCGGCACGCTGGCTCTCGCGCTGCATGCGCTTGGCGACCAGCGAAGCTGGGAAGTGCACCTCAACGTCCGCGGACGCGTGGCGCAATCCTCCGGGATTGCGGGCGAGGATGCGGCGGGCACGGAGGCTCGCCCTACCGGCGTCGATCCGCGCGCGGAAACCACGGCTCTCGCGCTGCTGGATCGCACCTTCAACGCGCACAGCCGCCAGCCGCTGCCGCCGGGATTGCTGACAAAACAGCTTGAGGTCGCGCTGTCGATGTCGAAGGATTCCTGGCCGGGCGCTCTGGCTCGGCGCATGGCCGACGTGCTGCTCGAACATGCCGACGGCCGCAGTCGTAGCGCCGAACACGAATCCCGCTGGCTGAATCTGACGGGATTCCTGCTGCGCCCGGGATTTGGCGACGTGGGCGATGGCGAGCGCCTGCGCAAGCTCTACAACGCGACGCGCAGCGGACCGGCGTTCGTCTCCGATCCGAACGTGCGCATCGAATGGTGGGTGCTCTGGCGCCGCACCGCCGCAGGCTTGAAAGCCGACCACGAGCGCGAACTGTTCAATCGCCTGCAGCCGTTCTTGACGGGCGAACGCGACGTGACCAAGCGCGGCGGTTGGCCGCGACCGACTAAAGGCGAACTTCCCGAAATGTGGCGCGCCGCCGGCAGCCTGGAATTGCTCGACACGCCGCAGAAAAAACTGCTCGGCCAGCGCATCGTAGATCTGTTGGACAAGGACGAAAACCTGCCCGTCCTGCTCTGGTCTCTCGCCCGCATCGGTGCCCGCGAGCCCGTCCACGCGCCGGCCAATCACGCCGTTCCGCCGGATTTGGCCGAAGCGTGGCTGCCAGCGGTTTTCGCGCTCGACTGGCGCAAGCAGCCCATGGCGATTTTTGCCGCCGTGAATCTTGCGCGGAAAACTGGCGACCGCGCCCGCGATCTCAGCGACATTTTGCGCCGCAAAACCGCGGAGCGCCTCAAGCAAGCTCATGCATCCGAACATGAACTGGCTGCCGTGACGACCGTCGTTGGGCTGGAGGTCGCCGACCGAAGGCAGATTTTCGGCGAATCGCCGCCGCCGGCTCTAAAGCTGGACGGGGAGACGGGGGGACGGGGAGACGGGGAGACGGGAGGCGAATGGCAGTAGGCAGTAGGCGGGAGCGACGGAAACTCAAATTCCGAGGCGCTGTCGCGGCTACTTAAGGTGTCAGGCGAACAAGCGAGGAGGGCGACATGGCTCGGCAATTCGTCACTGTCTGCATGGTCGCCGGTGGTAATGCTTCTGAACTGCTGCGCAGAGTAGAATCGATTCGAGACAGAGCGTCTGCTCTGAAATTACGGGATGATATTCGCGAACACGCCGCTGAAGCGTCTATTCTCTATTTCAAAGAGTACGTCGATCACTGGTCATTGTTCGGTCATCTTGAGTTCGAGTTGAAGGGTTCGGGCAGGCATATTGTAAAGCAAGTCAAGAGCGTTGACCTTTTTTACTATCCATCGTTTGGCTTGAGAGCGGTGCGGAATAAGGGCAAATGGCGTAAAACCATCCAGAATAAGAGGCGTTTCTTGGAGCAACGGATGCTGGCGGCTACTTTGCTTGAGGCGGCAGAAGACTGGAAAGAAATAGAAGGCAAAGCATTGTTGCTCATCCGAGAAGTTTACGGAGTATCATTGGATGACGAAGATTTCGAAAAGGCCGCGTTCTCGCCTGCCGCTTGGATTCGCGGGAATTTGCGAGCTACGCTGCGTGCGCCAAACCCCCGGCGTTAAAAAAGCGAGGCGAGCTTTTCGCTCGCCCCGTGTGGTTGACTTTCCGGCCGCTCCCTTACGGTCGCGGTTCTCATGCGGTTAGAAATCGGCTTTCTTGTCGGCTTCTGGAGGCGTCGGGGGCTTGACCGGGGTGTTGCCGCCCGGACCGCCGCCGCCGCCTGGGCCGCCACGGCCGCGACCGCCGCCGCCGCCCCAGCGGTTCATCCGGTCGCGATCGTTTTGTTGCTGCTTCAGAATGTCCTGGATCTTGGCCTTGCCGTCGGCCGGAGCAAGTTCCAGCAGTTTCTCTTCGGCGGTCTTGGCGTTCGCGGAAATCTTCTCGCGAATCGCGCGCACCACCGCAAAACCCTGACCCATGTCCTGCCCATCGAACATCGGCATCATTTCCGTCACGACCGCCATGTTCTTGGTGATCGTCTCGCGTGCGAGAGCGTCCAGTTTCTCTTTCGTGGTTTTGTCGTTGCCGGTGAGAATGTCATTGGCGCGCTGCTCATACTTCAGCCGCAGGTCTTTTACTTTTTCGGCGACAGCTTTTTGAGCGGCCAGGACTTCCTCGTCGAGCTTCTTCTGCTGCGCCTTGTACTCTTCGCGCAGAGCGTCCACGGCCTTCTGCTGTTCCTCGGTCAGCTTGAAGATCGATTCCATCTTCCAACCGTTCGTGTTTGCGGCCGGATTATCGACGCCGCCCACAGGGACGTTGATCACCAGGCGCTTATCGATGCCCAGCGGCAGGGCATCCAGCTTCACCGGAGCCTTCGGGTCCTCGAAATCAATGCCCAGGAAGCCTCGAATCATCCCCGTGATCCCGCCGCCGCCTCCTCCAAAGCCGCCAAACCCGCGCCCGCCGCCCCACATCGGTCCGCCGCCGCCGGGCCCACCGCCGCCTGGCTGTCCCGCATTCGGGGCGCCCGGCGCCGCGGCCGGCTGTCCAGGATTTGCCGCGCCGCCCGGTTGCTGCTTTGGTTCTTCTCCCCAAGCCATCGCGCACGCCATCGCGATCGTTAATGCCGCCATCATTCTGTTCATGTTATTTGCTCCTCCTCGCTCGCCAGCGTTTCGTCCGCGGGCGAGCGCGCCCGCTGCTTTCGTATTACATCCAGGTTTCAGGATCGGTATGCTCGCGCACACCGCGTTCGATCTCATCGTCCGGAAACTGCCGTCCCATGGTTTTTAGCCGGCGTTCGTGCGCTTGCCGGTATTCGGTCACGAGTGCCTGACGCTTGCGAAGCTCCTGCACGCGCTCCGCGCTCTTTTCGGTCTTCACTTGTTCGTCAAGCTGCGTCAGTTCTTTACCATAGCCCTGCACCCGCGTTTCGTAATCGCGGCGAAGCGCATCCAAATCCTCCTGGGCAAGCTGAGGCTCACTGCGCATGCGCTCCAAGGCATCGTTAAGCTCCATCACTTGAGCAATCGCGCCATCGTGGCTATCCAGCGAGACGAAAACCTGGCCTGCGTTAACAGGCAGCGAGTCTTTATCGCGGACAATTTGCGCCTGCCCGCGGAACACGATCACCACTCCGCCCGCGTTCTCGGCGCCTTCTTCGGCCACGAACATGTCGCCGCCATTCAGCAGCGCGTCAAAACTCAAGCACGACACGCGCACCGGCGCGCCTTGCGCTTCCTGCCGCGCCCAGGCGAACACGTCGCCAGCCTTCAATTTCAGAGCACTTCGTTCGACCTGGAAACTTGCGCCTGTCTTTACCTGAAATGCACTAGCCGCATTCAGCGGCAGCACCGCATCTGACACCGCCCGGTAGAGCTTTCCCGCTTGAAGCGTCTTTGCCCTATTGCCCTTCTCGTCCACCACCACGGCTTCGTCGCCCGAGACCGTCAGTTCGTTTGCCGTGGGCACCAGTATGAATTTCGCCGCCAGGGCCAGCAACAGTCCCAGCACGATTGCCGCCGCCATCGCTGGCCGCAGCCAACTTCGCCGCGCCGGGCCTTTCGCAAATACCCGCACGCCGCTGGCCTGTGCTGCTGGCAACGCCGCCATCGTGCGAGCGGTGAAGTCGGGGCTCAGGCGCGGTCCCGGCAGGGTCTCCCGCAGCATCTGGTCGGCTTTTGAAAGCTCCGCCTGCAACTGGCGGCAGTACGTGCAACTCGCCAAATGCTCAGCCGCTTCCGCCTGCTCCGCCTGAGCAGGAATATCGCCCAGCAGAAGGCGCGCATGCGTCTCGACCGCGCGCTGGCAAATTTCACTAGGGAAATTGTTTTCTTCTACCATAGTCGTCCGCCCTATCCGGCCGTTCACCTACTAAAGAGCGCCCCTTTGCCGCTTTGCTGCATTTTTTTCAATTCTGCTCGTTTGTTTCTCTCGCTTTCCGTTTTCCTCTTATTGTCTACGCCCCCTCTACCGCGTTCCGGAGCATGGACAATGCCCGCGTCAGCCGGCTGGTAATCGTCCCGATCGCCACGCCTTCCTGTTCAGCAATCTCTTTACAACTCAGGTCACGTTCGTATTTCAGCAGCACCGTCAAGCGGTAGGGTTCCGGGAGTTGCTCAACGCACGCCATGGCCCGGCTCAACCGTTCATCCCCGCTGCTGACTGGCCGTGCGATCTCCATATCCGTCAAGGGCCTCTGGTTGGCGCGCTTGGACTGCCGCGTGCCGGCTTGCGCCGCTCGGTGGCGTGCGATCTGCAGCAGCCACGGAAAAAACAGGCTGGGCTGACGCAATTGGGACAAGGCGCTAAATGCGTTAACGAACACCTCTTGAGCTACGTCTTCAGCCAGATGATGGTCTTTGACATACGCCTGCACCACCGAAGCCACTGCGTCCTGATAGCGTTCAACCAGTTCAGCGAAGTGTTCGCGTTTTCCAGCCAGAATGTCCGCCACGCAACGCGCATCCGCTTCCGGCTGCAAACGGGAACTCCGGGGATCCTGTGTCTTGGGGCACGACAGGTCCTTGCGCGCCTCTGGT
Organism: Planctomycetota bacterium; assembly: GCA_036504595.1. Taxonomy (GTDB): domain Bacteria; phylum Planctomycetota; class SZUA-567; order H5-PLA8; family H5-PLA8; genus DASXUX01. Next base: position 214,701 of record DASXUX010000052.1, on the reverse strand, counting down.
GCGCCCGCGCTTTTCGGAGCCGGCTTGTCTGCCTGCCGGCCGCTCTGAACCTTCTCGCATCCGGTGCTCATCTCTCAGGTACATAGAGTAGCCGAGAGGGTCGGATACTGCATGTGTTTTGCATGGCGTAGCGCAATCCTCCTGGATTGCGCGCGGTTCGTTCGTGCGAGTACATGACAGTAAATGCAAAGCCGTAAGCGTTGTAGTGCGGGCATCTTGCCGGCATCTTGCCCGCTTCCTCGGGAGAAATTGCGGCTCTGCCGCAAACCCCTCCCCCGGCCCCTCCCCTTGATGGGGAGGGGAGAACAGCAGCGGGCGGGACGCCCGCACTACGAGGCAACCGCGCCTTACTGTCAGGCGCTCTGGTACGCGTCTCCTTCGGTCGCCTTCTAGACTTTTTATTTTCAGCAGTGTAGACTGGCCACAAGTTGATCAGCGCGGGGATTCCTGCGGCAAACAGGCCTAAAGAGGGGGTTATAAACGTGGACGAGATGATTCAGACGCTCAATAACGAGGACGAGAAGCCGAAGCCACCGCCGGAAGGCAAAGGCGGTTCGGAAGCCATCGAGGTCAAACTGCTGGAGAGCCGCACGATTTTGGTCGAAGGGCCTGTCACCGACAAGATGTACCGAGCCATTGTCGCGCGCCTGCTGTTCCTCGAATCGAAAGATCCCAAAGCCGGAATCACGATGGTTGTCAATTCCCCCGGCGGCTCCGCGGACAGCGGCTTCGGCATCTACGATGTGATGAAGTTCGTGTCCTGCCCGATCACCGTGCTCTGTGCCGGCTTGTGCGCTTCGGCAGCGGTGCTGATTTTCCTGGGCGGCGCCAAGGGCAAACGCTTCATGCTGCCCAATTCGCGTTTCCTGCTCCATCAGCCTTCCACACAGGCGTTCGGCCAGGCCAGCGACATGGAAATCACAGCGAACGAAATCCTGCGCACGCGAAAGCGCTACGCTGAAGTCGTCGCGCACGAGATCGGCTCGACATCAGAGAAGGTTGAAAGCGATTCAAACCGCGACTTCTGGCTCAACGCCGATCAGTCCAAGAAGTACGGTCTGGTGGACAAGATCATCATCGAACGTTCGGAAATGTAAGAAGGGAAAAAGTCTGGAGTCTTGAGTCCGGAGTCTGGAGTCCCTGGCATCCGGGACCGTCCGGTTGCATAGACTCTTTGGCTCTAGACTTAAGCGTCATGGAACAGACCGCAGTGGAACCCGCTGTCCTCAGCCTTCCTGCCCGGCAGCACGCTGCCGCCGCGCGCGCACGCACGGCGATCGCGGTTCTGGCGTTTTGCTGCCTTTGCTGGGGCTACTCGTTCCCGACGATGAAGTACGCCATCCACGTCTTCGAGGCAGAGGTGGCGCGCATCTCCGCGCTTCCGCAAAACGAAGAACTGCCCGTGATGACCCGCTTCGCTGTTTACGCGACGTTCAACGGCTGGCGTTTTCTGGCCGCCGCGGCGCTGTACTGGCTGCTGACTCGCAAGCAGCAGCGCGGCTGGTCGAGCCACGAAGTGCGCGGCGGCATTTGGCTGGGCGTGCTCTTCGCCTGCGGGATGTTGCCGCAGATCATCGGTCTGCGCTACACGCTGCCGTCGGTGTCGAGCTTCCTGACGGCGCTGGTGGTGGTTTTTGCTCCGCTGGGGCAAGCCGTGGTCTTCAAGCGCCGCGTCGGATGGCAGACCTGGATGGCCGTCGCCGTTGCGATGGTCGGAATCGCCATCCTCTCGCAGCCCGATCCTGAATGCCTCGCCTGCGCCGTGCCTACGCCCAAAGCGCCCTTTCCGTTCATGGGCGAAGCGCTCACCATTCTGGGCGCCATGTTCTTCACCGCGCACATCATGGCGCTCGATTTCTTCGGCAAGAACGCCAACATTGCCCGCTTGACGCTGATGATGTTCTTGGCCACCGGTGTGTGCAGCATGGTCGCTGGGCTGGCGCTGGGCGGTGGAGCGATCTACAAGGCGGCACTGTTCCCCGCGCTGTTCGGCCACCTGCTGTTCTCTGGCGCGATGTTCACACTGACTGTCTTTTCTTCTGTGCTCGCCCTGCACTTGATGAACACCTACCAGCCGCGGATCTCGCCGGCTACGGCAAGCGTTGTCTACTGTCTGGAGCCTGTCTGCGCGACGCTCTTCTCCTTAGCTGTGGGCACCGAACAAGCCAAGCTCGCCATCTTCGTTGGCGGCGCCACCATCATTGCCGCCGTGCTGATGGTCGCATTGCGGAAAGAGCCGGCGTGCGAACCGGCGAGCCAGGTTGCGTAGCTTCGTATCGGTCGCCGGATCACAGTCAAAATTGCGCAGGCCATCATCTGGCATTTCGTATTCGACGGTCTAAAATAACCTTATGGGCGTTTCTGATCGCGCATATATGAACGATACGGAAGAGTCGGCCAACTATGCTGGCCGGCGACTGACGGCCGTTCACAAAATCATCATCCTGAACATCATTGTGTGGGTGCTCTGGCAATTTGCGGCGTCGAACGAAGTGCTCGCGCGGTTCATGTCCCAGAATTTTCTTGTGAGCTGGGACGGCGTGCTGCGGGATGGGCGCGTCCATACTTTGTTCACATCCACGATTTCCCACATGGGGATCTGGCACATTGCGTTCAACATGGCGTTCTTCTACTGGATCGCCGATGAAGTCGAAACCATCTACGGCCACCGCAACTTCTACTTCTTCTACTTCATCGCCGGCGTGATCTCATCCGTTGCATACGTCGGCATCGACTACCTGCAAATGTCCGCGCGCGCCGACATGGGCATCCCTGCGCTGGGCGCATCGGGCGCGATCATGGGCATTGCGGTTGCGGCCGCGTTCTACAACCCCAGCCGCCCCGTGAATCTCTTCTTTGTTCTGACGTTGCCGCTCCGCTGGGTGGTGATCGCCTACATCGTCCTGGATCTTCTTGGAGTCTTCAGCAAAGGCGCGGACCCGTACTTTAGGTCGGGCATCGCGCATACCGCCCACCTTGGCGGAGCGCTCGCCGGTCTCATTTTCTACAAGTTCGACCTGCGCGTTTTCGGCAGCCCCGGCCGTAACCAGGTCGGGTTGTGGTTCCGCGTGAAACGTTTCTTCCGGCGCAAGCCACGCCTGAGAATGGTGGAACGCGAGGAAATTCCTCGAGAGCTTCCCAGGCAGCCCGTCGCGGCGCCTGCGCGCAGTGCTGCCGCGGCGTCCGGTGCTCCCGCGCGTGGCCGGGTGGATGTGGACACCAGCCGCCGAGTTGACGAACTACTCGGCAAGATTTCCCGCGAAGGGATCGATGCCCTGACGGACGAAGAGCGCAGCTTTCTTAAGGAGTCGAGTCAGAAGTACAAGAGGTGAGCGGTGAGTGGTGAGGGGTGAGTGGTGGAGTGGTGAGGGGTGAGTGGTGGAGTGGTGAGTGGTACTTGGTCGTGACTCCTGCAATCCTTCGGGCACCATCATACATATGTATGCAGGACGTATTGAGGAGGCCCCCTTATGCCCTCTGCCCGTCTGCCGGCTGATTTGCACTTAAGAGTCGAACATGCGCGAGCGATGTCGAATCGCGCGGTTGAGAATCGCTTCGCCACGCCGGCCACGGTTGCGGAAACACTTCACCAGTGGGCGGCGACGCGTCCCGACGCGAATTTCCTGACGTATCTGGCCGAAGACGGCAAGGTGCGCAGCTACAACTACGCGGAATTCTATCGTGCCGTGCGGCGCGTGGCGGCGATGCTTTACGTTTACGCCGGAGTTCAGCGCGGCGACCGCATCGCGACGGCAATGCACAATCATGACCAGACGATTCTGGTGAACTTTGCGGCCTGGCATCTCGGTGCGACGGTCGTTCCGCTGAACATGGCTGAAGAGGACAAGCGTCTGGCGTACATTCTGGAACACTCACGCGCCAAAGTTCTCTTCGCGCTCACCGATTACCTGGAACGCATCCGTCCGTTGCGCAGAGCGGCCGCGAATATCGAACATCTGATCGTCGCGGACGGAGCGCCCGGGCGTTGCGAGCGCGGCGAAGTCTGCTTGAGCGACGTGTTGCCGCCGGTGGATGTGTCCCAGTTCGCGGCGCCGGAAAACGTCGAGCCCGAGGATCCGGCGCTGATCGTCTACACGTCCGGCACCACTGGAGCGCCCAAAGGCGTGGTGCTTAGCCAGTACAACCTGATCGCCGATGCCTGCGCGATTTCGCAGTGGCACAAAATCGGTCCTGACAGCCGGATGATGTGCGTGTTGCCCGTGCATCATGTCAACGGCCTGATCGTCACGCATGTCACTCCGCTGTTTTGCGGCGCGAGCGTGGTGCTGCGGCGAAAGTTCGTGGCGCAAGACTTTTTCGACACGGTCAACCGCTATGGCGTTCAGATTGTCAGCGTGGTTCCGACGCTGCTGCAATTCCTGCTGGAAAGCTACGCCAGCGCGGGCTCGCAAGGGAATCTCGCGGCGAAACTCGCGCCCACGCTGCACCATCTGATCTGCGGAGCCGGGCCGCTGACGGTGGACCTGGCCGCGCGCTTCGAGGACCGCTTTGGCCTGCCGATCTGCCACGGGTACGGACTCAGCGAAACGACGTGCTATTCGTGCTTTGTGCCGCTGACCGCCGGCACGGAGGCCGGCGCCACCGAGCACCGGCGCTGGATGAGGGATTTCGGTTATCCGTCCATCGGCCTGCCTGTCAGCACGAACGAGATGGCCATTCACGACGACACCGGGCGCGCTCTGCCCGAGGGAGAAAAGGGGGAGATCGTCATTCGCGGACACAACGTGATGCTGGGATATCACGATAACATTGCCGCAAACCAGAATGCGTTCACTCACGGTTGGTTCCGCAGCGGCGACGAAGGGTTTCTCAAGAGCGATGCCGCCGGCAACCGGTACTTCTTCATCTCCGGGCGATACAAGGAGCTGATCATTCGGGGCGGCGTGAAGATCTCCCCGCTGGAACTCGACGAAGTGCTTTGCGGTATCCCGGGCGTGAAGGCGGCGATGGCCGTCGGGTTTGAGAACGTCACCTACGGTGAGGAAGTCGGCGCATACGTCGTCCCACAACCGGGCAGCGGCCTCACCGGCGAAGCTGTCCTTGCGGCATGCCGGGCGCGTCTGCCGTTTTGGATGAGCCCCAAGGTTGTTGTTTTTGGCGAGCATTTTCCTGTAACGAGCACAGGGAAGTATCAGCGCAATCCGCTCAAGCCGCTCTTCGCGGCACACCGAGAGACGCAGTTCCGGGAGAAGGCGTAGGCGCTTCTTCAACGCAGAGACGCGGAGACGCAGAGGGAGCGCAGAGAAGGAATTCAGCGCGGCGGTTGAGGGGTAGCTTACCGTTGCCCCCTCATCCCGCGTTCGCTTCGCTCATGGCGGCCTTCTCCCCACGGGGGAGAAGGTAACAGCAACACCGTTCGTGCACCCGTGAGCATCAGCGTGCGGCTTCCAGCAGCAGAACCCAGTCGTGATCGCCGTCCGGTTTGGGCGAGCGCCACGTTCCATCGGCGGCAGTGCGCACTTTTCCGAGCGGCTTGCGTTCGCCGGAAATGGGATCGAACAGCGCGGCGTCGTAGTCTTTTTCAGCGCCGAGCTCCTTGACGGCGATGGCCTGCGGCTTCGGCACGTAGACGATCAGGACTTTGCCTGCGAGTCCACTCGCACACAAAGCGGCATCTTTGGTTGCCGGATCGTCCCACTGCACGCAATTCGGCTGCGGTTCGAAGCGCGACCACTCGAACTGCGTCAGCAACTTCTTTCCCAACGCCAGTTGCGCGGAGCCCGGCAGTTTCATTGCGTCGGGCCACGGCAAGGTGCCCCAGTTGTTTCCGCCGGGCGAGTTGCCGTAGGGCTGCTCCGTGCGGTTGACCTGCCAGATGCCGTTGGCGCCGTACGTGTGTCCGGCCGCGCCGTTGAGCATGCACACCCAGAAGAGCGCGCGGCACACGTCGGCGGGGATTTTATTGAGCAGGTTTTCGTAGGCAGGTTCGCCGTTGATCACCGGCACGGGAGGTTGAGCGTTTCTGGCGGCTCGAATCTGCCTGATCGTCGGCGCGATGACTTCGTGCGAGCCGTGGCCGGTCTGGAGCAGTTCGAAGTCGGCGACGCTGGGATCGGTGACGTTGCTGCGCGTCGGCACGCCGCAAGATGGGTGCAGTGTCAGCGGCCGGGAGAATGCATCGACCTTGCGAATGTGCCGGCAGACAGAGGTCCATTCTTCTTTCTGAAGCTGTGCGTCCTTCTTCTTGTCCTTGGCGAGATAGTAGGGCATGGCGGTCTCGCCGGCGGCGCACCAGACGACCGGCAGGGCTCCGTAGCGCGCCACCAGATATTGCCAGTGCTTGGTCATTTTTTCGGTGCCGATCCACGGCAGGTGATAGCCCCACGCGCCGACGATGCACGGCACGATGCCCTGGCTCACCAGGTAGTCGATGCGGCGGTCGGCCTGTTCGTAATATTCGGGGCGGATGCGGCTATAGTCTTTTTCCCAGGGAAAGCCGGCCTCGTTGGCGCCGCGTTCGTCAAAGGCGGGCATGTCGGGATAAAGTCCGGCGACGATCTGGACGACGTTGAAGCCTTTTTGTTTGCGATCGGCGGTGAGCGTCTGGAAGTCTTCCGGCCAGTGCAGGCGGTTGCACAGGCCCATCCACCACGTGTCGCCCAGCCAGAAGAACGGTGTGCCGTCGGTGTGTTCAAAATGCCGGTGGCCGGCGGCGACCCGGATTGCGCCGTGCTTATACAGAGGGTTGTCGCCGGTGTACGCGATCACTTCGACCTGGCCGTTAACGCCGTGCAGTTTCGCGTTCGCGGCGTCGCTGCACTCCGTTTTGTAGGAGTGCGTGCCGATCGCCGGGGAACTGTAGCGTACCTTCCAAGTTTGCCCGCCCGCCCAGAACGCGGGCACGCGCAGAGTCTTCCCGCCGGGCGCGTCGAAGACGGCTGCTAATTCGAGGTCATTGAACGGGTCGGCGTACGTTTTCTCCGACGTCAGGGTGATCTCGAAGACGCGATTGGCTTCAACCTGCGGCGCGGCGGCTCGGCAAGCGTTCATCAGCAGGACTCCTGAGCAAAGACTGACCATGAGCTGTAATCGTAGAGTATTCATGCGGCTCCTTGTCAGGGCATCAGCGCCGTGGGCAAACGACAAATTACGCGCAGGCGTGCATGGTGTCGAGTGACGGGGGACGGGTGGGCAGGCGGGGGGCGGCGGGATTTGGAGGTTAGGGGGCTCTGTCAACGTTTTCCCTTCTTCTTGCCTCGCCTTGTCTTAAAGCAGATGACGTTTCCTTGAGGGTCGCACTCAGCATGCAGACCTCGCAGCGCGTAGTCGAAATCGACCACCTCAAAGTGCAATCGAAAGCTCCGTTTGCCGTATTTAGGCACGGGGACTTGCGCGCAGAACACGACACGTACAGCGTGCTTCCATCGCCGAACACACTCTCCATGTCCTTGCCAGCAGGGCTGAGCTCCATTTGTCCCGCAAATATCATTGGCCGTTTATTCTTGAACGGCCACATCGCACAATCGCCGTGCCAGTCGGGCCTCTTCCTCGCACATGGAAAAGCCTTAGGCAGAGTGCTGCGCAGCCACTCCTTCTGGCTCTTCGGCCGCCCCGCTTCGACGTAATTCTTATAAAGAGACTTTAGAAACGCGCACTTATCATCAAAGGTAAACGAAGCGCCAAATTCATCTTCCCCTATGACTTGCGCGTCACCAAAGAAATCGAACATTTCATCACTCATTTCCCTGGGCATCCGCATCCTCCTTAGAAGTCACGCACGGTCTTAATTACCCTAAGCACCTTATAACCGGTATGTCGGAACGGTGTGTCTCCGCCGGAATCTTTGCCGCGTTTCAGGGCGTAAAAGGTAGAGCCATTCGGCCCCTCCTGCCCCTCACCCCTAACCCCTCTCCCGCGCGGGGACCGAAGGGCACGCAATCCGGGAGGATTGCGCTACTTTCCGCGTCTTGATTGAGCCGTTACTTGCTTCGCAGGCACCATTATACGACGGAGTAACGGGGGGAGACAAGAGGCCGGTTGGGAGGAAGCGGGCGACAGGGCGCTTCGCACCAGTCTGCAAACAGCCGCAGATGGCGCCCACCAGTAAGCGTTCAGTCCTTTTGCGGATCGTTGTGTCGCCTCTCCGAGGCTTCTGTCATCGAAGGCGATGCGTCCCCGCGCTTACGCTGCGGGCTACCCGTGTGACGCCGCTCCGCGGCTACGAACTGCAAAAGCACGATAGTGCAAGGCCAAAGAGGAGACGCTCGCCGGGCTGAACGGCTACACCCATCAGGGGCACAGGGTGCTATGAGTAGAGCAAGGCCACTCGCCGCGCCGGACGTGCCATGCGCTGGCGCGGAAAGTGGTGTGGCGGGGCCGGAGCGCAGTGGTGCGCACCACGTAACGCACCAGCGCTGATTTTTTTACTTCTGGTATGCGATTGAGTTATACGTAATTTGGCCGCTGCTAACGCACCAAAACGAGCTAATAGTAGAGAGTTCAAAATGCAGAATTCAGAACCAACGGCGGACGAACACGGGTGGACACGGACGAGCTTAGTGTGGCGGGGGCCGCAACCAAAATCGGAGCAGACGGGGAGACGCGGGGACGGGGAGACGGGGCGAAACGGCTTCGCCACACGGAGCGCGTACTGCGACCGTAAGTGGGCGGCGGCAAAGCGCCAAAGGCGCGACTACTGAACTTGGAAAGTCCGTCGCGGGACGCGAGGATTTGAGACGTTTGTAGTACAGGTGCCCTGCGGGGTAGGTGGTGCGGCGCGGGCCGAAGTGCTTGGCGCGCCAGAGTGGTCAGCAGTAGTGAAGCTGTAACACACGGTGGATACACGATTTATAAGTCACCACTCCTGATCTTGCTACTACTGTAGGGAAAACCGTTTATAAGATGACGAAATGTTAATCACCACGTAAGTCACCAGCACTCATTTTTTTATTCCTGTTAGCATCAGTATTTATGCGATCCGCGGCCATTGATAAGTCACCAAAACGAGCTAATAGTAGATACTTCAAAACTCGTAAGCGTTCAGCCCCGGAGGGGTGCAACACGGGTAGCCCACGGCGTAAGCGCGTCAGCCGTGGGAACAGACGGCGTGGGAATGGAGAGCCCCGGAGGGGCCGGCTATTTTAGCGTCGGCCGATCCGGGCCTCAATGACTCCACCTATCCGCGGCTGGCCAAGTCGCGTGCGCGTCCCCGTATTTCCCTGTATTTCAGTTCACTTTCTCATACCCGTATTTCGGAGTGATCACCTCCCGGTGAAACACGCCCTTGGATTCCGCCCCCATAAACGCATCGTAATCTGCTCTACTCACGCCGTAGCTCTCAAGAGTTGCGCCCTTATGGGTGCCGACGATCAGGAGGCCGGAGCCCTCATGGTATGCCACCTCCTTGAAGAGCGAAGATTTTACTAGGATGTAATTGAGGATGCCGCGATCTACGTTAGCGGGATCGGTCTCGTCTTGGTCTTCCATATATCTCCCACCTTGGCCAAAGATGACTCAACAGCGCCAGACTCAGAGCAGATCCTCCCAGTGGGGCAGGATGTCAGCCAGCAGAATGAAGATTTGACATTCAGCACACTGGTAGGCGTAGTTCTTGTGAGGGTCTTCCCAAGTCAGCATGCGTTTGCGACAGTTCGGGCAGTTGACCCAAAGGCCCAAGTTCGTGAATTCGCTCTGGGTTAGGGTTTGCTTACTATCACACTCTGAGCAGTTTGCGGATACGAAACCACCACCCATGCTCTGCACAAGCAGAGTGGGCTTAAGACAGCACCGGGAATCACGCGGCCCGACCACACGCACGGGATACGACTTCCACTGTTGCAACAACTGCTCGTCGTAGCTGAATCGTCCCATGTTCTGGTCTCCACGGTTTCTTCGGCGTCTGACACCCGCATTTCTCCCGACAGCAGCCTCGGCAGCAGCACGTCGCGAATGGCCGGCTGGCCTTGCTCTAGCGCAGCACCTTGCGCCCGTGAGGGGTGCCACTGGTCTGCGGCTGTTTGCAGGCGAGTGCGGAGGACAACTACTTCCCCACACACCACAAACTCTTAAATGTCCTCAAGAATATCCTGTTCCCCAAAATCACCGGCGTCGCATAACACCCCTCCGCCATATTGTTCTCGGCCAGAACTTCAAACGCCCGCCCAGCCTTCAGCACGTACATGTTGCCCGCTTCGTTGCTAATATAGATCTTGCCGTCGGCCAGCACCGGAGAACTGCTGAACACGCCCTTCAGTTTGTTCTCCCAAACGATGTCGCCTTTGGCGGCGTCGAAGGACACGATGCGGCCTTCGTCCACCTGCTGATACAGCAGCCCGTCAGAAAGCAGCAGAGCGGGCACGTCGCCGTTGCCGCCATCTTTGCGCCAGACGATGTGCGTCTTCGTCACGTCGCCCGAGCCGTCGCCGCGAATGCACAGCAGATTGCGCTTCGGGTATCCGGCATTGCAATAGACCAGATCGCCGCCGTACGTAACGCTGCATGTCGCCGATTCGCTCGGCCCGTCGCAACTCCACAGCACCTTGCCCGTCAGCGGCTCATAGCTGATCACTTTATTCGGCCCGGGGATCACGAGCTGCTCGCGTCCGGCCAGCGTCCCAACGTTGGGGCTCGAATAATTGCCCAGATAGTAATCCGGCCGCTCCGTGCGCCACAGGATCTCGCCGGTCTTCCGGTGCACCGCCGTCACGTAACTGCCTTTCACGTTGTCGGCAAGCACGATGACTGCTGACCGATAGATCACCGGCGACGATCCGTATCCGTGCATCGACACAAACGCGCCCAGCTTCTTCTGCCAGAGAATCTTGCCGCTGAAATCCAGAGCCGTCAGCCACATCCCGTTTTGCACCATGAACGGAATGAAGACACGCTCGCCGTCGCACGCCGGCGTGGACGATGCATGCGAGTTCTTCGGGTGCATCTTCATGAACCCGCCTTTGTGCACTTCGGTCTGCCAGAGTTTCTCTCCGGTTTTGCGATCGAAGCACAGCAGGTACTGGACTTGCGCCTTGTCATCGGCAGTCGGCAAAAAAATCTTGTCGCCCCAGATACACGGCGTGCCATGCCCCCGTCCCGGCACCTCAGCCTTCCACGCGATGTTCTCCGTCGGGCTCCACTTTACCGGCGGATCTTTCGCCGACGCCGCGATGTCGTTGCGCGTCGGCCCGCGCCACCACGGCCAGTCTTTTGACGCCGGCTTAACCTCCGGCAGGTCGTCCCACGCGGGCTCACCCGCATGGACGGCGAGCGCGATTAACAGTGAAAGGGTCAGGAGTTTCAGGCGCATGCGCGCATTGTCGTGAGGTCGGCCGAGGATGCAAGTGCTTGGTGCAGCAGAGCATGTCGCTTCGCATCTGGCGGCTTCTCGCGCCTAAAGCCCAAAGCCGGAACCCATGTTCTGCACCGCAGGATGAATCCTGGCAAGCTGGTACATTGAGACAACAGTGCACCCCGTGGCATAGACTTCGCTGTTTCACTGGGAAAGGGGAGGGAAAATCACAAAATAGACGCCAATCTGACCTGTTTCAGTGTAAAATACCGCTTTGGAGCGGGCTCAAAGTGCGCTACACTTGCGCTCGGAGTAACGCTATTCTTTAAGGGATGAAGATCATTCATCCACGTTAGGGAGTGAGATATGTTTGACCGGTTTACTGATCGCGCCCGCAAAGTCATGAGCTTCGCTCGGCAGGAAGCGGAACGTTTCAACCACGATTACATCGGCACCGAACACGTGTTGCTGGGCCTGGTCAAAGAAGGCTCCGGCGTCGCGGCCAACGTGCTTGAGAATCTCGACGTGGATCTGGAGAAGGTCCGGCTGGAAGTCGAGAAACTCGTCAAGCCCGCGCCCGATGTCGTCACGATGGGCCAGCTCCCCTTCACGCCGCGAGCGAAGAAGGTGCTTGAGTTCGCCATCGATGAAGCCCGCGCGCTCGACCACAACTACGTCGGCACCGAACACCTGCTGCTCGGCCTCTTGCGCGAGCAGGAAGGTCTTGCCGCGCAGGTGCTCATGAACCTCGGTCTGAAGCTCGAGGACGTGCGCAATGAGGTTATGGAGTTCCTCGGTGCCGAGACTCAGCAGAGCAAAGACGCGGAGTCCGCCGGCGGTGAACCGACCTCCAGCGGCAGCAGCTCACAGGGCTCCACGTCCAGCAAGCCCGGCGAAAGCAAAACGCCCGCTTTGGACAGCTTCGGGCGCGATTTGACTGAATTGGCGCGCGAAGGCAAGCTCGACCCCGTCATCGGCCGGCATAACGAGATCGAACGCGTGCTCCAGATCCTCGCGCGCCGCACCAAGAACAACCCGGTGCTGCTCGGTGAAGCCGGCGTCGGCAAGACCGCCATCGTCGAAGGTTTTGCGCAGATGGTCGTCGAAGGCGAAGTCCCCGAACTGCTGCGCGGCCGACGCGTGGTCGTGCTGGACCTGGCGATGATGGTCGCCGGCACCAAGTACCGCGGCCAGTTCGAAGAGCGCATCAAGGCCGTGATGAACGAAGTCCGCCGCAGCAAGAACGTGATCCTCTTCATCGACGAATTACACACGCTCGTCGGCGCCGGCGGAGCGGAAGGCAGCATCGACGCCAGCAACGTGCTCAAGCCCGCTCTGGCCCGCGGCGAAGTGCAGTGCATCGGCGCCACGACGCTCGATGAGTACCGCAAGTACATCGAAAAAGATTCCGCTCTGGAACGGCGCTTCCAGACCATCATGGTCAATCCGCCGACGCAGGACGAAGCATTGGCGATCCTGAAAGGCCTGCGCGACAAATACGAAGCTCACCACCGTGTGCGCATCAAGGACGAAGCGCTGGACGAAGCCGTCAAGCTCTCCGACCGCTACATCACCGGCCGCTTCCTGCCGGACAAGGCCATCGACGTCATCGACGAGTCTGGGTCACGCATCCGATTGAGCAAGATGACGCGGCCGCCCGACCTGAAGGACATCGAAAAGGAAATCGCTGAGCTCGAGATGGAAAAAGAGCAGGCGGTGGCCGGCCAGGATTTTGAAACAGCCGCCGAATACCGCGACCGCGCCGAAATTCTGCGCAATCAGATGAAGAAAATTCAAAAGGAGTGGCGCGAATCTTCGTCCGAAACCATCGGCGTGGTGGACGAGGAAGTCGTGCGCGAAGTCGTCAGCAAGATGACCGGCATTCCGCTGCGCAAGATGCAGGGCGCCGAAACCGAACGCTTGCTGAAGATGGAAGAGGCGCTGCACAAACGCGTCATCAGTCAGGACGAAGCCATCGGCACAATCGCCAAGGCCGTCCGCCGCAGCCGCGCCGGCCTCAAAGATCCGCGGCGTCCGATCGGTTCGTTCATCTTCCTGGGTCCGACCGGCGTCGGCAAAACCCTGCTGGCCAAGGTGCTCGCCGAGTTCATGTTCGGCGACCAGGACGCGCTGGTGCAGATCGACATGTCCGAATACATGGAGAAGCACGCGGTCTCGCGGCTCGTTGGCGCTCCGCCGGGCTACGTCGGCTATGAGGAAGGCGGCCAACTCACCGAGAAAATCCGCCGCCGTCCGTACTCAGTGGTCCTGCTGGACGAAATCGAAAAAGCGCATCCGGAAATCTTCAACATCCTGTTGCAGATCATGGAAGACGGCAAGCTGACCGACAGCTACGGCCGGCATGTGGACTTCCGCAACACGATCTTGATCATGACCTCGAATGTTGGCGCCAAGCTGATCAAGGACTCCGGGTCCATCGGCTTCGGCCGCCGCTCCGAAGAGGCCAGTTATTCGGACCTGAAACGCAAACTGACCGCGAAGATGGAAGAGGAGTTCCGGCCGGAGTTCATTGCGCGCCTGGACGATGTCATCGTCTTCCACCACCTCACGAAGCTCGACCTGACGCAGATCGTGAACCTGGAAGTCGCTCACGTCGCCAAGCGGCTGCGCGACAAGGCGATCACGCTGGTGCTCAACGACGACGCCCTCGCCTTCCTGCTCGAAAAAGGCACCAACCTCGACATGGGCGCCCGGCCGCTGCGCAGAGCGGTGGAACGCTACATCGAGGACCCGATGAGCGAAGAAATCCTGCGCGGCAACATCCCGCTCAAGACCAAAGTCGAAGCCCTGCCCGATCAGAAGCGCGAGGGCCTCGTCTTCCACGTCATCGGCGAATTCGACCCGTCCGCCGTTCCAGCCGTTCAAGTCCCCGAACCGGTCGGCAGCAGCAGCAGCGCCATGTCCGCGCCCCCCAGTGTCCGCGGCGCTGGCGGCGCCCACGGCGGAGCCGCAGGAGCGAGCGGCGCCTGATTTCCCCTCTCCCCTTTGCGGGCGAGGGCCGAGCGGCGCCTGATTTCCCCCTCTCCCCTTGCGGGAGAGGACCGAGCGAGCGAAGCGAGACCGGGGTGAGGGGCTGGAGCCAACCTATGGAAACCACCACACGGACTCCCAGTGTTGCGCGTGCGGCTACGCTCCCGCAGCGGCCCCGTGAACAGATCAAAGAGGACTTCACGCCGATTGGTGCCGGGCAGCCGTGCGTGGACCCAGCCGCCTTGCGGAGTATCCTCGAATGCGACGCCTCGGTCGTGGCCATCACCGTTTGGCAGTATCACCACATGCTTCAAGCGGGGACGATTATCGAAGGCGCTCCAATCGAACTGCTGGAAGGCATGCTGGTCTGGAAGAACGGATCGGCGCGGGGGGGGAATCCCATGACCTTGGGGGATCGCCACATTTTTGCGGTCGGCGGGTTGGCGGAGCTGTTGCCCCTGCTCCGGGCGTTCAATTGCCACATTCGAACTCAGGCTACCCTTGCGCTGTCGTCTACACAGGAACCTGAACCAGACGGGGCGATCGTTCGAGGAACGCGGAAAGATTATGCGGATCGTCGGCCTGGTCCGGCAGATACGAGCTCCGTGATCGAAGTTGCCGACAGTTCATTGGCGGAAGACCGCAACGTCAAGCTTGGCATCTACGCGAACGCCGGTATCCCGCAATACATGATCATCAATATTCCGGACCGACAGATCGAAATCTACGAGCATCCGTTGGCCGGCCATGGCCGGTATGAGAAAACGGGCATCATCAAGGCGGGCCAGAACGTGTCGCTGCTCCTGCCGGACGGCAAACGCCTGGAAGTTCCAGCGGCGGAATTGCTGCCATAGACGTTCCTTAGTCGCTTCTGTATCGTAACCCCACCATGCCCTCGCCCGATTGCGCTCTGCTTACCCAACTCCTGCGCGGTAAGTCCGTCGCCAACATGTCCGAGACCGACCTGCATCCGTTGTTGCCGGTGGCCATCGCGCACGGCGTCGGCGGGATGATTTGCGAAGCGCTGCAGCGTGGCGGCAAGAATTTCGCCGGCTGGGAACAACTCTTCGCGGAACAGGAACTCGCCGCCAAGATCAAGCTTCAGGCCGCCGTCGAACTCAGCGCCGCGCTGCGCGAACAGAAGATCCCCGCCGTCTTCGCCAAAGGCACGGCGCTCACGCTTTCGGTCTATCGACGACTCGGGCTGCGGCCGTTCAACGATCTGGATCTGCTGCTCTCGCCCAAGAACTTGCAGGCCGCGGACGAACTGCTGCGCAACCTGGGCTTCGCGCTGAGGCCAGAGTCGTTGGGCAATCCGACGGAAGCCGATTACGTGCGCGAGAAACTCCCCGGCTTCCGCGTGTGCGTGGACCTTCACTGGGGTTTCACCGGCCACGACGGTTTTCAGGCGCCCGTGCGTATGGCCGAAGACGAGATTATTCAGCGCGCAATGCTGGAAAGCGGCGTCCTCGTCCCGACGCTCGAAGACAGCCTGCTTTTCTCCGCTGCGAACCTCGCCCGCAAGTGCGCTGAGCCGCTCATGCTGGTTGTGGACTTTGCGCGCATGAGCGCACTCGGCCCGCAGTGGGATGCGGTCATCTCGCGAGCGACCCGTTGGCGCCTGCGCACTCCGACGTGGCTAGGTTTGCTGCTGGCCGAGCGCCTGTGCGCCGCGCAAGTACCGGCCGGCGTACTCAGCCAGCTTGCGCCGGGCGGTTGTCGCGAGCGCTGGTTTCGCGAGCGCCTTCAGCTTGACGAACTTTGGCGTTCGGACCGGCACAAGGAGTGGCGCTATCGCTTCCTCTTCAAACTGATGTGCCTGGATTCCGCCGGCGATATGTGCCGCGTCGGCCTCTCGCTCCCTAAAGGAGCGCTGCGCAAACTCGGCCTGATCCGCTCGCTGGCCGCCAACTTGCCGCGCGACGCGAAGCCGTGAGCATTATTTTACCTGTGCGGGCGCATGGGAGTTGCACCGGCTGTCCCATCCGGCTTCAGCCGGATTCCAGATGTTGTTAGACCCCTGCTTTAGCAGGGGTGAATCGCGCCTCGTCTATTTCTTAGCCGGCTTTCAGCCGGCTTCCGCGGCGCCAAAGGGCTTAAGCCCGTCATGCGGGTAAGCCGACTGAAGTCGGCTGACGAAGGCCGAATGCGCCGCTACCCCGCGCTAAAGCGCGGGTCTAACAACATCTCGAATCCGGCTGAAGCCGGATAGGGGCTGCCACAAACGAACTCACTCAGCACCCAGCACTCAGCACCCAGCACCCAGCACTCAGCACTCAGCACTCGGTACTCGGTACTCAGCACTTTCACCTGCTTGCGGACGAGCGTCATTTCCATACTATAGGTAGATTCAACGACAAACCGGAGGGGGTCTCATGTCCTGGGCGTATCAACTGACCGATAGCCAAATGGCCGCGCGATTGTTGGAGAACTTCGCTGATGACAAGGAAAAGCGCTCCTGGAAGCCGTTCCAGCCTGCCGGCACGCAGCCGAAATACTGCCGCGACCGCGCGGTGGACGTGCGGCACATCCGCCTGGAAATCGTCCTGGATGTGAAGGCCAAGTCCTTCAAAGGGCGCGCCACGCTGACGATTCGCCCTATCGCCGACGCCGTCGGCACGCTGGAACTGGATGCGGTCGAATTGAACGTCAGCGCTGTCGCGTGCGATGGAAACCCGGTCCGCGATTTCTCCACCACCGGCACAAAACTGCTGATTGCTTTTTCGAAGCCGCTCTCGCCCGACAAAGACGTTTTGTTGCGCATCGATTACTCCGCCACGCCGCGCCGCGGCATGTACTTCGTCGCGCCCGACAAGTTCTACCCGAAGAAGCGCACGGCCGTGTGGACTCAAGGCCAGGATGAAGACAGCCGCTACTGGTTCCCGTGCTTCGACTATCCGAATGAGAAAGCGACCAGTGAACTGATCGCCACCGTCCCCGGCAAGTGGTTCTGCCTCTCAAACGGCCGGCTGCTCGAACAGCGCAAGGACGCCGGTGGCACCGCGACCTTCCACTGGCTGCAGGAAGTTCCGCACTGCGCCTATCTGATCACGCTGTGCGCCGGTGAGTACGCCGAGATCACCGACCGCTGGGACGGCATCCCCGTGAACTTCTACGTTCCGCCGGATCGAATCGCGGACGGAAAGCGCTCGTTCGATAAGACAGCTAAGATGGTGGAGCATTATTCGAAGCTGATCGGTGTGCGCTATCCGTTTGCGAAGTACGCGCAGATCACGGCAACCGATTTCATCTTCGGCGGCATGGAAAATACGTCCGCGACGACGCAGACCGACCGCACGCTTCACGACGAACGCGCGCACCTTGACTTCTCGTCTGAACCGCTCGTCGCGCACGAACTAGTTCATTCATGGTTCGGCAATCTGCTGACCTGCCGCGACTGGAGCCACGCGTGGCTGAACGAATCCTTCGCGACGTTCTTCGACAACCTGTGGTACCGGCATTCGCGCGGAGAAGACGAATTCCGCTATGAGATGTACGGTGACCTGCGCGCTTACTTGGATGAAGATTCAGGCAGCTACCGCCGGCCGATCGTGACGACGGTCTACCGCGCGCCGATCGACCTGTTTGACCGGCATCTCTATCAAAAGGGCGCTTGCGTCCTGAATCTGCTGCGCAACATCCTCGGCGATCGCCTGTTCTTCAACGCCGTGCAGCTCTATACAGAGCGCCACCAGGCGCAGAGCGTCACGACTCCCGATTGGTTTGCGGCTCTCGAGGACGCCACGGGCCGCAACTTCGATTGGATTGCCGACCAGTGGATCTACAAGGGCGGGCATCCGGATTTCTCCGTCTCCGCTGTGTGGGACGACAAGAGCAGTTCGTTGGCGCTGACGATCAAGCAGAAGCAAAAGGAGGACGAACTCACCTCGATCTTCCGCGTTCCGCTGAAGGTGCGCATTTCGGGCAAGGGCTACGATCAAGTGCGCGACTTCGAAATCAAGGACGCAGAGCACACCTTTCACTGCGCTCTGCCGGGTCGCCCGAAATGGCTGGCCTTCGATTCCGGCAACACCATCCCAAAAACGCTGGAACTGGAACTCGATGACGACATGCTCATCGCCCAGTTGGAGAACGACGACGACGTGATGGGCCGCGTTTACGCCGCGCAAGCGTTGACCAAGAAGGGCACGCTCGATGGCGTCGCCGCGCTCGGTCGCGCGCTGCTGAAGGACCGCTTCTGGGGCGTGCAGGCCGAATGCGCCGCCGCTCTGGGGAAGATTCATACGCCGGCCGCGTTTGAGGCATTGAAGGCCGCGACGCGTGTCGCGCATCCAAAGTCCCGCCGCGCCGTTGCGCGCGCGCTGGGCGAATGGCGGACGAACGAAGCCGCCGCCGCTCTGCGGCCGATGTCCCGCAAGGACGCCAGCTACTTCGTCGAAGCCGAAGCCGCCGAATCTCTAGGCAAAACGCGGAACAAGACCGCGTGGGCGGAACTCAACCGCGCGCTGCGGAAAGAGTCGTGGCAGGAAGTCATCCGTAGCGCCGCCATGCGCGGGTTGGTCGCTGCGGATCCATCACGCGCGGTGGCGGTGCTCGAACAATGGTGTGCTCTGGGCAAGCCGGAACCCGCGCGTTACACCGCCCTGGTGTTGCTCGGCCGAGCCATTCGGGAAAGCTCCGACGTGAAAGAAGCCGATAAGCTGCGCACCCGGCGGCTGTACGAAAAAGTCCTCGACGAGGGCTTCTTCCTCGACCGGATTGCCGCCATCGCGGGTCTGAAAGAACTGCGTGACAGCGCTTCCGTTGGCATGCTCGGCGCCTTCAAGAGCTCCGCGCTGGATCAGCGTCTGGCTCGCCAGGCCGAACGCGCGATCGACGCTCTGCGCGAAGCCGGCGGTGTGCCGCCCGAAGTCAAATCCCTGCGCGAGGAACTCGACAAGCTGAAGGAAGAATCCAGCAAGTGGAAAGAGCGGATCGAAAAGTTGGAGCACCAGGGGAAGGGGAAGAGCAAGGGTAAGAACAAGAAGTAAGCAGTAGGCAGCGGCAGCAGGCAGGAATCGCGAAGCAGGTCACTTCACCCCTTGCGCATGAATCTGCGCGGCCTTCTCCGCCTGAAGTCGCTGCTCAACGTAGCCGCCGGGTTCGAAGTAGCGGTCGATATAGAACGCGAAGGCAATCTGCGTCGCGGCCAGCATCCCGACAAAACTCCAGAATGGCCATCTGGTGCCACGGATGTGTTCGCGCCCGCCTTTCGGCGCGAACTCATGCGTGCTTGCCAATTTGAATCGCGTCAGCATCGCCGCCAGCGGCACCACCATGATTTTTGCAAAGCGGATCGACGCCCACGCTTCCCATTGGTTCATCGTCAGCAGCAAAGCCAGCAGCGGCAGGAGCAGCGTCAACATTTCGTAAGCACGGCGGCGCGCGTAGACCCAGATCAGCCAGCACGTCGTTGCCAGCACGATCGTGAGGAACCCGCCTTTCACTAAGCCACGCGCGCCGCCGGAAAGCAGCGTCCCGATTACGCCATCCAGAAACGGCAGCGACGAGTGCGACGGCAGGTGGCGCGTCAGGTCAATCTTCACAATCCACAGCCAATCGCCGCCAGCCCACACTCCTCCCAGCCAGAATCCAATCAGCGGCAGGCCCGAAACGAGAAACTGCCAGAGCGGATATCCATTCCCCAACATCGCCACCAAACCAATCAGCAGCGCAAAGGGCCAGAGTCCCTTATGTACGATCAGCGCCGTGGCCAGAGCGAATGTCAGCGCGCGCCAGTCCTTTTGCAGCAGACAGTAGAACGCGAAAATCAGCACCGCGTGCGAAAGCGAATCCCCGATCGGCCACGCAACGTACGTGACGCCGACGAATGGAAACAACGCGTACAGCGCCACGCCCCACGCTCGCGCCGGCGCGCGCAAAGTTTCCAGAACGCGATCCACATAGTAGACCGACACGCACCAGCACAGGAGCGCGACCGTTTGCAGCAGCACGGCGGCCGGAAGCAGCCCCAACGTGGCGATGTTCGCCAGCCAGATCAGCATCGCGTACCCGGGCAGATGATCGTTCATCCGCCACCACTCGCGGCTTTGCATCAGGTAATCGAGCGGATCGCTTTGCAGAACCGACAGGCCAATGAGCCGAAAGAGCACGGCGACCGCAACGCACACCGCCACGCCTACGGCGATGATATTCCAGCCTTCGGTGCGCGGACGATCGAGCGGATGTGCAGGCATGTGGGCAGTCTACGCCTCCGGACTGAGAGTTTCCGCCGCCGCACGCCCCGGTCCGGTGGGACGTGCGCGGAACAGCACGACTTTCTTCACGACGAAGTTCCAGACCAGCGTCGCGCCCACAGCGATGAATTTGCCCAGCATGTAGTGCAGCCCCAGCCACTCGACAGATGCGTACATGCAAGCCTGCGAAATGCCCAACCCGCCGACGCCGATCAACCCGAAGATGATGAACTCCTTCGTCTTGTTCGAGAGGCTGCGTTCAGTGAAGACCCATCCGACGCTGAGCAGATAGCTGACCGCGTTCCCGACAAAGAAACTGCAGGCGTTGCCGAGCAGATAGTGCCAGCCGAGCCCGCTAACCAGAGCCTTCAGCACCAGAACATCGCAGACCGTGGCCGCGAATCCGACGACGATGAACCGAAGAAGTTCGCCACTCAATTTCTTGATCAATATGCCGCCTTCGCCAAACGCCGAATGCTGCTCTGCCCACGCGCGCCGCGCAGGCGCACGCTGACCGCTTTTCGTCGTGCTTGTTCTATCGCCGGTCTGTAAGCGCCCTTGCGCACGCGCCGGCGCAAGCTGATGACTTCCTGGAACATGCGCATACTGTCGCGCATGAAGCTGATCTTGCTGCCCTCGCAATGGTCCCACTGAACAGGACATTCGCGGATGCGCAAGCCGGCCATGTGCGCCAGATAGAGCAACTCGACATCGAACGCGAAGCGCTCCAGGCGCGCCGATTCGATGACCGGCCGGCAGGTGCTCATTCGGAACGCTTTGAACCCGCATTGCGTATCGAGCGCATCGAGGCCCGTTGCCAAGCGCACGATGCGGTTGAAGATCCGCCCGCCCAGTTCGCGGCCCCACGGCTGGCGCAAGCCGATGAGAGACGACTCCAGGGCGCGGGAGCCGAACGCGATGTCGCATTGGTCTTGCGCCAGCAATTCGAGCAACGCTGGCGCTTCGTCAATCGGTGTGGAAAGATCGGCATCGCTGAACAGCGCCACCGGGGCGCGGGCCGAAAGCAAACCGGTGCGCACCGCGTGCCCTTTGCCCCGATTGGGGTGGTACCAGATCAGGCGTGTAGACACGCCGGCTGCATGCGCGAACGCCTCTTCGGCGACTGCGGGCGTCCCATCCGTGGAACCATCGTCCACGACGATCAGTTCGGTCTCGGCATCGCAGGTCTGCAGATACTGCAAAATGGTACGGAGTGATTGCCCGAGGCGCGCCGCCTCGTTATAGGCTGGAACGATGACGGACAGAGAAGGTACCATGACTGCCTCGCGGGTTCGCCGGCTTTCGGGCCAGCATCTGCGTATCATCGCGTTTTCAGGGATGAAAACGGTCTGACTTCATCCCGATGCTCTTGCACACTCGTGCTCCAAACTGGGTCCGAAATTCCACACGTGAAACCGACGCGTACCGCCAACAGCACCTCGTGGCCGTCCCGGCACCCATCGCGTTGCCTCTCCGGCAAGCATGGTGCCACGCGTTTTGCGTTTTGTGTTTTCAGGAGCAGAAGCTACAAGCGAACGCTATATGGATGAACAGTCATCGAGAATTCCGCCCGTCTCGCCTGCACTTCGCGAAGCCGGCCAGAAGCTAGTTGCCGATGCCCTGCGTATCTGCCCCGACGACGAGCGCCTGCGGGCTGCCGCGGGCCGATTGGGGCAACGCTGCCGCGTGTTGTTTTCCGGACTGCGCAGTGTGGGGAAGAGCAGCCTGGTGTGCGCGTTGTGGGGTGATGCGGGATTGCTGCCGACCGCCGAACGCGACTGCACGCAAACGAACACGCTCGTACGCGTGCCGGGAAATGCGGAAACAGACCGCGAGATCTTCCTCGCCTATCTGTCCCGCGAAATCGCGGCCGCGTACATGGTCGGCGGATTGGCGTTTTACCGTATCGCCCAAATGGTAACGGAGACGCTCGGCCCCGCAGGTCCGCGGTTGGACGAGGGCACTCCGGAAGCCCGGCTCCGCGCCGCTCTGGAAACGATGCGGAAGATCTTTCAGTCGCAGCCGTCGCTTCAGGTCTTGCATGAAAGCCTCACGGACGATGTTGATGAATTGCAGCAGTTCCTGGAGTTCCTCGAATCGCCGGAGTACAAGCCTGGCCAGACCGTTCCGGCGAAGTGGGAAGACCGCCGCGAGCACCTGATGGGCCGGCGGCATCCGGATGGGCGGAAGTTCGATGTCGGGCGTCTCCTCACGCAGCATCATGTCGAACTGCTGCGTGCCTCGCCGCAATGGGGCGAGCAGGCGCCGGAGTTGGTCGATACGCCTTTCGTACCGGCGTTCCACAACGCACGGCGTGCGGATCTGATTTTGGATCAGGCGCGCAAGGCGGACATTCTGGCCGTCATTGCGCGCCCCGAGCCGCTTGCGCCAGAAGAATGGCTGGTGCGGATTCTCAAAGAACGGCCGGAGCTCTCGAAGCGCACGCTGGTCGTCTTCAATCAGCTCGACACCGTCGATACGCTGACGCTCTTTGGCCGCGAAGGATTCGCCGCCGCGTATGAGAAAGCCTCGAAAGCGTTGGCGCAGTTGGGAATCCCCGAAGAGAACATTCTGGTGAGCTGTGCGCGCCTGCGGTTCCTCGAACTTAGCATTGCACGCAGCGAAGATCCTTCATTGCCGCAGCGGCGCGACCGCCTGAAAGCCGTGCTTCAGCGCATCGACCATCTTGCCGCTGGCCGGCCGCAGGCGGATTTCACGGGCAAGCTGAAACTCGCATGCGATCCGCAAGACAATGGCATCGAATCCTTGCGCACGAAATTGTCGGGGCTCTGCGGCGGCGCCGTCTTGCGCGAGCGGCTGTTGAGCGCCTTGAGCGCAATGGACGAGGCGCTGCTGGGAGCAGCGGACGCTAAGGTGGCTGAGTTGCGCGCGAACGTGGACGAACTGCGTTCGCAGCTAAGGGCTCTCTGATGATGCGTCGCCTTCGATCCTGTCGGCCAAAGCATGTGCCAGGGCTTGCACGTCGTCGGCGCGCGCGATCGCGCGCCTCCATTTCTCGGGAATTGCCTGCTGGCCATGGAGGACGCCGGCGAGCGCTCCAGTCACCGCGCCTGTCGTGTCGGTATCGCCGCCAAGATTGACGGCGGCCAGAACGGCGGCGGAAAAGTCTGTGCAGCGCGCTACGCACCACAACGATGCTTCCAGCGTGTGAACCACATATCCACCGGAATCGATCGCATCCCGGTCGCGCCGCGTGACCTCGCCCGACAGCACGTCCTGCAAAATCGGCTTCTCCAGCGCCGGGACATGCGGGCCAAGTTCCTGACCCGCCCAGCGTATCGCGTCGTGGAGCGGCTGGCCCGAAAGAATGGCCTTGATCAACAGAGAGAAGTAGCCGCAGCACAGCTTCGATCGGATGTGCGCGTGCGTCAGCGCGCTGACTTCGCCGCTGCGTTCCACGATCGTGTTAGGATCGCTCCTGTGAACATAGAGACTCAGCGGCAGGATGCGCATCAGTGATCCGTTCCCGTTTTCGGCTTCGGCCTCTCCGCCCCAGTCTCCCTGCGGCGCGCCGTCGCGATAGCGGGTGATCGCCATGTGCGTCGTGATGCCGCAGTCGAAGACCGAACCGCGCGCGGTCATGTAATGCTGGTATCGCCAGCGGCAGAAGCGCTTCATCATGTCGGCTGGATCGTAACCGCCGAGCAGACTGTCGAGGGTCGCGAGGGCCAGCGAGCTGTCATCAGACCACGTGCCCGGTGGTTGGTGATGTGTTCCTGGGCCAGACATGTCGTGCACCGGCTCGCGCACAAGGTCGTCGCGCGAGCGGAATTCAACCGGCACACCGAGCGCGTCGCCCACCGCAAGGCCAAGAACGCCGCCGACAATGCGATCGCGAAAACTGGGTATGCTATCCATGATGTCGTCCTTCGTATTAGTACGGCGGCAGCACGCGTCGGAAACCGTGGCCCAACACCGCCGCTGCGAAAAAAATGTTCCGAGCCAGCAGGCACGGCACGCATGTGCGTGGAGCTGCCGTTGGCGCGCTGGCGGTTGCGCCCGATGCCAGGGCGGCGGCGAGCCGTCGCATCCACGGGACGTTTCGCGGCCACTCAACGATGCCCCCAAGCCACTCGTCCGGAATTTCGGCGGCGCCGACACTCGCACCGGCCAGTGCGCCCGTGATCGCGCCCGTCGTGTCCGCGTCGCCGCCAAGCATTATTACCGCCTCGACGGCCGCACGAAAATCCTGCGGATACCGGAGCCAGCAGAAGATCGCGGCCGGAACCGTGTGGCACACGAAACCGCTGATTCCTTTTTCACAGCCAATCTGCGCAGCGAACTCCTCCGGGCTCGCGCCGTCTTCGAGCGCGTGCTGCGTACGTTGGAGCAGTGCAACAAGCTCTGCGTTGCGAATGTTTTCGAAAATACTTCCGAAGACTTGCTGGCGAAAACTGGCTGTAGAATCTGCCGGGTGAAGGCACGCGCGAGCCGCCAGCGCAACGGCCAGTGCGCCTTCTTCCGCGCGCGGATCGGTGTGCGTCAGCCGCGTCGAGGCGCGCACAAGCGCCTTCAGTTTCTCCAAATCATCGTGCGTAAAGAGCCCGATAAGCGCCGAGCGCATCGCGGGACCGTTTCCGGCTGAATAGACGCCGCTGTTCTCCGGCGAATAGCCCAACCACAGCCGCAGGATCGAGCGCAAGGTTGCCCAGCCCACGCCGGCCGGGACTCCGAGCAGCCACCAGCGCAGGTGCCAAGCGAGCGTTCGCGCGAAGCGCTTCGGCTCACCACCTGACGCCAGCAGCGCCTGAGCCACCATGATGGCGTGTTCGGTATCGTCGCTGCACATCCCTCGTCCAAAGAGGAAGCGATGCCGCAGCGGCGGCGCGCCGAACATGCGCAGCGCTCTTCCGCGCGAAAGACCTTCGCGCGGAAGACCGATGGCATCGCCGACGGCCGTGCCCAGAAGCGCGCCAGCTATCGTGTCGGCAAAATCTTTCGCGCGAGTCATGGTTCATGCTCCATAGCGCAGCGGTTCGCGTGCGCGCAGCCACTCGCCAGGAATGCAGCGCTCACCGTTAGCCAGCACGACGATTCCGCCCACGATGGCGCAGGTTGTGTCGCGATCGCCCAGCCCCGAGACGGTTGCCCACATCGCATCGACGTAATTGTCCAGGTGCCGCGCCGCGCACCACAGACAGAAGGGAACCGTGTCCTGCGAGATTACCTTGCTGCCGTTCCCAAGATGATGTACCGCGGTTTCGACGGAAATATCGCGCGGCAGCGAAAGCGCATTCAGTATCCCGTCGCGAGTCTCGCCATCGGGCGTGTGATCCAAAGCGAACTGAATCAATTCTGTCCCCGTGTCCGCGCTGACGCGCTCGCGCGCATTCCAGGCAAACGCGGCCGCCGCGGCGATAGCGATTGCTCCAGCTTGGCCTTCCGGGTGAGCGTGCGTGACCTGCGCCGAGAGGCGCGCCTCGTCAACCACGCGCGCGATGTCGTCCGCGAAATATGCACCCAGCGGCGCGACGCGCATGGCGCCGCCGTTGCCCATGGAGCCCATGCCGCAGAAGGCTCCCTCCGAGGCCGCGCGCCATGCAATGCCACGCCCGATTGCCTGTAGGATTGAATGAGCCGTGCCCCCGTAGCCGCGATTTGGGTTCTGCCAGTACCGATCAACAAAAGTGGTCGCTAGTTCGTCTTGATCTATGTGGCCGCGCTGCTGCAGGATGGTGTGGATCGCCAGCGCCATCTCCGTGTCATCGGAGTACTTCCAGACTCCTGAAGGAATTCCGCGATTAGCAACCGCCCAAGCGATACGGTCCGGGTGGTGCCCAAAGAACTGCTCGCCGAAGGCATCGCCGACCGACAGGCCGGCGAGCGAGAGCTTGGCGCGCCACATTCGGTCCTCGTGATCGGACGGTAGTGTGGAACTCATATCAGCGTCCCTCCACGAAATAGAGTCCCGCGAAAATCTTCAGATCGATCTGGCAGCCCGCGCGCTGCTTGCGCGTGAGCCAATTCCGGAGTTGTCGCAGCGGGATCTCATGCACTACGATCTTCTCGTGCGCATCGCCGCCACCCGCGTTGACTTTCGTCAGGCCGGTTGCGCGGAAGAGCGTGATGACCTCATCGCACAGGCCGGCGGACGACGTGCCTTCCGCGAGGTACTTCATGGAGCGCGCGCGGTAACCGGTCTCTTCCAGCAACTCGCGCTTGGCGGCGGTCGCCAAGGCTTCCGTCCGCGCGCTGGGAATGTCGCCCGCCAATCCAGCGGGCAGTTCGACGACGCACTTGTTTAGCGGCGGCCGGAACTGCTCGACCAGCAATAGCTTGTTCTCGGGCGTGACGGCCACGATGCCCACAATGCCGCTGATGCCCTTGCGCTCGACATACTCCCACGTCCCGCGGCGAACGAAGCGGAGGTGATTGCTCTGTGCGATCACGGTTACGGCAGAATTCTTCTTCATGGTTCTATCCTTTCGTCGCGAAATCCGCGGCCCGCACGATCTCAACCCCTGCGTTCCGCATGTCGTCGATCGCTCGATCCGCATCGCCGGGCTTCAAGTTCACACCGCGGCAGCCGTCAACAATCAGGTGCGTGCGGAAGCCGAGGGAAACCGCATCCAACGCGCTGAATTTCACGCAGTAGTCCGTGGCGAGACCGAGAAGATACAGTTCGTCCGCGCCCTCGTTCTTCAGGAACTCTCCCAAACCGGTCGATTTGCGCCGTCCGTTGTCGAAGAAGCCGCTGTAGCTGTCGACTTGCGGATCGGTGCCCTTCTGAAACACGCGACGAATTTGAGCGGTCTCGAGTGCCGGGGCGAGCGCGGCCCCCGGCGTGTTCTGAACGCAGTGCACGGGCCACAGGATCTGGCGCAGGCCGGCGAGATCGATGACCTCGCCGGGGTTCTTGCCGGGATGATTGGCGGCAAAGCTCCCGTGGCTGGCGGGGTGCCAGTCCTGAGTGGCGACGACCAGATCAAACGCGCGCTGCACGCCGTTCACAACGGGGATGACCTGATCGCCTTCGGGCACCGGCAGAGCGCCGCCGGGAAGGAAATCATTTTGGACGTCGATGATGAGCAACGCTTTCATGGCGCTGAGTTCCTCTTCACGGACCAACGTGGACCACTAGCTAAAGTTCGAAATTGAAACCCTTTTGCACGAGGCGCTGGTACTTTTTCGAATCGAAGCGGTAGAGGCGCGCGGCTCGGTGCGAGACGTCCTGCTCGACTTCGTCCGTTTCAATGAGCAGATCCATGCTGAGGATCTTTTTGCGGAAGTTGCGTTTATCGAGCGAGCGCTCCAGCACGGTCTCGTAAAGTTTCTGCAATTGCGTGAGCGTGAACTTGGCCGGAAGCAGTTCGAAACCAATCGGCTGATAGCGCAGCTTGCCCTTCAGGCGGGCGAGCGCGGCATCGACAATCTTTGCGTGATCGAACGCAAGGCCGGGCAGATCAACCACAGAGAACCAGGCTGCATCGCGCGCGTCGGTCGTCGCTTGGATCGTGTGGTCGCTGAGCTTTGCCAGCGCGTAATACGCGACGGTGACCACGCGGTCGCGCGGGTCGCGGTTGACGCCGCCAAAGGTGTAGAGTTGCTCCATAAACACGTTCGTTACGCCGGTTTCTTCGCGCAGTTCGCGCCGCGCGGCGTCTTCCAACGTCTCGTCCATGCGCACGAACCCGCCGGGCAACGCCCACTTGCCTTGAAAGGGCTCCAGATCGCGCTGGATCAGGAGCACTTTCAGATCGCCTTCGTCCAGGCCGAAGATCACACAGTCAACGGTCAGGCACGGGCGGGGGAAGTCGTAAGTGTGTGGCATCGGCAAATCCTTGCTCTTGGCTCTTAGCTCTTGGCTCTTGGCCCGCTACACGCTTGCGTAGCTAAGAGCCAAGAGCGAAGAGCTAAGAGCAATTTCATGCGACTCCGCGCGCTTTCAGGATCAGTTTCAGGCGGCGGTCGTGCAGTTTCTCCTCCAAACCGACGGGATAGCGATGCGGATTGACGAAACGTTTCACCCCGCCGTGGAAACGCTGGAGCTGCTGCTGCGCGCGCTCACGGACCGCCGGCAGCGGCGGGCTCTGGTATACGCATTTTCCAGCGCGGAAGACAGGGACAAGCAAGTCTGTGCCGCGCTGGCCAGGCTTGATCTTTCGCCGCCGGGTGAGGTCCTCCGGATCGATCATCAGCGGCGCGTCCGGCAGCCCCAGTTCTTCGTCGTAGATCACGTCCTCGGAGAAACTTCCGTTTTCGTTTTCGAAGCGGCGCACTTGCAGAATGCCGGGTGTGGAAATCTTGATGGCTTGTTCGGACAGTTTTACCTTGAACTCCCACGGCTCACCGGCCTGCCGGATGGCCGACAGCTTGTACACGCCGCCGAGCGCCGGCTGATCATGTCCCGTCACCAGCCGCGTGCCGACGCCCCACACGTTGATCGCGGCGCCCTGTTGCTTCAGGCTCGCGATGATGTGCTCGTCCAAATCGTTCGACGCGACGATGGCTGCGTTCGGGAACCCGTTCTGATCGAGAATCTTGCGCGACTCGACGCTCAGGTAATTCAGGTCGCCGGAGTCCAGGCGAATGCCGGTCATTTCGTGACCGCGTTCGCGCAGTTTCTTTCCGGTTTGCGCGGCGTTTCGCACGCCCTGCAAGGTGTCGTACGTATCGACGAGAAAGACGCAGTTGTTGGGCATCACCTCCGCGTAGGCGTCGAAGGCTTCCTGCTCGCTGGGCATCGCCATGATCCAACTGTGCGCGTGCGTGCCGCGAATGGGAATCCCGAACTTCTTTCCGGCGAGGACATTTGACGTTGCCGTGCAACCGCCGATGTACGCGGCGCGGCTGGCCGTCAGTGCGCCATCAATGCCCTGCGCTCGCCGCAAGCCGAATTCAAGCACCGGTTGTCCGCCGGCGGCCAGGCAGATGCGTGCAGCCTTTGTCGCGATGAGCGTTTGAAAGTTGATCAGGTTCAGCAGCGGTGTTTCCAGGATCTGGCACTGGAGCATGGGCCCGGTGACGCGCAGGAGGGGTTCATGCGGGAAGACCACGGTTCCTTCGGGAATGGCGTGAACGTCGCATGAGAATCGCAGCTTTCCCAGGTAATCGAAGAAACCGGACTCGAAGAGCGGCTGGCCATCGTTGCCGGTCAAGGTGGCGAGGTAGGCGAGATCGTCTTCGGTGAAGCGCTGCGAGTTCAGGTATTCGATGGCGGCTTCGAGCCCGCAGCCGATGGTGAATCCCCCGCCAAACGGGTTGTGGCGGAAGGAAAGCTGGAACACGGCCTGCTTTTCGGCGGCACCCAGCTTCCAATAGCCGTAGGCCATGGTGAGTTGGTAAAGGTCTGTCAGCAGAGCCAGGCTGGCGGAGTTCATGTGTGCTCTCCTTGTTTAGTGTGTAGTATACACTAAGAAGCGGCCGGCGTCAAGGGTATAACATGAAATCGCAATTGGAGCCGCGCGGCCTTTGCGTATGATGCCAGCCGCATCCTAGAGGGTCATACCGTGGACGCCGATTTGACCGGCGAAATTCTTGGCGACTTTCAGATTGAGACCGTGCTCGGGCAGGGCAGCATGGCGTGCGTCTATGAGGCGCAGCAGGTTTCGCTGCGGCGCAAGGTCGCGCTGAAGGTGCTGGAAGAAGGCATCTTCACGCCCGGCGAAAACATCAAGCGTTTTATCCGCGAGGCCGAAGCGCTGGCGATTCTGGAGCATCCAAACATCGTCCCCGTTTACGCGGCGGGGGCTCAGACGCCGTACTACTACTTTGCCATGCGCCTGATCCGCGGCGGAACGCTGCAAGACGCGATGCAGAAGGGCATCAAGCGCGCTGACGCGCTGCAGTGGGCGAGCGATGTGTGCCGCGGACTGGCCTTCGCGCACGCGGCCGGCGTTGTGCACCGGGATCTGAAACCCACGAACGTGCTCATCCACGATGGCGTGGCGCTGCTCAGCGACTTCGGTCTGGCGCGCCTGCGCGATGCGTCGACCGTGACGCAGATGGGGCACATCATCGGCACGCCGCTGTACATGTCGCCCGAGCAAACCGCCGGCGAACAGGCGGGCCCGGCGGCGGACTGCTTCGCGCTCGGCGTGATTCTTTACGAATTGCTGACGGGCCGGCATCCGTTCGTCGTTGCGGAGAACCGTCATGCGCCGAGAGCCGAGCGTTACACGCAGCTTTTCAGGCGCATTCAGCGCGCGGAATTCGTCCCGCCATCGCACGTGGCTCCGGACGTTTCGCCGTTGCTGGAAAAGATGATCTTGCGAGCGATGGCGCCCAAGCCCGAAGACCGCTTTCCCGATGCCACAGCGATGCTGTTGGCGCTGGAAGCCGCGACGCAAGACAAACCCGGCGACGATCGCGTGGTGCAGGCCACTCAGAATACCGATGAAAGCACGGATACCGATGCAGGGCTGGACGCGACGGCAGCCATCGGCAACGAAGCATTGGGGGCCGAAGACGAGGCCGTCCTGGAGCGGCTTCGCAGCGTTCGCACATCGCGATCGACGGCCGGTCCAGTGCCGAAGCTGCCCTTTGCGCTCAACCGCTACACGGTCCACAAGGAACTTGGCCACGGCGGCCAAGGCGTGGTCTATGAGGCTCACGATCCGGTGCTCGACCGGCGCGTGGCCCTGAAGGTTCTGCGGCGCGATTTGGCGGAAGACCCCCAACTGGAGGAAATGTTCTGGAACGAAGCGCGCACGGCGGCGCGGCTGTCTCATCCGCACATCATCACGATCTATGACTTCGGCGTCGAACAGAAGTACCAGTTTCTGACTATGCAACTTGTGGATGGCCCCTCGCTCGACCGCGTCATGCAGGAGCGCGGTCCGCTGCCGCCAGCCTATGCCGTTCAGGTTGCGATGCAGACGGCCGAGGCGCTCGGTTTTGCGCACGAGGCTGGAGTCGTGCATCTGGATGTCAAGCCTGGCAACATTCTCCTGCAGAGGTCCGTTCTGCAAAGCAGTCGCGACGCGAAGCCTGGCGACCTGGGTGCGCCGCACGCGCTCCTGTCCGATTTCACCATGGCGCGAGCGGGGAAGGGCGGTGACAAGCGGCGCTCCGGCAGTCCTCCGCTCGCCGGAACAGTGCCATACTGTTCTCCGGAGCAACTCACGTCCGGAACCGAGAAGCTCAGCCCTGCCAGCGATCTGTTCTCGCTGGGGGTCGTGCTGCATGAAATGCTGACCGGCAAGCGCCTGTTCCTGGGTGAGAACGTGATGGTCTCGCGCCAGTTGGTGCTGAGCGCCGCCGTTCCGCCGCCCAGCACTGCCGCCGCAGGAATCCCCGGCGAAGTGGACGAACTCTGCGCCAAGTTGCTTGAGCGCCCCATCGAAAAGCGGCTGCAGTCGGCTGGCGAGATGCTGGCGCTGGCTGCGACAGCCTTGGAAAGAATAAATCGCATGTGACGGTAGCACGCTTGTGTCCGCGCGTCCTTTTGCGCGGACTCGAGCGTGCAAACAAGCGTCCTCGGCACGCTTGAGTTCGCGCAAGAAGCCGCGCGAACGCAAACGTGCCACCATCCTTACTTCTTTTCGACTTCGGCCTTGGCGTCTTTCTTAGCCTTCTTCTCGACCTTCGGGTGATAGTGGATGACCTCCTGAGCCTTTTCCTTCTTGTCGTCTGGAATGTTGGCGTAGATCGCCTTCTTGTGTTCTTCGTTCAGGTCAAAATTGTCTGACGCGGCTTTTTCCTTCTCCTCGGCGGCTTTCAGAGCGGCCTTGGCTTTCTCCACGGCTTCTTCGGCGGCTTTGACTTCCGCACGCGCGCTGAGCTCCTCGTGTTTCTTGTTCACGTCGGCGATGGCCGTTTTGATCCGAGCGATCTGGTCGTCGGTCAGGCCCAGTTCGGTTTTGAGCTTCTCCACTTCCGGCCCACGCGGGTAAAGCCGCTCTTCGCCCTTCTTGACCTTCTTGGTTTCCGCGGGCTTTGCGTCTTCCGCCCTCAAACTGGCGCCGCTGACGCACAGCAATGCTACGAGCACGAACGGCAGAGTGTTCCTCATACTCCCCCTCCTATAGTTTGCGTCCCGAAAGACGCTCCAATGTTGGACTTCGCTGAAGGTGCTAGATTATACCCGAACCTACCAAAACGCTAATGCACCTAGCCCGAAAAAGGGCCGCATTCTTCTGCGGCCCTGAACCCTGAACCCTGACCCCTGCCGTTACGTCCCGTGCGGCGTCTCTTCCAGGAAGCCTTCCAGCTTGCGGCTGCGCACCGGGTGCTGCAACTTCCGCAGCGCTTTCGCTTCGATTTGCCGGACGCGTTCGCGCGTGACCTTGAATTTGCGGCCGACTTCTTCCAGCGTGTATGTGTAGCCGTCGCCCAGGCCGTAGCGCAGCTTGATGATTTCGCGTTCGCGGAACGTCAGCGTGTCGAGCACCTGCTCGATCTTGTCCTTCAGCATCTCGTAACTGGCCACGCTCACCGGCGATTCGACCGACTTGTCTTCGATGAAGTCTCCGAAGTAACTGTCGTCCGAATCTCCGATCGGCCGGTCCAGCGAGATCGGATGCTTGCTGATCTTCAGGATGCGCCGCGTCTCGGCGATCGACAGCCCCGCCTCTTCGGCCAGCTCCTCGACGATAGGCTCGCGGTGCAGTTCCTGGACGAGTTGCTTGCTGATCTTCCGCAGCTTGCTCATCGTCTCGATCATGTGCACCGGGATGCGGATCGTGCGAGCCTGGTCGGCGATGGCGCGCGTGATCGCCTGGCGGATCCACCACGTGGCATACGTGCTGAACTTGTAGCCGCGCTGATACTCGTACTTTTCGACGGCCTTCATCAGGCCCGTGTTGCCTTCCTGGATCAGGTCGAGGAACTGCAAGCCGCGGTGGCGGTACTTCTTGGCGATCGACACCACCAGCCGCAAGTTGCCTGCGCTAAGCTGCTTCTTCGCGCTTTCGAATGCCGCATAGCGGCGATCCATCAGCCCGACCCGCAGGCGAAGTTCTTCCGGGGCTTCCTTCACCTGTTCGACGATGCGGTCCACGCGCCGTTTCAGCCGCTCCAGCTTCTCGGCTTTCTCCGGGTTCTTCTCGATGTTCCGCATCTCGCTTAGGTAGCTCTGCAACTGCTTGTCGAACTCGCGCAGCCGCTCCATCAACGGCAACAGCTTCTTCGTGCGCAGGCCCAGCTCTTCCAGCAGCTTGGCCGCATTCAAACGCCGCTCTTTAAGCAGCAGCCTGAGGATCTTCGCGCGCGGCGGGGGCAGAGTGGGGTCCTTGAGCTGCGCCATGTCTTCGGCGTTGCGGACCAGAATCGCGCGCAGCGTCGTCAGATGCCCTTCTTTGCGTTCGAAAATGTCGTCGCGTTCGACGCCTGACGAGCCGGAGGTCTGCACCGTCCGGTCGAACGCCAAGTCGGCGCGGTTCAACGCTTCAAAAATCTCAATGGCCTTCTCGATGACGAAATCGCTGGTGAGCACCTTCCGGCGGAAGCCCGTGTTCATCAACTCGATCGTTTTGGCCAGCTTGATTTCCTGGTCGCGGGTGAGCAGCGGGATGGAACCCATCTGGCTCAGATACATGCGGACCGGATCGTGCAGCTCGCGACCTTCGGCTTCCTCATCAACGACGACGTCTTCGTCGCCGACGATCACCGGGCCTTCTTCGCCGCCGGCGTCCCGGCTTTCGGCACGCGTACGGATCTCGATTTCCTCGCCCAGCTCGATGCCGTGCTCTTCGATCTTCGTCAATATCGTGTCGATAACGTCGGGCGTTTGAATATCCGGCGGCAGTTGCTGATCAAGATCTTCGTAGCTCATCAGCCCCGTGTCCCGATACCGCTCGATAATCTTCTCGATTTCTTCTTCCTGCTTCGGTGTCAATACCGAATGGGCTGCTGTTGCCTGCTGAACCAAGTTAAAACTCCTCCGTGGCGCAATCCTCCCGGATTGCGTGATCTTCTCCGCGCAATCCATGCCGATCGCGCTACTCAAAAGCTAAGACGTATACCCCGCTCCAACTCTACAGTCACACATTTGTGGCCGATACTTTCAATGTCCCGATCTTCCTCCTAAATTCCGTTAAGGCATCGACTTCAACTTCGCAATTTCCCGCCTGAACTCCACCACTTCCTGGTATGCCGCCGCCTCTTCTTGAGCGTTCCCTTGCAACTTTGCCCGAGTCAGCCGCAGGTTGGCTTCTTTATGTCTGGCATAGAGCCTGTCCTTGAGGATGAGTCGAAGCTGTATGTCGAACCTCTGCTGCTGGTCGAGCTTTAACGTCTTGGGCGGAGCTGCGGCCAGCGCCACGCATAAAGCTCGTGCACCCTCCTTTACTATACCATCATCGGCTTGTTCGCGGAGCCTCTGCAAGACTTCTCTGGCCACAATTTCTCCCGGCGCCGCATTGTGCAGGATTTCCGCCGATGGCGGCAAGCCTCCTTCTGCCAAAGCCTCCAGGATCGCCTGGCCGATCAACCGCTCCGGCCTTCCGGATAGCGACGCCAAGTCCACCGCGGTCAGGACCTTTTCAAACCAGGCCGGTTCATGGAACAAAAACCGTAAGAGCTCTCGTTCGCTGACGGCCACGTCGCTTTCTGGCGTGGGGGTAGCGCCGGCCTCCGTGCCGGCAGGGACATCGGTGCCATTGGCCGGCACGGAGGCCGGCACCACCGGCGCTGGCGAATACAGCAATTCCCGCTCGTCAATGTTTAGACGCTTCATCACCTCGCGCCGATATGAATTTTTCGCAACAGAATCAGAAAGAAGCGAGATTAGCCCCATCAGGTCGTGAGCGGCATCGGCGCGGCCGGCCGGCGTGCCCAGGTCGTATTTCTTGACGACCGACGCAAATTTGAACTCGAACAGGTCCAGCGGGGTTTTCAGCGCCTCCAAGAACGCATCTTTGCCTTTTGCGAGCAGAAAATCGCAGGGGTCTTTGTCCGCGCCGGGCAACCGAGCGATTCGAGCCTTCATTTGCTCCTGAAAGAGCACCGTCAGGCTTCGCTCGCTGGCCTTGGCGCCGGCGGCGTCGGAGTCTGTCATGATCAGAAGTTCGTCGGCGACCCGGCGCAATTGCTTGATGTGTTCGGCCGTGATCGCCGTGCCCAAACAGGCGACGACGTTCGTCACGCCGAACTGGTGGCACATCATCACGTCCGTATAGCCTTCGACGATGACCGCCTGGTTCGAATTGCGAATCTCCTGGCATGCGTGGTCCAAGCCGTAAACCGTGGAAGTCTTGCTGAAGAGCAGCGTGTCGCGCGTGTTCAAATACTTCGGCTCGCCGTCGCCCATGATGCGCCCGCCGAAGGCAATCACGCGTCCCTCGATGTCGCTGATCGGGAAGATCACCCGGTCGTAGAAGAAGTCGCGCGCCGTCCCATCGTCGCGCTGTGAGGCCAGCCCCGCGGCCACGATAGCCTTCACCGGAGCTTTCTGGCTTTGCAGGCGCGCCATCAGCGGGGAACCGCCGGCGGGCGCGTAGCCGATGCGGAACTTCTCGCACGTCTCTTCCGACAGCCCGCGCTTGCCCAAGTACTCGCGAGCGGCCTTGCCGACGCCGGTGTGAAGTTGCTCGCGATAAAAGTCCGCCGCGACTTCGTTCAGCCGGTACAGATAGTCCTTGAATCCCTTTTCTTTGACGTACTGTTCGGCCGCGCGCGGATCGCTCTCAATCTGGATTCCGGCGCGGTCGGCCAGAATGCGGAACGCTTCGGGGAAGCTGACGCGGTCGCGAAGCATGACAAAAGTGATCACGTCGCCGCCTTTGCTGCAGCCGAAGCAGTAGAAGAATTGCCCTTCGGCGTTGACGTTGAACGACGGCGTCTTCTCGTCGTGAAACGGGCAGCACGCCTTCAGGTTGCGCCCAGCCCGGATCAGCTTGCCGACCGATGCCTGGACCACGTCCACGAGGTTATTCGCCGCCAACACCCGGCGTTTCAAGTCTTCCGAAAATCGTTCACTCATGTAGCGCAATCCTGTAGCGCAATCCTCCCGGATTGCGTCGAACAGCCAAGTAGCGCAATCCTCCCGGATTGCGTCGAGCCCTCTAGACGAAGTTGGTCACGGATGATGTTCCGCCCGGAGACTTCAAAAAAGCATATCGCGCCCCGGAAGTCAAGCCATAGACGGATTTTCAAACCCCATTCCTGTAAAAAAGTGCACCTGTGCAGTGGGTGCCATCGGTCTGCGCCTTTTCCGTTTGCAGACCGATGGACTCAGCCACCAGCTTCGCCGTGCATTTCCGTCCAAACCTGCACCATGCGTAGGACATTTTGCCAAATTGTCCCGCTTCTCCGCCGCCCTGAACCCCGAACCCTGAACCCTGCTATTCTCAACTCTGTAAAAAAGTGCACCTGTGCAGTGGGTGCCATCGGTCTGCGCCGTTTTCCGTTTGCAGACCGATGGATTCAGCCTTCAGCTTCGCCGTGCATTCCGTCCAAACCTGCACCATGCGTAGGACATTCTGCCAAATTGTCCCGCTTCTCCTCCGCCCTGAACCCTGAACCCCGAACCCTGCCCGTTTTCAACTCTGTAAGAAAGTGCACCTGTGCACAACCCTATCCCCGGTCAACCGTAAGAGAGCCATTCTGTCAGGACAGATTATCTAACCAACCCTCCAAATATACTGACGTTTCAGAACCAAAAATGTTGCATACTTTTTTACATTTTATTTGGTTAATGAAGAGCTGTCGTGCCCTGCGCTGCTGCCTCCGGCCACCTTTGTCCACCTTGCGCCATTCTCCGAAAGTCCATAACATTCCCCCATGCCTTCGGACAAGCCCACTTCCGGCCAGGGCCGCAGCGCCGCCGCCGTCCACGCGCTGGCAGTGCTCGCGTTTGGCACCTGTGTCGGACTCGCGATCTGGGCCGATGCGACCAACGCCCTCGCGCACGAACTCCGCGCCGGAGCGATCATGGCCGCTTCGGCGTGCGCCGTGTTGTGGCTTTGGTCCGCGCTCATTGCCCTCCGCTGCGTTTGGCACGCGGAACCTCTTCGCTGGCCAGTCACGGTCCTGCTCCTCTGGCTTCTTGAAGTTCTGGCCGCCCGCTGGCGCCAGTCCGCTCTGCTGCGTTACGTCGATGTCGATTGGCTCCCGGTCGTCCGCTACGTCCCGCAGATCGTCTTGCTGCTGGTCCTCGTCGGCCTCGTCGCTGCGAGCTGGCATCGAGCGCGCTTGGACACATCCGCCAAGCGCCGCCCGTCCGCCTTCGCCAGCATTCTCCCGATCTTGCTCATCGCCGCCGCGATCGAAGCCATGTTCCTCCTCGCCCCGACCGAACCCATTCTCGTCATGAACGTCGATGCCATTTGCGAGTCCGCCCCCGCCCGCTGTCGCCCGCCGAGCCCGGCTCTCCTTCAGCGTCTAGACGAGACGAAAGTCACCCACAATTGGGTGAACGTGCCGCTCGCAACCGTCCTGCGGCAGCTTTCAGACGAAGCTCACACAGACGTGATCCTCGATGCCCGCGACGAACATAAGCCCTGGCTCAATTTCGTTCCCAATTCGGAGATGCTGAAGATTCCGATCAACCTGCGTGTCACAGATATGAAAATCGGCCTGACTCTGTTATGGGTCGCAAAGCTGGCCAACCTGGAGCCCACTGCTCGCGGCAATGTCATCATCGTCAGTTCGCGCACGAGCCACCTCGAACTGACCCAGGAAATCGTAGACCTGCCCGTTCGCGAGGGCGAAGCGCCGTGGACACTGGACGAAACGCAGCGCTTTTGCGCACGCGGAAAAGAATCCAATTTTCTGCCGTGGTGCAATTCCGTAACGGCAGTCGCCGGGCCCGGACGGTTGTCGATCCGCTGTCGTGCGTCTGCGATATCCGAGCGCAAGCAATTCCTGCGAACCCCGCACGCCGTGCCGGAACTCGCGAAAGCGGCGATCGCACTCGAAACGCCAATCAGTTTCAGCTACGTCGAGCCGCCCGCCAATCATTCCGCCGGCTACCAAATGTATGAAAAAGCGGCCCTAAGCGCAGTGAAATCCAAAAGCCGCATATTCGCGAGCTTCATTCCGGAGGCGAACCTGCCCCAGCCAACCGATTCCGTAAACAGCGCCCCGAATGTGAAGCACGTCAGAGACT
Source organism: Planctomycetota bacterium (assembly GCA_036504595.1). Lineage (GTDB taxonomy): Bacteria > Planctomycetota > SZUA-567 > H5-PLA8 > H5-PLA8 > DASXUX01. Next base: position 176,258 of record DASXUX010000052.1, on the reverse strand, counting down.
GCCTAATCCGTGACACTCTGCTGGAGGTTCGCCGAAGGTTGGAGGCGAGTGGCGATAAGAAATGGGCGATTACATTCGACACTCGCTGCCCTGTCGTGAGTTTCATTCGCCACGATGAGTTTACCGACAGTTACTTGGATGCTATCGCCGAACCCGCGATCCTCGACCTCTACCCCGCCGTCCGCGCAGGCGTCCCGATCGAGCAGTTGGTTGCGAAACTGAAAACCCTCATCGACGAGTCCCAGGCCGGCTTCGAGAATCCCGAACTCATCCGCAACTATTGGCTCGCCCGCCTCGACCCCTGGACCGCCCAACGCGCCAACGCCCTCGTCCAGGACGCCGTCAAACTCGGCAAACTTCCCGACCAGCTTCCGCCCGCCCCATGGTTCTTCGCCACCTTCCCCAAACGCAAGCCCTCAGAACCGCGACCGTAAGGGAGCGGCCCAGCCACGGAGAGTGAAGGAACCGACGAACGAGAAGAACGCAGTGGCGTCTTGCCGCCCCGCGAACCACAGAATATGAGTGGTTCCTTGCTCAACGCCGAAGCCTGCTGTAACGTTGGGCGAAATCAGCCTCAAGGAACTCATGCCGTGAGCGATTCCACCGCCGCCCCGTCCTTTTGGAGCGACCTGCGCGAGTTCATCCGCAAGCCCTCCGTCGTGCGCGTCGTCTCGATCGCATGTTGTGTAGCGGCCGGCCCTTTCATCGTGATGGCTCTCTTCTGGTGCCTGCGCGGCAAGTCCCTGTGGATGTGGTGCAATGTTTTCTGGGCGCTGGTCCTGATCGCCGCAGGCTTCGTGATCCCTCGCATCGGCATCCAGCGCTTTTTCGCTCTGGTGCTCCTGCTGGTCTCGCTGATTTTTCTAGGAACCTGCGCAGTGTGGACTCAGTTGAACGACCCGCTTTTCGCAGTCGCCAACGCCTTCTGGTTCATAGTTTTTATCGCCGCCGCGTACATCGTTAACCCCCGCCGCGACCGCACCGGAAACGCGCTCACAGACGAAGTCGGCGCAACGGGTAACTCAAACGACAAACGCGCATAGCGCAGGCGTTGCTCAGGCCGGGAGCCCGGCCATTCTACCAATTCACTTCAGAGTCGCAGAGAACACGGAGAAACACAGAACAAAAAACACTCTGTGAACCTCTGTGTCCTCCGTGTCCTCTGTGTTGAAGTCTTTTCTTTCTCTACTTCCCCGTCTTCAATTCCACCGTGATGTTCGATTTCGCACACAGGTCCCGCACGTGTTCGGTGATGATCGCCAAACTCTGCCCCATGCCGATGATCTTCGCCACCGTCACGCCGACGACGTGGCCGGTGTCGTCGATCACCGGGCCGCCGCTCATGCCGCAGTCCACGTTCGAATTGATCTGCAGGTGCCGCTTGCCTTCGCTCATGCGGCTCAAGTTGGCCAGTTCGCCCGTGATCACGGTGAAATCCAAGCCCTTCGGATGCCCGATCATCGTCAGCTTCATCGGCAGCACCAGGCCCGAGGTCGTGGCGCGCACGGGCAGAGCCTTCACCTGCGTTTCTGTGCCCACTTCCAGCAGCGCCAGATCGTTGACCGGATCGGTGCCGAGAATTTTGACCACGGTGGACATCTTGCGCACCAGATTGCCGAACGATTCCTGCTGATAGGTTACGGTGAAATCGCTGAGCCCCTTGATCACGTGGTTGTTCGTGATGATGTAGGCGACCTTCGGCGTGCTGTGCACCGCCCAGCCCGTGCCTTCGCCCTCGCCCAACGCCGTGCGGCCGTGGACCAGCACGACCGACGACAGATAGGGATTCGCCGCGCCCGTGAACTTGTACTTGTCCCCATCTCCGCCCGCGTCGCCGGCGATCTCCTTCGGCACCAGGCGCGCGTACTGCGGGTCGAGTTGCACGGCCATCTTCAGGAAGTCGTTGCCGCGTTGAGCGTACTGTTCGCGGCTGTTCGCATTGCTGACGTGCTCGCCCATAAAGCTGTTCGCGATCCCCAGCAGGAACACGCCGTCGGCGTTCTTCGGATCCAGTTGCAGGGCTTCTTGAGCCTTGCCCACGCCGGTCTGAAAATCCCCGCTCCCGAACAGCGCGATGCGGGATTCCAGCGCCAGTAGCCGCGACTTGAACTGTTCGTTCGGCAGCGCCAGGCGCGCGGCCTGTTCGGCGCACCAGCGCGCGTCATCCATCTCGCCCACGCGGCTGAGCATCACGCCGCGGCAATAATAGAAGACCGGCGAACGCGGATACTGCCCCAGGTTGATCTTGGACTCTGCCACCTCGCGCGTCCCCAGGACCGCTTCGTGAAACGCCGTGTCGAAGTTGGCGGCCATGTCTGGCATGCACGCGTAAATGTCGGCTCGTATGAAGGCCTGCTGTTCGGACAAGTCCAGCGTGCGGCCTTCCGACGGATTTTTGCCGCGCGCGCCGAAATCCTTCATCTCCGCGCGCCGCATCGCGACGAGTTTGTCGATCTTCGGATGCCCGAATCCCCCCACCGACGCGTAGGCCTTGTCCGCGCCCGCGTAGTCGGCCGCGTCGCAAAGCTGCTGAGCCTTCCGGTCCGCCGCTTGATACAGTTCCATCGCCTTCTCAGACAATTTCCGGCGGTAGAAGAAGACGCGTTGCGACGCTTCCGTTCGCGAGAGCTCGACGGGGAACTTATCCAGCTCAGCCAGAGCGCTCTTGTAGTCGCCTCCGTCCGCTTTTTTCATCGCCGACGCGCCCAGCGATTCGGCCACTTCGTCGGCGCGCTTCTCCGCGCGAGCCTTCACCTGCCGGACGCGCTGATCGCACGCACCGGCCAGTTCGGCGTCGTTTTCGTCAAGCTTTTGCAGCGAGTCCAGCTTTTCGAGCAGCTCCGCGAAGGCGGTCGGCGTCGCCGCGGATTGTTCGTCAAATTTCTTGAGCAGCCATTTCTTGCGCGCCGCAGGTTCGGCAGGTTCAACGTCCTTCTTCGTGTCCGCGACGGCCTTCGTTTCCGTGCCGGGCTTCGTCACGACCGGCGCCTTCTTGTCGTCGTCGGAGGGCTTCTGAGCGGTGTCGGTCTTCGCGCCGGACCCTCGGCCGATGAGCACAAGCGCGAGAATGAGGATGCTGGCGGCAATCGCGCCGCCAACAATCATGATCAGCTTGCGCTGCTTCGCTGCCGCGTCGTCTTCGGGCTCCTTCGCAACGCCTGATGCGGCCGCCGTGCGGCGCTTTCCAGCCAACGGCGCACGCGCCGTTCGCGGAGCTTGCTGCGGGGGAACCTGCCCCGGAACCGGAATGGGAATGGGGACCGGAGCAGCCTGCGGCGGATACGGCGCGGCCTGCTGTGGATAGGGCTGCTGAGGCACCGCCTGTTGCGGATACGGCTGCTGCGGGTAGGGCTGCTGAACGGTGGCCTGTGGGTAGTTCTGCTGCGGATACGGCTGAGGCGCCGCCGGCGGATAGGCTTGCTGCGGATACGGCTGCGGAATCGGGACCGCCACGGGCGGTTGACCCGGCTGCAAATACCCCTGCTGCGGAACTTGCTGCGGCATGGCAGCAGGTGCTGGCCGGCCGGTCACGACCTTTCCGCGCTGCGGGCCGACCGGCATCACTTTGCGCGTCCCCGGCGCTCCGGGCTTCTGGCGCTGCGGATGAGGCAGTCGCTGTTGCGGATGTGCCGGCTGTTGGACTTGCTGTGGCGGAGCGTACTGCTGTTGCGGTGGGTACTGCGGCTGTGGAGCGTACTGTTGTTGGGGCGGGTACTGCGGTTGGGGTACGAACTGCTGCTGCGGTGGATACTGCTGCTGGGGAACGAACTGCTGCGGCTGCGCGTATTGTTGCTGAGGCGGGTACTGCTGCTGGGGCACGTATTGCGGCTGCGGCTGCGCGTATTGTTGCTGCTGCGGATACGGCTGAGCGACGAATTTTTGCGGTGGAACAGGAATCGGCTGCGCCTGTGGAATCGGAATGGGCTGCGCCTGCGGAACTGGAATGGGCCGCGCCTGCGGAATCGGAATGGGCTGTATCTGCGCAATCGGAATCGGTTGCGGCGGCACCGGCCGTCGCTGCGGTAAAGACGCCTGCTGTGGAGGCTGCGCCGCCGGATCTTCTGGCGTGCCTTGGGTCGGTGTCGTGTCGCCCTCTGCCATGTGCCACCCCCATCCAGAAGCCGAAAATCCCCGAATAATGTAAGTTACAACAAGTCGTAGTTTACCCCGTCACCGCCAGAACGGAAGAGTCGAACCGCTCCGGCCGCTTTTGACCCAGAAGTCCTCTGAAGCCCTCATACGTCCGAATCGTCTCGTGACATTCTCCAGCCACACTTCGCCCTTCGTCCTTCGCACTTCGTCCTTTCTTCCCCACCGATCGGTCGAACTGCGCCGTCCCAAAATCCCTTCAGCAGAAAATATAAAATGCTGCCGCGCGTGCCTGTCCCTGTCGTTTATAAGTAACAGCACGGAGCATTTAACGATGGCTGAGTCCCACGATTTCGGCACGCAATGCCTGCGCCTGCGAACACCCGACTTAAGGCAGTCGCGCGGCAACAACACCCTGCTGATCTGGGGCGACGACCCCCAGTGGCTGGTCGTGGATTCAGAGCTCGATGAACTGCTTGCCGCATTCGATGGAAACACAACAACAGACCGCCTCCTCGCTCGCAAGTCGGAATGGCAAGCTCAGCACGCGGAAGTCGAACAGACTCTTCGAGAGGTGCTGAAGCTGGGAGTTCTTGCGCCCGTTGATGCCAGCCCGCAACCACGCGCGCCCATCGACCACGACGCGCCGCTTCCGATCGAAAATCTCGCGCTGAACCTCACGCGATGCTGCAACCTGCGCTGCCGGTTCTGCTACAACCTGCCCTATCTCGACAGCGGGAAAGGCGAACTTGAGGCCGCCGAGATGACTCGATTTCTGGAATCAGCGTTGCCACTGGTTTCCAAGCAGGTCACGATCACTGTTCTCGGTGGCGAACCACTCCTCGAAAGCGCAAAGCTGCTCGAACTCGCCCGCTGGGCCCACACACATGGCATCAGCATTCTGGTCTCGTCAAACGGCACGCGCGTCACTAACGAGTTCGCTCGCCGAGCGCGCGAAGCGCGCATGGAAGTCCAAATCTCGCTCGATGGCCACACACCGGAGCTTCACGATGCGATCCGCGGAACCGGCAATTTTGAGAAGACGCGCGCGGGCATTCAGACGCTGCTGCGGTACAAGGTCCACACGATTCTGAGCATGGTCTGCCACGCGGGGAATGTGGACGGCCTGGAAGATTACCTGAAGCTCGCGCTGAAATTGGGCGTGGCTGAGGCGCGCTTTATCCCGCTCAAACGGCTCGGCGGGCAGAAGGAAAACCCGCTCACGCCTGTCCCGCTTTCAAATTTGATGCGCCGCACGGCGGAGTTGCTTCAGCGCAAGCCGGACTATTTGCGGTTGCTCGGCCGCGACGCGTTTTCGATTCTTGGCACCACCAGCCGCATGTCCACGCGGCGGCGCTCGTGCGGCACAGGTCTGCAAACGATCATGCTCGACGCCGACGGCAGCCTGTATCCGTGCCTGAACTGCAATATGCCGCAATTCAAGCTTGGCAGCATTCGCGATCCGAGTTTCAACTTCGCCGATTTTTGGAAGAACGATCCCAAGCTGCACGCTCACCGCCGCGCCACGGCGATCGAGAATGCCTGTGACCGCTGCCGAGCTTGCGTGGTGCGATACTGGTGTCTGGGGGGCTGCAAAGGCGAGAACTACGTCAACAGTGGCGCGCTCAACACCAGCGCCGTCGATTGCGCCCAGCAGCGCGCGGCAATTCTGGAGATGCTCTGGATTCTGGCCGAGCACCCGGAACTGATCCGCACCAGCGCGCCGCGCTGTTGATTTTGGCGGCGCGCGCAAGGTATACTTCGGGTGAGGCCCATCATGCGCATAGTTGCTCACAGCCAGGTGCCCGCCACGCAGAGTCCCTACCTGCATCTCGGCTACTGCTCCGCGCAGTTTAATCCCAACATGGGAGTGCTCGGCACCGGAACGATCATCACGATTGTCAGCGTGCTCATCGGCGCAGCCATCCTCCTCCCTCGAGTCCGGCATCTGCGGAAGGCCAGATATCTGGTCGCCGCAGGTGCGGCAATCGCGCTGCTTTCGGGCGTGCTTGTATCGGTGTCGCTTGCGCATCGTCTCGGCAGATGGGGCTCGAAGCCCGGCCACATAACCTGGGGCCGCATCTATGGGCTGAACGAGAACCTCAGACGCCGGGAAGCCGCCGGCGAACCCATTCCGACGCTCACAACAGATTTGCCGCTCACCCTAAACGGCCCGCTGGATGAATGGAGCCGAGCGATGCAGATCCGCACCCGCGAAAGGGATGGCCAGATAGAGCACTACGTTGTCAGCGCCGGCCGCGACGGCATCTTCGACACCAAGGACGACATTTTCGACCCGAACACCTTCTGGGGTCGTGACAAGCGTTGATCAGGTGCACGCATGCGCATCGTTGCTCAAAGCCACGTGCCGACAACCTCCACTTTTGTGCACTTGGGATACCTTGCCACTTTCGGCATCAAGCCGGCAGACAGCATCTTTGCGCCGGGACTGATACTGGCTATTCTTGGTGCGACGCTCACGCTCGCTTTCCGTCCCAACATCCCCGCTCGAATGGGCTGCGCGGCCGGCTTGGCGATCGGCTTCGCAATCATCGGCCTGGGCTTTTTCTCACGAGGTCTCGCCGGCGCGCTTGCGATCTGGCTTGGCGAATGGATCGCGGGACTGGCTGCGCTATTGGCGCTCGCGTTCTTCTTCAGGAAGATCCCCGCAAATCAGCCTGCCCAACGGCACAAACTTGCGCTTTACGGCGGCGCTTCGCTGGTGCTCGGATTTGCCGCGATGTTCTTTGCGCATCGGTTCGGATATGTGCAGTTCGATCATCCCGAAGCTGCGACGCGCGAGCATATCGAGGGCCTGCTATATCAGATCGAGTCTCGTCTCCAAGACGGCTTGCCTATCCCGACAAGTGTCTTCGAACTCATTCCAGAGGACCGATGGGAACGTTCGGCGGTCGATGGCTGGATGCGCCCGATGCAATTGCGCATTCAACACGTCAATGGGCAGACCATCTGCAAAATTGTCAGCGCCGGCCCGGACGGCATCTTCGACACCCCCGATGATATTGATGAAGGCTACAGTCGTCGTCCTCCCGAAAACTCCGCCCCCGATTAATCCCAAGAAACGCGCGCAAGAAACACTGCACCCGTTCGTTAAGCCTGTTGGAAAGGCCACCAGGAGGGCGGCTGCCATGAAAATGATCGCACACAGCATCGCGGGGGATTCGGCATACGTCCACATCGGCTACGTCTCCGCATCAGGCGGTTCCCGGTGGACGATCGAAGCAGCCCGCCCGCAGTTGCAGCCGGCGAGCGACAAGACCGCCCCCGCCAAAGCGCCGAGTGAACCCGCGGTCATCGCCAGCGTCGGCCAACCGGTTCTGTCTGAAGAGAACGCTCCGCCCGCCGCGCAGTTCGCGACGCCGCTCGGACTTCTCGCCGCCTTTGCGCTCGCGCTCTACATCGCCGCAACCCCGTACCTGCACGCCCGCCGCGCCATCACGTACAGACGCCCCACGCTTCGCCTGCGCCCGGCGCGCCGCCTGCGCCCCTCGCTGCGCTAAAATTCTGGCGAGTTGCGACGTTCATTCCACGCCGCCGTCAGGTTCCACTTGAAATCCCCGCGCTCATCAGCGATAAGTGTTCGGTCTTCGCGAAACGCGCGGACGGCTATTTGAAAATCCGGGTAGGTGGCCGAGCGGTCAATGGCAACAGACTGTAAATCTGTCGACGAAAGTCTACGGGGGTTCAAATCCCTCCCTACCCACCATCTTTTGTGGATATCCTCTCACCTGGCTTGGATTCCGCGCCAGGCGTCGTTCGCTCCTCTACAGCGTGGTAATCTGGGTTGCCGCCGTGTCGGCGCGCGGATAGCTATAGGCTTCCTCAGTCACGACGGGGATCTCCGTGAAGTTATCTGGCCGGGGAGGCGAGTCCGCCGTCCATTCCAGCCCCGCCGCACGCCAGGGATTGGGACCGGCCGCGGCGCCGAACTTCAGCGAGGCGAGGAGATAGAACACCGGAAGTGCGTAGCCCGCTCCCAACACGAGCGAGCCGGCCGTGGACAAGACATTGAGCGCCTGGAAATTAGCGGGATAAACCGAGTAGTACTGCGACATGCCTAGATAACCGAGCACGAACTGCGGCGTGAAGGTCAGGATGCAGCCGGCAAAGATCAGCGCCGCCGCGAGCCGGCCCCAGGCCTGGGAATACATGTGTCCGGTGAGCTTCGGCCACCAGAAATGGATGGCGGCCAGATAGCCCATGGTCGCGCCGCCGGCCAGGACGAAGTGGAACTGCGCAATCATGAAGTACGTGTCCTCGACGTGCACATCCAGCGCGGGCGTCGAAAGATAAAGACCACTCAAAGCGCCAATGGTCAGCAGGCAGATGAAGCCCAGGGCATACCACATCGGCGCCTCGAACGAGATGGAGCCGTGGTACAGCGTGGCGATCCAGTTGAAGACGGCAACCGCCAAGGGAATCAGCAACAAAAAGCCCAAGACGGAGAGAAGGGTGCCTGTGCCGGATGCTTCGCTGATATTAAACAAATGGCAGGCCCACACCAGCAGGCCCAGCGCCACGATGGCCCCAGTGGCGGCGGTGAGGGCTCTGTATCCGACGAGTCGTTTGCGGGCAAAGCACGCCACCACTTCGCAGATCACGCCCAGGCAGGGAAGAAGCATGAGGTAGACGGCGGGGTGTTCGAAGAACAGCGGACCGGTGCCCAGGGCCGGAGCGAAAAGGCCGAATTGCGATGCACGGGCCACGGCCACACGGATCAGGGTGAAGATCGCCACCGGCGTGCCGATCACCAGAAGCAGGCTGGCGCCGTACATCGTCCAGACGAAGAGCGGAAGGCGCGACCACGTCATCCCGGGCGCGCGCAGACGGTGAATGGTAACGATGAGATTGAGCCCCGTCAGCATCCAGGAAAAGCACGCGAGAAACACACCGATAGCGGTCAGCACGCCCTGGTTGGCCGAGAAGACATTGACTTGCGGAGTGTAGAACGTCCAGCCAAGGTCCGCGCCGCCGATCACGGCCGCGAAGATGGCGCAGACCCCGCCCAGCAAAAAGAGATACCAACTGGCCAGGTTCAGACGCGGGAAGGCCAGACCCTTGCTCCCGATCATCAGGGGAATCAAAAAGTTCCCGAGTACGCACGGCATCGACGGAATAAGGAAGAAGAAAACCAGTATGACGCCGTGCAGCGTGACGAAGTTCGTGTAGGTCTCGGGACTGAAAAGCATGCCCGCGGGGGTCAAAAGGTGGATGCGCAAAAGTCCCGCGGCAATAACGCCAATGGTAAAGAAAGCGGCAATGGCCAGCAGGTACAGGAACGCGACGCGCTTATGGTCCGTACCCAGTAGCCAGGAGCCTACGGTGCACTCGGCTGTGAGATAATTGCGCGGTGCGGTAGGGCCGGCGTCCCTGCCGGCCGGCACGGAGGCCGGCGCTACTCCAGCAGTGCTCATGGTTTCCACGCACTCCCTTTCAGCTATTGGCGCAGGGACTTGATGTAGCTCACGAGCTGAGTCAACTCATCTTCGGTGATCCGGCCGCGGAACGAGGGCATCATCGGCTGGAAGCCGGCAACGATTTTCGCATTGGGATCCAGGATCGACTCGCGCAGATAGGCGTCGTCGGCCACGACGGGCTCGCCTACCGTGAGCTTTACCTGCGTCTTGTACAGCCCGGTCAGCGACGGCGCGGCTTTGGTAGTGTGGCACGTGACACAGCCCAGGCGGTTATAGAGCTTTTCGCCGGCGACCGCGGGCGGCTCCTCGGTCAACTTGCCCGAGAGCCATGCTTCGTATCTGGCCGGCTCCATGACAAACATGGTTCCACGCATGCTGGTGTGCAGCAGGCCGGATTCCTGGACGCCGTAGAAGGGGTACTCCCCTGTCTTCGTGGCCGTAAACCACTCCGTGGCGTATTGGCCAGGCAACGCGTCCTGCTTCAGGCGCAGAGCCGGAATGAAAAGGTCATGAGGCACGTCCTCGGAGATCAGGCGCAGCACGATCGGAGCGCCCCGCGGGACATGCAGTTCGTTAATTTCCCGGCGTCCTTGCGGATGCTGCATCTTCCACATCCATTGCTTCCCCACCACGCGGATTTCGATGGCATTGGCCGGCTCCTGGCGCAGCGCGGATGACAGGTGGACCCCCCAGAAGTAACTGCCGAGGCACAAGCAGGAAAGGACGGCGATCCAGACGAGATGCAGGCGTGGACTGAGGGCGGCGGCCGGCGGCACGGGTTGCTCCGCACGCCGCCGATACCTGACAGCCAGGGAAATGATCAAGCCGACGATGACCGCAACGCAGGCGGCAATGGCCAGCGTCAGGTAGAAGACCAGCGCATCGACTTGGGCCGCGTAGCTCGATGCCTGCTCGGGGAAAAACCCAGCTGGACTCATGCTCGCCCCAAGTGTCCTGGCCGCGAAAAGGAACACAGACAAAACGCGTGGCTCATGGTTTCTTTCCTTCTGGCGCGCCCGTCCCGCCTTCCTGCTGCAACATCAACTCCATGGCTCGATCGATGGGAATGCGCACTTCTTTCAATTTCGGATTCACCCATGCATAGTGGTGCAGGTGTTCCTCTTCGGCCTGGTGAACCTTGGCCAGCTCCGCTCCAAAGGCCTCCTCCAACCTGGGCTCCGGGGGCTGTTGCGCAGAGGAGCCGCGTGACGGCAATGCCGGGGGCGGTGTGACTGCCGTGTGCGCGCGAATCTGCTTGGCCAGCGCGACGAGCGCGACGCTCAGCACCACGCCCGCCAGGACGGTGCCAAGCACCACCCGCAGCGCGGACCGCCGCGTGAACTGGCGAGGTGCTTGGCTGTCCGGCAGCTTGCTCATGGTTCCTTCCTCTGGCGCGCCATTCAGATCGCCTCCGCGGCCGGCGCAGCTTCGGCGCCGTGGTCAACCACCTCGGCATGCAAGGGAAGCAGCGGCTGTCGCCGCAGCACCCAGCCGAAAACCGCCACCCACAGCCCACCCATCGCCAGCGGCAGCGCGACATCCAGCCAGTGTACGTACAGCACGGGACGGAACGTGGGTGCTATCGTCCACAGCAAATCCACCCAACGCATCACGAGCATGAACAGCGCCACGGCAATCAGAGAGCCCGTGCTGCGCTTGATGAAACGGAAGAGGAGCAAGAACAACGGGAGCGCGAAATGCAGGCCCATGAGCGAGCGGGCAGCCCATTCCCAGCCGCCCTGCGTCCGGCGCACGTACCAGCCTACTTCTTCCGGAAGGTTGGCCATCCAGAGCACCAGATACTGCGCAAAGGCGATATAGGCCCAGAAAATGACGAGCGCCATCAGCAGGTTGCCTAAATCGTGCACGCGCTCGGTGTTGAGCGCTTGACGCAACGGCGCGTCCTTCGCCAGCAGCACGACGATCACAATGATGAAAGCGAGCGCGGTCAGCAGGCAATCGGTGCCGATCATGAATCCGACGATCGAGGAGTCCCAGCCCGGCTCCAGGGACAGCAGCATGTCAACGGAGAAGAAGCTGATGGTCAGAACGTAGATGGGCACGCTCACGGCACTGAGCCCGGAGAGTTTCTTGGCGCAAGCTGGATCACCGCGCTGGTCTTGCTGTACTGACCAGTGCTTCAGCAAGAAGGCCAAGGCGAACCAGATCAAGAAGTAGAGAGCCAAGCGCCCCAACACGAAGGGTACCTGCAGGAACAAAGCCGCGTGCCGCAAGGCCGGGTCGGCGGACAGACCCTCCGGACGCGCCCATTGGTACAAATGCGGCAGCCCCGCCAGCAGCGGCAGCAGCAGCAGGGCCATCAGGAAGATGAGGGCCGCCGCAGCCTCCGCCGTTCGGCGAATGACGACGCCCCAGCGGCACTTGACCACGTAGTTCAACGCCAGCAGGCCGCCCGCTCCAAGGCAGACGCTCAGCCAGAAGACGTAAGCGACGAGGTAGCTTTGCAGGAACTGAGGCCAGTTGACGGCAGCCGCGAGCGCACACGGAATCGCGCCCAAAACTCCGACCGCAAGCGCCCCCCGTTGCAGGCGCGGCAAGAATGAATGTGCCGGCACGTTCCCGCTCATTGAGGCATTTCCTTAAATTTGTTTCGCTCCTCTGGCGACAAGTCGTCCAGAGCGGCGTGCTGGCTTAACTGGAGCGCGCGCAGATAGGCCACAATGGCCCAGCGGTCCGCCGCCGGCACTCGGGAGCCATAGGAGTACATCACGCCAAAACCGTTGGTCATCACGTCAAAGAAATGCCCATCCGGTGCGTTCCTCAACCGTTCCTCATGAAACGAGGATGGTGGCGGGAAGCCGCGGCGGACGGCAATGCCTTTGCCGTAGCCATCCTGCCCGTGACAGGGAGAGCAGAACGTGTTGAACTCCGTTTGCCCGCGCTGAAGCACCTGGCGGCTCAACTTAACCGGACTTTCATCCACCAGCTTGCCTTTTGCCTTGCCGGTAAAGAAGACTTCTTCGCCTTGCCATTCCCCGCGGGCGACCGTGTCGTCCAGGCGCGGGCGCGCCGTCCGTCCATCCGGGAAGAAGGGGCTGGGCGCCAGAGGCTTGTAGCGCCCCGCAGTCTCCATGTTATTCCCGCAGCCGCACGCCAGCATCAAACCGCAGACCAGGAGCCCGAGTGCGGCGCGCGGACGGGTAGCGCCGGCCTCCGTGCCGGCAGGGATAGATCGGGGGCTGCTCATGGCTTTAGCGCGGCACCTCCGCAACATGGGCGGGTCCGGTGCTTTCGAGGAACCGCCGCGCCGTTTCCAGTGAGAACTTCGGGTCCACCGCTTCCAGACAGAGGAAGAAACGATCTCGCGAAGCAAACTCAGCAAAGCGCGCAACATTGAAGACGGGATGGTACGGCTCCGGCAGCCGGTTCAGGATCAGCATGGAGAAAACGGCTGCCAGCGCCGCGCCCAGAATCGTCGTCTCAAATGCCACCGGAATGAAGGCCGGCCAACTGTGCAGGGGCCGGCTGCCGACATTGAGCGGATAGGCATACGCTGACACGTAATCGGCGAAGAGGAAGCCCGCGGCGCCGCCGAGAAGCCCCGCCAGGAGGACGAGCGTCGGGATGATGGTCCGCCCGCCTTGGCCTAAGGCGTCAGCCAGCCCCGTCACGGGGAATGGGGAATAGGCATCCATGCGGCGATAGCCCTCCGCATGCGCGCGCCGCGTCGCAGCGAGCAGTTGCTCCGCCGTCTCGAACTCGGCCATCAGACCGTATAACGGCGTCGGTTCAGGCATCGGCCTCCGCCTTCGTAGCTGGCTGGAGTTTGTGCTCGGTCACAAGCTCCCGCATTTCAAAGATGGAGATCATCGGCAACACGCGGATGAACAGCAGGAACAGGAAGGAAAACAGGCCGATGGTCCCCGCGAACAAGGCCCAGTCCCAGCGCGTCGGAACGTATGTGCCCCAACTCGAGGGCAGGTGCGAGCGGGCCAGGCTGGTCGCCACGATAATGAAGCGCTCCAACCACATGCCCACGTTAATGACGAAGGCAAGGATGAACAGACAGAGGGGGCTTCTGCGCAACCGCTGGAACCACAGTAGTTGCGGCGTCAGAACGTTGCACGTGATCAGCGCCCAGAACGCCGGGGCATAGGGCCCTGTAATGCGGTTGTAGATCGTGTACTGCTCGAAGTGGTTGGTCCCATACCACCCCATGAAGATCTCCATCAGGTAGCCGTAGGAGACCAGCATGCCCATGGCCAGCAGCATCTTGCCCATGTTTTCCAGATGGCGGAGGGTGATGAAGTCTTCGAGGCCATAGTATCTGCGCAGAGGAATGGCCAGGGTAAGAACCATCGCGAAGCCGGAAAAGATCGCGCCGCCGACAAAGTACGGCGGGAAAATGGTCGAATGCCAGCCAGGCATGTTCGCGGCGGCAAAGTCCAGGCTGACCACGGAATGCACAGAGACAACCAGCGGTGTCGCCAGGCCCGCCAGCAGCAGGTAGGCCACTTGATAGCGCTGCCAGTGCACGGCCGAGCCTCGCCAGCCCAAGGCCGCCAGACCGTAAACAACCCGCAGAAAACGATTCTTGGCCTTATCGCGGAACGTCGCCAGGTCCGGCACCAAGCCGACGTACCAGAAGAGCAGCGAGACCGTGGCATAACTGGAGACCGCGAAGAAGTCCCAGACCAGCGGGCTGCGGAACTGCGGCCAGAGGCCCATCGTGGTGGGATAGGGCAGCATCCAGTAAAAGTACTGCGGGCGCCCCATGTGGATCAGCGGGAAGATGCCGGCGCAGGTGACGGCGAAGAGCGTCATCGCTTCGGCAAAACGATTGATGGAGGTGCGCCATTCCTGCCGCAGGAGCAGGAGAATCGCCGAGATCAGCGTGCCGGCATGGCCGATTCCGATCCACCACACGAAGTTAGTGATCGCGAAGGCCCACGCCACCGGGATATTGATGCCCCACACGCCCACGCCATAAATGAACACCACGCTCATGGCCAAAAGCAGCAGCATGACCAGGGAAAAGCCCAGCAGGAGGCCGACCAGCCAGCGTTTGCGGATCTGCGGCGTCAGCACCACGGCGCTGATCTTGTCGGTCACCGTGGCCGAGGTATGGCCTGGGGCCACAAGCGCAAGCTCGTCTTGCATCGAGGTTGGCTCTCCCTGGCTCAACTCACACTTCCCTTCGCCGTCAGGCTCTCAATCTCAGGATTGGGATTGCGCACCCGCATCAAGTGGCTGGTGCGCGGCAGCGTGCCCAGTTCGCCCAGTACGCCGTAGCCGTGCGGCTGGGACTTGAGTTTGGCCACCTGGCTGCTCGGATCGTTGAGGTTGCCAAAGACGATGGCTTGCGAGGGGCAAGCCGCCTGACAGGCCGTGACCAGTTCGCCATCGCGGATGGCGCGGTTCTCCATCTCGGCCGCGGCCCGCACCGTGCTGATGCGCTGGATGCAATAGGTGCATTTTTCCATCACGCCCCGTTCACGCACGGTCACATCGGGGTTGTACTGTAAACGGCGGAGCGGCTCCAGATTGGTGTAGTCCAGGAAGTTGAAGCGCCGCACCTTGTACGGGCAATTGTTCGAGCAATAGCGCGTGCCGACGCAGCGATTGTAGACCATCATGTTCAGTCCATCGGCGCTGTGGACCGTGGCGTTAACCGGGCAAACAGGCTCACAGGGCGCCATCTCGCAGTGGACGCACATCATCGGCTGCGAGACAACCCGGGGATTGTCCAGGCCGCCCTCATGGTAGCGATCTATGCGCAGCCAGTGCATCTCGCGGCCACGCCCCACTTCCGCCTTGCCGACGACCGGGCTGTTGTTCTCGGCCTGGCAGGCGAGGACACACGCGCTGCAACCCGTGCAGACCGTCTGGTCGATCACCATGCCCCACGCATTGCCCTCGCTCTTAAAAGCGGGGTAAAGCGTAGCCGGTTTTTCTTCTTCTTTCGCGGGCGCCTTGGCTTGCTGTTCGAATTCGGCCAGCGTCGCCGTTCGTACAATGTCGCGGCCTTCCACCTGGTGGTGAGTCTGCGTACAGGCTAGCGGATAGGCATGGCCGGCCTTGGCGACTTCCAAGCCCACCCCGCGCCAGGGAGCACCCGAGGTGCGCAATGCGAAGGCGTCGAAGCCGATTCTGTTGCCAACTCGGCCGGCTTGCGTTCGCCCGTAGCCGAAGTGCACCGTCACGCAGCCGCGCGCGTGGCCCGGTGAGATCCAGACGGGCGCGCTAAGGGTGCGGCCACCCAATGTCAGATTCACCAGATCTTCATTGTGCAGTCCCAGACGCTCGGCATCCGCGGGGCTGAACAGAGCGGCGTTGTCCCAAGTCAACTGGGTGACGGGCTTGGGCAGTTCTTGCAGCCAGCCATTATTTGCGAAGCGGCCGTCCCACACGGCCGGATCTGGGCGGAATTGCAGCTCAAAGCCTTCCGTGCCTGCCGCCGTCGCTTCCAGGGCGAGCGGGCGGAGCGTGACTTTCTTGGTCGGTGCTCCACTTCCCGCTACCACGCCGTCGCGGATGGCACGCCGCCACAAATCATCGGTCTTGCCGGCCTCCTGTTGCGACCAGTAGTCGCGCACGATGTCGTGGCCGGGATCGCCAATCGAGAGCAGCATCCCCAGCATTTCGACGCTGGATTTGCCCGAATACAGAGGCGCGATAAGCGGCTGCTGAATCGTGGTCGTGCCATCGTAGGCGCGCGCGTCGCCCCAGCATTCAAGTTCGTGAGCCTGCGGGATGTGCCACTGGCACTGCGCGGCCGTCTCATCCTTATAGAGGCCGTGGTGCACGCGCAGCTTCACCTTCGCCAGGCCGGCGTTGAACTGCAAGTCGATGGGCGCGGAGAAGACCGGGTTTGCAGAAAGGACGAAGAGCAAATCCACTCGCCCGGCGGACATGTCGCCGATCAACTCCCGCAGGGAGTCGGCCTGGCTGACAGGCTTGACTTCAACCGGAACCTTGTAGACAACGGTCTTGTCTTCGTTGCCTAGCGATTGATTGATGGCGTGAGCCAGAGCGTGTACTTCCGGCGGCTGCGCGTCGCCTGGGATGACAATGCTGCGCCCGGCGTGCTGCTGAAGATCTTTGGCTAACGCCGCCATCCACGCTTCGGAAATTCCGGATGCCGGCGTGCCGGCGCGAATGCCTTCGACTTTGAGCTGCTGGGCCAACTCACGAGCGGCGGCTTCGATCTGGCTGCCTTTAAGCGGCAGACGATGATCGGCGATGGAGCCGGTAACTGACGGGGCGCTCTCGAGGACATACAGCCGGTTCATCGCGAGTTGGTCACGCCGCGCGCGCCGCTTAGAGGAGAAGTCGTGCGCGTAGCGCACACAGCCTGGCCCGCTTCCGAGAAAATCAGCGTCCAGGGAAAGGATGGTATCGGCCTGGTCAAAGCGATAAACGGTCGATACATCCTCGCCAAAAGCCTGGAGCGCGCCGGCCCGCGCATTGTCCCGATTGCATGGCTCGTATTGGTGCCACTTCGCGTTGGGATACGTTTTCAGCAGCGCCGCCAACTGAGAACCGAGTGTTGGGGATGTTATGGTTTCAGTGAGAATCCGGATCCCGGAGCCTTTCGCGTCGCGCTGCGCCGCCAATTCAGGGCGCACCGCGCCGAGGAACGCGTCCCACGTGCTGATCCGGTCCTCGAACGTGATGGTCTGCGAGCGGTCGGGATCATAGAGGCCCAGGATCGCAGCCTGGCTGAAGGCGTCCGTGGCACCCAGACTGGCGGGGTGATCAGGGTTGCCTTCAATCTTGGTGGGGCGCCCCATGTTGCTTTCCACCAGCACGCCTTGAGCGTAGCCGCCCAACGTCAGTGCAGTGGCAAAAAACAGGGGTTTGCCTGGAACGATGCCTTCCTGCCCCTTTGCGTAAGGCACAATCGTCGAGGGGGCGGGCGCGCCGCACGCGGTCAGGCCCGCCAGCGCCAGTGAAGCAGCCATGACACGCAGGAAGTCCCGGCGGCCCAAGCCGTCGAGTTTTTGGGCCTGATTCGGGAATTCGCGTTGCACCAGAGCACGGAATTCCGGCGTGTCGGCCAATTCCTCAATGCTGCGCCAATAGCGGGGGCCCTGTGCGCCGGCGAGGCGCGCGCGGATGGCACTCAGGTCTATTTCGCTAGACGACTTGTTCATCGCCATCTCATCACCGGTGACACACGTAACAGTCCATTAAACCTTCGGAGCGGAGGCCCGATTTACGCGCAAGCGCGGGGCCCACTTCTGCCTGGTTGGCCGGCGGTTCCCAGGCCATGTTGTAGATTTCGCTTTGCGGCCGCACGAAGCGCTGCGGGTTGCGGTGGCAGTCCAGGCACCAGTCCATTCGCAACGCATGCTCCTTCCACGTCAGCGGCATCTGATCCACGCGGCCGTGACAGGTCGAGCAGCCGATGCCTTTGTTTACGTGCAGGTTATGCCGGAAGTAGGCGTAGTCAGGCATGTCATACACGCGGTTCCAACGAACAGGCTGACCGGAACGGAAACTTTCGCGGATCGGTTCCAGCAAGGGGTTATCGGCCCAGATCTGCGAGTGGCAGGACATGCAGGTCTCAGCCGGAGGCAGGCCGGCAAACGAAGATGTCTCAACACTCGTATGGCAGTAGCGGCAGGCGATGCCGAAGCTGCCCGCGTGATCCTGATGGCTAAAGGGCACCGGCTGAACGAGAGGTACGTGTACTTTGGTGACATTGGGCGAAAGTTGAAATGCGACAACGACGGAAGCCAATCCGCCCACGAGTAGGATTAGCCCAACGATGCCTCCGCGGAAGAGTGCATTGGCGCTAGGTTTGAAGAGTTGTTCCACAGCTTGTTCCCGCTGCCGGAGTGTGTAACACCTGGACGACAGTTACTACTTTTCAGCCATATGGATTAACGCCAAATAATCTTCAGCTCCGGCGTTTCATCCCGTTAGAATTTGCGTTACTCTGTGGCGGCCGCGACTCCGTCTGGCTCACCGGCCACCTTCTGGACTGTTATGTGGGCGGCCCTATTTCTTAGGCTCGGCCTCGCCTTTCAGTATCGCCGCAATCTTGCGATATTCCTTCGCGGTCAGATTACACCGGTAGCGCATCCACGACGCAGCAACGCTCCACTCAGCATAGCTGAGCGTCGATGGCGACCGTATGTTGTGACACTGTTTGCAGCCTTGCGACCAGAGCTGAACACCAGTCTTGGATGACCAGGACGTCGATTTCTCTTCGGCTTTCTCACCGGGCTTCTTAGCCGGCTCGGAATCCTTTTTCGATGAATCTGCGGCTTTCGCCGCCGCCGCCGAATCCTTCGCGGCTTCGGCAGTCGTTCCCTGGGAGGGTTTGGCGTTGGACTCGGCTGGAGCATCCGCTGCACCTACATTCAGCGTTCCGAGGCCAAGCACGACGACCAGCAGCGTGCAGTACCCGGCGGCAAGCTTAAGGTTCTCTGGCGCAGTCGTCATGTCTGTCCTCCTCAATAGGTGCGTCGGTTACGTCATCGCCCGCACCTGCCCGGGGGCACACTTAAAAGCCAATTGCGTATTCGAGCGTAAACGTACGCGGGCTGTGGGAATCATGCTCGTAATTGGCCTTCAGGACCGTACTCCCTGTCAGCCAATAATTCAGGCCGATCGTCCAACGGTCATGGCTCTCCCGTTGAAATCGGGCATCCAGTGGCGTGTCGGCTGTCATGCTGGGCAAGCTGAGGTGATCCCAGCGCACCGTCGCTTCGAGATTCTTCACCCATTTCTGGTCGATTTTCGTCGGGCGATAGGCGAGCGAAAAATAGCCGCCGTTGCGACGATTGTTATTGAATACGACGGGGGTAACGCCATCGGGCTCGTTCAACTGATACGTGGCCTTGCCTACGGCCGACCAGGCCCACTCCGCCTTGAGGTCGAGCGTTCCCTTAAGCCAGTCATACTCATGAATTGAGCTCAAATCCGCGCCAAGGATCCTGCCCATGGCGTGCGGCAACCCGGCATCGAAGACATTTCCTGAATACTCTATGGAGAAACCCAATTCGAGCGAGGGGATTGGAAGGAAGCCCACGCGTCCGCCAAAGCCCTTATTGTTGTTATTATCCACGTCGTTTGGAATGAGCTCGCCAAACGTCGCCGGGTCGGCCGGCTCCACGTGCATGCCATTCGAGATGAACGCGGCATACCGGAGTTTCGTCGGCCCCAGATCGACCGCGCCTATGCCTTGCACTCCGGTCTGCTGATGCGGCACCAGTCCGGCCCCGCCATCGTCGTAGACCATCGGCGCGTCCACAAACTTATTGATCCACTTCGGGTCATAGCGGGGGTTGAACAGTCCAAAGATGTCTTTCATCTTGCCCGCTTGAATGGTCAGGTAGTCATTCACGACATACGCGATATTGGCATACTCAAGCTCAATGCTGGCCGCCGCGCTTCCCGGGATGCCATCCAGCGCCACGATGGGAGTTTCGGCTTCAAACGAGAGGCGTTCGCTCAACTTCCACAGGAAGATCGGATCGAACTCGGTCGTAAACGTCGAGGGCTGGTGCGCCACCGCGACAAAGTCGGTGCTGGCGCTTCCGGTCATCAAAAACTTCGTCGTTCCGGGATTCATGTAGTCAATTTTTGTCTTGTAAGGCTTGAACTCATCTTTGGCGAGGAAGTCATCCAAAGCCTGTTCTATATTGCTGGGGATGGCGCCACTCTTTGTAGCGGCGGCCTGCTTTTGGAGTTGATCGTTCAGTTTGGTGACTTGGGTTTGGAGTTGCGCGTTCTGAGCCTTGATATCCGTGTTCTCGGCCTTCAGCTTGGCCAATTCGTTGAAAATGGTCTGAACCTGTTCCTTGGTGATGGCCTCCTCAGCCCGTGGCGAGGAGATGACAAGCACGCCCGCACACAGGATCGCGGCAATGGCCAATTTCCGTAGGAACATGCGTCGCCCCCTCCCCAAAATACAAACGCTTGCAACTCGCTACACTCAGAAAATCGAGCCAACTTGTCAGGGCTTCTTGGCGAGCGTTCGGACGTAATTGACCACGTCCCAGCGCTCCTCAGGCGTCAGCGTCTTCTCAAACGACAGCATAGGCTTGTTGCCTTCAGTAATCTTCCAGAACAGAGCGCCGTCACTTTGCTCAAACATCTTCGGGTCCGACAGATTCCCCGGATGCCTTTCCAGATCCTTCGCGGCCGGGCCGTCGCCTCTGCCCGTCTCGCCGTGGCAGGAGAGGCAGTTCTTAGTGAACAACTGTTTTCCACGCGCCATCGACTGCGCATCCGCGGCAATGGGATTGGCCTTCTTGGCTGCGCGCGCCGGCGCAACCCAAGGGGTCTGCTCGCCAGCCATGATCGCACCGACTAGGGAGATGCCCAGCCACACCGCTCCAGCAAATCGCGCCATAGCTTTCACCACGTACCTCCTCTTCCTGCCACACAGAATATCAGTACACACCATCCTTTTAGGCTATAGACCGATAATAGCAATGGCAACTTTTTTTATCACATTTTGTGAAAATGCCATTGCAGCTTCTGGACATGGCTAAGGCGTAATCAAGTGCGCTCCGCGAGGAACTGCGGTCAGCAACCGCTTGCGCTTGACCGGGTGGCACCGTGCGGCGACCGTTTAGACAGGCAAGCCGCCAGGAAGACTTCCCCCATGGAAGAGCGTGAGCCCCGCAACAAAATCGTTCTGGAAGATGGAAGCACCATAGCCGTGATCGGCGGCGGCCCCGCAGGAGCTTTCTTCGCCATCCATTTCCTCAGGCGCGCGAGGGAATTGCGGCGCAAGACGAGAGTCGTCATCCTCGAGCGGCGACTGGCGCCCTGCCGCGCGGCGAGCAGCGCTCCGGGCGTCGAGTTGAATCGGTGCGGTTATTCTGCCGGCGGCATTTCCCCACTGCTGAACGACGCGCTGAGGAAGCTCAATCTGCGGCTGCCCCCTGAGGTCGTAGAAGGCCATATCCACTCCATCACCGTCCAGGGTTATTGGAAGAACATCGAGTTGGTTGTGCCCGAGGATCGCGAGATCGTGTCGGTTTCTCGCGGAGGGCTTTTCGTGCCGCGACAGAACCGCTCCAGCAGCTTCGACGCGTTCTTGCTGGATTGCGCGGTCAAGGAAGGGGCGGAGCTGGTGAGCGGCGCGGCGTACGATGCCTATTATGCGGAATGCCGCAAGCCCGTGGTGTGCTACCGTTGCGCGGGAGCCGAGCACCGGTTGGAGGCGGACTTCGTGGTGTTCGCGGGCGGCGTCAATAGCGGCAACACAAGCAGCCCGGCCGAAGGATCCCTGGCGCAACTGTTCCGGCGCTTGAACCCCGCTTACGCATTGCCCCGGCTGCGCCAATCCCTGATTTTTGAGTTGGCGACGATGCCGGAGACCCCGATCGACCTGGAGGGCGAATTACACTTCGTCGAGTATGGATCGAAGGCTTTGCGCCTGGAAATGTGTTCCCTGCTGCCCAAACGCGGCGCAATCACCGTGGTCCTGGTGGGGCCTAGCGTTGACGCTTCCACCGGAGCGGCGGAAAACCAGGCGCTCATCAGGCACTTTCTGGAATTGCCGCACATTTCCGCACTTCTTGCACGCACGAAGTTCCGGCTGGGCTGCCTCTGCAATCCGCGTCTGGTCATTGGGGCGGCCAACCACCCCTTTGCCGAACGGACGGCGGCGGTGGGGGACATGGTCGCCTCTCGGCTTTACAAAGACGGACTCCGGTCGGCGCACGAGACGGCTTGTGTCCTTGCAGAAGCGCTGCTCACCCGCAGCGTGGACGAGCAAAGCCTGCACGAAGCTTACGCGCCGCTGATCCGGCGGTTTCGCCGGGACAACCGCTTCGCGGCCCTGGTATTTTACATGCACCGAGTTGTGTTCGGCTCTTCGGTGCTGAGTCGAATTCTCTACCAAGCGGTGATTACAGAAAGAAAGGACACACTCGCTTCGCAGCGCAGGCTGGAGAGCATCCTCTGGAAGATCGCCAGCGGTGACGATGAGTACCCAGCCATCTTCCGCATGATGATGACGCCCGCGACTCTGTGGCGGATCTTCACCGGCGGGGCGCTGGTGACGTTGCGCAACTATCTCACCGAGCTGTTCTTCGGTCTGAAATGGGAAGGCTTCGGGCGCTTCACGACCGGCGTGGCAAAGGAGCAATTCGAGATCAAACGCGCCGCCTTCGCACGCATGCTGGCAGAAACCGGCGTGGCCGTTCCTTCCCGTCCCGAATTCGAGCGGATGTACACGATCCGGATTCGGGCTTCGCAGGACAGGGTCTGGAATCAACTGGGCCGTTTTGGCGAAGCGGATCGTGGCTACTGCTTGCCGCGGTGGGTCGAAATTCAACGCATTAGCGGCACGCCCAATGAACCGGGCTGCGTGATCCGGTACCGGTTAAAGGGGAGCCGCCTCGCCTTCAGCCTGGAACTGGAACGAATCGCGGGCAGCCATCTTGCCGTCTATCGCGTGCGCGATGGCTTCGCGCGGGGCGGGGTTTTACTGTTCGAGATCGAGCCGACCGCGAAGCAGTCCTGCAACCTGTCCATTTACGTGGCCTTTGCTTTGGAACGCGGGCGGACCTGGGTCACGCGACCCCTCTGGTGGGCTTTTCGCGCTCTGTTTCCCTCGTTCGCTCACGATGTGATCTGGAACCAGTCGCTATGCCAGCTAAAACAGCTCGCCGAGGAGCAGAAAAAGTCTTTCCCCCCGGATGACTGAGTGCACAGTCGTCTAAATTAAAATCCATGTGAGAGCTCGGTGTAATCAGCACGGTGGCCTTTCGTTCTGGTTTGGTCCATTAGGGAGACTCGCGATGATGTGCAAGTCGATGCGTTTGTGCTGGGCGACCCTGTTGCTGCTGGCGTTTGCAGCGCAGGCAGAAGTCAAAGTTCCCGCCATTTTCAGCAGCCACATGGTTCTGCAGGCCGACCAGGAGTGTCCTGTCTGGGGTTGGGCCGATGCGGGCGAAGACGTCACGGTGGAATTCGCCGGGCAAAAGCTGGCGGCCAAACCGGACGGCTCCGGCAAGTGGATGGCGCGGCTGGCCGCGATGAAGGCCAATGCGAATGGGCAGGTTCTGACGATCCGCGGTAAGAACACCATCACGCTTGAGGACGTTCTCGTCGGCGAAGTGTGGCTCTGCTCCGGCCAATCCAACATGGAGTTCACCGTGCGGCAGTCGGACAACAGCAAGGACGAACTCGCGAGCGCCAACCATCCGCGCATCCGGCACATCAAGCTTCAGCACCGTCCCTCGGACAAGCCGATGACGGACGTTCCATCCACCGGTTGGGAAGTCTGCACGCCGACGACGGTGGGGAACTTCACCGCCGCTGGCTACTTCTTTGGGCGGCAGATCATGAAGGATCTGGATGTGCCGATTGGGCTGATCGGATCGAACTGGGGCGGCACGCGCATCGAACCCTGGACGCCACCGGAGGGGTTCAAGCAGGTTCCGGCGCTGAAAGACATCACGGACAAACTGGACACCTTCCCGGCCAAAGCACCGGACAAGAAGGATGCCACCAAGATGGTCATAAACCATCAATCGCCGCTGGCGCTTTACAACGGAATGATCTTCCCGCTGGTGCCGTACACAATTCGCGGCGCCCTGTGGTATCAGGGCGAATCGAACAACGGCGAAGGAATGCTCTACTTCGAAAAGATGAAGGCGCTCATCGGCGGCTGGCGCGAAGTCTGGAAAAAGCCCGATCTGCCCTTCTACTACGTCCAGATCGCGCCCTACACGTACAAATCTCCGGAGAAGCTGCCCGGGCTCTGGGAATCTCAGCAGGCCGCTTTGAGTATCCCGAACACGGGCATGGCCAACACGATGGACATCGGCAACGTGAAGAACATCCATCCGACGAACAAGCAGGAAGTCGGGCGGCGCCTGGCTTTGTGGGCGCTGGCCAAGACGTACGGCAAGCCGCAAGCGGTGCTCTGCGGGCCGCTCTACAAGTCCTGCAAGATCGACGGCAACAAGGTCCGCATCTCGTTTGATTTTGTCGGCGGCGGACTGACTTCGCGCGATGGCAAGCCGCTTACTTTCTTCACCATCGCGGGCGAAGACAAGAACTTCGTTGAGGCCAAGGCGGAGATCGAAGGCGAGACGGTGGTTGTCTCCAGCGACAAGGTCGCCAAACCCGTGGCCGTGCGTTTTGGCTGGACGGAGATCGCAGAGCCGAACCTCGCAAACAAAGAGGGCCTTCCGGCATCGCCGTTCCGGACCGAGAAGTAATCTGGCCCCCGCAAACGACGGTGTACGCCAGCGACAGCGGATTGTGTTCCCGCATGCAGAAAGGGCGCCGATGAACCGACGTCAGACAAATACGTTTGTGCTTGTCCTGATTGCCTTGCTCGTCTGCGCGCCCGCGAGCGTCGCCGGACAAGCGGGCAAGAGCCCGGTGAAAGTCTTTATTCTCGCCGGGCAATCCAACATGGAGGGCCAGGGCAAGATCAAGCTCGACCCCAACGCCAATGAGGGCAAGGGAAGCCTGGAGTACCTGCTCAAGGATCCCGCCACGGCCGGCCGTTTCAAGCACCTCGCCAACAAGGACGGCAAGTGGATCGTGCGCGACGATGTGTGGATCTGGTATCTGGATCGCAAGGGCGGGCTCACTGTCGGCTATGGCGCGAAGACGGACCTGATCGGCCCAGAGCTCGAATTCGGAAACGTCGTGGGCGACGTTATCGACAACCAGGTGCTGCTGATCAAGGTAGCCTGGGGCGGCAAGAGCCTCGGCGCGGATTTCCGCCCGCCGAGCTCTGGCGGCCAACTTGGACCGTACTACACGCAGATCGTGACGCTGACGAAGGAAGTGCTAAACAATCTCAAGACGCACTTTCCAGACTACGACGGCCAGGGGTACGAGATCGTGGGCTTCGGCTGGCATCAGGGATGGAATGATCGCGTCAATCAAGCCTTCAACGACGAGTACGAGAAGAACATGGCCAACTTCATCCGCGACATTCGCAAAGACCTGGGCGTGCCGAAGCTGCCCTTCGTGATAGCCGAAACCGGAATGACCGGCCGGGATGAGAAGCACCCGCGCGCGCTGTCGCTGATGCGCGCTCAAGCGGCGGTCGCAGAGTATCCGGAGTTCAAGGGCAACGTGGCCTTCGTCGAGACGAAGGATTTCTGGCGCCCGCCCGAAGTCTCACCATCGAAACAAGGCTATCACTGGAACAACAACGCGGAGACTTATCTCCTGATCGGGCAGGCTATGGGCGAGGCCATGAAGAAGTTGCTCGCGCCAAGCGGCGCCAAATAGCGTTGTCGCTCACGAAGGTCTGCTGCTGTGTGCCGCGACTGACAATCATCGTGGTTTGAGGCTAGTACAATGGGCGCCCGCCATCACAAGGCCTTGATGCTCGCTCTGGTCGTCGCGTCCGCGTGCGCCGCTGGCGAGATCTCCTTCGCCGCGAAACCGACCGTCGCCCGCGATGGTGCCAAAGTTACGATCACATTCGCGGTCGTCGCGCCCACCGACGTTGAGGTCGCCATACTGGTTGGCGACAAGATAGTACGCCATCTTGCCGCCGGCGTGCTCGGTGGCCCAAAGCCGCCGCCGGAGCCGCTCAAAGCGGGTCTCTCGCAGTCGCTGGAGTGGGATCTGCGCGATGACTTTGGAAAGCCCGTCGGCGACGGGCCGTTCAAGGTGCGCGTGCGAGCCGGCACGGGCGTGAAGTTCGGCCGCTTCATCGGCGACAGCCCGTACCTCTTTGGCCGCATCGGCGCGCTGGCTGCCGACGAGAGCGGCACGCTCTACATCATGGGCTACGGCGGAAACCGGAATCAGAACTTCCGCGTCGTGCGCGCTTTCGATGCGCAAGGCCGCTATCTGCGGGAGCTCATGCCATTCCCGGCGGACCTGCCACCGGAAGCCATGAAGGACGTGGCGTCCTGGGATGAGGAACGCAGTGCGTTCCATCCGCGTAATCTCAACAGCCTCAATCCGGAGTTCTATAGCGAAGGCAAGCTGACACTCGTTTCCGCCGCATCCAAGGACGGTCTGCTGTTTACCGATGGCGCGGTCGTTTACGCTCTGGACGCCAGAGGCGGCGTGCCACAGGCGTCGTTCCGCACGCAGGAGCTTTGGCCAAAGAACGGCCGCAATCCAAATACGGGCAATGGCCCGATCTTCCTTGCCGCGTCACCGGACAGCAAATGGCTGTATCTGAGCGGCCCGTTCTCCTCAAAGACGCAGTACGGACACGAGTTCAACGCCGCATTTCCGCCGGGACGCATTTACAGGATGGCGCGCGGCGGCGGCGAGACGATGAAGCCCTTCGCTACCATTTCCGTTGACCACAAGGACGGCCAAGGCGGCGCATACAAGAAGAACAATGGCTACCAGAACGACGGCGTGCCCGAAGGCCCCGTCCACGGCATCGCGGTCGATGGGAAAGGCAACGTCTACGTTGCCGACCGCGAGCATCAGCGCGTCGCGATCTTCGATGCAGATGGCAAGGAGACTGGCGAGATCCAGGTGGCCGCGCCGCATCAGCTCGCAATCCATCCGACAACGGGCGACCTCTACGTGCTTTCGCGTTTCTGCGCCGGCTACTGGAAATACGACGTGACGGTGACGAAATTCACTGAACGCCGCAAGGACGCGCCCGCTGCTGCGAAGTACGTTTTTCCGCCACAGAAAGGCGGCTGGCCGCAGATGGCCCTGGTTGCTTCCGCGAACCAGACTTCCATCTATGTCGCCGGCGTACAAGGCGACCTCGTCTGCCTTCAGGACAAAGGCGCTGAACTGGTTCCGGTGCGCACGGACTTTTCGCCGCCGCCCGAAGCGCTTGACGTGTTCAACCGCATCGCCGTGGATGCGCAGCGCGAGGAGGTCTACATCAGCGACGGCGGGAATCTCTTTTGGCGCTTCGACGGCAGCAGCGGCGAAGGAGAGATGCTCAAACGCGGCGGCAAGCCGTTCCTCGGCACCGACCTCTCCGTTGGTTACGACGGCATCCTTTACGTCCGCTCCGGCGAGGGCTTCAGCGGTCCGCTTGAACGCTACACGCGCGACCTGGAGCCTGCGCCCTTTCCAAGCGGGACGCACGTCCTCAGCAAGTACATCTACGGACGTTACGGCATCGGCAACTGCGAGAAAGGCATTGGCGTCGGGCCGGACGGCAAAGTGTACGTCGCGTTCATGTACGATTGGGTAAAATATTGCGTGGCTGGTTTCGGTCCCGACGGCAAGGCGTTGAAAGGCAAGTATCTGGAGGGCCTCGTGGGCCGGCACGGAAAGCTGGACGACAAGAGCAATCTGTCGCGCGATTACCCGGCGGACCTCACCAGCGCCATCATCGGCCCGATTCCACAGACGGATGGCGGCGTACGCGTTGACCTGAAGGGAAACCTCTACGTCGGAATGATCGTCGGAACCATGCCAGCGCGGAAGAGTTTTGAAAAAGACGCCGCGTACAAGCACTGCACCGGCTGCATCGTGAAGTTTGGGCCCGAAGGCGGAACAGTAACGGGCGCGGCCGACATGATGGTCGGCAAATCCGTTGAAGGCGCGCTGTGTACGTACGCGGGCCTCTCGCCGTTGAGCCATCCCAGTCTCGGCACGACCTGTTGCGTCTGCCGAATTCCGCGTTTTGATGTCGATCGCTATGGGCGCCTGGCGATCCCGAATGCCACAGGCTGCTACGTTTCGCTGGTGGATAACGCCGGCAATGAAGTTCTCGCTTTCGGCAAGTACGGGAATTTCGAGTCGCAATACATCAACCCGAACACGGAAGCCGGAAAGCAGGGCAAAGCTTCTGTGGCGGTTCCCCCGATTCCGCTCGCCTGGCCAAGCGGCGCCGGGCTGACGGAAGGGCACATCTACGTGCTGGACGTGTACAACCGCCGCGTGGTTCGTACCGACCTCACCTGGCAGGCCGAGGAGATCTGCGACGTCAAGTGACGCAGGGAGATGCATCTGAGTAATGACGCCGGTCCGGTGGGCGGCCCGATTGTCTTTTCGGATTACGCCTTTCGGCCAAATTCAGAGCACTCTTGCCCCCGCCGTCGGCGTCAGCAGCAGCGACCCGCCTTTCGCGTACGGCTTGAGCGCCTTTGCATAGGCCGGATACGCGCTGGTCTTCAGCAGAGCCACCACCGCTCCACCGAACCCGCCGCCGGTCATGCGCGCTCCGGGGCATGCGCCGTCCTTCGCGTTCTTGGCTTGCAGGCGAGCGACAACTTCGTCCAACTCCGCGCAGCTTACCTCATAGTCGCACGCAAGACTCTGATGGCTCGCCAGCAGCAGACGTCCCAATTCGTCAATGTCTCCGCGCGCTAACGCGGCCGCGAAACCCACCACGCGTAGATTCTCCGTGATGACATGACGCACGCGCTTGTGTTCGTTTTTCGTCAGCTTCCCGCCCGCCTTCAGCAGGTCGCTCAGAGTCACCCCGCGAAGATTACCGTGTCCCATCAGCTCCGCCGCATGCTCGCACTCGCTGCGCCGCTTGTTGTATTCGCTGCCGGCCAGCTTGTGCCGCACGCCTGTGTCGAACACAGCGAAGCTATATCCTTTCAGAGCGATGGGCACGTCTCGCACGTCCATCGTGTCGCAGTCCAGCAGCAGCGCGTGCCCCGCTTTCGCACGCCCCACGACAGTCTGGTCCATGATCCCGCACATCACGCCCGCAAAGCGGTGCTCCGCTTCCTGGCAGGCGAACGCCAATTCCCGCGCATCCATCTTCGCACCGGCCATAGTGAGCAGCGCTCGGCCGACCGCCGTCTCCAGAGCCGCGCTGCTCGAGAGGCCTGCCCCACGCGGAAGATCGCTGACAATATAAAGCTGCCCGCCGCGCAGTTTCACGCCGCGGTTCTGCAGAGCTTTCGCCGTCCCGCGGACATAATTGGCCCAATGCAGTTGCGGATCGGTCGTTCGCTTGATGTTGCGGATGTCGAATTTGTCTGCCGCATTCAGTTCTTCGGCGAAAACATCGACGTGCGGCGCATTAGCCTCAGCGGCCCTGAAGAGCACCGCCACATGCCGGTCCACCGCCACCGGCAGCACCACGCCGCCATTGTAGTCCGTATGTTCGCCGATCAGGTTGCTGCGGCCCGGCGCGACGGATACTTTCGGCCGCGGACCCTTGCCAAACTTCTCATCGAATGCTGCAACCAGACGCTTCCGCTCTTTTTCAATATTCACGTTCTTCTCGGCCCAAGGTTCCAACTAAATCTCCCGGAAGGCTTCGCCCCTCCACTCGTCTGAAAATACGTGAAATAGCCTTTGCGTCCATATCAAAAGGTGCTCGCGTCATGCGCTCAGCGTTCGTTTGCGTTTGGATGCTCCACGCATAAGCTGCTTGTCCTTATACGCAATTCAGCCCGAGCCGCTGAACAGCTCGACGCCCTCCATCATGATCATCAGCTTGTGCCATCCGCGCCAGAGCGTGTTCCAGCCGGGCAAGCCGTCGCTGGCGCGCGCTTTGAAGCCGCCGAGTTGTGCCAGCGCCAGCGTGAACGCCAGCCAGGTCCAGTCCTGCACCGGATGCCCCAGCCTTTTGGCGAGCAACTGCAGCGCGAGGGGCGGAACAGCGCCAGGTTTCAGACGGGCTTCGGGATGGCACAACACCTCCGCGCGCAAGTCTAGCATCTTCAGCGCGATCGGAGACAGGATCGCAGTCAAAGCTCGCAGAGCATTGGCCGTTTTGAGCTGGCTCTCCTCCACGTTCGTCACGCCGCTCTTGAGGGACCGATGAAACTCCTCGATGATCGGCCGGCAGGCATAGGCGCCCACGACGCGCAGCGCCTCTTCGAACGTCGCCGCCGGCCACGACGTCAGAAGAACCCAGCACAACGCGTCGGCTCCCGGCGGCGGCGCCTCCTCGCGCACCTCGACGACATGTGTCGACAGTTCATCGCGCGAACGCCCCGGACGCCACGGACTCCGCAGCCGAACGCTCGCGGTGCGAACGCTCAGATGCGCCGTTCGCGCCAGCTGTCCGGGTCGCGCGCGCAGTTCCAGATCCACGCGCCCCACGGGTTCCGCAGCCGCCACCGCGCTGAAGACCGATCCGGCGTTATCGGCCAATGCGCGTGCCTGACACGCTCGGACAAGCCAATCGAAACCTTTCGCTTCACAACGTTCGAATGCTTCATAGATATCCGTTTCCCGGTCGCCCACGTGCGTCCAGCGCGTGCCGGGTGGCGGCGCGTCACTGCTCTCGTAGGCCTCTGCCCAGCGCATCGATTCGCGCGGCCGTTTAAGACGTTTGCGTTTGGGCTCGTTGCCGAAACCAATGGTCTGCGTGGTTCGAGCCCAGCATTTTTGATGAAAAAATCCGACGACCGAGCAGAGCGGGCCGCCAGCACTCCAGCTCTCAATGCGCAGCGCTAGGTTGCTGTGCAGATGCAAGCCGCGCCCCCCGTCATCGCCGATCCGTCCCAAACCCTTCGTCGCCTCATGCGAAGTAAAATCCAGCGAGGTCGTGTCCTCGATCAACAGGTAATCCCCCGCTTCCCTGCACGCGGCTTGAGTCCGTTTTTGGTGCGGCCTGGCGACGGCGTCGAAATTCGTCTTCGGCCTGCCCAGTAGACGGTATGCGCCGACCAGCTCACTCCACGTCGGGAGCGCTCGGTGCAAACTGCCCGTCGGTTCGGCAACCAGCCGCGTCGCGACCTCGACAAGCCGCCGTGTGCTGCGCCGATCGCCCAGTTCCGCTCCGCCAAAATTCAGCGCCGCCCAGCGCCCCGCCTGCACCAAGTTTTCTTCCATGCCCGCGCCCTCCCCCGTTTCCCACTTTGGAAGGTATCGACGCGAGACCGATAAATGTGTATAAGGACAAGGCATAAGCTGCTGGCGAACAGGAGACACGTATGCAGAACGGCGAGATTGTCGCGTCTCACTATGCGACTCAACAAGGCGTGAGACTGCGTTGGCGCGACGGCCTCATTGATTCCATCGAGCCCACCGATGCGCCTCCGGACCGGTGGCTGGCTCCCGCGTTGCTGGACCTGCAGGTCAACGGCTACGCCGGCATCGATTTCCAGAGCGATTCGCTCACTCTGGAGCAAGCCCTGCATGCGATGCGAAATCTGCGCCAGGCCGGCTGCGCCCGTGTTTTCCCAACGCTCGTGACAGCTCCCTGGCCGGCGATGCTTACGCGCCTGCACAAATTCCGCGAACTCTGCGGACAATCGCCTGAACTCAAGACCGCCGTCGCCGGCTGGCACATCGAAGGCCCCTTTCTTTCTCCGGTTCCTGGTTTCCATGGCGCGCACGATCCGGCCGTGATGCTGGATCCGACGCCTGCGCGCATCAAGGAACTGCGCGAAGCGGCCGGCAGCGACTGCGTCCTGCTGACGCTCGCCGCTGAACGTCCGGGTGCAACCGAAGCGATTGCGCTTGCCGTGTCGCTGGGCATTACCGTCAGCATCGGACACAGCGACGCCTCGGCCGCCGATCTGGAGCATGCCGCGCGCGCCGGTGCGACCAGCTTCACGCATCTCGGCAACGGCTGCCCGCAACAGTTGGACCGCCACAACAACATTCTCTGGCGCGTGATCGAACGCCCCGAACTGATCGCCGGGATCATTCCCGATCGCATTCACGTCTCGCCGGCGCTCTTCCGCGTTCTGCACCGTCAGCTTCCTCAGGAGCGCATCTGGTACACGACCGACGCGGTCTCTCCCGCCGGATCACCGCCGGGCCGCTTTCGCATGGGGCGCATTGAGGTGGAAGTGGGGCCTGATCAGGTCGTGCGCGAGCCTGGCAAAACGAACTTCGCCGGGTCAGCCCTGCGTCCGCTCGATGGCGTCATCCGTGCCGCGCAGATGCTCGGGCGCCAGTGGCAGCAGGTCTGGGACAACATGTCCAGCGTGCCCGCGCAGATGGTTGGCATGGACCTCGCCCTCGCGCCCGGAAAGGAAGCGACCTTCTGCGTGATCCAGACGCGCGAGGACAATTCCATTGTGGCCGGCAGCACGTACGTTCGAGGAGTAGCCGAAGAACTCCGCATCGTGCCGCAGCCGCCGTCGCCAGCTTAATGTGCCACGGGCAGCCTCTGTTTGCCGTTGGCTGCCCGTGATGTCAGGCAACGCGACTGTGTTAGTGAGGGACGCATGCGGCACGCAGTTCTATCACTCTGTACCGGCCTGCTGTTCGCGTCCTCATTCACGCACGCCATCGACAAGCCCGAACAGATTGCTTTTCGCCAAGGCCGCAAAGCCAGTGAAGAGGGCCGCTTCGAGGAGGCCATCGAGCAGTTTCAGAAAGTGCTGCGCGAGAGCGCCTCGTTTGAGCCCATGTGGACGCGCAACAATCTCGGCTACGCGCTGTTCAAACTCAAGCGCTATGAGGAAGCCGCGCGCGTTCTCGAACAGGCGCTCGCGCTGCCGTCCAAATCGCATGAACCCAAGCTTTACATCAACGCCGTCTCGAATTATCTCGCCCGGGACGACAAGGATCGCGCCTTGGGCGTCTGCCTGACCGGCGTGCAGCGTTTTCCCGAGCAGCCGTGGATCTGGGACAACCTCGGCTGGATCTACAGCCTTCAGGACAATCGGGCGGACGCAGCCAAAGCGTATGCGGAAGCGTGCCGGCTGGTTGAGAAGGACCAGCAGCCGGTCGGAACGAAGCTGGCGCTGCCGTTCCACGGAACATGGATCTGCAAGCAGGGCAACGGCGGCGCGTTCTCGCACTTAAGCTTGTTGGCGCGTTACGCATGGGATTTTGAAGCTGTCAACGATCGCAAGCGAAGCGTGAACGGCGAAGGCAAGCACAACAAAGACTATGCCGGCTTCGGGAAGGAAATCTGCGCCCCGCTGGCCGGCAAAGTGGTCGAGCTTAACGACGGCGCGAAGGACAACGACCCCGGTCAGCGCGACCCGCTCACCGCGCGAGGCAATTACGTGGTCCTTGAGCACGGTCCGCAGGAGTTCACCTGCTTCTTCCACATGCAGCGCGGCTCGATTGCCGTGAAACTCGGCGACCAGGTTCAGCAAGGCCAGCGCCTGGGCTGCTGTGGAAACTCCGGCTACTCGACGGAACCGCACCTGCATTTTGCTTTGGTGAATGCCAAAGGTACGAACGGCATTTCGCGCCCGGTGAAATTCGGCCCCTATACGCTCGTCGGAAAGAACACCGGCGCCTCGCCCACATCGAACGAAATCCGTCCAACAAAAATCGACGAAGGCGTTCCTGAAGCCGGCGAACTGATCGAGAACGCCCGCTGATACGCTCCCGCGCCGCCCTTGACTCCCGACTCCAGACTCCAGACTCCCGACTCCAGACTCAGGACTCCAGACTATCCTTTAAGCCACTCGTCCCTGTGTTGCGCGACAAACTCGTCATCATTCAGTTGCGGGTACGCCGCATACACGCGATCGATTTCCGCCGCCTGTCCGCGGCTGAGTTTCTCGTTCGGATTCAGGCACCACAGTCCCTCAAGCAATCCCTGCCGCCGCAGCACTTCATGCAACCCGCAGATGCAACCGGCGAACTTGTTTGCTGCGTCAAAGAACGCCGCGTTGCAGTCCGTAACGGCGATGTTGAGGCGCAACATGTCCGCCGAGATTGTGCCGGCGTCTGCAACGCTCTTGCACAGATTCAGCATTTCGACGGCCTTTTTCGTCCACACGGACCAATGCCCCAGCAAGCCGCCCACGATGCGCCGTTCGACCATTTTGTTGCCAGCACGGAAGCGATAAGGCGTAAGCAAGTCCATCACGATGTTGTCGTCGTTGCCTGTGTACAGCGCGATGTCGTCTCGCCCCGATTCCGTCACCGCGCGCATCACATCGATCGTCTGATAGCGGTTGAAGGGCGCCATCTTGATCGCAACGACATTCTCGATCTCGGAAAACTTCCGCCAGAATGCGTACGGAAGTTCGCGCCCGCCTGCCGCGTTCTGCAGGTAAAAGCCAAACACGGGAATCGCGTCCGCGACGGCCTTGCAGTGACTCAAGAGCTGCGCCTCCGTGGCGTCCTTCAAGCTGCCGACATTCAGCAGGCCCGCGTGATAGCCCAGTTCTCGCGCCAGTTCGGCTTCGGCAACCGCCTGCTTGGTCGCGCCGCATATTCCTGCCACACGCACCAGCGGCCGATCACCCTTTTCCTCAGCCTTGCGCGCTTCCTCCGCTGCGAGCTGAAGCACCGGCTTGTACAGCCCGATCTTAGGATCGCGAATCTGAAATTGCGTCGTGTGCACGCCGACAGCCAGGCCGCCCGAGCCCGCCGCAATGTAGTACCGCCATAGAGCGCGCTGCCGGCGCTCGTCCAATTTGCGCCGTGAATTCAGCGCCAGCGGACTGGCCGGGATCGCGATCCCGCGTTGCAGAATTTTCTGAATACCTGGGTCAATCGTGGCGCGCATCCTGTTTCTCTCCCTGCTTTTGGATGAGTGGTGAGTGGTGAGTCGTCGAGTGGTGAGTGGTGATGATGCTTCTCCATCGCGATTGCCGTTCCTGCCTACTGCCGCTGCCGACTGCCTCCTGTTCAATACTTCCCGTCGGTTGTGGCGAAGTGCGTCGGCTTATTGATGTTCTCTCCGCCGCGCCGAACCCAGTCAGCCGTCCACAGCATCGCCTGCTGCAAACTCACGCGCGGATAGCCGAACAGCTTGTGGCCGAGCGAGCCATTGGCGACGTAGGATTGCGCACCTTCGGCGCCGCTGAAACGGGGTTCGCGACCCAGCAGCTTTCCGAACTGCGTCGCCACCTGCCGCACGCTGCACGTTTCGGGCCCGGTGACATTCAGCACAAAGGGTGGGGTGGAGACGTGCTCAAACGCGCGAATGGTCATCGCATTCGCATCGTTCTGCCAGATGCAGTTGAAGTGCCCGACGGCTAGATCGATCGCTTCACCATTGGCCACTTGCCGAGCGATATCCACCAAAACACCGTAGCGCATTTCGGTCGAATAGTTCAGCCTGATGAGCGCCGTCGGAATGTTGAGTGTCCGGCTGAAATGAACGAAAATACGCTCCCGGCCCAGACAACTGATCGCGTAATCGCCGAACGGATTGACCGGGTCGGTTTCGAGCGACCCGCCTAAGGTCACCGGCGCGTAGCCGTAAACGCAACCGGTCGAAAATGCCACGATCTTGCTGCGCCGGTATTTCTGTGCCACCATGCCCGGCAGAAACGTGTTCATCGCCCACGTCAGGCCTTCTTGCCCGGTGGAACCAAATTTCAGGCCGGCCATGTAGACGACGTTGGGCGCGTCCGGAAGTTTCTGCAATTGCTCGGGATTCAGCAAGTCGGCTGCAATCGTCTCGATGCCCCACGATTCCAGCCGCTGCCGCAGATCCCCGCCACCGAACCGCGAAACGCCGATCACCCGCCGCTTCACTCCGGCGGCCTGCGATCCGCGCACGAGCATGCGTGCGAGCGTCGGCCCCATCTTGCCGCCAATGCCCAACACGACGACGTCACCAGTCAGCTTGCCGCACGTGGCGATGACGCCTTCGCTGGGCTCGCTGAGCAGGTCTTCAAGCTTCTCGACATCCGCTATCGCCGTCTTCATTGTTGCCCTCGGCTGCGCGCACCACACCACTCCACCACTCACCACTCACCAAGTACCAATCACCAAGTACCACCACTCACTTCCCCAAGAACTGCTTATAGATCGTCTCGAAGATCCTGACGTCGTGAAGGGTGTCTTCGCCGGATGAACGGAACGGCGCGCCCGAGCGCACGCACTCGATGAAGTGCTTGGCCTCCTCGCGATACGACCACGAAGGCGGCGCGAATTGCTGGATGAGCTGCGGCGGCTGAGAGTCTTTTCCGGCGCGGTAAAGTTCCACGCTGGCCGACTTCTCTTTCAGCATCAACGGCGGAGCTTCCGTCCGCAGCCAGCCGCCTTCGAAGTAAATCTGCGTGTGCTCTTCCCACGCATGGAATTTCGTGTAGCCGCTCTCCACCACGGCGCGCACGCCGCCAATATCGAACACCACCAGTCCGGTCAGCCCGTCCTGATCGATCTGCACCGTGACCACACGTGCCGAACCGTCCAAATCTCCCAGCAGGTAGCGCAACAGGTTGACGTTGTGCGTCCACTGCTGCAAGTAACTCAGATACGTGCCGCGCCGATCTTCAGGAAGCCACGCGGGGCATTCGTCTGGCGACGGCGGAGCGGTCTCTGGCGACTTCTCAAACGGCACGTTCGGATCCTGTCCGTAGACCCAGTTGCCGCCAAAGCCATGGTTGCGAGCCAGCAGCAACCGTCCCATTTCGTTTGAACTGCGCCATTCATCCAGGTGCTTTTTGAGCAAAACGTTTCCGGCGTCGTAGCGCTTCATGTAGCCGACCATCAGCCGTGCCTTGCTGGATTTCGCAGCCGCGACGATCTTCTCACCGTGCGCGACCGAAACGGCCATCGGCTTTTCCATGAAGACGTGTTTGCCGGCGCGCAGCAAATCCTGAGCGATCTTTCCCTGCAGCGCGTACGGCCCCGACACGCCCACGGCTTCGATTTCCGGATCGGCGGCAAGCTCTTCATGCGATCGATAGAGTTTCTTCACGCCGAAACGTTGGGCGACCGACTCGCCCAGATCCTTGCGAACCTCCGCGATGGCTAGCAGCTTACATTCCGGCAAGCTGACGAAGTTGGGTAGATGAATCCGCTGTGCGACGAAGCCGCAGCCGACGTAGCCCAGACGTACGGGAGTGACCGCCATTGAGATTCCTCCAAGATGTTCTGAAGATGAGAACACCTTCATATACCCCGGCGTGCGGCTGCCGGCAGCGTGGCCTTGCTCTGTCTTCTTGGAGAACTCCGTCACAAGGCGCTTAGAACTTCTGCTTGCGCAGCCATTCGATGCACTTGGCATCCCAGTCTTTGGTCAGCCCAAAGCCGTGGCCGCCAATTTCGCCGCGCACGTACTCGTACGGAATGCCGGCTGTCTTCAACGCTTCGGCATACTTGTCGGAGTTCGAGACCGGCACGCCATTGTCCTTTGTTGAATGCACCAGAAATGCTGGAGGCGTCTTCGCGGTCACCTGCTTTTCGTTGCTGAGCAGATCGACGAGGTCTTGCGGCGGGTTGGGGCCAAGCAGATTGTTCTTCGATCCGCCATGTCCGCCCGGGCCCATCGTGATCACCGGGTAGATCAGGATTTGGACGTCCGGCCGCGACGCAACGCGCTCCACGAGATCCTCTGATTTTGAATCGCCATCGGTGAAGTGAGTTGCCGCTGTGCTGGCCAGATGCCCGCCCGCCGAGAAGCCCAGGATGCCGATGCGCTGCGGGTCCAGTTTCCACTCGGCCGCGTGCGAGCGAACAAAGCGGATCGCGCGCTGCGCGTCGCCAAGTTCGACGGGGTGATGGTACTTCGGTCCAAGCCGGTAACGCAGCACGAACGCCGTCACTCCGTTTTTCGCCAGCCATTCGCCGATGACAGGGCCCTCGTGCCGAGCCAATCCGCCGTAGCCGCCGCCCGGGCAAACGACGATCGATGCGCCCGTCGCTTTTCCTTGTTCTGGCACGAATGCCTGCACCACGGGGGTGTCGGCGGGCGTTTCGCCTAGAGATCCCGGAGCCTTTCCGGGCCAGAGATTCATCGTGACCTTATCCGTCAGCGCTTCGCCCGCCAAAGCGCCGGTGCAAACGAGCAGAGCCGCCAAAGTGCAGTTCCAGACCATCGTTCCCTCCTCGCGAACTAAACTCCAAACTTTCGCTGCCGCGCCTCAGTCGCCAGCAGGTCGCAGCGTTCGTTCTCCGGGTGCCCACAGTGCCCGCGGGTCCACTCCCATGTTACCTTGTGGCTGGCGATCAGTGCATCGAGCGCAACCCACAAATCCTGGTTCTTGACCGGCTCTTTGGTCGAAGTCTTCCAGCCGTTGCGTTTCCACTTTTCGATCCATTTCTGGCGGAAAGCGTTGGCGAGATACTCACTGTCCGTAATGATGGTTACCGCGCAGGGCTCCTTTAGAGCCTCCAGGGCTCGCGTCACGGCCGTCAGTTCCATTCGGTTATTGGTGGTGTCTGCCTCCGCGCCCGAGAACTCCTTTTCGACATTGCCGCAGCGCAATATTGCGCCCCAGCCGCCGTAGCCTGGATTGGGGCGGCAGCCGCCGTCGCAGAAGATCGTCACTCTTTGCCGCTTCGTCGGCTGCACCGGCGACGGCTCCGGCTCAGAGAATAACGAGGTTGTCCCGGTGGACGACTTCTTCATAAGAGACCTGTCCCAGTTCCTTTGCCACCTGCGTTGTTTTCTTGCCGCGAATGCGCTGCAATTCGGCGGCCGAAAAGTTGGTCAGACCGCGCGCGAACTCCTGGTTTTCGCACAGCAGCGAAACCAGTTCGCCAGATTCGTACTCCCCGTGCACGCCCACCACGCCCGAAGGCAGCAGGCTCTTCTGCCGCTTCACCAGCGCCTCGCGCGCGCCGCTGTCCACGGCGATCGCGCCTTTCGGGTTGCTCGCAAAAGCCAGCCAATGTTTGCGCGCGCTGATGCGGCTGACTCGCGGCCGGAAATAGGTGCCAATGCCGCAGCCTTTGACCACGTCCAGCAGCACATGCGGATCGTGGCCGGCGACGAGCACGAGGCCGAAACCGGATGCCATCGCGATCTTCGCCGCCTGCAGTTTGCTGATCATCCCGCCCGTGCCCAGCAGCGAACCTGACGGCCGGGCCAGCGCTTCGATCTCCGGCGTGATCGCCTCGACCGTCGAAATGACTTTTGCATGTGGATGCGTGCGCGGGTCGGCGTCCATCAATCCGGCGACATCCGTCAGGATCACCAGCAAATCGGCCTCGCACACGCCGGCAGTCAACGCGGAAAGCGTGTCGTTGTCGCCGAAACGAATCTCTTCAACGCTGACGGTGTCATTTTCGTTGATGACGGGAACGGCCCCGCGTTTCAGCAGCGCCAGCAGCGTGTTTCGCGCGTTCAGGTAGCGGTTGCGAACCGTCAGGCCATCGCGCGTGAGCAGCAACTGGCCAATGCGCCGCGGCGGGCGAATGCGGCGGAACGCCTGGGAGTACAGCTTCATCAATTCGACTTGCCCTGCCGCCGCGCAGGCCTGCCGCTCGGCCAGGTTAGTCGGCCGCTTGGTGTAACCCAGCACTCCGCAGCCGGCGCCGATCGCTCCCGATGTGACGACCGCGACTTCGCGGCCTTGCTGCCAGAGCTGGCCGACCGCGCTGCACAGTTTCAGGAGGAAGCGGCGGTCCACGTGAGTGCTGTTGCCCGTCAACAGTGTGGTGCCGATTTTGACAATGATTCGCCGCGCGCCGCTCAACGTGTCGCGTGCCGGGTCGGGCGGAAGCTGCTGTGTTCCTGCGTGCATGCGTCTATACTAAACAACAATTCGAAACGCAAAAATGACAAATCAAAGATTGTCATCGGCAGTTCGAATGTGGGAGCGCATTTTCTTCAATTGTCGTCGGCGCCCGGCGGCACGGATGGCTGTTTTGGAATGGCAGGCTTTTCGGGAGGCCTGCAGTAAGCCTCCAGTTCGACAACATGCACTGCGCCTTCAGCCGAGCAATATACTCCCTTGAACTTGATGACTTTCACCGGTTTGGGCGTCGGCAGCTTAATCGTCTGCCAACTGCGCCAGCGCCCTTTGCTGCGGTTGCTCAGAACGGTGAAGGCCTGCCCGTCGGTCGAGCCCTCGATAATGTACTGGTAGTAGCGCTCGGGTTCGGTATCCCACAACAGCAGGCGTATTTCGCGCAGCAGATACACTTTCGGCATGGTGATCAGCATTTCGCCCTTGGGCGGTACGTAGCCAAAACCGGTGCTGCCTGTGTAACCGGTAGTAATGCCATCGATCACTGTTGCAACGCCTGTGCCGCCGCTGATCGTCGTACCGTTGCTCGCCAGGGCGACGTTTCCTGGGGCCATTCCCGCCCCGGTGTCGAGACCTAATCTGCCGATCATCAGGAACTCGCTGATTTCTTCCGCTTTCTCTTTCACGACGTCCGTATCGGCATAGCCGTCCTTCAGCTTCTTGGCGGCATCCAGGAGTTTCGGATAGCTCGGGTCCGCCATTCCCATCATCAGCCTGCAATCGGCCAGCAATTTTTCCGCGCAGATTCTGCGCTCAGCGGTCTTCTTGGCCAGCAAACCCTCATCCCGTTTATCAGTCAGTTCCAGCAGCCGTTTGGCCATCGGATGATTGGCAGAAGCCAGCAACTTCCGCGCGGTGGCATCATCGGCGCGGTCAAGGGTCAGCAGGCCAAGTCCCAGGTTGTAAGTCGTGCAGTTCGGGCCGAAGACGGCGGCGATCAGGCTCTGAATGTCCTCCAGCCCCAAGCGCGACCAGTTGTAGCCCAGGACATTTCCCTTGATGTTGATGTCGATTCGCGCTTCGTTGCCTCCGCTCAACGTGCCGGTAGCAAACGTCTTCTCTTTCGTGATTGTGCTCGACTCGACCTTCGCTGTTCCGGCATTCAGTTGATCGAGAATCTTCTGTTTCATTTCAACCAAGTTGCCGTAGGCGTCCGCGTGCAGCTTCACGCATTCTTGGTCAAACGCGTCCAGCGATTTCAGTTTCTCTGCTCCAGGCTGGAACAGCGCGAGCGCGTCGCGGTACTTGGTTTCCGCTCCCAGAGCCGCAGCCTTCGTGACCCAGCCGGCGACCTCCGCGCTTGGCAGAATCTTCGCGGGGTCAACTTTCGGCGGGAGCGGCGCGGCCTTCTTTTCCGGTTCGGGCGTCACCGCTGCGGCCTTTGTCTCCGCCTTGTGATCTGCCTCGGGATTGGGCTTCGCCATCACAATAGGCGTCTTGAAACCCGCAGCCTGCGACGGGGGTGCCACGCGCGGCAGTGGATCGACCGGCTTCTTGAATCCGACAACTTCGCTGGGCGGAGCCACTCGCGGCATCGACACGGGCGTCGGCGCGGGCTTGGATGGACTGACCTCCGGAACTGACGGTTGCGCATCCACAACGGAATCGGGCGATGCAGCCTGTCTGTTCCGCAACGCAAGCACCACCGAGGCCGCGACAATCAACACGGCCAGACCGGCCCCGACCCCTACCCAGACTCTATTGTTGTTGTGCTCCCGCTTGCTTTCCTTGCGTGAATGCCGCGATTTCTCTACCACGACGGATGTCGTGGATGCCTTCTTGGGCGCCGCAACCGATGGCGAGCCGCCTGTAAACGGCCAGCGTCCAGGCGGAAGGTCCGCGTGCAGCGGAGCTTTGCCCTGCTGCAGGCGAGTGAGATCCTCGACGAGTTCCTGCGCCGATGCGTAGCGCTCGTTACGGTCTTTGACCAGAAGCTTCGCCAGCACGGCAACGAAGGTGCGGCTGACGGTCACGCCGCGATCGCCAGGATTCGGCGCCTTCTCCATGATGTGCTTGGTCATCACCACCACGGAGGTCGTGCCTTCGAACATCGGTTTGCCGCACACCGCGTGATAAAGCGTCGCGCCCAGCGAATACAGATCCGCCTTGGCATCCACGTCGCGCTGCCCGCGGGCTTGCTCAGGCGAAATGTAGTGGGGAGTGCCGACGGCCTGCCCTTGCTGCGTCAGATGCTTCTGTGCTTCGTCTTCGCTGTCGAGACGCGCCAGGCCCAGGTCGCAGAGTTTGGGCGTCTGGTGCTTGTCGATGAGGATATTGTCTGGCTTGATGTCGCGATGCAGAATTCCGTTCGCGTGAGCGTGCGCCAGAGCCGACGCGATGCCTTTGCCGATTTCGATGACGCGCGCTTCCGGCACGGGGCCGCGGGCGATAATCTGCCGCAGGTCCTCGCCCTGGACGTACTCCATCGCAAAATAGTAATAGCCGGTCGTCTTGTCCTGGCCGACATCGATGCCGTTGACGATGTTGGGATGGTTCAGCCGCGCCGAGGCGCGAGCTTCACGCACGAAACGCTCAATAAACTTGGGCTGTCTGGCCAGAGTGGGGGGCAGAATTTTTAGCGCAACGGTACGCTCCATCGAGATCTGGCGGGCTTTGAAGACTGCGCCCATCCCGCCTTGCCCGATGCGTTCGAGCTGATCGTAGTTGCCGATTTTGGTGACTTCGGCCATGAGACCAGCGCCCCTGGTGTTTACAGGCTCCCGTTTACTACTACTGACGAGAGCCACTCTCGTCGGATGAGACGAATTTCGCATGCATTACGCATAACTTCAACACAAAAGCAATAGCTGCGCCAACTTTTTCGGCGAAGTGCAACGTTGCACATGTGCAGTGTGGGTACTTGGTGAGTGGTACTTGGTGAGTGGTGCGGACGCACCAGACCACCAGACACCAAGTAGACCACCTACAAAACAAATCGGGCAGTCAACGCTCTTCACGCGGACTGCCCGTTCCTTGACTCATGGGAAACATCGACCGATGTTTCAGTTGCCGCTTCAAGCTACTTTTGTGCTGTCGCCGCAACCGCCGCTCTTGCCTTTGGCTGCCGGACAGGCTTTTTCGGCGACGGCCTGCTTGCACTCTTTGGCCGTGGACGCGCCTGCGGCGCACTTGCGATAGTCGGTGACGTAAAAGCCGCTGCCCTTGAAAAGGAATCCGCCGCCGCCGGAGATGCGCCGCTCAGCCTTCTTCGTGTTGCACTTCGGACACGTCTTGTTGGGCTTCGCGGTGATACTCTCAAAGCGCTCGAACTCGTGTCCGCAATCCGCACAGGCGTACTCGTACGTCGGCATGTCCTTCTCTCCCTTGCGCTGTCCTAAAGCAACCTTAAACCGGCCAGTCTGACTCACTGCGAACAGCATTGAAGCTCTCAATTTGCGAATTTTAGCAACAGGTATGCCCGAGTGCAACTGAAGTCTAGCGACCCCACGATCTGAAGCGACGCGCAAGGATCGCAGGCCGCAGCAGGCGATTCACTTCGCCGTCGTCACCATCTGCCTCCGGCTCGTCAACATTGTGTTCATCGAGGTCGTCCGGATTTTCGTCGTTTTGCACGACGATGCATTTGATGGGGACGTCATACAACTAACCCGCTTCCTCTCGTGCGATGTCTCATTAGAGCCGTCGGCGAACGACAGGGACAGTCGCGCACGGTAGCAATTTTTCATTTTTTACTGTGAGCGATGACGGGTTTCGTCCGATTAGATTGGTAACAAGGAGTTACCGATGACCAACCACAGCGATACCCCGCTGCTGCGCGCGGAGCGCACAGTTGACTACATCGTTCGCACTCGCGGACAATCCAGCGCCGAGTACTTCCAGGCTCTGCGTGACTACCAGTCGCTGCTGCATCGGTCGATGGCTGCGGCGGAGATGGAAGAGGCGCTTTCCGAGCCGGAGCGCTCTGTCGTTCAAGCACCTGCGCTAAAGCGGCCGGCGTAGGGACTCGCACTGAATCCCGCATCGATGGAAGAGGGTGGGGGTATCTAGACATCGAGAAGGCGAACGACCGCATCTTCC
Source organism: Planctomycetota bacterium (assembly GCA_036504595.1). GTDB lineage: Bacteria > Planctomycetota > SZUA-567 > H5-PLA8 > H5-PLA8 > DASXUX01. The sequence continues at coordinate 132,520 of DASXUX010000052.1, read as the reverse complement.
GAGACTGGCCTGAAATCGAAGAAGTCAGCAGCAACCTCTTTCCCGCCCGATAAGTGGTATAATCGCAAACTGCCCGAAGACTAAATATACTACCACGGCAATCCGACGATTCGAACCCCTTCCAAAGAACGTGCAGCGCGCGGTGCGCACGTTGTGGCCTCGCTTTGCTATTAATGGTCATATATCACATGTTTGGGGGCCTATGAGAGAACGCGAGCGGCGGCGAGGAATTTGCGTAAATAGGACTCGTTTAGGCAATTTGCAACGCGAGGAAAAAGGTTCGGCCAGGACGCTGGCGCACAAAACGTGGTGCGTTCTTAGTCAACCGGAGTGTCTCCTGAACGCACTAACTCAGCACAACGTGAGGTTGTGTTGGGGCTCCGGCGACGCTTTGCCTGGCCGCGCATGTAACGCGTTTCTCGGGTGGTGCTTAGGCGGGATTTTTTTGTACACATGGGCATCGCCGGCGTTATACTGCGGCGCAATCCATTTAAGGGACGCGTGCTCAGGAGGTTTCCGGCCTGAGTGCGCACCTGTTGTTCGTTGCTTCGGAGGGAAGTCTGGACAGCAAGACGGTTTGACCGTCCAGGCCTCCTCCTTCAACGGCGCGCACAATTGAATGAGAGAATTCAGTTCAGAACGATCTGAACGAGAGGGAGTTTGTCATGACTAAACAGAGCGGTCGCCAGCACCAGCGCTTGAGCGGCATCTTATCTGGCGGCTCCGCAATACTGCTGCTTCTACTGCTCACCGCCGCAGCGCCGACCGCTCTGGCAGGAACGGTCACCTGGACTGGCGCGACTAATACGGACTTTGAGCTCGGAACGAATTGGAGCGGCAACGTTGCTCCAGCCCCAACTGACGACGTTGCGTTCGGCCCCGCAGCACCCCCGGCGAATCTTCCAGCCCTGACCGTCAGCCGCAGCGTCAATAGCGTTAAGTTTCTGACACCCGCCGGCGGTTGGACTCTCGGCGGTGCCTTTACTCTGACGGTTGCAGCCGGCGTCAGCACAGCCGGTCAGACAAGCGGCACGAACACGATCAGTTGCGGCATTACGCTGGGCGCTTCGCAGACCTGGCTTGTGGGCGCGGGCGGAACGCTGGCGGTGAGCGGCGTCGTGGGCAGTTCCGGAGCCTTCGTGTTGACGGTTGGCGATGCCACGAATACCGGCACGTTGGTTCTGTCGGCTGCGAACACCTACTCTGGTGCCACGACCATCAGCGGCGGCACGCTTAGCGCCCTGGCGACCAGCAGCAAGAATCCATTTGGCGCCAGCACGGTGAACGTGGCTGGCGGAACTCTGTCAATTACGCCCACGGCCACGCTGGTCAGCGGCGTGAACAGCAAGTACATCGGGAATGGCGGGTCGAATTCGGTCACGCAGTTGGATTATGGCAGCGCAGCTATCGGTGGCAGTCCGGCGACGCAGAACGTCGGCACCAGCGCTCCGACGACTGCCTTCAACTTCAACTCAGGCGGGGCGTTCTACCCCGGCGGTCCAACGGGTTCGTTCGGCGTTGAGTGGACCGGCATGCTGACAATTGCGGGCGCCGGCAACTACACCTTCTACAGCAACACGGATGACGGCAGCCGCTTGTACGTCGATAACATTCTGGTGATCGACAATGATGGTCCGCACGGCATGCAGACTGGCACCAGCGCCGCCATTGCTTTGAGCGCCGGGTTGCACCATGTCCGTTTGCAGATGGCCAACGGCGGCGGCGGCTACGGCGAGATTTTCAGCTACAATGGGCCGGACACCGGCAACGTTATGGTCAGCGTTCCCTTTGCGGTTCTATCGGTTGTCGATGCGATCAATCTCGGCAATGCGGTCACAGTCAGCACCGGCGCGCAGAACATTCAGTTGGTGGGAAGCAGTTTCACTAACGTTGGCTTTGGGACGCTGACCTTGAACGGCGGCGCAACGCTGAACGTGACCGGCGACGCCGCCAAGACACTCAACTTCTCTGGCACCGCGCTGGTGAACAGCAACGCGACCATGACCATCAACGCGGGTCTGAACGTCGCGACTGGCGTCATCAACGACGGTGGCAACACAAATGTTATTCTCTCCAAGACCGGCGCTGCGGCACTGATCGCCGACAACACCGCGTCCGCCAACACCATGGGCGGCACAACCTTCAATGTGCAGGCCGGACGGCTGATCGCTCGCGGTTGTACCAGCGCAGCTTCGGGGACGAACAATCCGCTGGGCGCTGGCGCCGTTCGCATCAGCGGCGGCACGCTCGCTCTCGACACGAAGTGCGGAGGCCCAACCTTTGCCAACAATGTGAACGTCACGGCCTCCGGCAGCATTGAAGTCTGGAATGACACGCAGACAACGACTCTCTCGGGAACCGTGACGATCGCTGCCGGCCAGATTTTGACCGTGAACACTTATGGCGGCTCGCCTCAGGTTACCGGCGGCGATCTGAACATCACCGGCCAGGTCAGCGGCGCGGGTGGGCTCATCAAGGCCAACACGAACATCGGCTGGGGCAACAATCCTGGCAGGCTCTATCTGAGCAACAACGGCAACAACTACAGCGGCCTGACCACGATCAACGCCGGGCCAGTGATCATTACGGCGAACGGCGCGTTGGGCACCAGCACGGGAGCAGCCGACGGCACGGTGGTGAACGCGCAGGGCGAATTGTGGCTCCAGAACAACATCACCAGCGCTGAAACCATTACGCTCAACGGCACGGGTTGGACGGCTGGCAATGGCGGCGGCGGAGCGCTGCGCAACGATAGCGGCAACAATACGTTGAGCGCCTCGGTCACGCTGGCTTCCGGTGTGACGACGTACAGCAACGGCGGAACGCTGACGATCAGTGCTCCACTGGCTTTGGCGAACGGGCTGGTGGTGGACGGTCCTTCGACGACGAATATCTCCGGCCTCCTCTCGGGTGCCTCCGCTCTGACCAAGAATGGCACGGGCACGCTGCAGCTAAGCAACGCCGGAAGCACGGCCACCGGAAACTTCACAATCAATACGGGCACGCTGCAAGCCAACGGAGGCAACAACGTCCCCAATTCCTTGACAGGAGCTCTAGGCAATCCGCAGACTGCTGGAAGAACGATCACGGTCAATCCAGGAGCGACGCTGCAGTTCGCCTCCCACGACGTCTTCGGCAACGCGGCTTCTACACCACAGATTGCCATTACCATCAACGGCGGAACCGTGAACAACAATGGCGCGCAGTTCAACGCGCTCGGTCCGATTACATTGAACAATGGCGGTACCTTGACGGGCACGGGCGGCGCCAATGCCAGTTTCCAGATGTACTATCTGACCGGCACTGTCAGCGTCACGGGGACGAGCGCTTCGACCATCAGCGGCAGCGGCAGCTTCTCGGGAATTCATCTGCGCGCGCCGACCGTCTTCAACGTCGCCGATGTGACGGGCAATTCGAATATTGACCTGGTGATCTCCGGCACGTTGATCGATCAAACGGGCACGCAGAATGCACCCGGAAGCCTTACAAAGATCGGCCCGGGCACGTTGGCACTGACCGGCGCCAGTTCCTACACCAGTTCCACGAATATCAACCAGGGCGCAATGCTCGTGAATGGCACGCTCGGCGTCGGCAGCAGCGTCGATGTCAACAACACCGGCATTTTGGGCGGCACCGGCACGGTGAACGGTCCGGTGTCCGTGGCAGCAGGCGGAGCAGTGAGCCCCGGCAGTCCGGACACCAGCCCCGGGGTGCTCACGGTCGGCAGCCCCGTGACGTTCGTCGCCGGTTCCACCTACACGGTGCAGCTCAACAGCGGGTTCTCGGGGGTTGGATACGATCAGTTGAACGTCACCGGCGCAGTGAATCTGAACGGCTGCAACCTGAACCGCACGTTCAACCTCCCGGGCGCGTCCTCCTTTACGTTGATCCATACGACCGGCGGCGTGACCGGGCAATTCAATGGCCTGTCCGAAGGCGCCACGCTGAGTTTCAATGGCCGCACGTACTCGATCACCTACCAGGCCAACGGCGGGAACGACGTTGTTCTCGGCGCTGTGGCGCAGACATTCACCTGGACTGGCGGCGGCGCGACGAATAACTGGACTGAAGCAGCCAACTGGGGCGGAACGGCGCCCATGGGCGGCGACAATCTGGTGTTTGGTGCTGCCCTCGCAGCCCGGAAGACCAACACCAACGACTTTGCCGCGGGCGTCACGTTCAACTCCATTACCTTTACCGATTCCGGCTATACGCTTAGCGGGAACAACTTCGGTCTCAGCGGTGGAGCGACAGCATTGGCCAGCAACATCGCTGGCGCAAATACGATCAACCCCAATATCACCTTCGGCACAGCGGCGCCGACGATCACCTGCATCGCTGGCGGAACGCTGAACCTGACTGGCTCGGTAGACAACGGCGGCTTGGCGCTGACGCTTGCGTCCGCTGGCAGCACCACCATTAATGGCGCAATCTCGGGCGCAGGCGGAGTTTTGAAGACGGGGGCTGGCACGTTAACGCTAGCCGGCGCGGGAACCTATTCCGGATCGACCGTGATCAGCGCCGGCACCCTCAAGCTTTCGCAAAGTCTGCCGACGCCGGGGTTGTACGAGGGATCCTTTGGCAGTGGCGGCGCGATCGACACGACCACTCCGAATCCGAATACGACGATTCGAATGACCACGACGCAGGCCAACACCACCGCTGGCTGGGGCGGCAACCAGACTTGGGTTTACACCGGCTATGTGAATAACCCCAACGCCTTTAGTGTAACGTGGACCTTTGGCGAGAACGTTGATGACGTTTCGTGGCTGAAGATCGATGGCAACGTGTTGCTCAATGACGGAACCTGGAATAATCCCACCATCGCCACCTATACCCTCACCCCAGGCCGCCACCCGTTCGAAGCGCGTTTCTATAACGGCGGCGGCGGCGCTGGTTTCGTCAGCAGCAGTTGGTGGACTCCCGGCGCACCGGTCTTCGGCTTTGGCTATGACAACTTGGGCCGCGGCCAGACCGTGATCGGCAACTACCAGTCCATGACTGACCCGGGCGACGGCTCCTTGTTCAGCATCAACCTGGCTGGGGCGCCCGTATTGCCGAGCAGCACGACCGTCGCGATCGCCAGCGGCGCAACGCTCGACCTCAACGGATCTGTTCAAACTCTCGCCGGGCTAACTGATAGTGGCGGGGGCGGCGGATCGGTGACGAACGGCTCTGCCACGGGCACCAAACTGACCATTTACGCAGCGAGCGGCAGCAGTACCTTCAGCGGAGTGATTCAAGACGGAGCCGGTGCGGTCGCACTGACCAAAGACGGCGCATCCACACAGATTCTGGCTGGCAGCAACACCTACAGCGGCGCGACGACGATCACCGCCGGCGTGCTGGCGCTCGGAGCCGACAATGTCCTGCCGGATGGAGCGGGCAAGGCTGCTGTAACCGTCAATGCCACGCTCGACATGGCCGGACACAGCGACACCATCAATGGTCTCACAGGCACCGGCACCGTTGACACCAGCGTGGGTACGGCCACGTTGACGGTCGGCGGTGGCGACGCGACGAGCACCTTCAACGGCATCCTGAAGAACACAGGCGGGGTGCTGAACTTCGGCAAGACCGGCGCCGGTACGCAGACGCTCCTCGGCAACAACACCTATTCCGGTACGACGCTGGTCAGCGCCGGAACCTTGCGCGCCGGTGCGGTGCCGCCAAGCGGCAGTGTGCTGTGGCTGGACGCGACCGACTCCTCGACGATGACGAAGGACGCGCAAAACCGAATCGCCCAGTGGCGCGACAAACTCGGCGGCGCGAACAATGTGGCCCAGGCCACTGGCAGCCGCCAGCCCATTCAGTTCCCGGGCTTGTACAACGGGCTGCCGATGGTGCGTTTCAATTCCAATTTGCAGACGTACTTGAGCAACACAACGAACTTTGTCGCTCCGACAAGCGTGGTCTTTGTCGGGCGCATGCTGGGCTCGGCGAATTTCCGTCTGGTGGCCAGCAACGGAAACAACTGGCTGATGGGACATCACGGCGGCTATCAGAACCGCGCCTACTACGAAGGCTGGGTGTATGGCGAACCGCCGGGCGCGCCGCAGACCGTAACGACCAATCTGGGGATGTTCGAAGCCACCATCGGCGGCGGCGGCATCAATTCGACCTTCTATCGCGATGGAACGCTGCTGGCCAGCAACCAGAACGGCGTGCAGGGCCCCAATGGCTTTGAACTGGGCGGGTGGAATACCACGAACGAAGTGTCTGATGCGGACATTGGCGAAGTGTTCATCTACAACCGCGTTTTGAGCAACGCCGATCGTCTGCAGCTTGAGGCTTACCTGAACACCCGCTGGTTCGGGGCCGCGACCAATACTCTTCCGGATGGATCGAATGTGACCGTCAGCGCCGGCGCAACGCTCGACTTGGCTTGGGCCAACGAGACGATCGGCTCCTTGGCTGGCGGCGGTAACGTGGTCCTGGGCGGCACGACGGTGACCAACGGCAACAATTCCAGCACGGCGTTTTCGGGCGTGCTGTCCGGCTATGGCTCGCTGGTCAAGTCTGGCACGGGGACTCTCACGTTGAACGGTACGGCTGCGCAGACCACCACGGGTACGATCACTGTCAGCGCCGGCACCCTGCAAGTCGGCGACGGCGGCAACGACGGGAATCTCGGCAGCGCTGACGTGGTGAACAACAGCGCGCTCGTCTTCAATGTCGGAACTCCGGGCAACCTGGCCTACAACGGCGGCGTCTCGGGAACCGGCTCGGTCAGCATGATCGGCTCCGGCACCGTTACGCTGGGCGGAGCCAGCACGTACACTGGCGCGACCACCATCAGCAATGGCACGCTTCGCCTGGCCGCGCCGCAGCCGCCGTCCGGGTACGCAGTGCATTTCGGCTTTGAATCCGGTGCGGCGGTCAACGACGGCAACGGACTGGCCAACTACGATGGTACGCTGAACGCCGGCGCAAGCATCGTCAATGGCGGCCGCGGCGTCGGCAGCAAAGTTCTCAACATCGCCAATGGCAACCAGTCTCTGATCCTCAACCAGAACTTTCAGTCGGTGACCGGCTATTGGACGGGATCGCTGTGGTTCAACGGACTCTATCCGTCCGGCACGTGGCGCACCCTTTTCCGCGGGCAGGATCTGCCGAGTGCGATGGGCGATCACAACGTCATTATTCAGGACTCGTCGTGGAACCTGGGCTGGTACAGCAACAGCACGCCGGGCTACGCTGCGTTCCAGCAGGCATCGCCGGCAGTCTCGCTGGCCAACTATCAGTCGGGATGGCACCAGCTCACGGCCGTTGCGCGCGGCACCGCAACCGATTTCTACATCGACGGCGTCTACGCCGGGACTTCTCCGGGCGCCAGCGTTCGCAACATCAAGTACATTGGTAATCACAGCACGGGCACCCAGCCCTTCGCCGCCTATCTGGACGACGTCTACCTCTACCCGCGCGCCCTCTCCGCGTCCGAAGTCCAGCAGCTCTATCTCAGCACGGTTCTTCCGCCGAACACTCCGCTTCAAATCGCTGCTACGGGCACTCTCGATCTCAACGGCGTGAACCAGACGGTCGGTTCCATCGCCGACAGCGCTGGGGCTGGCGGACAGGTCATCAACAACGCGGTCGGAACCGCCGCAAGGTTGACGCTCAAGTCCGATCTCGGCACATTCGCCTTCAGCGGTGTGCTCAAGAACGGCACCAGCACCACGGCACTACTTAAGGATGGCCTTTACACTCAGGTGCTTTCCGGAGCCAATACGTTCACTGGCGGCACGACGGTAAGCTCCGGCACGCTGAAGAACGGCGCGGCTGACACGCTGCCCGTGGCCGGCATCGCGACCATCAATGCCAACGGCATCTACGATCTGGGCGGCTTTGCGCAGACGGTCTCCAGCATTTCGGGCAACAGCACTGCCGCGCGCATTACGACCAGTTCCGGAGCCGCCACGCTGACCATCGCCGACGGCGGCGGAAACATGTTCGGCGGCGCGCTGACCGGCGCGCTGTCCCTCGTCAAGAACGGCACCGGCGCGCAGCTCCTCGGGGGCAACAGCACCTACACAGGTTCCACGACGATCAACGCCGGAACCTTGCGCCTAGGCGCTTGCCCGCCCACGGCCATCGCCGGCCTGCCGGCCATCTGGCTCGACGGGTCCGATATGAGCACCCTGTACCAGGACGCCGCGGGCACGACGCCCGTCACAGCTTCCGGCCAGCCATTGGGCCTGTGGAAAGACAAGAGCGGCAACAACAACCACTATTCGCAGGGTACAGCCGGCAACCGCCCGACCGTCGTCGGTGGTGCTGCGCGGTTCAACCAGGCGGCCCCCAGTTACATGCAGATGAGCCCCGCGACGCCGACGACCTACTCCGTCGCCTTCTTCGCTAACAACCCCACTTCATTCGCGCTCCTCGATGGCATCTGGGGCGCGAGCAACCCCAACGACTACGGCATCCGCATGGCCACAGCCACAAGCTGGATGAACGGCAACGCTGGCGGCAACGGCAATGACTTCACGAACGGCGCGGGCGGAGCGATCTACATTAATGGTGCTGCTGGGAACACCTTCGCGGGCGCCCACGTCCTTACTCAATTCCGTGGCGCCGGAAATCTGGGCAATTGGGTCACGACAGGACTGGGCGCGTACTGGAACGTGACCAACCGGCCTTATGGCGGCGATATTGCCGAGGCCCTGATCTTTACCGCTCCGCTTACAGCCGCCCAGCAGCAGGCAGTCGAAAACTACCTGGTTGCCAAGTGGGTCAACCACTCGCTGCAGAACGTCTTGCCAGCGACGACACCGATAGCCCTGGCTGCGGGCGCAACGCTCGATCTGGGCGGCGTCAACCAAACCATCGCTTCACTCTCCGGAGCAGGCGGACAGGTCGCCAACGCCTCGGCCTTTGGCGGCGCGACGCTGACCATCAGCACAGCGGCCGGATCGACGACCTTCTCCGGCATGATCGCCGATGCCGGCGCCTCCAGCCCGATCAGCCTCGTCAAGAGTGGTTCATCCACGCAGATTTTCACCGCCATCAACAACATCAGCGGAACTGCGACCGTCAGCGGCGGAACCCTCACCCTCGCTCAAGCCGGAGCGCTCCCGGGCATCAGCGCCTTGTCGCTGGCCAGCGGCGGCACGCTCAGCATAGACAACACCGGCATCGGCGCTTATCCCGACCGCCTGCCCAACTGCGCCGTGACGTTCAATGGCGGAAACATCGCCATGAACGCCCCGAATGCCATCAATTGCGCGGAAACCGTCGGCCAGATCAACTTCAATAGCGGAGCCAACGCGATTTCTCTCAGCGCCGCCAGCTCCGGCAATTGTCAGCTCATCACGAACCAGGCCGCCCCGGCGCGTTCGGGCGGAGCCACCCTGGCCTTCAGCCGCAGCGCGAGTGGCACGGGGACATCGAACTTCGCCTACACAGGCGGAGCGGCAGGAGCGGTTTCGTGGGCCACAGTGAACGGCGCTCCAGCGACTTACGACGGCGACCTACCGGCAAAGGCCGGCCTCATCGCAGCCTCGACCGCCAGCTACTTCATTACGCAGAACAACGGCAACTGGGAAACGCCGGCCACTTGGAGCGGCGGGGTCGTGCCGCCCGCGGGCAGCGACGTGATCATTCGCCACGCCGTGAAGCTGGCCACGAACGCCGGCGCGGATGCCAGTGAAACGGTCAACTCGCTGTGGTTTGACGGCAGCATCGTCTCGACCGGCGCGCCTGGTACGACAACGCCGTCCCTTTCTGGAGTAACAACTCCCGCCACCCTCACCATCAACACAGGCTCCATCATCGTCAGCGACCCGGCCGCGCCGACGATCAGCGTACTGGTCAACTTGAATGGCTCGGGCGCGCTCATCACGCAGAACTCCAATACAGGCGAGTTCCTCATCTCCAACATCGTTTCAAATTCCGCCAGCCTCACCAAGGCTGGTCCCGGCGTCCTCTCCCTGAGCGGCGCCAATACTTATGGCGGCGGCACCACGCTCAGCGGCGGAACGCTCAAGGTCGGAGCCGACAACAACCTCGGCGCCGCCGCGCCACTCACCTTCAGCGGCGCAACGCTGCGCACGATTGCCAGCTTCGGCTTTGCTGGTGGGCGCACAGTGACGTTGAACGCCAGCGGCGGCACGTTCGCGCCCGATGCGCCGACGACGCTGACGATTGGACAGACGATCAGCGGCCCTGGCGCACTGACGATGGCAGGCGTCGGGAAACTCAGCTTCGCGAACACCAACACGTATGCGGGCGGCACGATTGTCAATAACGGCACGCTCGAAATCGTGGCCGGTGGAAACAATGTGGCATCGGCGCTGCCACCGCAGAAGCCGGTGACGATCAATGGCGGCGCATCGGTTCTGCGCCTTGGCGTCGGCGATGCGCTCGGCTGGTTCACTGGCAATCCGTCCATGATTACGGTCAACGGCGGTAAAGTCACCGTCGCGGCCGGCGTGCATGACAGCGTATCGTCCTTCACGCTCAACGGCGGCACGATCGACGCCGAAGGTCCAGGCGACGGCACCGGCAACTACATCTTCGACGGCTCCATTACGGTGATTCCGGGCAGCCAGTCCACGATCAGCGCCCAGACCATTTACCTGCGCGGCGGCCCCGTAGCCGGGCCCGTCAGCTTCAACGTGCCACGAGGGAGCGCGGCCGCGGACCTGGTTGTCTCGGCAGTGTTGACCAACAACGGTATTAATAAGAACAATGATGGAGTCATGGTGCTGACGGGTGCCAACACCTATAGCACCACCGTGATCAACGCGGGCACGCTCCAGGTCGGCAACGCTGGCACGTCTGGCACGATGGGCGGCGGCGCGGTTACGAACAATGGCGCGCTGGTCTTTAACCGCACGGATGCCGCCCCGGCTGTTGGCGTTTCGATTGGCGGCACGGGCACCTTGACGCAGGCTGGCAGCGGCACAACGATTCTCACGGGAGCCAATAACTACTCCGGCGTCACCGTTGTCAACGCTGGCACGCTTCAGATCGGCAACGCGGGAACGGCTGGCACGCTGGGCACGGGAGCGGTTGCGACGAATGGTTCGCTGGTCTTCAACCGCACCGACACGATCACGCTTGCCAATACCATCAGCGGTACGGGCAGCCTGGCACAGAACGGCAGCGGCACGGTGATCCTCACAGCGAACAACTCATACGCAGCGACTACGATTGGCGCCGGCACGCTGCAGATCGGCAACGGCGGGACCAGCGGTTCGCTGGGCACCGGCGCTGTGACCGACAACGGCGTGCTCGTCTTCAATCGCAGCGACAGCATTACGGTTGGCAACGTAATCAGTGGCAGCGGCAGTCTGACCAAGAACGGCCCGGCCACGCTGACGCTCCTCGGGAACAACACCTACGGCGCGACGACGATCAGCAGTGGGACGCTCCAGGTCGGCAACGCCGGCGCCACGGGCGCGCTCGGGACAGGCGCGATCACGAACAATGGCGCGCTGATCTTCAACCGCACCGATGCGGCCCTTGTCGTTCCAGGCGCCATCAGTGGCACGGGCACGCTAACGCAAGCCGGCACCGGCGCGACGCTGCTGACCGGCAACAACAGCTACAGCGGACTGACCACGATCAACGCGGGCACTTTGCAGATCGGCAACGGTGGTAACAGCGGCACCTTGGGCACGGCCAACGTAACAAACAACGGGACGCTGGTCTTTAATCGCGACTACATCCAGGTTGACAACGTCATCAGCGGCGCTGGGCGGCTGCAACAGACCGGGACCGGCGTTCTGGGTCTGAATGGTGCGAACACGTATGCCGGCACGACGACGGTTTTCGGCGGCGGGATACAGATCGGCATTGGCGGCACGACGGGACAATTGGGGCAGGGGGCCATCATAAACGACGGCTATCTCGACTTCTTCCGGTCCGACAGCGTCACCGTCAGCCAACTGATCAGCGGCAGCGGCGACGTGTTTCACGATGGAAGCAGCACACTGACTTTAAACGCCAACAACACCTATACTGGGGTCACCGGGGTTGGGAACGCTCCGCTGATGATCAACGGCTCCCAGCCCGCCAGCAATGTTGTTCTGCACAACACGTCCGTCCTCGGCGGCACGGGTCAGACCGGGACGATTTACCCAATGGATTCGGCCACGGTCAGCATCGGCAATCCCATGAACGCGCCAGGGATCATGCGCAGCCAGAATCTGGATTTGTCACTCGCAGCGGCAGCCACCTTTGCCGTGCAGATCAACGGCTTTACCCCGGGCAGTCAGTACGACCAATTGCAGGTCACCGGCACCGCGATCTTGACCAACTGTTCGCTCTCGGCAACATTTGGCGGGCCCGTCGCTCCTGCGGTTGGCGTTCCTATCGCGATCATCACAACCACGGCGGGTGTGAGCGGCACGTTCAACGGCTTGCCCGAGGGCTCCACGGTAACTCTCAGCGGCAGAACGTTCCAGATCAGCTACCTGGGAAACAACGTCACGCTGACGCATGTTCCGCAAACCTTCACCTGGACCGGTGGCGGACTGGATGCGAACTGGACCACGGCCGCAAACTGGCAGGGCGGAGTCGCGCCCGCAGCCGGGGACAACCTGATCTTCGGAGCCGGCGGCGCTCTGCAGAAGGCAACCTGTAACAACAGTTACGCCGCGGATACGGCGTTTGGATCCATCCAGTTCAATGACTCCGGCTACACGATCAACGGCTTCAGCGTCAAACTGATTGGCGGCGCGAGCGCGCTGAACAACAACATCGCCGGCGCCAACACGTTGAACATCGATGTGAAGTTTGCCAACGCCGGTGGAACCATTGCCACGCTGGCCGGCGGCACACTGACCATGAATGGAGCGCTCAACAACGGCGGACTTCCGCTGACGTTCGCGTCGGCGGGCTCGACGCTGGTCAATGGCGCGATCTCCGGCGCCGGCGATTTCATCAAGACAGGTGCCGGCACGCTCACTCTGGGCGCCACGTGCACTTACGGCGGAGCGACGATCGTCAACGCCGGAACTGTGACATGCCGCGGGCCTTGGACGCCGTTGCCCGGCAGCGCCTTGTGGCTGGACGGCAGCGATTCGGCCAGCATCACGCAGGCCGCCGGATTGGTCGCGCAGTGGAACGACAAGAGCGGCAATAACCGCAATGCGACGGCGGCGGGCGGAGCGCGGCCAACTTTCCTGACCAACGCTTTGGTGAATGGCAAGAGCGTGGTGCGCTTCGACGGCGTCAACAGCATCATGGATGTGGACTTGTCGTTCCTGGCGAATAGTCCGTACACGATTATAGCTGTCGAGGCACGGGCGGACGGCGGAAACCAGCGTTACTACCTAGGTACTCGCAACGGGGCTACGAACAGCGGCTTGCATATCGGCTATCGGAACGACACGGCCTTCACCCTGGCCCAGTATGCCAACGATCTTGACACCCCCGTCCCCAACTTTGCCGGGCAAGTCTTCCGGCTGTGGACCGGACGGCTGGACACCGCAGGTGGCGGTGGGCATTCGGTCTTCCTGAACGGAACGTCGGTGGCCACGAATGCGAATACGACTCCTTTGAACGCGGCGCTCGGCGCCGGCTGTGTCGGCGCTGGTTTCGGCGGGTTAGCCGGGTTCGCCTATTCTGGCGACTTGGCTGAGATCCTCATCTACAACTCGGCCCTTTCGCCAGCCAACCGGCAGACCGTCGAGAACTACCTTAATCAGAAATGGCTCAACCCGCCGGCGATTCTGCCCTCGACCACGGCGGTACAGGTCGCCGCTGGAGCAACCTTGGACTTGAATGGAACGGCGAACACCGTTGCCTCGTTGGCTGATAGCGGCGTTGGCGGCGGGTCGATTGTCAATAACTCGACGTTGCCGACCACACTAACGGTCAGCTCCGCGGCCGGTTCGACGGCCTTCAGCGGGGTCATCAGCAACGGCGGCAGCAGCGTGTCATTCGTCAAGAATGGCGCTTCAACGCAAATTCTGGCGGGGAATAACACCTACACCGGGACGACCACCATCGGCGGTGGAACGCTGCAGGTCGGTAATGGTGGGGCCAGCGGCGCGATGGGGAGCGGGGCCGTTACGGACAACGCCACCCTGGTCTTCAATCGCTCGGATGCCGTGACGATAGGCAACCTGATCGGGGGCACTGGCGGGGTCAATCAGATCGGCGCGAACGTCCTGACGCTTAGCGCCAACAATACGTACACGGGCCCGACGCAAGCCAGCGCCGGCACGCTGCTCATCAACGGCGCGCAGGCTTCCAGCGGCGCGGTGGTGAATGGCGGAACACTGGGCGGTACGGGGACAACAGGAGCCATCTCGGCTACGGCTTCCGGCGGAACGCTGAATGCCGGCTCGCCGGCTGCCGGACCGGGCATCCTGAATACAAATGGCTTGGCGCTCAATTCTGCGTCAACGCTGAGCGTCAACCTGGCCTCCAGCACGACGCCGGGCACGGGGTACGACCAGATCCGTGTGACCGGCGCGGTGAGCCTGGCGGGAAACCTCAATATCGTGCCTGGCTTTAGTCCCGCGATGGGCGATAGCTTCACCATCATCGACAACGATGGCGCGGACTCGGTGAGCGGCACGTTTGCAGGCTTGCCGGAAGGCGCCCATATTGCCGCCACCTATAACTTCCAGATCAGCTATGTTGGCGGAACCGGGAACGACGTGGTACTGAGGCGTGCGCAGGGCCAGGTGCTGGTGGCGCTCAGTTCGGCGCAGAACCCATCGTGCAGCGGATCGAATGTTACGTTCACGTCAACGGTCATTGTTCCGCCGTCCTCCACGGGCGTTCCCACGGGAACGGTTCAGTTCACTGTTGACGGAGTCAATACCGGGGCGCCGGTGGCGCTCAGCCCATTGCTCAGGGCGACGACCCTCCTGAACCTGCCGCTGGGCGATCATGTCGTCGGTGCGATCTATAGCGGCGACGCTGAGTTCCAGACAACCGCAGCGCCATTGCTGACGCAGAGCGTTCGCGCCAACACGGCGCCGACGATTTCCCCGATCGGCAACGTGGCGCTGACGCAAGGCAACCTGTTGAACGTTACAGCCGTCGGCCACGATACCGATCCGGCCGCACCGTTCAATACTTTGACCTACTCATTGACGGCAGCGCCGCCGTGGGTATCGATCAATTCCACGTCGGGCACGATCGTGGGTATTGCTCCTGTCAACGGCGGCGGGAACGTGACTGTTCAGGTGACCGATGGTGGTGGACTATCCGCCAGCACCTCGTTCACCATCACAGTGACCAACCTGAACCAGACGCCGGCGCTTGCGGCAATCCTCAACCAATCGATCGCTCAGGGAGCGGCGCTGAACCTTCAGGCCGTCGGCAGCGATCCTGATCCACTTCCGCCCAACGGTTCGCTGACTTACAGCCTGGTGACGGCGCCAGCGTGGATGAGCATCGCACCGCTAACAGGTCTGATGACCGGAACGGCTGCGAACAATGGCAGCGGAATAGTGACGGTTCGGGTCTCCGATGGCGGCACGCCGAGTCTGTCGGCGCAGATCACGTTTACGATGACCGTGACCGATGCGAACGACGCGCCGTATCTCGATACGATTCCGGACATGACGATGTTGCAGGGCCAGTGGATTACGCTGCAGGCCGTGGGGCACGATGTCGATCCGGCCGCGCCGAACAACACGTTCACGTACAGCAAGAGCGCCGGACTGGCGTGGGTCAACGTCGGTCCGACCGGGATCATCACGGGCCAGGCGGCGAACAACGGCACCGGCACTGTGACCGTTCGCGTGACCGATGGCGGCACGCCGCCGCTGTTTGGCGAAACGACCTTCACGATTACCGTGACGGACGTGAACGATCCGCCAACGCTCGCGGCCATCGGCAACCCAGCGCCACTCAATCAGGGGCAGGCCTTCAGCCTGCAAGCGGTGGGCGGCGATCCGGATCCGGCCGCGCCGAACAACTTAATCGTCTATTCGCTGACGACTGCTCCGGCCTGGTTGAGCATCGATGCTGCCGGCCTGATTACCGGCACTGCAGCGAACCAGGGCAGCGGCACCGTCACTGTGCGCGTGACCGACAAGGGCACGCCCGCGCTTTACACAGAACGCACCTTCACAGTGACTGTTGTTGACACGAACGACGCGCCGACGCTCGACCCAATCAGCAATGTGACGCTGACGCAGGGCCAGACGCTGAATATTCAGGCTTACGGCCATGATGCCGATCCCGCTGCGCCGAACAATACCTTGACGTACAGCCTGGACGCGGCGCCGCCTTGGGTCAGCATCAACGCCGCCAACGGCCAGATCGTTGGACCGGCGAACAATGGTGGTGTGTCCAACGTCATTGTGCGTGTCACCGATGGGGCGCTGGCCTTTGCGACGACCTCGTTCACGCTGACCATTATCGATGTCAACGATCCGCCCACGATCGATCCGATCGCGAATCAAACAGTGCTTCAGGGCGCATCGCTGGTTGTTAGCGCCGCTGGCCATGACATCGATCCGGCCATACCGAACAACACGCTGACCTACAGCCTGATTGCCGCGCCGTCGTGGCTGACGATCGATGTGAACACCGGCGCGTTCATCGGCGCCGCTCCAAATGGCGGCAGCGGCGTCGTCACTGTTCGTGTGAGCGACGGAGGCACGCCGAGCCTGTCCGCAGAGACCACCTTCAGCATTACTGTTACTGACACCAACGAGGCGCCGGTGGTCGCTGGAATCTCGGACGTGACCATTCCGCAGAACAACTGGCTGGCGATCCAGGCGGTGGCCAACGATCCCGATCCCGCGCCGAACAACGTGTTCACGTTCAGCAAGACCTCCGGCCCGGCATGGGTCAGTATCAGCCCCGATGGCCTGATCACTGGCAAGGCGGCGAACAACGGCAGCGGCACGGTCGTTGTCACGGCCACAGACACCGGCGGCTTGAGCGGCAGCGCGACGTTCGACATCACCGTTGTCGATGTGAACGATCCGCCGACGCTGGCGCCGATCCCAAACCAGCCGCTTACGCAGGGTGACGTGGTGTCGATCACCGCGACCGTCGTTGACAATGATCCGACGCCATCGTTCAGTGCCGTGACCTTCAGCCTGCCGGTTGCCCCGTCGTGGCTGACGATCGATTTCAATACGGGGGTGATCAGCGGCGTGGCGGCCAATAACGGCGGCGGCGTCGTCATCGTTCGCGCCGTCGATGGCGGCGGACTGTATGCGGAGACGATGTTCACGGTGACGGTGGCCGACCTGAACGATGCGCCGACCATCGATCCGATCTCCGACCTGACCGTGACGCAGGGCCAGTCCATTCGCATCCAGGCCATGGGCCACGACGTCGATCCGACCGCCCCGAACAACACGATCAGCTACAGCAAGACGGCCGGCCCGTTGTGGGTCAACGTCGATGCTGCCGGCTTGATTACTGGACAAGCGGCGAACAATGGAAGCGGCCTGGTGACCGTTACCGTTACCGATGGCGTTGGCGCCACGGCTTCGGTGAGCTTCAACATCACGGTCACCGATGTGAACGACGCGCCGACGCTGCCGTTGTTCGGCAACCTCGTGCTGGCCCAGGGCGCCCCGCTGGTGCTGTCGGCCGGCGGTGTGGACATCGATCCAGCCGCTCCAAATAATAAGCTGACCTATAGCCTCGTGATGGCGCCTTCGTGGGTCACCCTTGGCGCAAACACGGGTGTCTTCGGCGGCAATGCGGCGAACAATGGCAGCGGCACCGTGATCGTTCGCGTGACCGACGCCGGCACGCCACCGCTCTATGCGGAGCGCACGTTCACGATCACGGTCACCGACGCCAATGATGCGCCGACCCTCGACACGATCTCGGATGTGACGCTGCTGCAAGGCGCGCAGTTGAACATTCAGGCGACCGGCCACGACATCGATCCGGCCGCGCCAAACAATACGCTGACCTATAGCCTGACGACGGCTCCAGCGTGGGTGACCATCAACGCCGTCAGCGGCGCGATCGTCGGCACGGCGGCCAACAATGGCGGCGGCACGGTGACAGTACGCGTGACCGACGGTGGAACGCCGAAGTTGTTTGTCGAGACCAGCTTCCTCATCACCGTTACCAACGTGAATGATGCGCCGGTGATCAACAACATTGCCAACGTGGCGATTACCTCCGGCAATCCGCTCCTGGGACTGAATGCGACCGCTACGGATATCGACGCCATCGATACGCTGACGTTCACCAAGGTCGATGGTCCCGCGTGGGTGAGTGTGGCCACTGGCGGCGCGATTACCGGAACGGCCGTCAATGGCGGCAGTGGAGCGGTGACGGTGCGCGTGACCGATCTGGCCGGCGCCTCCGACCAGACAACATTCAACATCACGGTTACGGATGTGAACACAGCCCCGACGATCCAGCCGTTCAGCAACGTGGCGGTAAATCAGGCGACGTTGCTGTACGTGCAGGCGCGCGGCCACGATGCAGATCCGCCCGGCCCGAACAGCACGCTGACGTATGTGTTGGTTGCCGCGCCGCCGTGGCTGGTGATCGATCCGGTCACCGGCACCATTACCGGCGTGGCTCCGATCGATGGAACGGGGAGCGGTATTGTGACGGTGCATGTGACTGACGGCGGCGGGCTGTCGTCAGTTGACGAGAGCTTTACGGTCACCGTAAACAACCTGAACGATCCGCCGCGAATCGCGCCCCTGAACACGGTGACGCTGGCGCAGAATACGAACCTGAACGCGCTGGCCACGGCAACGGACCCGGATCTCGGGCAATCGCTGGTCTTTGTGAAGGCCGACGGCCCGGCATGGGTGAACGTTGCGGCCGATGGCACGATCACGGGTGTGGCCGCCAATAACGGCAGCGGCGTGGTCACTGTTCGTGTCAGCGATGGAACTGCCACCGATGAGACAAGCTTCGTCGTGAATGTCACCGATGTGAATGACCCGCCGACGCTCACCTTGCTGCCGAACATGGCCGTTGTGCAGGGGCAGTGGCTGCTCACGCAGGCTTTCGGCCACGACATCGATCCCAATTCACCGAACAACAGTCTGACGTATAGCAAGGTTGCCGGAGTGCCGTGGGTCAACGTGGACCCGAGCGGGATGATCTCGGGGCTCGCTCCGAACAATGGCTCCGGCACGTTGACGGTCAGCGTAACCGACGGCGCTGGCGCGTTTGTGCAGCAGATGTTCACCATTACCGTCATCGATGTGAACGACCCGCCGGTGATCGCCGCGATTCCCGACGTTGTCGTGGTGCAGAACGCGAACCTGAACGTTACCGCCACCGCGACGGACATTGACACCGGCGATGTGCTCACCTTCGCGAAGGTCAGCGGCCCGGCATGGATCAGTGTGGCGGCAAACGGTGCGGTCACCGGTGTTGCGCCGAACGCCGGCGGCGGCGACGTGACGGTGAAGGTCACCGACAATGGCGGCTTGGTGGATCAGACTTCGTTCCATGTGACGGTGACCGACGTCAATGATGGTCCGACGCTGGACCCGATCCCGCCCATCAACCTGGCGCAAGGCGCGATGCTAAGCCTGCAGGCGGTTGGCCACGACATCGATCCGGCTGCGCCAAACAATACGATGACGTATTCCATGACGATCGGCCCGTCGTGGGTGGTCGTGGGCGCCAGCGGCAGCATCAGCGGGCAGGCTCCAAATAACGGCAGCGGCAGTCTGACCGTGCGCGTAACGGATGGCGGCGGGTTGTATGCGGAGCAGACGGTCGCGATCACCATTGCCGATGTGAATGATGCGCCGACGCTCGACCCCATCTCCGATGTGACCGTGGCTCAAGACGCCGCGATGAACACACAGGCCTTCGGGCACGATATCGATCCGGCTGCACCCAACAACGCTCTGACTTACAGCCTGAGCAGCGCGCCAGCATGGGTCAGCATCAATGCAGTGTCGGGAGCCATAAGCGGCACAGCGCCGAACGGCGGAAGTGGAAGCGTGACCGTGCGCGTGACCGATGGCGGCACGCCGGCGCTCTTTGCCGAACAGACCTTCAACGTCATCGTAACCGACGTGAATGACGTGCCGACGCTCGATGCGATCGCCAGCGTGACGCTGCAGCAGGGACAATTGCTCGACCGTGTTGCGGTCGGTCACGATATCGATCCAGCAGCGCCCAACAATAAGCTGACCTATAAAATGACGTCCGGTCCGTCGTGGGTGACGGTCAACCCGGTGACGGGACTCATCAGCGGCGTGGCCGTTTCGGGCGGCAGCGGGACGGTGGTTGTGCAGGTCAGCGACGGCGCCAGTCCACCGCAAGCCGCGCAGACGTCCTTCAATGTGACCGTGATCAACTTGAATCCCGCGCCGGTGATTTCGGATATCACCCCAAGCGTAAGCACCGCCGGAGCGGCGGGCTTCACCTTGAGCGTTTCGGGCATCGGTTTCATCAGCACCTCGGTGGTGAAGTTTGGCAGCGTGGCCCTGCCGACGACCGTGGTTGGCAGCACGCAGCTTACGGCCCCGATCAGCGCTGCCATGGTCGCGACGCCGGGACCGGTATTCGTGACGGTAGCCAATCCGACCCCAGGCGGCGGGATATCCAACGCAAAGGTGTTCACCATCAATGGAACGCCCATTATTATCAGCGGTGCAAGCGCGACGCCCAATCCGGGGACGGTCAACCTGGACGTGGTGCTCTCGATCGCGGCGACCGACCCGGAAGGCAAACCGCTCGCGATCACCTGGGACTTCGGCGATGGCACCAGCGGCGCAGGTTCAGTCGTGACGCACCGCTATAGCGCGGCCAACACGTACACGGTCGTGGCAACGGTGACCGACCAATACGGTGCGACGATCACCAGCAGCCTGTCGTTGCTGGTCGCGCTGCCGGTGGTTGCTCCGGACAGCATGGTCGATACGGATGGCGACGGCTTCCCGGATGCCCTCGAAATCGCCGCCGGCAGTTCGCCCACCAACCCGTTGGATACGCCGGGCAACGCGCCACCGGTGAGGACGCCTATCCCGCTGCCGGACGCGAAGCTGCGCATAAAGTTGAACTTCGCGACCCCGGGCGGGGACAGCCTGCAACTCAATGCCACGCTGGTGCTGAGCGAACTAACGCAGGTTACCGGCCAAATGCTGACGTTCAGCATCGGCGGCCTGGCCAAGTCGGTGGTGCTTGACATGAAGGGCGCATTCAAGAGCGGTGGCAGTTCCGTGAAGTTGACCAGCAAGGGGCTAGGCTCGCGGACCGGCAAGCTGTCGGTCAAACTGAGCAAGGAGAGCTTCTCATCGCTGTTGGCTGGCAGCGGGCTAACCAACACGGCCGTGTCGAATAAGGCGGTGGACATACCGGTCTACATTCTGTTCGACAATAAGCTCTTCCAGAAGACCCAGCACCAGCTCTACACGTGCCAGCCCGGCAAGAGTGGATCGAGCAAGGACGCACCGTTGCACTAAGTCGTGTTACGTAAAGGACATGTTATTCTCACCCCGGCGGAGTGGAGTATCCTCTTCGCCGGGGTTCTTCATATTGTGCGTTGTTTGAAATGAAGTCCGAATAATCGAGCCGTATGCTACTTAAAGAGAGTAGACTTGTCTCCTTCTACGGCGTTGGATGACCTAAGATGCGGCTGACACTTGGGATACAGCGGCGGGAGCCTGCGGCTTCTCACGCCTCCAGATTTGACTTGCGTTTTGGCTCCGCTGGTGAGATAACCTCAGTGCACCAAAGAGAATCGACAGGTTTCGATTGCGCGTGTGCAGGGCGGGCTGCTTTGCGGATGCTGTAATCACAAGTAACACTTGCATCCGTTCTGTATCCCTAGTTAGTGTGACCAAGTCCTCGACAGAGTCCCCGTTTCGGGACAAGGAGCGCTTATGCACTCTCATTTCAGCCACGGCACCGGCTCAGCACGGCTATGGTTCGTCCTTCTGGCCATACTGGTGGCTTTGGGGGGTGGGACGGCGCTAGCCGCCAGCACAGTCGATACCTACGACGGTGGAGGCTCAACCTATGCCGTAGTCGGGTCGACTCTGCCGCAGATTCCTTCGGTTATCGGCGGAGGCCCGACAGGGAACTTCATGCGCTTAACCAGCGCCAACATCACGGGCACCTGGAGTTATATTGGTTACAACCTGACCTCTCCAGGTCCGAATAGCACTGTTGTCGCTGATTTCGATTTCCGCATCGGCAACGATGGACGCGCCGACGGGATGGGCTTCGTGCTGCTCAACACGGCCAATAGCGGCGCCACAGGGGCGGTGAACTGGGGCACGGCCGAGGAGCCGAATATCGTCGGAGCGCTGGGATTTGGCTTCGACATTTACAACAACGCCGAAATCAACAACAACCATATTTCCGTGCACTTCAACAATGCGAAGCTGACTGATGTGGATTTGGGCTTGCTCGGCTACGACCTGTTTCAGCCGACGATGGCCGACAGCGCTGCGTTCGATCACGCGAAGATCACGGTCAACATGAACGCTGGGACCGTCAGCATGGTCATCACACGCGGGACGACGAATTACACCGTCTTCAATAACTACGTGGTCCCTGGGCTGACGCCCTTCGAATGCCGCCCTGGCTTCGGTGCACGCTGTGGTGGTTTGGCCGCGGACCATGATATTGATAACGTCAACATTCAGTACACGACCATTGCTACGATGACCTGGAATGGCAGCGTCAGTTCGGACTGGAGCAACCCCGCAAACTGGACCCCCGCGCGCATTCCGGCCAACGGGCAGGACGTGATCCTGACTAACGGCGTCAATCCGCCCATCAATCAGAACATCACGGGATTAACAATCAAGAGCCTGGCGTTTGACAACACCGCCGGCGCGTACGCGATTTCGGGCAGCGGTATCACGATTACCGCCACCGGAACTGGCGTGACGGACGCGGGGTCGGGAGACCACACGCTCGCGGTGGGGCTGACGTTCTCCAACGCACAGATCTGGAATATTGGCGCGGGACGGACGCTTTCCGCGTCCGGTGCGATCCGTGGTCCGGGCGATCTGGTGAAGAATGGTCCGGGAACGTTGGTTCTCGGCGCCGATTCCTACCCCGGCGCGACGATCCTGAACGACGGCGTGCTTAAACTCTCATCCATTGCTGCGCCTCCGGTTGGCAGCCGGCTGTGGCTCGATGCGACCGCCACGGCGAGCATCACCAAAGACGCGAACGGTTACGTCAGTGCCTGGGCCGACAAGAACGCGGGCGGCGAATCCCTCACGCAGGGAAACGGCGGCAACCAGCCGCAGTACACCACGAGCGTGCTGAACGGCCTGCCGGTCGTCCGTTTCACAGGGGGCAGGTACGTCAACAATACTGCGGATTACCGCACGAGTCCGGTCACGATTCTGTATGTGGGCAGGATGCTTGGCACTCAGAATGGGCGCTTGGTCGGTGGCAACGGTCCCCAAGGAGTCGGACAGGGTGGAAACTTCCTGCTGGGTTTCCACGGCGGCTATGCCGACCGCGCGTATTTCGAAGGCTGGGTGTATGGTGAGCCACCGAATGCCCTGACCCAGGCGGTGAACACCAACTTCGTTACGTATGAAGCCGTGATCCAAGGCGCTGGGCTCAACTCGTCTTTCTACAAGAATGGCGCGCTGCTGGCATCAAATCAGGGTGGAACGACGCAGCCCAACGGTTTTGAGCTGGGCGGTTTTAACAACAACAATGAGACCAGCGCCGGCGACATCGCCGAAGTGCTGATCTACCCGCGCGTGCTCAGCGACGCGGAGCGGCAGCTTGCTGAATCGTACCTGACCAACAAGTGGTTCGGCGCCATTCCGCCGGCGAGTCCTGTCCGCATTGCCGCGACCGCCAAGTTGGACCTCAATGGCTGTAACCAGACCATCGCGTCGCTCTCTGACCTTGGCGGCGGGGGCGGAGCCGTCATCAACAATGGCGGGGCAGGTTCGGCCTCGCTGACCATCAGTTCCACCAGCGGCAGCACGGCCTTCAGTGGGCAGGTCGGCGTCGGTCCCGATAAGACCTTCAGCCTGGTCAAGAGCGGCGCTTCCACCCAGGTTCTTTCCGGGAACAATGCGTTCACGGGGCTCACGACGGTCAATGCCGGCACGCTCGTGGCCGCATCGCCGAACGCGCTAGGGGATATTGGAACCGGGACAACCGCCGTCAGCGGTGCCACTCTGCAAATCGATGGCGGAGTGACTCTGGCGGCCGAACCCGTTACGATCAGCGGGACCGGCGTCGGTGGCGTTGGCGCGTTGTATAGCAACAGCGCCGGAAACGTCGTCAACGGGCAAATCAACATTCCGGTTGGCAGTGCAACCATCGGATCTTCCACAGGCGCGTTGACGATCAATGGCAATGTCAACCTGGGTATCAGCGCCTTCATCACGATAACGGGCGCTGGCGACACTCTTATGGCCGGCAGCATCATAGATCCCTATTCGGGCGGCGGATATCTGCCTGGATTGATGGAGGGCCGCATCGCTGGCAACGGCTTCAACCAGACCACGCCCAATCCCGGTGGCGCCGTCACGCTCGGGGCTCGCATGGGCCAGACGAATGCAAAGCCGCCGTGGGGCGATTACGAGACTTGGGTTTACACTGGCCAGTTCTATGATGCCGACGGCTTGGTTTCGTTTGCGGAAAACATCGACGACAATGCCAAGGTCGTGATTGATGGCGTGCAGCGCCTGAATGACGGAGGATGGAACAACGAAACCTCGACGGGCGCACTGAACCTGGGCATGGGCCCTGCCGGCGACGGCTGGCACGACATTGAGATCCGCTTCTACAACGGCGCCGGGGGCGCGGGTGCGGTGGCCAGTGCGACGGGGTGGACGGCCAACTATGGGTTTGGCTGGGACATCAATGGTGCAGGTAGCACCCGTGGAGACGGGAACGTTGCGCCACAGGACAACGGCAGCATGAACCTGTTCCGGGTGGCTTTGTCCGCGCTGCCCCCGCCGACGAACTCTCTGACCAAGACAGGTTCCGGCACGCTGACGTTAAGTGGCTCAAACGCTTACAAAGGTGGCACCTTGGTGAGCGGCGGAACGATGCGCCTGAAGGGCGACACGGGCGGCGTCGCCGGTTCTCCCGCCATCAATCTCAACGCCAACTCGAAATTTGAAATTGACAACAGCGGCGCGGCAAATCCGGATCGTATCGCTAATGGGGCCACGCTGAACATGAACGGCGGCACGCTGATCGTCACCGCGGGCGCGGCCGATCGCACCGAAACGTTCAGCATTCTGAACATCAACAGCGGCACCAACACGGTTGACCTGCGCCCAAGCGCAACGGGAGACGTGCAGTTGACCGCCGGGTCCATCACGCATGTTGCAGGCAGTCTGGTCTACCTGAGAGGTGCCGCGGGCGGGAACACAGCGAACCTGTTCACGTCAAGTTTCGCGGATGGCGCGTCAGTGCCATACGCCACGGTTAATGGACAACCCGCTGTGTACTCGGTCGCCCCCGATGGCGGCGTGGTGCCCCTGGTTCCGACGGGGACAAGCAAGTACACGGTCGCCGCTGGCGCCTGGAGCACGGGAGCCAACTGGAACGGCGGGACAGCACCTGGGCCGAACGACGATGTCTTTGTGCGTCACGCGATGACGCTGGATGCCAATGCGGCGGTGCAGTCCGTTACCTTTGACGCGGGAACGCCCTCGATCGCTCAGGGCGGCGCGTTCACGTTGACAATCAAGAATGGTGTGATCGTCGCCAATGATCCCGTGACTCTGGGCAGTCCGACGATCGCCTGCAATGTTCAAGCTGGAAATGATTTGGTGATCAGCCAAAACAGCGCCAGCGACATGGTGATCAGCGGGGCCATCGATCAGCAACCGGCGGCCTATTGGACGTTCGATGAGAACGGCGGAACGACGGTTGGGGACAGCAGCGGCAATGGGCATACCGGCACCTTGAACGGCACCATGGCGTGGATCGGTCCCGGCAAGGTCGGGGCGAGTGCGCTGCAGTTTGACGGTGCGACGGGCTATGTCAACGCCAGCTCCTTCCCGATGGGCGGCGCGATGACCGTCGCGGTGTGGGTGAATTCCGCAAACCCCTATGCGAACTGGAACCGCGTTTTCGACTTCGGCTTTGGCGCAGGCAACAACAATATTCTGATCGGGTTTCAAGGTAACACTGGCCAAATGGCATTCCATCACTATGAGGGTGGCGTCACGGTTGGAAGCATTACATGCCCCACGGCATTCCCGACGAATACCTGGGTGCGGGTGGTGCTGACGGTTACCTCTGACGGAATCGCCACGATCTACTGGGACGGCGTCCAGCAGGTGACGGGCAACGTGCAGCCAATCACCGTTCAGACGCGGACGAATCAGTACATCGGCAAGAGCAACTGGCCGGACGCGATGTTCCAGGGAATGATGGATGACTTCCGGATCTACAATCAGGCGTTCACTGCGTCGGAACTCGGCGTCATGTCGGGGCTAAGCGCTACGAAGACCGGTCCTGGCCGCGTTGTTCTCTCGGGTGCCAATAACATCGGACGAACGACCAACGTTGCCGGCGGAACACTGCAAGTAAGCAACGCTCTGGCGTTGAGTTCGACGATCTCCGGAGTCACAGTGCAGAACGGAGGCGCTTTGGAACTGTCCGGCGGCATCACGATCGCCGGCAAACCGCTTTCCCTTCTCGGCACGGGTACTGGCAACGGCGCGCTGCGCAATGTGGCCGGGAACAACAGTTGGGCGGGTACTGTGACCTTCGGTGGTCCAACGCAGGTCAATGCCGAAGGTGCAAGCACGCTGACGTTAGGCAAAGGCTTGGCTGGCACGGGCGGATTCACCAAGGCCGGCACGGGTATCGTGGAAGTGGGTGGTGTCAGCAGCTACACCGGCGCGACAAACATCAACGCCGGCACACTGCGCGTTGTTGCTGGCGGCGGCGGCTCAGGGGGCGTGTTCTCGAATGTCCCTGAAACCGCAAACTTCTCGCTTGTCTACCAGTTGGCGATACCCAATTCCTGCAACTTCAGCGCTGCCGTGCCCTATTCTGTCGATAACAGCGCCCTGTTCCCTGCCGGTTCGTTCTCGCGCGTCGCTTACTATATGGAATTGCAGCCCAATGCTGGAGCGCTGCAGTGGGTTTACACATCGTTCGATGCCGCGCCGTTCGCAACGGCCGCCAACAAACTGGGTGTGCCCAATGTCCCGTCGGGCGAATTCTATCACTACGATGCGGCTGGAGTCTTGCCTGGACAGGTTCGCAATATGAACGTCTATTCGAACGTGCCTGCACTCGTCGGCGCGGATCGGACGAACGTTACAACCGGTAACGTCGAGTTCTGGCCCAGCAACTACGGTGGGCAGAACGACTATGCGGTTCCCAATGCCAACGCGGGGAGTTTCGACTTCGGCGATGGCGGCGCAGGCACGGGCCAGGGTTACGGCTCAATGCAGATCCACGATTACGGCGCGCAGAAGGTATTGTTTGCCTTCAACAATTGGAACGGCGGGGCCGGTGGGGCAGGCATTGGCAACCGGCCTACCGGTGACCCCGATTGGACGTTCAACGATAATCTAGCCGGCTACGCCGTAAAGAACCTGCAAATTCTCGTGCAAGGCCAGCCGGTGGCAATTCCGGTCGGTTCGGCGGTGACGATTGCCGCTGGCGCCGCGTTGGACATGAACAATTACAGCATGAGTCTGGCTTCGCTCTCCGGCGCCTCGGGAAGCGCGGTGCTGCTCGGCTCAGGCACGTTGACTGCCGGCACCGCCAACACCTCCACGACCTTCGCCGGCGACATTTCCGGAACGGGCGGACTGAAGAAGGCCGGCACCGGCACGTGGACCCTCTCGGGCAACAGCACCTACAGCGGACCGACAGCGGTGACGGCCGGCGTATTGCAGGCTGGTTCGGCCAATGCATTAGGCCAGGGCGCCGGTACGACGACTGTCAACAGCAACGCCACGCTGGACTTGAACGGCAACTTCAACCTGGCTAACAAGCCGATCACACTGAATGGAACGGGTGTCGGCGGGATCGGAGCGCTGCACGGCTCCGGTGGAACGCCGAAGGCTCTGGGCACAGTCACCCTGCCAGCTCCGGGCGCAAGTATCGGGGCGGACTTGGGTGTTGTGCTTACGGTGGCTGGAAATGTCAACCTGAACCTGGACACCGTTCTGACGGGGACTGGCACCGGTGAGGTGGTCATCGCCGGAGTCATCAGCGATCCATACGGTGCGGGCGGGTGGGCACCCGGGTTGAAAGAAGGCTGGGTGGGCGCGCAGCGAAGCGTAGTGGCGCAGCCCGGAAACAAAGGCCGCGTGACAATCCCTCGCGCGGGCGAGCAGTACGCGCCCAACACACCAGACCAGGTCGTGTCGATCTGGGGCACGAACGAGACTTGGATCTATACGGGCCAGTTCTATGTTCCGGCTGGCGTGACCAGCGTCGCGTTCGCAGGCAGCATCGACGATTGGTGGCAGATGACATTCGGCAACGTGGGTGACCCTATCACGCCGCCTGCAACCTACATTAACTGGGCTTGGTCCGGAAACACCCCGGCAATTACGGTGACGCCCAATACCTGGTACGACATCGATATTCGCTTCTCGCAAGGCGGCGGCGGCGCGGGCCCTGGAAATGGCGGAGGTTCAACCAACTGGGGCGGCAGTCTTCCGGATACGGTTACGTACCCCAACTTGCCGTGGCGAAAAGGTTTTGGATATGCGTTTAATCTGGCGACGCCAGATCTGAATGGCAACAACTACACCGTTCCGATTGAAAACGGCTCGATGAACGTGTTCCGCGTTCCCATGAGTCAGGTTCCGGCGCCCACGTACTCCGTCGTCAAGGAAGGCTCCGGCACGCTGACGTTGATTGCCACAAATACCTACTCCGGCCAGACGCTGGTTAGTGCCGGAACCTTGCAGCTCGGCAACGGCTCGACGC
This sequence comes from Planctomycetota bacterium, assembly GCA_036504595.1. Taxonomy (GTDB): domain Bacteria; phylum Planctomycetota; class SZUA-567; order H5-PLA8; family H5-PLA8; genus DASXUX01. Next base: position 103,735 of record DASXUX010000052.1, on the reverse strand, counting down.
CCGGAACACTCGGCAAGAACGACTGCGTCGATAATGCGACGCTGGCGTTCAACATCGATAGCCCCGGGACGCTGAGCTGCGACCGTGTGATCTCTGGCACCGGCGCAGTCGTCAAGAACGGCACGGGCATCGCGTACTTTGGCGGATGCAGCACGTACAGCGGAGCGACGACCGTTAACAACGGCACCATGAAGATTGGCACCGGCGGATTCGTGCCGGCAAATTACGCCGTCCACTATAGCTTTGATGGCGGCCTGACCAACGATGGCACGGGTGGCTCGAATTACGACGCTGGACTGAACGGCGCGGCAGCGATCGTTTCGCCCGGACGGGGCGGCGCGGGTGGCATGCTTAGCATTCCCGACGTTGGTTCCTATCTGACCACGAGCCCTGCTGCGGCAGCACGCTCCGTGGGTCTGAATAACGGCTATTGGACCGCTTCCGTCTGGTTCAACGGGCTATACCCGCAGGGCAAGTGGCGCACTCTCTTCCGCGGCTCCGCCAACAACTATGACCATCCGGTGATCATCCAGGACACTTCGTGGAACTTGGGGTGGGTCAACAATTCAAGTCCCAGCGCCGGCGGATTCAAGTCATGCGGCTTCAACATGAGCGCCTATCAGTCCGGATGGCATCAGATCATCGCGGTGGGTCGCGGCGTGGCGACGGATTACTACGTTGACGGAACTCTCGCGGGCTCGTCTGGCAGCGCCAGCATCCGCGACATCTGGGCGATCGGCAATTACCAAGTTTATACAGGCCAGGGCACGGTGGTTTCCAATACCGGCACCGACCTGGTCGGGACCGGCACCAATTTCACAGGTCAGTTGCGCGTCGGGGACTTCGTCTACGTTGGCGCCCAAGTCGCGACGGTCTCCGCCGTCACCGACAACTTGAATGCCACCCTCAGTCCTGGTTTCGCAAGCTTCCCGGTAAGCGGTGCGTTCAGCATCAGCGGCAGCCAGCGTTTCGCGCAGAATATCGATGACGTGTACATCTGGCAGCGCGCGCTGAGCGCAAACGAAGTCCGGCAGTTCACGCAGGGAGCCGGAAGCTTCTCGCAGTATTCCGCATTCAACATTGCCGCAACGGGCACGTTGGACCTGAGCAGTTTCAGCCAGACCATCGGTTCGCTGGCAGGGGCAACCGGCGGCCAGGTGCTGCTCGGCACGGCTTCGTTGACGGCTGGCGGAAACGATGCTTCAACGACATTCGCCGGGGTTGCGAGTGGTACGGGCGGCTTGACCAAGCGTGGCAACGGCAAGTGGACACTTTCCGGCAGCAGTTCGTATAGCGGAGCGACCTCTGTCGCCGTGGGAACCGTGCGTGCGGAGTCCGCCAACGCTCTGGGCCAGGGCGCGGGTATGACGTCCGTGACCAATGGGGCAACACTCGAACTCAATGGCAACTTCCCATTGGCGAACAAGCCCATGACGCTGGCAGGGAACGGCGTCGGCGGCATCGGCGCGCTGTATAGTTCCGGTGGGACGCCAGTTGTGACGGGAGCAGTCTCCGTTGCGGATGGCGGTGCGACGGCCGATACGAGCGCCGGCACCTTGACGATCGCCGGCAACGTAATGCTGGGCAAGACCGCCGCGCTTACGACAGTCGGCGCGGGCAACATGGTTATTACCGGCAACATCAATGACGTGTACGGGGCCGGGTACTTCGCCGGCTTGCAGCAAGGCCGGCTGGGAACACCCAGCGACAACAGCCCGCAACCCGGTAATCGCGGCTTCGTCATGCTTCCGGAAAAGGGCGAGCAGTACGCGGGCGGCACGCCAGACGCTCTTTCCGGCTGGGGAGTCAACGAAACCTGGGTTTACACAGGCCAGTTCTATGTTCCCGCCGGGGTGACGACAGTTGCCTTCGCCGGCAACATCGATGATGGCTGGTATTTGAAGTTCAACGGCGCCGTCGTCCACGCTTGGGCGTGGGGCGGACATAGCGGCCCGATCACCGTGACGCCGAACACTTGGTACGATTTTGACTACCGTGTCCAGAACGGCGGCGGTGGCGCGGGCGCTGCGGGCGGCAATAACTGGCAGAGCGCGCTGACAATTCCAGGTTACACCGCCGCGCCCTGGTACAAGGGCTTTGGGTACAAGTACAACCCGGCGAACCCCAACAGCGACAATGCCGTTGACTACGACGTGCCGATGGACAACGGCTCCATGAGCATCTTCCGCGTACCCGCTGCGCTGATGTCACCGCCGGCGAACTCCATCATTATGAACGGAATCGGCGCTTTGACATTGGCTGGGACCAACACGTACAGCTATGGCACGTTGGCGAATTCCGGCACCCTCATCGTCAGTGCCAACGCGAATCTTGGCAGCGCCGGAAGCGTCCTCACGCTGAACGGCGCGACGCTCCAGTGCACCGCCGCCTTCAATGACACTCACCTCTGCACGCTCGGAGCCGCGGGCGGAACCATCGATACCAATGGCCGCAACTTGCAGATCTCCGGTCTGGTCTCCGGGCCGGGCGCATTTACGAAGATTGGCGCGGGCTCGCTCATCTTCAGTGCCAACAATACCTACGTTGGGCCGGCGACCGTGACGGCCGGAATCTTCCAGGTAGACGGCCTGCAAGCCGGCAGTGACGTGGTGCTCAACGGCGGAACGCTCGGCGGTTCAGGCGCCGTCGGCCACGTCTCCGGCACCGGTACGCTCGATCCGGGTTCCAGCGCCGCAACGGCGATCCTCAGGACATTGGATGTCACTCTGAACGCCGGCTGCACCTTTACCACCCATCTGGGCAGCAGCACAGTCCCCGGTACGGGCTTTGATCAAGCGAACGTGACGGGAGCATTCACGACCGGTGGCAGCACGTTGAACATCGTGCCGAAATATGTTCCGGCGATCACCGATCAGTTCTTGATCATCGACAATGACAACACGGATGCCATTAATCCATTCGCCGGGACGGTGGAGGGCGGAGACGTGACGGGCGGCGGCTTGCGCTTCCAAATCAGCTATGTGGCTGGAAGCGGCAACGACGTGGCGCTGACGCGCATCCTTGACTACGTCACAGTCAATCTGATCTCTTCAGCAAATCCGTCCGTCCCCGGCCAGTCGATCTACTTCACCGCAACCGTTGCCGGCAACGCGCCGGGAGCGGCTACGCCCACGGGCAAGGTGCAGTTTGTGGTCGACGGTGTCAACTATGGCGCCCAAGTGAACCTGAGCGGCGGAACGGCGATCAGTGGGTCGATTACGACGCTGACCGCGGGCAACCACACGATCAGGGCCGATTACATCGGCGATCCGGCAAACTTCAGATCGGGGAGCGGCACGCTGACGCAAGTGGTCACGGTCGGGCCGACCAGCGTCGCTCTGACCAGTTCCGTCAACGCGTCTGTTTATGGACAGACGGTGGCCTTCGGCGCGACTGTCAGCCCCACGGGACCGGCTTTCGGCACCCCGACGGGTACCGTTCGCTTTGATATAGATGGCGTGCTGGCAGCCACGGTTCCAGTGGATGGCTCCGGCTATGCGCGCTACGTTACCGCAGCGCCGCTGGACGTGCCCAGCCATACGGTTCTTGCAACGTACTCAGGCGACGCGTTCTTCAACACGAGCAACAAGTCTTTGACGCAGACGATCAACAAGGCCGACACCACGACGACGCTGGTCAGTTCCGTGGGTGCAAACTCGCTCTATGGGCAGCGCGTGATCCTCACCGCCACAATTGCCCCGAACTCGCCGGGCAGCGGCACTCCAACGGGAGGCGTCACGTTTACCATCGCCGGAAACCCCGCGACGGTCGCTCTGGATGGCACGGGTCAGGCGCAGTACAGCACCACGTCCATGGCGTTGGGAAATAACCCGATTACGGCAGCCTACAGTCCGGGCGCGAACTTCAACGCCAGCAGCGCTTCCACGAGCGTGACGGTCAGCCGGGCATCGACGACTTTGACGGTGACCGATTCGGTGGCGCCGTCGGTTTACGGACAAGCGGTGATGTTCACCGCCACCGTGGCGCCGATTACGCCCGCCTCGGGAATTCCGACCGGGACAGTGATGTTCAGCACGGGCGCAAACGTCGCCAGCGTCCCGCTGGATGGGGTGGGGCAGGCGCGCTGGATTTTGTCCTCGCTCTCCGTGAACACGCATCTCATCACCGCCAGCTACAGCGCCACACCACAGTACGATACCAGCATTGGTACGCTCTCTCATACCGTCAATTTGGCAAGCACCACGACCGTTGTGACCAGTTCGGTCAATCCGTCGCTGGTCGGACAGGGCGTGCGCTTCACGGCTACTGTGACGCCGAACTCGCCCGGAGCGGGGACGCCGACTGGTTTCGTGCAGTTCGCAATCGATGGCGCGAATTTTGGCGCGCAGGTGCCGCTTTCCGGAAACGTGGCGCAAAGTCTCGTCAATACGACCCTGCCGGCGGGCAGCCACACGATCTCCGCGTCCTATCTGGGCGATGTCTGCTTCGACGTCAGCTCCGACAACACGCTGACGCAGCAGGTCAACCCGGCCAGCACGACGACGGCCATCGCGAGCAACTTCAACCCGTCCGTCTATGGACAGGCTGTGACGTACACGGCGACCGTTGCCGCAGTGGCCCCGGGCGGCAACACGCCGGGCGGGTCGGTCCGCTTCACGGCCGGCGCGACGATTGTCACAGTAGCGTTGGCAGGCGGCACGGCCAGCAGCGGGCCGATCGCGGTGCTGCCGGTGGGCAGCACGGTTGTCACCGCCGATTATCTGGGCACGGCCGATTACCTCACCAGCACCAAGTCCCTGACGCAGGTCGTGAATAAGGCCGATACGACGACCGTTGTCGCCAGCGATGCCAACCCGTCGGTCTGGGGCCAGCCGGTCACGCTGTCGGCCACAGTGACGGCGGTGTTGCCGGGTGTCGGATCGCCGTCGGGTTCCGTTACGTTCTATGACGGAGCAACATCTCTGGGCAGCGCAATCATTGTGGGAGCCGTGGCGACACTTCCCGCCACCATCGCTCTGCCGGTCGGCAATCGGCCAATCAGCGCGGTCTACGCGGGCGATGGAAACTTCAACACGTCCATCGGTAACCTCGCGCAAACCGTCAACAAGGCCGGCACGACTCTGGGCTTGGCGACTTCGGTCACACCGTCCCTCTTTGGTCAACCGGTCACCTTTACAGCTACGATGGCTCCGGTTGCGCCGGGTGCCGGAGCGATCACAGGAACCGTGCAGTTCCTCATCGACGGCTTCACCTACGGAGCACCCGTTGTTCTCGCGGGGGGAGTCGCAACCGCTCCGGCCAATGCCGCGCTGCTCGTTGGCAGCCACACGATCGATGCCAACTACAGCGGCGATGGCAATTTCAAACCCAGTACGAACACGTTGACCCAAGTCGTTGACAAGGCCAGCACTGCGACGGCGATCAGCAGTTCGGTCAATGCATCGAGATACTTCCAGGACGTCAGCTTCTCGGTTGACGTAACGGCCGTTGGGCCGGGAGCAGGCACGCCGTCCGGAACGGTGCAGTTCACGATTGACACCAACCCCTTGGGCGGCCCGGTAGCGCTGGTTGGCGGCAAGGCGACCAGCGTGAGCATCAACACGCTGCCGGCCGGCAATCACAACGTTGCCGTCACCTATAGTGGCGACGCAGGCTTCCTGACCAGCAACAACGGTCTGGTCCAGGTCGTGGATCTGACCGACACCAACACCGCGTTAGTCAGTTCGGTTAACCCGTCTGTTTTCGGACAATCGGTGACGTTCACGGCGACGATTTCGTCGGTGGCTCCAGGCGCCGGGATTCCGGACGGCCAGGTGCAGTTCCAGGCCGGACTAACCGATTTGGGCACCGTGGCGCTCACCAACGGAGTGGCCAGCATCAGCACGACGCAACTTCCAGTTGGCATCACCAATGTCACAGCCAACTACTCGAACAGTCTGAACTACAACCCCAGCAACTTCACCATCGCGCAGACGGTGAACAAGGCTGACACAGGCACGGTGACGGTCAGCAGCGTCAATCCGTCGGTCTTCGGGCAGAATGTGACCTTCACAGCCACAGTGACAGCGACGGCGCCGGGCGCGGGCACCCCGACCGGAACGGTCGAGTTCCGCGATAATGGTATCTTGCTCGGAACCGGAAACCTTGCGGCTGGAATCACCACCTTTGGTCCCATCAATTACCTGATCGTGGGGAACCACCCGATAACCGCCGTGTACTTAGGCGACGGGAACTTCAAAGTCAGTACCGGGCCGTTGACTCAAGTTGTGAACAAGGCTGATACGGCCACCACGGTCGCAACGTCGAAGGCATCGACCGTGTACGGCGAGCCGATCACGTTCACGTCTACGGTGGCTGCGGTTCTGCCGGGCGCCGGAGCGCCGACCGGGACGGTTCAGTTCTACTCCGACGGTTTTGCGGTCGGTTCGCCGGTCGCGCTGGTGGGCAACACGGCGGTGAGCGCCGGGACGATCCTGGCGCCGGGCGTGCATACGATCGTTGCCGCTTACAGCGGCGATGGCAGCTTCAATACGAGCAATGTGACCTTGGCCGGTAATCAGACCGTATCCAAGGACGACACGACCACGGCTGTGGTCAGTTCCGCGAACCCCTCGAAGTTCGGAGAAGGGGTGCGGTTCACGGCGACGGTCAGCCCTGTCGCCCCGGGCGGCGGGACGCCCACGGGGACCATTCAGTTCCAGTTGAATGGGGTGAATTACGGAGCGGCGGTGAATCTCTCCGGCACGAGCGCCAACAGCCCGATCGACTACACGCTCCTGCCGGCCAATTACGCGATCACGGCGATCTACAGTGGCGACGTCAACTTCAATGGAAGCCTCGGGACGCTGGCTGGCGGACAGCAGGTCGATTTCTCGGCCACGACCAGCACGATCAGCAGTTCGGACAATCCATCGGTGACCGGCGAACCGGTGAACTTGACGGCGCGCGTGAGCGCGGTGTCGCCCGGCGCGGGAATCCCGGACGGCACGGTCCGTTTCACGATCGATGGCAACTTGCAACCCGCGCTGGCACTGGATGCCGGCGGTGAAGCCACGCTCACCACATTCGGCTCGATGCTGGTGACCGGCACTCACACCGTATCGGTGGCCTACAGCGGCAGCACGAAGTATCTGAGCAGCAACGGCACGCTGGCGGGCGGACAGGTCGTGGCCAAGGCGGACACGTCGCTGCTGCTGATGTCTTCGTACAATCCGTCGTACACATCGCAGATGATTACCTTTACTGCGGTCGTGCAGCCGGTGGCGCCCGGATCGGGAACGGATCCGGCCACCACGCTGACGGGCAGCGTTGATTTCGTGCTTGATGGCGGCGCGCCTTTGACCGCGGCGGTGGACGTGACTGGCCAGGCCAGCGTTGAGATTTCCAACTTTACGGCTGGCCCGCACACGCTGGTGGCCAATTACAGCGGCGATGTGAACTACAACATTACCAGCACGTCGCTGGTTCAGACGGTTCTGACAAACAACCCACCAACGATCGATGCGATCCTGGCCCAGACGATTGTTCAGGGCGCGGCGCTGAACGTTTCGGCGGTCGGCCACGATGTTGACACGCTGCCGCCGTTCAACATTCTCAGCTACAGTCTCACGACCGCGCCTGCGTGGGTCTCAATCGACGCGGTCACCGGCGTCATCAGCGGGACGGCCCTGAATAATGGCGGCGGGACTGTGATCGTGAGAGTAATGGATGGCGGCGGCCTGTGGGTTGAGACTCAATTCATATTGACCGTTACCGACGTAAACGATGCGCCGACGCTCGATGCGATCGCGGATGTGGACATTCTGGAAGGCGCAACGCTGAACATACAGGCTGCTGGCCACGATATCGATCCGGCCGGACCTAACGCCACGCTCAGGTACAGCATGCAGACAACGCTGGCGTGGGTGACGATCGACCCGTTGACGGGCGCGATCGGCGGCAAGGTCGCCCGGAACGGCAGCGGCACGGTGACAGTCTTCGTGAGCGACAGCGGCACGCCGCCGTTGAGCGCCTCGCAGACGTTCAAGATCAACGTGACGAACCTGAATCTGACTCCGACGATCGCTGCGATATCCCCGGTGGTCGCGACCGAAGGCGACCCGTCCCTGACGATGACGGTGACGGGCACGAATTACGTCAGCGGCGCCGCTGTGAAGTTCGGCGGTTCATTGTTGCCGACAACATTTGTCAACGCCACGACGCTCACGGCGCTCGTGCCTGCGGGGAACTTGCTGGCGGTCGGACCGGTGCCGGTGCTGGTGATCAATCCGCTGCCGGGCGGCGGGCCATCGCTGGCGCAGGTGTTTACGATCAACGCCAAGCCGGTGATCACCAGCGCCCCGACAGCAACGCCGAATCCGGCGGTTATCAATCAAGACGTGGTGTTCTCAGCCGCCGGCTTCGATCCGGAAGGCAAAGCGGTGACGTTCACGTGGAACTTCGCGGATGGCACGATCGGCACCGGCGCATCGGTGACGCACGGTTTTGCCACGGGCGGAACCTTCAACGTGGTGCTCACGCTGACGGATGTGGATGGCGGCAAGCAAAGCAGCACGCTGCCGGTGTCGGTCAGCATCCCCGTGATTGCGCCGGGTAGCACAGCGGATATGGACGGCGACGGCTTCCCGGACCTGATCGAATCCGCGGCCGGCAGCGATCCGCTGAATCCGCACGATACGCCGACCGGCGCAGCCGCTGGGCCGCATCTGGCGCTGCCGGACGCGAAGCTGTCTATCAAGCTGAACTTCGGCAAGCCCGGCACGGACAGCATCATGCTCGCTGGAACGCTGACGCTGTCCGAAATGTTCCAGGTGAACAGCCAGCCGCTGATTGTTGCAGTCGGCGGTGTGGCAAAGACGTTCGTGCTGGACATGAAGGGTCAGGCCAAGGTTGGCGGCGACAGCGCAAAGGTCAGCAGCAAGGGGCTCAACCCGCGCACGGCCAAGTTCGCGGTGAAACTGACCAAAGGCCAATTTGCCGACCTGATGAAGCCCTTCGGCATGACCTCGGAAAACGTGAGCGGCAAGTTGATCACGGTCCCCATTTACGTGATGTTTGGCGACCGGATCTACGAGATCCAGCAGCGTCAGATCTACTCGGCGAAGGCCGGCCGCTCGGGCGCCACCAAGAACGTGCTTATCAAGTAGGGCAGGTGGTCTGGTAGTCTGGTAGTCTGGTGTCTGGTAGCCTGGTATGGGTATGGCTAGTCACTGCAAAACACCAGGCACCAGACACCAGACTACCAGACACCACGTACGACTCACCAAGTACCACCTCTGTCTCCTCGTCTTCGCATCCGCCAGTGTTCTCGCGCAGACATACTACGTTCGCGAAAAGGGCAGCGACCAGAACGACGGAAGAACGCCCGCCGCCGCCTTCCGCAACATCGTCCTCGCCGCGCAAGTGCTCAATCACGGCGACAGCGTCGTCATCGGCCCGGGCACCTACACGGGCACGGCCCTGTTTGCCGAACGCTTCAGCGCGGATAACGCGGCCATCGAGATTACCGGCGACGAAAGCGGGAAGCTGACCGGCGACCTGGTCGGCCCGGTGATCCTCTCGCCGCCCAATGCCACCGATCCAGCACTGCATTTCTTCCGCTGCCGAAACCTGACAATCTCAGGCCTGACGGTCCGTGGCACGGGCCAGGGGATCAAGATCGAGAAATGCCGCGATGTGCGTGTCGAACGCTGCACCTTCGATGGCCCCGCCCGCGGCCTGATCGGCGACGGCGTTGGAGGAATGAGTGTCAGCAGCAGCATCTTCTGCCGCTGCACGCTGGGCGTTTTTCTTTCCCAGTGCGTTTCAACATACCTTGATCATGTCACCGTCGCCGGCTGCACATCGGTCGGAGTGATGGTTCTTTCCTGTGGCGCCGGAGGAATCTCGGCCAGCATTTTCGCCGGAAACAACACCGCCTACGCCACCGACGCCATCTCCGCAGCGTCCTGGTCCAGCGACCACAACGCTCTTGCCGGCCCCGTTGGCCCCTGGGGCACCGCGCCCTCCGTCTTCAACATCTACGAATGGCCCGCGATCTCCGGTCAGGAGCGCCACAGCGTCTATACGACTCCCGGCTTCATCGATCCTAACGCCGGAGACTTTCATGTCGCCCCTGCCGTCGAGTGGCCCGGCGGGCTACCCGGAATGGATATCACCAGTGTCTACAAGTCATTCATTCCACCAGATAGAGACGGCAAGCCGTTTCGCATCCGCCCACCTGCCGACAACCCGAACTTCAGATTCATTTGCGCAGGAGCCTACGACTATCCAGAGCCGCAACCCGCCAACCAGTGGAAGCCCATCGGCCCCGGACTGAAACTCGGCGGCCCACGCCAAAGCGCCGCGGTTTACGGGCAGGACGGGACGATGGTGCGCACGCTGCTGGCCGACGCAGCAGGCGTCCGCCAGCTTTGGTGGGACGGCTTGACCGATTACGGCCAGCCCGCCCCCGATGGACCGTACGAACTGCGCAGCATCTCTCACGATGTCCGCTTAGTAGACGAAGGCACTCTCGGCGACAACGGCAACGCCAAGGGCATCTGGAACTGCGATCAGGCCGACTGCGTCGCGGCCTTCCCCGACGGCCGCTTCGCCATCACGGCTCTGTACGATGAGGCCGGCTACTCGCTGCGCTGCTACGCGAGTTCCGGACAATCCGTGTTCGCCAGCTCGTTCACCGAAGCGGGCTTTTGGGCCATCGCGCCGTGGGGCGAGGACCTGATCGGCGGACTGGGTGAAGGCGCCAACGCGAAGATCGTCCGGCTTGCGCCGCCTGGCGAGCGCGCGCCGATGCGCAGCGGTGCGGAGAGCTACCCGATCTTTGCGGCTGATGAGAAGAGCGCGAAAGCGAGCGGGCTGGCCGTCGTGAAGGACCGCGTCTACGTTGCTGTCCCTGTCCTCAACGTGGTTCGCGTCATTGATCTGGACACCGGGAGGAAAATCGCGGACTGGCCGCTGGAACGGGTGGCGGATATCGGGCGAGATGAGAATGGGAATGTCTGGGCGCTGGCGGGCAAGGATGTTGCCTTGCTGAAGCCGGATGGTCAGGTGGAGCGGCGTTGCGCGACCGGGCTGGAGACGCCTCTTTACTTCGCCACTGGTGCCGGGCGCTTGGCGTTTGTCGATCGCAAGGCCGCGAAGATCGCGGTTCTGGACAGCGGCAGCGGGAAGGTTCTGCGTACGCTCGGCCAGCCGCGGCCGCCGGGAGAGTATGTGCCGGTCAGCGGCGACCTTTTCCGCGACCCACGCCGAGTCGCGTTCCTGCCAGACGGACGGCTGATCGTGACGGAGGCGGCGCGAGTTCGCGCGCTCTGGCCGGAAACCGCCAAAATCAGCTTCGAACTGCTTAGTAACTTCATGGACACGGCCGTGGTGCATCCCACGAAGCCTGAATACTTGTACTGCTATCTGGGCGTTTTCCGAGTTGATCCGAAGACCGGCGCGTGGGAGTGGCTGGTTGAGGAGCCGCAAGGGCAAGGCCCGCCGGGAAAAGATGGCAAGCCGACGAGTCTGAGTTTCGGTTCGCCCAGCCACGCCGTGGTGCTCGGCGGGCGGCCGTTCATCGTCTATCACAACACGGGACAGGGTACGGTGCGGATGCTCGACGTGTCCGATCCGCAGAAACCGCGACAGGCACTGCTCACGAAAACGCCGGCGATCGGCGGCTGGGCTTATTCGACATTCTCCTTCACGAAGGACGGCGACATCGTTTCGGGACCGAAGAGCTACTCACTACGATTCAACCGCATCAAATTCAAAGGGCTCGACGCGCAGAACAACCCCATCTTCGATTTCGACAAGCCGGAAGTGATCGGTGTTGAGAAAGATCCCTCTCCGCGCGGCATGAAGCACATCGAGGCGATTTCATGCGATCGCAACAACGGCGACATCTACTACCTGGCTGTGACCGAACAGCATAAGAAAATGGTGCCCGGCTGGGGCGCAGACGGAACGGGCGTGGGTAAGTCCACGTCCGATGGCAAGCCGCTGTGGTTTTCGTTGAGCACCGGCGGGAACTACATGTCGATCAGCACGGCCAACGACAGCAAATCGGCTGCGTGGATTCTGGCGGCAAAAAGTTTCGGGGGACAGATCGACGTCTATGACGCCGACGGTCTGCACGTTTCGACGGGCAACTGGGGGTGGACCGCGGGTTACAATTTTGGATTCGTTGACATGCGTTACGGCGTGCATGCGTACACGCGTCCGGACGGCAAAGTGGGCGCGTACGTGGAGGACGATGCCATCGGTCGTTTTGGGCGTTGCCGGTTGGATGGCACCAAAACGCTGGAGCGGCAGAGCGCGAAACTCGAATGGGTAGCGCCGGCCTCCGTGCCGGCCGGCGGGGACGCCGCCGCTACCCGGCACGTTGCGCGCACGCTGCAGTTGCCGAAAGTCCAGCCGCTGCAACTCGATGGCGACTGGACGGCGTGGGAGAAAGCCGGCGTTCCGGCGCAGGTCATCTCACTTCCGTGCAGCGCTGGCTTCAAACGCAATCTGCCCGGCGATCTGATGCAGACGTTCCGCGCGGGCACGCTGGCGGGCGGCGTTGCGCACGACGGCAAGAACCTGTACTTCGCGTTTGCCGTCGCGGACGACTCGCCTCACTTTGACGCAACAGCGGCAGGCGAGTTGTGGCGCTACGACAGCATTGAGCTTTGGATTGAAGAGGAACAGTTCGGGCTAGGGTTCGTAAGGGATGGCACGCCGGCCCTGTTCAAATGGCGCCAGCACAACCGCGAGGGCAAGGACTGGGCGGCCAATTACGCGTTGGCCAGAGAGCAGGTCTGGGGTGCGAAGATCCCGGATATAGCCGCGCACCCGCTCGAGCGGCGGCTGGCGGCGATCACTGGCGCCAGCTTCGACGGCAGGCCCGGATATGTGTTGATGGCGCGAATTCCCTTTGATGAAGTGAAGCTTGTGGGGGGTATCGGTCAGCGCAAAGGCGGCGAGATCCTTCCGCTCACGGGCGCTGGCGGCGAGATTGTGCGTATCGCGGTGGCGTTGAACGGTCTTTCGGCATTCGGACGGTGCCAGGACTATCAGATTGATTGGCCAGTGGGCCGAATGTACGCCGACCCGACGCGGTCGTGTCCATTTGTGCTAGGGAAGTGAAGTTGTGACGAATCACGCGCATGGGCAGCTCCGCCAAAAGGCTATTGTGAAAGAAAACGCGCTGCGGCTTCCAGCGACCTCACAGTTGATGAAATCGCCAAACTCTCTGCTGTACAACGGCGCTCGTGTCGTCTAACCTCAACGTATCAACGCAGGGGCGACGCAATCCAGGACGATTGCGCCAAATGGGAGGGATCGACACCGCATGAGTTCAGAAATTTCAGCACTTCAAAAGGCGCGACTGACCTACAAACCTAAACTGCCTAAGGCATTGCGAGGGGAGAACATCACGGTCAAGTTCGGTGCGCCGAGCGCTCCGCCGACCGATAAGGAGGCCATCAAACGCCTCTTTCCGCATACTTGCGGGCAGCCCGAAGCCAAGCTCCTCGAAGGCCGCGGCGACCTCTCCCGCAACCCCCTGAAGGTCGGCGTCGTCCTCTCGGGCGGCCAGGCCCCCGGCGGCCACAATGTCATTTCCGGCCTATTTGACGGACTCAAAGCCGCTAACCCAGACTCCGTCCTCTACGGGTTCCTCAAAGGCCCCGGCGGCGTCATCAAAGGCAAGTATGTGGAACTCACCGCCAAGGTCATCGACGCCTTCCGTAACACCGGCGGCTTCAGCATGATCATGAGCGGCCGCGATAAAATCGAGAAACTCGAAGACCTCGCGGCCTGCAAAGCCAACTTCAAATCCATGAACCTCGACGGCCTTGTCGTCGTTGGCGGAGACGATTCCAACACCAACGCCGCCGTCCTCGCCGAATACCTCAAGGCCGAAGACAGCAAGGTCCGCGTCATCGGCGTGCCCAAGACCATCGACGGCGATATGAAGAACGACCAGATCGAAACGTCCTTCGGCTTCGACACCGCCGCCCGCACCTATTCCGAACTCATTGGAAACATCTGCCGCGACGCCCAATCGGCCGTCAAGTACTGGCACTTTGTCCGCCTGATGGGCCGCGCCGCCAGCCACGTCACGCTGGAATGCGCGCTCCAGACCCAGCCCAACATCGCTCTTATCTCCGAGGAAGTGCAGGCCAAAGGCACCACGCTCCAGGCCGTCGTGGATTCCATCGTCGATGTGATCGTCAAGCGCGCCGAGGCCGGAAAGAACTACGGAATCCTGCTGGTCCCCGAAGGTCTCGTGGAGTTCATCTCGGACATCAAGGCGATGATCGAGGAAATCAGCACGATCCTGGGTTCGAAGGAAGAGTACATCCGCAATCTCCCCGATCACTCCGAGCGCGAGCAGTTCCTTAGCAGCCAGCTATCGGATCACAGCGCAAAAGTCTACAGTTCCCTGCCCGTGGACATCCAGGAAGTGCTCCTGCGGCGCGACAGTCACGGCAACGTACCGCTTTCGCAGGTCGAGACCGAACGGCTGCTGATGGACCTGGTTGGCGACAAACTCCGCCTGTTGAAGAGCCAGGGCAAGGCGGAAAAGGTGAAGTTCAGCGCGCTGGGGCACTTCTTCGGCTACGAGGGCCGCTGCGCGTTTCCGTCCAACTTCGATGCCGACTACTGCTACTCGCTGGGCTATGGCGCTGCGCAACTGGTCCGCGCCGGAGTAACGGGCTACACGGTCAACGTTCAGAATGTGACCCGCTCTTGCGACGAATGGGTGGCCGGCGGCACGCCCATCACTATGATGCTAAACATGGAAATGCGCAAAGGCAAGGCGACGCCGGTGATCAAGAAAGCCTTGGTGGATTTGAATGGCGCACCGTTCCGGTACTTCACCAAGAACCGCGATCGCTGGGCCGTTGAGGACGCATACCTTGTTGCCGGCCCGATCCAGTACTTCGGCCCCAGCGAAGTGTGTGACGCGCCGACTAAGACGCTGGCACTGGAAAAAGGGCTGAAGATGTGATTTGCTTCTGGTAGCTCGGCAATCCAGAGGTGGGAAGTCCGAAGAGAAGTCCAGAAGTCCAGAGTCGAGAGGTTCAGGAGTCGATTGTCGGTAACGGGTTAAGCCCTGATCGTAATCCGCCGACTTCTAGACTTCTCGACCCCTAGACTCTGGACTACAGGCCGGAGGCGACCATGGATCTGTACCGCATCCTCCGCCTTTCCCTGTACCTGATGATCTTCGCCGGCGCGTTCGCGCTGGCAATGGCCGAAGTGAACATCAGCTATCTGCTGGCCGTCCTCGTGGCCGGCGTGCTCGGATTCATCTTTCTCGACAGCAATAAGCTGAAGCCCGCGCCAAAGGAGTTCGTGGCAGCGCTGGTGCTTGCGCTGCTGGTTTACCATCTGCTGGAACCCCTGCGGCACGATGGCGGCTGGGATTTGCAGTTCCCCGCTGCGTGCGCGCACTTCCTGTTCTCCGCTTCGCTGGCCCTGTTGCTGCTGGCCTATAGCGACTGGGTGCTGATCCTCATCGCCAGCGCGACCCTGGCCATCGTCATCTTGTCCGGCATCGTGAATCATTCGGCCACGATGATCTTGCGGATGGTCTGCTTTGTGGTGATCAGCGTCTGGACGCTGTTCATCCACTCGCTCTGGCGCTCCGTGGGGAACTACGCCGCTCACCAGCGCATTGCGGCCGTGCGATTGGGCAACGCCGCAGCCGCGGGCGTGGCACGCGAAGGACAAACGGTCTCCGAACGCGCGCTGATGCAGGGCGCGGGCCTCACTGCAATGCTATCCGTGGCCTGCCTGCTGATGGGGTTGTTCCTGTTTTTCTCCGCGCCACGATTTGAGCGCTTCAGCGGGTGGCTGATGTCGTTTACGAGGCAGGCTGTTTCGCCGACAGCCACAACTGCGGGGGGAGACGGAAATCCTAGCGGTCCTGCGCGCCTTCCGGGGCGAGTGGACTTGCAGCAGATCGGACCGCTGCACCAGAACCGTGGGAACGCGCTTTCTGTCTTGTTCGCGCCGCTGAGCAAGGATCTGGCCGAGAGCAACGGGCGGATTTATCTGCGTGGAGCCGTATACAGTCATCTGGAGAACGGCGTCTGGAGCGTGCCGTCGCTTAACGATGTGCCCTTGAAAGCGAACGAAGAGAACGTCATTGAGGTCGGCGACCCAACGAGCAAGGACGTTCGATTCAGCGGCACGCTCATGCGACAGTTCGCAAACGACATTCACATCAGCAATCCGTTCTACTTCGCGGCGGGGCCCCTTGCCCAGATCAAGAACGCGCGAGTGCTGGAGGATTCCGAAGGCGTGCTTCACCCGCCGGCAGATCAGGCGGTTCAGAGTTACGAAGTGGCGTGCTACCTGCCCGTGCACGCATCGGCTTTGCCGCCTGGGGCCCGCGCGGAGCACCCGGATGCGGCGCGCTACGTCAAGCAGACGGGAATACGGCTTGGCGATCAGGAGGAAATCCGAACCCTCGCGCGCGAGACGATCACCGGCAAGGCGCAAACGGATCTCGAGAAAGTGACTGAAATCGTGAAGTACCTGCGCCAGTCCGGCCGCTATCGCTATACGCGCCAGCCGCCGGAGCGCGGCGGAGAGCCGGTCTGTGAATTCCTGCTGCATCCGTCGCTGGAACTTCGCAGCGGCCACTGCGCCTATTTCGCGTCCGCTTTCGTGGTGCTTTGCAGGATGTGCGAGTTGCCCGCCCGCCTCGCGACCGGCTTCACTGCACCCATGCCCGCGCAGACCAGCGACGACGCGGAGAGCATCGTGTTCAAGAACTCCGATGCTCACGCCTGGGGCGAGGTGTTCTTTCAGGGCTGCGGCTGGGTGGCCTTCGACCCCACGCCACCCACCGATGAAGTGGACATCGCGCAGACTCCGCCTCCGCCGGTGATCAAACCTGTGGCAGAGGAAACTCAACGTCAGACAGCTTCGGCCGCGGGCCGAATCGACAGACTGTGGGACGTCTTTCGAGGCTGGAACGGTGACGATCAACGCAACGCCTACGAAAAAATGACGAAGGCGTTTGGCGGCGCAGGGCGGGTGTTCACAGGCCGCAGCCTCGGCGGCTGGATCGGCGCGGTGCTGGCGTGGGTCTGCACCGCGTTTGTCATCGGCTGGCTTGTCCAGTCTTTTATGCGGCGCGGGCGGCCGCGAGCCGGTCGCACGGCGCCTGGCGCGCTTCGGGCCCGAGCGGCGCTCTCGTTCTACAACGATCTCCTCCAAGTGCTTTCGCGGCGCGGTTTCGTGCGGCGGCCCGGGCAGACGCCGCGGGAATTTGCCGAACACGTCCTGCGCTATGGCGGCGAAGCATTCCGTTCGGTGCTCGTGGTCACCGCTGTGTTCGAATCGGTGCGCTACGGCGGCGCGGAGATTACTCAGGAGGAGTTCAACGCATTGCACGTAGCGTTGGATCACCTGCGGGAGCTGACGTTCGTTTCCGGACCGGTCAGCAAGGGGTGACAAGTCACACATTGAGAAGAACTGGTGTAGACCTAAGAATGCTACGTGTAACGACGATCCTGATTGTACTCTGTGCGTCCGTTTTCGCGGCCAACGATGACATCATTCTCTCCAGCGGCGAACGCTTGCAGGCCGAGGCCTGGGGCGGCCGTGGAAGCTGGCGCATCGCTGGACGCAACTTGCGCGGCAACGAAGTGCTGATCATCCGCTTCGCGCCCGACCCTGCACCGGTCCGGCTGCCGTCAGGAATCTTCCTGCGCGGCGGCTCGTTGCTGGCCGGCACATTGGTTTCGCTCGCGGGCGACACCGCAGAAATTAACAGCAGCACGCTCGGCCCGCTGAAACTCAAGCGCGAGGACATCGCCGGATTCTTCAGCCCGCTTCCCGCGGGCCAGCCGGAAAACATGCCTGAACTCGCCCGCTACTCCAATCTCGCCGCCGCCGTGCTGGGCGCTCACGGCGCCGCTCTGCAGCCCGGGCAGCGCACGCGCGTGCGTTTTGCGGGGCTGGATGAAGTTCAGCCGGAACGCGTCATGCGCGTGGGCGCCGAGCAGATTCTCCTTTCGGCCAAGAACAAGACCGTCGATACCGTCAACCGCCAGTTTGTGCGACTTGTCGAAATCCAAGTGCCCGAACTTCAACCTTCGCCCGAACAAAAGCAGCTCGGCCCCGAAGTGATCGTGCGGCTGAAGGGCGGAGACTTGCTTCGCGGCCGCGTGCTGAAGTTGGACGATAAAGTCCTTTATCTTTCTGTTCCTGCGCTGGGCGAGAAAGTCATCGACCGCTCTCTTCTGGCCGCGTTGTTCCTCGCGGGCAGCGAGAACTGCGGCGTGACTTGGCTTTCCACTCAAAAGCCCGCGCGCAACGTCCATACTCCCTTTCTGGATTCGGACTTCCCGGCGCGCATGGATGCATCCGTCGATGGCGGCAATATCGTCGTCAAGGACCAGCCTTGCGAACGCGGCATCGGCGTGCACTCGCGCTCGGAACTCGAATTCGTCCTTCCTGGCGCGCCAGCGAAGTTCATCGCGCTGGCCGGCATCGATGCCGAAACCAAAGGCCGCGGTTCCGTGACCGCTAACGTGCTCGCTGACGGTAAGGAAGTCTGGAAATCTCCCACCATGACCGGCAAAGATGCCGCCGCTCTCATCGCCGCCGATATCGGCGCCGCCAAAGCCCTCGTGCTCCAAGTCGATTTCGGCCCCGACGAAGACGACAGCGGCGATCACTTCGACTGGGGCTGGGCCGCCATCGTTAACAAGTAGCGCAATCCTCCTGGATTGCGCCCGAGCTACTCACTGTCATACTGAACCAGGCTGAACACGTCATACGGCTTCAGCTTGTCGCGGCCCTGCAAAAAACTCAGTTCGATTACAAAGCCCGCGCCGACAACTTTCGCGCCGAGCTGTTCGCACAAACGCGCGCTCGCAGCCATGGTCCCGCCCGTCGCCAGCAGATCGTCCACCAGCAGCACATGGTCGCCCTTCTTCAGCGCATCTTCGTGAATCGTCAGGCTGTCCGTGCCGTATTCCAGATCGTACGTCACTTGGCAGGTCTTGAACGGCAGCTTCCCCGGCTTGCGAACCGCAACGAAACCGGCGCCGAGATGGTACGCGACCGCCGGACCGAAGATGAACCCGCGCGCTTCGGCGCTGACCACCTTGTCAATCCGCGTCCCGAAGTAATGCACGAACATGGCGTCCACGACGTAGCGCAGTGCCGCCGGGTCGCCGAGCATCGGCATGATGTCGCGGAACACAATGCCCTTCTTGGGAAAATCAGGTATGTTCCGCACGAGCTTCTTCAAATCCATTTTCAAGGCTCCCTCCTCGCAAGTACTCCTTCACGTCACCGCACCAGAATACGGTCTGACAGCTTTTTGTCACGATACAGAATTCCCTGCCCGTGAGCGATTGACATTCTCCTCCGCCCGCAGCACGATCATGCGCGGCTCCTGGGTGGAAACGATGGGCAAAACAGCATTGAAGCTCTCCCTGATCCCCTGGGCGGCGTACGCGCTGCAGCTCTTTTTCCGTCCCGGGTGAGGCTCTCCGCTCCCAGCCTTGGTGGGGCTGGCCATCCTTGGTGGAGTGCCGCTGGCGTTGCTCGCCAGTCTCATCGGCTTGAGAAATCCGGCGGAGCGCAAAGCCGCGTTGGGCGGACTGCTGCTCAGCATGCTCGCGCTCCTTTACTTCTGGCTGCCCTTCTTCTATCGTTCCTGTTGAGCGGCCTGCGGTGCGTTGCACCGTGCACGCTTGCGAACCATGAACCGAAAACCTGGAACCGCGAATCCGTCCCATGGCTGAACGCAGATTCAAACCCGAGTTCGCTCAGGCGCTAGTCGGCACCGCCGGCCACGTTGATCACGGCAAAACGTCGCTGGTCAAACTGCTCACCGGCTGCGACACCGATCGTCTGCCCGAGGAAAAAGCGCGCGGCCTCAGCATCGACCTGGGCTTCGCGCCCTGCCTGCTTCCGGGCAAGCGCATCGTTGGCATCGTGGACGTGCCCGGCCATTCCGATTTCATCCGCAACATGGTCGCCGGCGCCGCATCCATCGACGTGCTCATGCTCGTAGTGGCCGCCGACGACGGCATCATGCCGCAGACCGAAGAACATGTGAAAATCCTCAAGCTGCTGCGCACGCCGCAGGTGTTCGTCGCGCTGACCAAGATCGATCTGGTCAGCCCCGAGCGGCTGGTGGCCGTGCGGCAGGATCTCGCCGATTTTCTCACGCGCATGGGATTCCCCGATGCGCCCATCATCGGCGTCTCGAATAAGACGTGCGATGGATTGGATGAGATCCGCACGATCCTGAACACGATGGTTGAAAGAGCCGCACAACGCACTGCCGACCAGCGCGTCTTCCGCATGAACGTCGAGCGCACCTTTTCGGTAAAAGGACTCGGCACCGTCGTCACCGGCATTCCACTTTCGGGATCGGCGCGCCTGGGCGAAAAAGCCGAACTGCTCCCCGGCGCAATTCAAACCGCCGTGCGCACTATTCAGACGTTCAAGTTCGACACCGACGTGGCACAAGCGCACGTCTGCGCCGCGATCAACTTGCGCGACGTTCAGCCGGAAAAAGCGTTGCGCGGAATGACGCTCTGCGCGCCCGGCGTCTTCCGCGCCGTCAACAGCATCATCGCCAGTATCCAGAACATCAGCGATTCATTCTGCTACCGTCGAGCGACCGACCTGAAATTCCATACCGGCACAGCCGTGGTCCTCGCAACGGCGAAGCTCATCGGAGCCGACGAACTGCGGCCCGGTCACGAAGGCTTCGCACAGATCAGACTGGAAGAGCCGATCGTCCTGGCCGCTGGCGATCAGTACATCGTCCGCAGCCTCTCGCCGGTCGCGACGGTCGGCGGTGGAACGGTTCTTTCGGCCCGAGCGCAGCAAGTGAAGCAGCAGTCCGCCGATTACCTCGAACGTCTGCAGCACGCGGCCCAGTGCGTGCGCGATGGCGATCTCCTCGGCGCCGAAGCGCTCGCCGGCCCGCAGGCTGTCTTGAGCGGCCCCGAAATCGTGCGCCTCACTCAATTGCCTGAAGCGCTGGCTAAAGAAGCCGCCGCTGCAAAACAGAAGAGCGGCGAACTCGCCGACCTGGGCGCCGGCGCGTGGCTGGTGGCTGCCCGCAAAGCCGAACTGTTGCGCGTGATTGAACCCGTTGTCGCTCATTATCATCGGACCAACAAATACGCGTGGGGCCTGGCGCCCGCGCACGTCTGCAGACTGCTTAAGCTCGACCCCGGCAGTTTCGCCAAACTCGCCGAAGTTCTCTGCGCGGGCGGCACGCTGTCCGTCAAGCATGGGCGCCTGGCACTGGCGTCGTTCCAGCCGGCCGTCAGTGCCGTTCAGATGAAACTGCGCGAAGACCTGCTGGCGCGCATCACGGCGGCCGGTATTAACGCGCCCGCGCGCGGCGACTTGATCACCGCCCTGGGCATTGGCGAGCAAGACATGAAGCTGATGATCCAGTTGCTCGCCGAAGAGGGCTCCATCAAGGTCCTCGACAAGAACCTGATCTCATATGAAGTCTACGCGTCCTGCCGCCAGAAACTGGTTGAACTCTTCGCTTCCAAACCCGTCGTCGATATAACGACGTTCCGCCAGGCCGTCGGCGCCAGCCGCAACCTTGCCTTCTCCATGCTCGATGCTTTCGATATCGAAGGCCTCACCCGCCGCGTCGAAAACGGCCGCGTGCTGGTGAAGCGGTAGGCGCCCTCACTCCACCGAAAACGTCAATCCCTCCACCGCTCCGCCTTCGAGCGTCCGCACGCGCACGCACGCGCCGCAGCCCATAATATTCTGCGTGATCTTCAGCAGCAGATCGTTGGCGCCGGCCTTCAGCGTCGCTTGGGCCTTGTCCTCGCCGGCCGTCAGCGCGCGCTCGGCATTATTGGCATGCACCACTTTTCCGTTCAGCCAGACCTTCACGCCGTCGTCGCTGCCAATCTCCAGCCGTACCTTCTGCTCCTTCGGTGAAGAAATCCGCGCCTTCTGATAGACCACGCAGCTCTCGCCGCCGCAAATC
The DNA here is from genome assembly GCA_036504595.1 of Planctomycetota bacterium. GTDB lineage: Bacteria > Planctomycetota > SZUA-567 > H5-PLA8 > H5-PLA8 > DASXUX01. The sequence continues at coordinate 81,789 of DASXUX010000052.1, read as the reverse complement.
GGCAGCAGGTCCGTCTGCCAGAACAACGCTGGATCCGCCGGCTTTGGCGCAGGCACCCACTTGACCTCTTTCCCTTCCTGCTCGGGCGCGAAGGCAATATCAAAGAGGTCCTTGCATTTCTTCCCATCCTGCCGATAAGGCCCGGCCGCCAGCCACGTCGTGATGAAGCCCGCGCCCTGGTCCAGTCCGCCGAGCGTTTTCTTCGCTTGAGTCGCTGCCGCTTCGTTCTTTGACGCGGCAATCTTCTCCAGCGCCGGCTTCGCAAGCGCCGCTTGCGATCCGGCCAGCGCCGTCGCGATCGAAACCACCGCCAGTTCCGCTTCGCTGCGCACCGCCTCGTCGTCACAAAGCGACAGCGTCAGCTTCAAAGCGTCCGGGGACGCCATCTTCGATAGCTCTGTCAGCCCCAGCTTCTTTTCTTCAGGACGCTGACTCGCCGCCATCGCCGCCGCGCTCAGCTTGAAGCGCTCGTCCGCCGACAGCGCCGTCGCCAATCCGATCACGCGCCAGCAGCCTCGCAGAGCCAGAACCTTTTGCGCCAGCGATGGTGAATCCTTCGCCAGTTTCAGCAAATCTCCGAACGCCTCCGGCCCGCCGAAGTCGGCCGCCGTGCGTAACGCCGCCTCCTGGATCGCCGCATCCTTATCTTGCAGAGCGCTGCGCAGTGCCGAAAGCGCCTCCGGCCCGCCCAGCCGCGCGGCCACCCGCAAAAGCGCGATCTGCGTCGCCGGAGCCGCGCCGTTCATCGCGCCAAGAACCGCCGGCACGCACAACTGCGGTTTCTCGTTGCGGCCGCACGCCGCCAGCGCCGCCTGCTCCGCCGCCGCGCGCTCCACGTCGCTCTTTGCCGCCGCGAGAAGTTTGATCAACTCTTCCGACGCGCTGCCGTCCGCGAGCATCGCCAGCGACTTGAAGGCCACCGTCCGAGCCGCCTCGTCATCGCTCTTGGCCATCTTCAGCAACGCCGGAACCGCCTGCGCCTCTTTCCGGTAGCCCAACGCACGCGCGATCTCCGCCTGCATCGCTGGTGGAGCACTCGGCAGTTTCTCCAGCAGCGCCTCGCTGACCTTCGGATCGCGCAGCACGTTGAGCGACTCGCGCGCAAGATCCTGCTCCGCGCCCGTCGCTTTCGCAGCGATTTCTGCCAGTTGCGGTGCCGTCGCCGCGCTGCCAAGTACCTGCAGCGCTTTCAATGCCGCGATGCGAACTTCAGGCGTCTCGCTGGACAGAAGCGCCGCAACCGCTGGAGCCGCCGCGGCATCTCCGCGCTGCTGCAGCGCCTCGACCAGAGCCGCCTGTGTGGAGCCCTTCACCTTTGCCAAAACGTCAGCAAACGCCGTCGTCGCGCCCTCGCTCTTGATCTGTCGCACAAGTTGTAGAGCTGCTCGCTGCGCAGCCTTTTCATCCCCCGTCAATGCTTTCACCACCAGAGCCGTCGGAGCGTCCGAGGAGAGCACCAGGCCGCGATACGCGCCGTTGCGGATGTGCTCAGGATTCTGCCCCTCGTACAATTCCTGATAAAGCCCCGCCGCCGACTTCTTGTCTCCACCCGCGCGTAATGCTTCTGCGCAAGCCAGAATGCCATCGGTGATCGCCGCCTGCGCAGTTGTCGGCGCCTTGCCCTTTGCAGCCTTCAAAGCCGTCAGCGCATCCGCGCCGCCAATCCGGCCCAGCGCGTGCGCCGCCGATGAAGCCGTGACCGCATCCGCATCGCTGGCCAGCGGAGCCAACGCCGCCACCGAGGCCGGCTCGCGCCGTTCGCCCAGCGAATCGCAGATGCCCGCCTTCAGCAGTCCCTCGGCCTTTGGCAGAGCGTCCCGCAGAGCCGCACCCGCTTCCGGCGCGGGAATCGATTGCAGCGCAAAACGCGCCCACATCGAAAGCTCCTTATCCGGCAGCAACGCCGCCAACGCCGGCGCCGCCGCCGCCGTGCCACTTGTCTTAAGCTTGCGGCAAGCGTCCGCTTTCTCGTTTGCCGCCTTGTCGCTCTTGAGCACGACGATCAAATCGGCTTCGGGCTCCGCGCCCAGAAGCTGTGCAAGGGGGAAGAATGTGACGAGCAGTGCCAGCGAAAGAATGGTGCGTGCGAACATGGTTATCCTCGATGGTGAGCTTTCGGGATGTTTGGAAGCTCCGTTTACGGGCGCAGTTTTGATGCCAGCCATACGCTCAGATCCTCTGTGCTGAGTACACCAGTTTCGACTCGCAGAGGAGCTTTCACTGCGCGGAACGTCTCCGCAATCTGTTCCGGCTTGAACTTCGCGCCCGTATTGATCAAGCACAACGGACTCGGCGCGCAGAGCACCGCCGCCGCGCGCAAGTCTCCCGCTCGGCGAAGCCCTGGGGCGTAGTGCGATTCCAGAAACGCGCTGTCTTCCGCTGGGAACATGCCGCAGTCAACCGCCGTGCGCACGTCTCCGTCGTACAAGGCGCGAGCCAACAGCACGAGGGTGCCCGCGTCTCCAAGGCCGACGACGGTCTTAATTTCGCGTGCGGCGACTTCATCAAGCACCCGCTGAACATCGTTGCCCAACGGCGTGCGGTTGTAGCAACTGAAAAAATCCTTTTCCAGAGCCGTGAGCGGAAGGGATTGCCGTTCAAGCCAGAGCACCGAGGCCCGCAGCGCCAGCGCCAGCTTCTCGACACGCTCCTTCTCACCAGGAACTGCCACAATCAGCACGCCACCGACACGGCCCCCGCTGAGATGCAGTTCGCGCTTCGGATTTGTGCACACGCTCAGCGCATTCGCCAGGCCCGTCGCATACGTCTTGCGGAACTGCTTCAGTCCGTCCTTGTCCTTCGGCCAAGCCGCCGCGAGCTGTTTCTCGGAATTCTCGATCAGGCTCTTAATCAACTGCTCGCCCGTAATCGCACCCGCCGGCCGCGGATGCGCTTCCGTCCAGACCTTCATGTCATCGGCCTTCAAATCGAACGGCTTCTCGCGGAAGTGCTCCGGATCCTTGTCGTCCAACAGCCAGCGCCCGAAGAACGCATACATCGCCTCGCGCGCTTCAATGTTGTAGTTGTGCTGGTAGTTGAACTGAACGCACGCCGTACGGTCGCCTTTCCCGTACAGATCATAGACCTTCTTAATCGCCGGCCATTCTTCCGTCGGATTGTTCTTCGTCCAATCGCCGGTCGCCGCGATCAGCAGCAACGGCTTGGGTGCCATGAGCGCCCCGATCTCCACATTGTCGGTGCCCACGCGCAGCCCCGGTGCGTTCTCGCACATGCACCCGCCCTGCATGCTCGCTGAAATCATCACCGCCGGAGCCGCCGCGGCGATGCGTTCATCGACGGCCATCAGCAAAAACGTTTGCGTCCCGCCGCCGGACGCACCCGTCGCGCCGATGCGTTCCTTGTCCACGTCGGGCCGGCTGCACAGGTAATCGACCACGCGGATGCTGTTCCAAAGCTGGATGCCGTTCAGGCTCACGTTCCACAGCCAAGGCTGCAGGCCCAGGCAGAATTTGCGGTGATCGGGAATCTGATTCGTATCGTTGTAGCCGATCATGTCGTACGCGAAGACGATGATGCCCTGCCGCGCCAGGTTCACGCCGATCGAAACGAGGTTCGCCTTTCCAGCGGCGGGCTTCGCCGGCGGCGGTTCGGCGCGCGGGACATCGGCTTCCATCTCCAGCCGGCCGTGCTTGAAATGTCCGTGCGGATTGGCGATGGCAGGGAAGGGCCCTTTCCTTCCTTTCGGGCGGTATAAATTGCCGCACAGATAAAACCCTGGCCAGGTCTCAATCGCGATGCAATCGACGAAATAATCCGGCCCTTCAATCGTCGAAGTGATCTGCGGATTGAGCGCCGTCTTCTCCGGCATCGGCGTCAGCCCGGCACTGAACAGAATCTGTTCCCGGAGCTGTTTCGCGCGCGCCTCCCACTCCTTCTTTGTCTCCGGCGGTGTGAAGCAGTGATGCGTATTGACGTCGCGCGGCTTCTCTGCGGCAAGAGTGGTCATGGCAAGCAGGACTCCAAGCAGGAGGTAAGCTCTTCGCTCTTGGCTCTTGGCTCTTGGGAGTGACGCCGAACGGGAATCAATGCGGATCATGGCGGCGACCTCCAGAACTTGCAGTGTCAGATTGCCGTGTCAGGTTATGGCGTTTCACCAGCGATGCAAGACCGCAAAGTTTGCCGCACAGCCGCTGTTGGCCCAGAGCCAAGAGCCCAGAGCCAAGAGCCAAGAGCCAAGAGCCAAGAGCCAAGAGCCCCGCTCACACCTTTATTGTCCCCACAATTTCCTTGATCGCCCCAATCTTTTCCTGCGCCAGCCATGCATCGAGTTCCCCCGGCAGCCGGTTCAAGAAATCGGGATCGAAATAGTTCGTCGTCCCAATCTGCACCGCGCATGCGCCGGCGATGAAAAACTCCAGCGCATCATTCAGGCACCGGATGCCGCCAATGCCCACGACCGGCGTCTTCGGACAAGCTTTCGCAACTTGATACACGCAGCGCACCGCCACCGGCCGAACGGCGGGACCCGACAAGCCGCCGGTCACGTTTGCAATTCGGGGCCGCCGCGTTTTGACGTCGATGGCCATGCCCAGCAGCGTGTTGATTAGCGACAGAGCGTCCGCTCCGCCTTCCACCGCCGCCCGCGCCACGGCCGCGATGTCTGTCACGTTCGGCGAAAGCTTGACCATGAGCAATTTCCGCGTCGTCGGGCGCAGAGCCTTGATCAGGCGCAGACAGTCGTTGGCATCCGACGCGAACCGGCACCCATGCTTCACGTTCGGACAGGAAATATTGATCTCAAACCCGTCGATGGCGTCCTGTTTGTCGAGCGCGCTGCAGATCGCCGCGTAGTCTTCCACGCTATCGCCGACGACGTTGACCAGCACCGCCGTCGGCAACTCCGCAAGCTCCGGAATGCGATGTTCAATGAACGATTCGAGCCCGCAGTTCTCCAGACCAATCGCATTGAGCATGCCCGAAGGCGTTTCCCAAATGCGCGGCGACGGATTTCCTTCACGCGGCTTGACGCTCAAACTTTTCGTCACCACCGCGCCCAATCGCGAAAGATCGACAATCGGGCTGTATTCCCCGCCGTAACCAAACGTCCCCGACGCCGTCAAAATCGGCGTCTTCAGCTTCAGCGGCCCCAAGTCCACAGACAGATCAGGCATGTACCGTCCTCGCGTTACGCACTCCTGCGCATGATAATAGTTGAGTCATTTTCAGTGAGAACGTAAGATCGCACAACAACACTTTTGTTGAAGAGCCCAAGCGCTCAGGAGGATCCCACCATGTCCCACCTCATCCGAACGCTCGTTGCTGCATCGGTCTTCCTCGGACCGCTGTCGCTCTTCGCCGCCGAATCGCCCACGTTCGAAGATTGGCTCAAGCGCGCCGCCACCCTCGCGTCCGACCCATCCATCGTTCGCTACTACACCTTTGAAGGAGCGAAAGCAGCCGCCGACCCGATCAACAACGAAGCCGGCGACAAGGGCGAGCCGCTTGCATTCAAAATGGAGCCGGTAGGGCGGGCCTCCGTGCCCGCCAGCGCAAAAGACGACTTCAAAATCGTCGAAGGTCGCTGGCCAGCCAAGAAGGCCATCTCCCTCAACCAAGGCTATCTCTTTGCCAAAGCCCCGGACGTAAAGAACGCCTTCACCGCCGTGATGTGGTTCCGCAAACTCGGCCAGGGCGATCATCACGGCAACAACGGCACGACGAACGGCACGCTGCTCTCCGCCGGTTGCGGCTATTGGGACGGCTGGCGCGTAACGACCGGTTACCCATCGCGCGAAATAAACTTCGAGATCGGCCGCCCCCAGCCGTCGCACGCTGTTTCGATCCGTGGCGAACCCGTCAGCGACCAGGCGTGGCATCATCTGGCCGCCACGTGGAATGGCAAGGAAATGCGCATCTACGTGGATGGCGAACTCAGTGCGGCCGGCCCGTTCGAGTTCCCCTACACGCCGCCGCAAAGCGGCCAGGTCCGCATCGGTTTCGCCAACGCCGGTGTCGGCTCCGTGAAGATGGACGTGGATGAAGTCGTTCTTTACAACCGCGCGCTATCGGCGGAGCAAGTGTTCTGCGACAGTCACTTTGAAGCCCAGTTCTCCGTCGATTTCGTTTCACAGTTGGCTGAAGTGAACGCTGATGCTCAGAAGAGAAAATTTGAAGCCGCCGCCACAAAGCTGTCAAAGCTGCTGCAATCAGCTCCGGCAAATGCAGCGAACATCTTGCGCTTCAAGCTGGCCGATCTTCGGCGGAATCAAGGCAAGCTCGGACTCGCGGCTGGCGAGTACTACGCCATCTTTAACGATGCCGCTTCTTCCCCGCGGCTGAAGGCTCAGGCAAAAGACAAGCTTCTCGCGCTCCTTAAAGAAGGCGCTGGGGCGTCCCTCCCGCGCGAAGTTTCCGCTATGTTGCTCTCGATGCCCGAACTAACCCCCACCGAACGCCTGACCTTGCGCCTCAGCCTCGCCCACTCGCTCGCCGGTGCCAAAGACTTCCCCGCCGCGCGCGCGGAGTACGCTAAGATTCCCGATATGGAAGAAGCCCCGCCGCAGTGGCGCAGCCTGGCCTGGATCTGCGCCGCCGAAGCCTGCGTCCGCGCCAAAGACTATCCCGCCGCTAAAGCCACTTTCGCGAAGGTAAAGGATGTCCGCGGAGCCCCGCCGCATCACGTCACGCTCGCCGATGAACGCTGCCGCGAAATCGACCGCTTGCAAGCCGGCCAGCCCGCCCGCGACCCGCTCGCCAGCCGCACACAACTTCCCAAACGTCCCGACCCCGGCGTGACGCTCTTCGTTTCACCGGACGGAAAGGACGCTAATGCAGGGACGAAGGAGAGCCCCTTCGCATCCATTCAACGCGCCCGCGACGAAATCCGCGCGATCAAAAAGCGCGGCGCTCTGCCCGCCGGTGGCGTGACGGTCGTTCTCGCCGGCGGCGAATATCCCATTACCGACACGCTCAAGCTCGACGCGCAGGACAGCGGCGCGCCGGAGGCGCCCATCGTTTACCGCAGTGCCGAACTCGGCGCCGCTCACTTCCAGGCTGGCGCGCGCATCAAAGGTTTTCAGCCGGTGAAGGATCAAGCGATCCTCTCTCGTTTGCCCGAAGAGGCGCGCCGCTGGGTCATGCAGTCCGACCTGAAAGCGCAAGGCATCACCAACTTGGGCAAGTTCGAGCTCGGCGGCTTCTCGAGCGGCCGCGGTTTCGTTACGCATCCGGTGCTGGAACTCTATTTTGACGATCAGCCCATGCCGTTTTCACGCTGGCCGAACGAAGGCTACGTCAAAATCGCCGATCTCGTCACCGACGACCACCAGATTCACGGCCTGAAAGGCAGCAAGAGCGGCGTGTTCAAGTACAGCGAGGACCGCTTCGCGCGCTGGACGGACGAAAAGGAAATCTGGCTCTACGGCTACTGGTTCTGGGACTGGGCCGATTCATACGAGAAAGTCGCGAAGCTCGATATCGAGAAAAAAGAGATCACGCTTGCTCCGCCCTTGCACGGCTACGGCTTCCGCAAAGGCCAGCGTTTCTGCGCCGTGAATCTCCTCTCCGAAATTGACCGCCCCGGCGAGTGGTTTCTCGATCGCGAAAGTGGCGTTCTGTACTTCTTCCCGCCCAGCAACATCAGTACCGCGACCGTAAAGGAGTGGCCCCTCGGTTCCCCTCTCGCCCGCGCGGGAGGCAAGGAACCCAAAATAGAAGTCTCCATGTTCGACAAACATGTGATGGAACTCGAAAACGTTTCACACGTCGCGTTCGAAGGTCTGCTGTGGGAGGGCGGCCGCGGCGATGCCATCTCCGTCAAAAACGGGCAGTCCTGTTTATTCGCCGGATGTACCATCCGTAAGTTTGGTGGCAACGCGATCGAAATCCACGGCGGCAGCCACCACGGCGTGCTGAGCTGCGACATTCACACGCTTGGCCGCGGCGGCGTCGTTCTTGACGGCGGCGACCGCAAAACGCTTACCCGCGGTGAACACTTCGTTGAGAACTGCCGCATCCACAATCTTTCGCGCGTCGATCACACCTATACGCCCGCCGTGCTCCTCAACGGCGTGAGCAATCGAATCGCTCACAACGTCTTTCACGACTCGAACAGCAGCGCCATGCGCGTTGAGGGAAATGATCACGTCATCGAGTACAACGAAATCTATCGTGTGCTGCTCGAATCCGACGACCAGGGCGGCTCAGACATGTGGGGCAACCCGACGTTCCGCGGCAACATTTACCGCTACAACTACTGGCACGAAATGGGCAACGGCTTAGGTTGCGGCCAGGCCGGCATTCGGCTGGATGACGCGATCTGTGGCGTGCTGATCTACGGCAATGTTTTTCAGCGCTGCTCCGACGGCGGCTTCGGCGGCGTGCAGATTCACGGCGGCAAAGAGAACTTTATCGAGAACAACGTCTTCGTGGACTGCAAGTCCGCCGTCAGCTTCTCCGCGTGGGGAAACGCACGTTGGAAATCGTATCTCGATGGCCACCAGAAGGACTACATCCAGGACGTGAAGGCCACCGAGCCGCCCTACGTCGCGCGCTATCCCGATCTTGCGAAGCTCTACGAGAACAACGACTCAAACTTCATCTGGCGCAACATCGTCCTGAACTGCGGAAAATTCCTGCTTCGCGATCCGGGCCGCAACGATCTGATGGACAACCTGCTGGTCGCCGACGATCCCGGCTTCGCAGATCTCGCTAAACAGGATTTCAGCGTCCGCGACTCTTTGCCGCTCTCGACTCGGCTCAGTTTTCAACCCATCCCGTTTGCGGAGATTGGTGTCTACACCGACGCCTACCGTGCGCGCGTGAAGTGATCCGTATCACGGGTATCCCTGCCTCTGCCGATACCGGTTTTTGCCAAAAGTGAAAACTCAGGCGCGGTTTAGCGCTGCGTGTGGGGAGGCGCATGTGCATACGGCACAAGCGCCCAGCACTTTGCGCCGCAGCAATCTTTTTCACCCCGCGCACTCTGGTGGCAGCTATTGGCAAGGCTATAGGTACACGGCTTGCCAACTCCCTTGCCGACATTAGGTGGGCCGTCTTGATTGCGGATTTCGGATTGCGGATTGGCTGCGAAAGAGGAAAGGGCTACTAATGAGAAAGCGAGCGAAGCGGCGAACGCGAACCAACGGTAAGTGCGTGCCCGATGCGGGTTTCAGACAACGGGCCTTGCGCAATTCCGCAATCTGCAACCCGCAACCCGCCATCGAGAAGTCCGCAGTGGAGTCGGTCGGCGGTGATTTCATCTGGTCCGTTGGCGTCGAATGTTCGGTCCTGCCGCACATCCAGGTGGACCAGTTTCAGTGGACGCAGCACGACCGTTTCTGGGGCGAAGACTTCCGCATGATCCGCAATACCTTCGGCCCTGTCTCCGTCAGATACGGCCTGCCGTGGAACATGATCGAGCCCGCCGCAGGCAAATTCGATTGGGGCTGGGCCGACGAGCGCGTTGATTTCATCACCCGGGAACTCGGACTCAAGCTGATGCTGGACGTTGTGCACTTCGGCACGCCCCTGTGGCTGCGTCAGGCCGCCGGCGACCCGGAGTTCCCCGAGGCGCTCGAACGGCTTGCGGCAGCTCTGGCCGCTCGCTATGGCGACCGCGTCCACACGTTCTGCCCCTTCAATGAACCCCTGATCACCGCGCTGTTCTCCGGCGATTTCGGATTCTGGCCACCGCACAGCCGCCGCTGGCGCGGCTATATGCCCGTGCTCAGCCGCATCGTCCAAGGCACGCTGCGAGCCATCCGTGCGATCCGCAAGAATGCGCCGGACGCGTCCGTGCTGCTCTGCGATTCGTGCGAGCACCATCAGACGGCCGAAGAGGCCCTCGCGCCCGACATCCGCATGCGCAACACGCGGCGTTTCGTGGTCATGGATCTTCTAACCGGCCGAATGGACAAGCATCACCCGCTGTACCCATGGCTGACCACCTACGGATTCGCCGAGACCGACCTGGACTGGATTCGCGCGAACAGTAACGCGCCGGACATCATCGGGCTGGATTACTATAGCCACACCGAAACCGAATTGGAGTTGGCCGGCGACGCTAAGCGTCAGAAGAAGCCGGCGAACCCGTTGGGATTGTACGGCTGTGCGCGGCAGTACTGGGATCGCTACGGCATCCCGCTGATGCTGACAGAAACCAGTGAGGACGGCGCCGACTTGGACCGTGAACTCTGGTTGGAGCAGACCATCGCCGACAGCCGCCGCTTGCGCGAAGAAGGGGTGCCATTGCTCGGCTACACTTGGTGGCCCTGCTTCGACAACGTGGACTGGGATGGCGCGCTGCTGCATCACATCGGCAAGATTCACAAAGTTGGCCTTTTCAGCCTGAAGCGGCAGAAAGATGGGATCCTGCAGAGATCGAAGACCGCCCTCGCTGATCGCTATGCCGAATACGTCCACGCTCGCAATGAGCCCGTCGGCGAACTGGCGCCCCTTTCCCGCCCGGCGCTTGACAACGATGAGGAAAGCCTTGGCGCCGTTCCCAGCGAAAAGACTCCGCGGATTGCCTTTGAGGCCCTGGCGGCGGCAACGGTGGCGACCCCGGCAGCTCAGCCCGCCGCCGATTTGCAGGCGACCTCGGACGAAGTGCTGGCTCCATCCGCCCCCGTTGCAACCGGCCGCGCCAGCACCGGCGGAAACGGAGCCGCGCGACGAGGCGTCGCGGTCGCGCGCACCAGCGCCACATCGAACACGCCCAACAGCGCCGACTGGGGCATCATCGTGTTCTCGCATCTGCGCTGGGGCTTCGTGTGGCAGCGGCCGCAGCAGTTCGTCAGCCGGTACGCGCGCAAGCACCCGGTGCTGTTCGTCGAGGAGCCCATGTTCGACCAGGACGGCGGCGCGCTGAAGCTGCTGCTGCACCGAGTCATGCCGAACGTCGTCGTCGCTTGTCCGCACTTCCCCAAAGATGCGAAGCTGAGCTACAGCGCCATCACGTCGCAAATCCTGAAGCTCGTTCAGAAAACCGCGCAGTCGATGAACACGAAGGGCCAGTTCACCTCGCCACTCCTCTACTACTACAACCCAATGGACGTGGGCTGGAGCATGGGACAGTTCAACGAGTGCGGTGTCGTTTACGACTGCATGGACGAACTCAGCCAGTTCAAAGGCGCGCCGAAAGAGCTCCTCGACAACGAGCGCCGCCTGTTGGAGCGCGCCGACGTCGTCTTCACCGGTGGCTACCAGATGTACCGCAACAAATCCAAATGCAACTCAAACTGCCATTTCTTCGGTTGCGGTGTGGACGTCGCACACTTTGCCCAGGCGCGGCAGGAAGATACATCCGTCCCGCCGGACATCGATTTCATGGCGCATCCGGTCCTCGGATGGTTTGGCGTGATTGATGAGCGCGTCGATTACCCGCTGCTCGACAAGATCGCCGAAACTCATCCGGAGTGGTCGGTCGCGATGATCGGTCCGGTGGTCAAGGTGGATACCGCCTTGCTGCCGCACCGGCCAAACTTGTTCTGGCTGGGCGCTCGCGATTACCGCGTCCTGCCCAACTACTGCAAAGCCTTCGACCTGTGCCTGATGCCGTTCGCCATCAACAGCGCCACACAGTACATCAATCCCACCAAGGCGCTCGAATATATGGCCACCGGCCGGCCCGTCGTCAGCACTGCCATCGCGGATGTCATTCACAACTTCAAGTCCGTCGTCTACATCGCCGACAATCACAAGACCTTCATCAAGGCATGCGAAGACGCGCTGCGAAAACCCGATGCTGCGCGCCTGCAGCGTGGCCTCGCGCTGGCTCAAAACAACAGTTGGGATACGGTCGTTGCGCGCATGCTCGGCTTGATGGGCGAGGCCGTTGCCAGGCGTGCCCGGGTAGCGCCGGCCTCTGTGCCGGCAGGACGCAACGCTGGCAAGTCCCCACGCTTGGTAACGGACGAAGGTCTATTGGAGATCAACTGGAGTTATCCATCGGTGGCTGGCTCGTGACGTGTAGCGCAATCCTCCTGGATTGCGTGCTTCGTTGGCGTGCTGCGCAAACCACCGGGTTGCGCAGCTCGTCGTGTGAGGAATGCAAGATGAATAACAGGCGCATCGTCATCATCGGGGCAGGCCCCACCGGCTTGGGCGCCGCTTACCGGCTGAGAGAGCTTGGACACCAGAATTTCACGATCTACGAAAGCTCGCCGCACGTCGGCGGCCTGGCCAGCAGTTTCAAAGACTCCGCCGGATTCACCTGGGATATCGGCGGACACGTGATCTTCAGCCATTACGAGTACTACGATCATTGCTTCGAGAAAATGATGGCCGGCGATTTTCAGCTCAACGCGCGCGAGTCGTGGATTCGCCTGATGAACACCTGGGTGCCGTATCCATTCCAGAATAATATCCGCTACCTGCCCAAGGAAGCCGCCTACGAGTGCCTCAGCGGGCTGATCAAAGCGCAGACCGGCCCCGACAAGCCGCAGGACTGCTCAAACTTCCAGGAATTCATGAACGTCGTCTTCGGGCACGGCATCGTGAAGTACTTCATGGGCCCCTACAACTTCAAAGTCTGGGCGCATCCTCCCGCGCTGATGAATAAGGAGTGGATTGGCGAACGCGTCGCCGTCATCGACTTCGATCGCGCGCTGAAGAACGCGATCTGCGGCAATGACGACTACGGCTGGGGCCCCAACAACATGTTCAAGTACCCACTTTATGGCGGCACGGGCGAGTACTACCGCCGCATCGGCAAAGCGATCGGCGACGAACACATCGTCTTGAACGCGCGCGTGAGCCAGATCGATTTCGAGAACAAGAGCATCCACTTCAAATCCGGCGACATCGTTCCGTATGACGTGCTCATCAGCGCGATGCCGATCGACATACTCGTCAACAACGTGTTGCGGGGGGACGTGCCGGAGAGCATCGCCGACGCCGCTGGCAGCCTGAGGCATTCCGGCGATTACATGGTCGGCATCGGCATCAAACAGCCCTGTCCTTCGAAGAAGAGCTGGATGTATTTCCCGGAGAGCAATTGCCCGTTCTACCGCGTGACGTACTTGAGCAATTATTCTCCCCACATGACTCCCGATAACGCCACGCATTACTCGCTACTGTGCGAAACCAGCTACAGCGAGTTTAAGCCCGTGGACAAGAACGGCATCATCGAGGAAACGATTGCGGGACTCGTCAATGCCGGCTTGATTGTACAGAAGGACCGCGACGACATCGTCGATACGTGGCTGCTCGACGCGCCCTACGGCTACCCGACGCCCAGCATCGAGCGGGATCGCATCCTTGAAAAAGTGATCCCGTGGCTGGAGGCGCAGGAGATTTACAGCCGCGGACGTTTCGGTATGTGGAAATATGAGGTCAGCAACACCGATCACGCGCTCATGCAAGGTGTGGAACTCATCAACCGCTTGCTGCTCGGAGAAGTCGAAACAACGATCGGCATCAAGTACCGCTCCACCGCCGATGGCCGCCAGGCCGCCGTCCACGAACGCCCCGCCGTCGCCGGTTCCGGTTGCCCCAAACCGATGCGCGGTGGTGCCGGCGTCCCCGCCGGTCGCCGTGCCGACCCGCGCCATGGCCGCGCCGTCTCCCGGCGCGTCACTGCACTCCGCCAGAGCAGCGTTGACAGCGCCATCAAATCTCCGAATGGGAAACGACGGTAGAAAGGTGGCACGCTTGTGTTCGCGCGTCCTTTTGCGCGAACTCAAGCGTGCGCTACAGCTAATGGGGGCCTTGACTGCGCTTTAGCGCAGTTTCCAGCAGTGCAGATGAGAATCGGAGAAGATCACGCGGGACGAACATGGCCACAGCGATCACGCCGGCAAAGCGACTGGAGTCTGCGTTAACACCTGCCCTTGCTGCACGTCGACCACCACGGTCGTCGTCTCGTGCGCTCGCGCTTTTTCCGCGGCCCCATATACGTACGCCGGCAGATGCTTGTGCGCGTCGATGAGCTCTTTGTACTCGCTGGCAACCTGCCGAGGCCGGCGCTGCAGATCGTAGAGTCCCAACGGGTTCACGTGCCCGCGCGGCTGCGTGAGCGCCGAATCCCAATCCACCTGATCGGTCAACGAGTACCACGTGAAGCCAACAACCGGCACGCCGTCTTCGCGCAGGCGCAGCACGTTCAACCACTGTTTCCGCAGCCACTCGATGGAGTGCTCGCACACGCGATTGGTTTCGGTGTGCATCAGCGGCACGCGGTAGCGCTCGTAGTACTCCTTCGCGAGCAGGTAGTATCCAAACACATCTCCAGTGCCCACGAGTTCGCCGTTCGGGCGGAGCATGCGTTCATTCGTAATGTAATAATCGGTGCCCAGGACCGAGTGCCGCCGCATCCCCTGGCTCATGAACCATTCTAGTTCGCTCTCCGAAACGCCATTCTCGTTCAGGAGGCGGCACATGTCGGCGCTGGGACGGCGCGCATAAAGCAGATCGAGCGAAAGGAAGCGGCGTTCGTTCAACCGTCGAGCGGTTTCGACAACCGACGGCGCGCCCGGATGAATATACTCCAGGCTCTCGCTGTGCACGAACAATGCGTCCGGGTTGACGCTGAGAATCGCTTGCTGAGCTTGAAGCGATGCCTTGCAGCAGTTGACCAGTGCCGTGACGAAGCCCGCGTCTGACTTGAGCTGCTCGTTCCACCAGCCGAAAGCGCCCGAGAACCCCGCCGTCACGAAGATCTCATTCACGGGCGTGTAGAACCGGATTCGCGGATAACGCTGCGAGAACGCCAAGGCATATTCGGCCAGATATGTCGGAAGCTCCGGGTTCTGAAACGATCCGATCCAGTCAGGGACGCCAAAATGAATCAGATCGATCAGGGGCTCGATCCCAAGCCGCTCCATCTCGGCGTAGACATGATCGAAGAAAGCCCAGTCGTACTTCCCTGGGCCAAGATGCATCCGGTAATAGGGCGGGCCGTAGCGGAGGTACTTAATGCCCATCTCACGCACAAGCTGCAGGTCTGTCTGCCACTTATGGTAGTGGCCACAGGAGTCCATCTCATCAACGCGGTGGCCGTCGGCCACCACCGGACAACTACACTCGATCCCGGTCGCGAACATGAACTGTTCGCTGATCGCGGGATGCGGCCGATCGACCAGAACTGGTCTTTCAGTTGCCGTTAGCATCGTTGGACTAGATTCAGGAGAGATGATGTGCGCGCCCGCCAATTCTCACACACGCCGATGAATACTTGAACTGCCTAGAGGCGCGCTTCCAATACGAAAAAGCGAAAGTTTTAGAAAGTTTCTATCGCGCTCTGCCCGCGCTCTCCTTGGCGCCGAAACGAAAGGCAAATAGCTCATCGTGAGTGTGATCATGAAGAAGTCGCTGCGTGAATATCAGAAGAAACGCGACTTCTCCCGCAGCCCCGAGCCCGCCGGTTCGGCCACGCCAAAGAAGCGGAAGAAGAAAGCAAAGAAGCCGATATTCTGCGTTCAAAAGCACCTCGCGACTCAACTTCACTACGACTTCCGGCTCGAACACAACGGCGTGCTGCTTTCATGGGCCGTTCCAAAGGGGCCTTCGCTGAACCCAAAGGATCGGCGTATGGCCCGGCAAGTCGAAGATCACCCGCTCGATTACGCCGACTTTGAAGGCGTTATCCCTTTAGGATATGGCGCTGGCGTTGTCATGCTTTGGGACACCGGTTCCTGGACCCCCCAGGATCCGGATGTGGGTGCCGCTCTAAAGAAAGGGAAGCTGAAGTTCGATTTGAGTGGATACAAGCTGAAGGGCCAATGGACTCTCGTCCGCACTCGCGCCCCGAAAAGCTGGCTACTGATCAAGCACCGCGACGAATGGGCCGGTGAAGTCGATATCACGACCTTCGCACCGCGCAGCGTAAAGAGTAATGGTGATTTTGAAGATATTCTGCGTGAGAAAAGCCTTAAGTTTTGGGAATCTCGTCGTCCCGGCGATGAGGACACAAAGGAAAGTCTGGCGCGCATAGTTGAAAAAGTGGCCAAATTAAAAGCTGGTACTCGGTGAGTGGTCACTTCGTAATGGTGAACTGCAACCACCAGACTACCAGACACCAGACCACCCATTACCAAGTCCCACTCACCAATTACCAACTCCGGCACAGCGCTTGTTGAACATCACGCGCGTGCAGTGGCCGCTTTACATGGGAAGGAAATAATTATGGTTGAGCAAATTAGAGAGCAGATGCAGGAACAAGATGTCAAGGCCGCAACTGGAAAGATCAAAGAAGGCGCGCAGGAACTTAAAGATGCCGCCTATCGCCGAGCACAAAGCGCTTACGGTGAATATAGCGAACAGGGCGCTCAGATGATCAAAGAAAGCCCCTTCAAGAGCGTGCTGATCGCATTCGGTGTCGGCGCCTTGTTTGGAATGCTGTTCTTCCGCCGTAGCGACTGAGCCTTCGGGCTTAAGTCCAAACTCAAACTCGTCAACAGCGGGGGGCAATATGGCTGCTACGGAAACGGCGGAAAAGCCGCAGGCGCAAGAAGAGCAAGCAGGAATTGGCTCTCGGATTGAGCGCCTGCAGCACGAATTGGGAACCGCGGCGACAAACATCTACTCCGGAGCCCTGGAGGCGCTGAATGCTCAGGTCTCCATCGCGCTGATGAAGGTCACTCGGGCCGCGGTACTGGCCGGAGTGGGCCTGGTCGGACTGCTGGCATTGGCGGCGCTCGCAGTGTACGGCTTCATTCTACTGGATGCCGTGATCGCGTACGCCATCGACCTGAGCGGGTTGCCATGGCTTTCGCCCCTCATCCGCGGGTTCCTCTACTTCGGTATACCCATGATCACAGTGTTCGTGGTGTGGCATACGCAGATCGGCTATGGCGGCGCCGACGAGCCGTCACAGGCGCACAGCAGCGCGGAGAAGGAGGCGGGCGGTGGCATTTAATAGCTATGATGAACGTCTGCGGCTGGAAACCGCCCGCCGCAACGAAGGCATCCTGCGCATGCGCTCGGGAAGCCATTCGGCCGGCGCGGCCATGCGGCGCGAAGTCGAAGGCCTGCGCGGTTTCATGAGTGGCGGTGGCGGGACCCAGAAGCTCGTGCAGGAGCATCCATGGACGGCTGTCTTCAGTGCGTTCGGAGTGGGCCTGGTGCTGGCGCCCCTCGCGCGCATGTTTGCCCGAGCGTTTGCGCGTCGTCCCAGAATCATCAACCCGGCTTCAAAGCGGATGGTTGTCGAAGTCGTTGATGCCCAGAAGAAACCGGCCGAAGGCGCCTGGCGCACGATCATGGAGACCGCTCTGCAAGCTCTGACCGCTGTCGCCCTGCAATACCGTGCTGTGGCAGACGCCTCCACACACCACGGCAACGGCCATTCGCATCCCGACGCATCCGAACCGCCCCAGTACTCGGCTGAAGAAATGGCGGCGCGTGTCAACCGTTCGGATACGCCGCCGCCCATGCCACAATAACTGTTGCAGGGACCGGGTCAGCACGGCTACACTTGGTGCGGCACATCGTTTTACCATTGGACCGTTGTATGCACCCCTCTCGTCGCGGTCGGTTGCAACGGTCGATCCGGGTAGAAACTACACGGCGAAGGGGGCTTTGAACGGCGCACGTGTGCGGGATTACGCATGTGCGGTCCTTTCGGCGCAGCGGCGTGTTAGAAACTTTTCTTTTTGGTAAAACATCGGTGTGACGATGGAGGCATTGCGTGCTACCGCTTAACCAGCAAGCTATAGACGCACTTGAAGATCTGCTCGTTCTGACCGGAGAAGGGGTCGTCGCCTTTGACGATTCCGGCGCTGTTGTCTTTTCCAGCGGTGTTGCCGACCGCGTGCTTTCCATCAAGTACGAAGGCGGAAAAGGGAAAGTCCTCGCCGAAGTGCGGCTCGTTGACGGGCCCGCCCTGCGTTCGCTCGCCGATCTTACTCCCGATCAGCTTCCCGGGTTGCTGCTGGTGAAAAGCACTCCTGAGAACGTGCACCTCGTTCGCGTCGCCGGCTTGCCCGCGAAGCGGTTGTTTGTGCTGCACGAAGAAGATTCGGAAAAGGGCGGTGAAGTGGAGCGCGAACTGCTCGATGTGGTCGCCCACGACCTGCGCGCCGGGTTGCTTCCCGCCAAGACGTACGCCCAGATGTTGACCGGCGCCGTTTTCGGCCCGCTCACCGATAAACAGATCGATGTCGTGAAGACCATCGACTTCAGCCTGCAGAAACAGGTCGATCGCATTGCCGATGTGCTGGATATGGTCAAAGCCGAGGAGAACCGGCTGGAATTGCAGCTCGCCACCGCCAGCCTCGCCGACATCGTGCGCCAGGTTGCAACGGTCGTCGAGCGCGACTGCAAACGTAAGAAGGTTCAGTTCAGCCTTGAGGTCGATCCGTCCGCAGCTCTTGTCGAAGCCGACAGCGCGCGCCTGCTGCGAATCCTGACCAACCTGCTAAGCCGCTCGCTGAAACAAACGCCGGCCGAAGGCGCCATCGGCCTGGACCTGCGTTACCTCGACGACCGGCGAGCGCGCATTCGCCTCTGGGACGCCGGCGCGGGCAGCAGCGACCGCGATCTGGAAATACTTTTTAAGACTTGCGCGCAGCAGGCCCGCGAACGAGCTGCTCTGAACGCGCCAGTCAATCTGGAACTGGCCGCCTTCCACGACATTCTCCATGCGCACCAGGGCGTGTTGCGCGCGCATACGGAACCTGGCGCCGGCACGACCTACCTGATTTACCTGCCGGTGCAGCGGCGAGCGGGCACGGGCGCGACGCCGCAGTCCGGGCAGCCTGCCGGCCTGGCCGCCGGGTTGGAGCCGCAGGAGTTGGACCGGCTGCAGCGGCTTTCGCGAGACCGCTTGTCCCTCACCGTTGTCCCCGATGGAAAGCAGGCCATCTTCGCTGTGCGCGCGCGCCACTACCCCTTGGTTTTTGTCAGCGGTGGCCTGACGGAATACGACGCGCAGCGGCTCATCGCGGCCGCGCGCGTTCAGCGTCCGGAGGACCGGCAGGCCTACTGTGTTGTTGGAGCGGGCGTGCGTGCCACCGATGGCGTTTACGGCTGGGACTCGCACCAGCACGATCCCGATGCGTCCCTTGAGCAGATCCTCAGGGAAATGCTGCAGCGGGTTGGCGCTGGGTAGGTGTCAAATATGCAGACCCAGCAAAACCGCCGCACGGTGCTGATTGTGGACGACGAGCCGGACATTTGCACCGCGCTTGAGTTGGTCCTGAACAGTGAAGGCTATTGCGCCAAAGCCGTTCCCAATCGCGACGCTGCCCTGCGCATTCTCGCCGACATCCGGCCAGCCGTGATCCTCCTCGATTACCGCATGCCGGGCCTCGATGCCGGAGATTTTGTCTCGCAGGTTCGCCAGCAGCAAACCGACATTGCAGTTGTGCTGATGACCGCTGGCCAGAGCCCCGCCGAAAAAGCGCGCACGCTGGGCTTGCAGCATTATCTGCCCAAACCCTTCGAACTCGAAACGCTTCTGGATATGCTGAATCGCTGCTGCCGTGAAACCGTGCAGTAGCTGCACCTGCGCCAGCGCTCAATTTTGGCGTAGAGATGTCGCGCATTGAAATCGCCAAGCTGCAATCTATGCTGACGGAAGATGGGGTGTATTTGGGCGCACGGGGTAGGGGACGAGTATGGCTTCGCCTATGCGAAAACGAAAGCTCCACATCGCCCTCTCTTTGCTGTTGAGCCTTCTGATTGTCCAGGTCATCACGTACCTCCTGCTCGCTGAAAGCGCGATGCCAGCGGCGGGACTTCGTGCAAACACGCATTATGACTTCATTCGCAACAGCGGGTTCGTGCTTACCAGTTGGCAACATTTGACCCCTGCACAGCGGTCGGGGCTGGAATCCGAAATCCGGCGCTACGCGTCGATGATCTATCATCATCCTGACGAAGTTCCTGACGCCAACAAGCACTTCGCGCCACTCCGCGATTATGAAAAAGAGTATTTTGAGCAATATCGAGTCTCCCCTGCCGCAGACGCCAGGTTTGTCGCGATGCGAGCGCGCGAGATAGCCGCAGGCCACTCCCTTGACGGTTATCGCGATGGAGTCAGCGTCGGTTGGCACCTCGACCGACAGAATTGGTTCTGGATGGAATGTAGTTCATGGATTTGGGCATCGACAGAAGGATCCGAGTCGAGCTCCGACGTTTTCGTCTGGGTACTTGGTGGGTGGGTGCACATTCGAAGAATCCGCGGAGTTGTGTCCTGATTGGTATGCAAATCACAAAGAAACACTTCAAGAAGCTCGCCCGCCAGGCTCTCGTTCAATTGCCCGAGATGTTCCGCCCGTTTGTAGAAAAAATTACGATCGTTGTCGAAGATTTCGCCTCGGATGAGCTGCTCGATGAGCTCGACGTGCCGGAGGACGAGGACATTTGCGGCTTATATGAAGGCCCATCGCTGACCGACGGCGACCTGGACCACTTGCCCGAGATCCCGCGCATCATTCTCTACTACGTCCCGCTGCTCGAAGACTGCGAAACCGAAGAAGAATTGGTCCACGAAATTCAGGTGACCGTCTTGCACGAAATCGGGCACTTCTTCGGCCTGGACGAAGATAAGCTCGCCGAACTCGGCTATGAGTGAACTTCTCGCCGCAGAGGACGCGAAGGACGCAGCGGCATCCTCTATTACGTATCGCTTTGCGTCTTTGTGTCTTCGCGGTTGGCAACCCGCCTCCGCAACTGCCCGCACGCCGCATCGACAGCTTTGCCTTTTGAGTACCGGATCGTCGTCGTGATGTGCGCTTTTTCGAGAACCTCTTTGAAGCGTTCCTGCGCCTGGATCGTCGGCCGCTGAAAATCGACGCCCGAAACCGGATTGAACGGGATCAGGTTTACTTTACACGGATGCGTTTGCAGCAAGCCGACCAGCTCGCGCGCTTGCTCGGAGGAGTCGTTCACGCCCGCCAGCAGCACGTATTCATAGGTCACCATGCGCCGCGTTTTCTGCGAGTACTCTTCGACCGCGTCCATCACTTCGGCGATGCGGTAGCGCTTCGACACCGGAATCAGCTTCTGCCGCGTTTCGTCGTCTGGCGCGTGCAGCGAAATGGCGAGCTCAAGCTGCAGCTTCTCGTCGGCTAGCTTGCGAATGCCCGGCACGATTCCCACCGTCGAAATCGTGATGCGGCGAGCGCCAATGCCAACGCCGCTCGGCGGCGGCGTGTTGAGCGCCCGCACGGCTTTCATTACTTCATCATAATTATGCAGGGGTTCGCCCATGCCCATGAAGACGACATTTGTGGAGTGCTCCCCCGAGCGCCCCCACATCTGCAGATATTGCTCAAGAATTTCGTGCGCCTTCAAGTGCCGCTCAAACCCGCTGAGCCCGGTCGCACAGAACGCGCAGCCCATCGCGCAGCCGACCTGCGATGAAAGGCAACTGGTCAACCGGTCGGGCACGCGAATCTGCACGGACTCGATCGTCGCCCCGTCGGCCGCGCGCCAGAGCCACTTCGTCGCGTCGTCGCCGCTGCTGGTGGTCACCATCTCCAGCTCGTACAGCGGCGCCTCGGCGGCCAGGCGCTGCCGCAGCACCTTGCTCAGATTGGTGACCTGGTCGTACGAACTGACGCCGCGCCGGAATACGAATTCCTGCAACTGCGTAGCGCGAAACGCCGGTTCGCCGATTCGCTTGAACAACTCCGCCAACTCCTGCGAAGTCATCGAAGAAACCGGCCGCGGCCGGGTGAGGGTAGGGGTGGGGGAAGTGGCCTGCTCATTCATACCGCGATTGTAAATGATGAATGCTGAATGCGGAATGATGAATGTTGCAAAATGATGGGTGTTGCAGAATGATGAAGGCCATGCAGAATAGTGATCGACGAACGATGACTAAGGCTGAACGTTAGATTTTGCGTCTTGCGCATGCCGCATTCATCATTCAGCATTCATCATTTTACGGAGGGGGAATCGTTCATGGCTGGAATCTTCAAATCTTACGATATTCGTGGCACGGTGCCGGAACAGCTCACGACGGGCGACGCCTACCGCATTGGGAAGGCCACTGCCGCTTTCCTGAAGGCCCGCACGCTGGGTGTCGGCCACGATGCGCGCATTCAGTCGCCGGCGATGGCTGCGGCGCTGATGGCCGGGATCAACGCGGCCGGTTGCGACTGCATCGATCTGGGCATGAACCCCACGCCGATGACCTACTTCGCCACCGGCAGCCTGGGCAAGCAGCTTCAGGGCGCGGTCATGGTCACGGCGTCGCACAATCCAGCGCAATACAACGGCTTTAAGATCACGCGCGGCGGCGCGCTGCCCATGAGCTACGAGACCGGCATCGGCGACATTGAAAAGCTCTACAAAGCGGATCAGCCCGATGTGGCCAAGAAGCGCGGCAAGATCACCGTCAAGAATTTGCGCGCCGGTTATATCAAGCTTTGCCGCCAGTTCGCCGACTTCAAACGGCCGCTGAAAGTGGCGATCGACACCGGCAACGGCGTCATGGGCGACATTCTGCCCGCGCTGCTCAAAGGTTTGCCGCTGAAAGTCGTCCCACTGTTCTGGAAACCGGATGGCCGCTTCCCCAATCACGAAGCCAACCCGCTGAAAGCCGAGAACATCGCCGATCTCCAGAAAGCGGTCCTCGAAAAGAAGTGCGACATCGGCGTGGCCTTCGACGGCGACGGCGACCGCATCGCGTTTGTCGATGAAACCGCGCAAGCGGTGCCCGGCGATCTGGCCGGCGCGCTGATGGCGCAGATGCTGCTGAAGAAGAACAAAGGCGGCAAAGTGTTCTACGACGTGCGCGCCACGAAAGCGTTGCCCGAGGCCGTCCGCGAAGCTGGCGGCGAGGCGTTCGAATCCCGCGTCGGCCACAGCCACATCAAGGCGGGCATGCGCGCGCAGAAGGCCATCATGGCGGCCGAACTCAGCGGCCACTACTATTTCCGCGATTTCTACTACTCAGACACCGGCGAAACGGCTTTCTTCCTGGTCCTCAGCCTCCTCAGCCACTCCGACAAGAAGCTCAGCGAACTCGTTCGTCCGCTGCAGCGTTACTTTGACAGCGGCGAGATCAACTTCGAAGTCCACGACGCCGCCAAAGTGCTCGCAGCGCTCGAAGCGCACTACGCTCCGGCCGCCAAGAACATCAGCAAAGTGGACGGCGTGTCGATCGATCTCGGCTCGTGGTGGTTCAACCTGCGCATGAGCAATACGGAGCCCGTCGTGCGCCTGAACCTCGAAAGCCTCGTCTCGAAAGAAGAGATGGAGCAGCGCAAGGACGAAGTGACCAAGCTCATTCAAGGCGCGTGAGAGAAAAGTCATTGGTGATTAGGTCATTGGTCATTAACCGGAGGCGGTTTTGCAGTTGCTGTTAATGACCGATGACGAATGACCAATGACCCGCTCACCTCAGCACGAGTGCCTCGTATTCTTTCAGCCGCCGTTCGATATCATGCCGCAGGTCGTCCGGGACGTTGGCGCTTTGTCGCAGCGTATTCAAGCGATCGTACGCGCCGGCGACGATGTCTTTTACGCCTTTGATCAGCTCGTCAATGATCTGCTTGCGCAGGGCGTGAGCTTTCTGCTGCGCCTCGGGGTTCGCGGCCCCCAGGCACTTGCGGCCAGCGATACGAGACAGCGCTGTGAGGATATCTTCGCGGTCTTCCGGGCTGAAGCGGCCGTCTTTGCCGCGGCCGAGAATCGCATAGCCAATCGTCACCGCGCCGACAGCCGTCTCCGGGTTGTCCGCCGCCGCGAGAATCTCGGTGATCGCGTGCAGCACCGGCGTCTGGACATGTCTTGGCGCGAAGTTGCGCAGCACTTCCAGCCGCAGTTCGGGCGGGAATCCGCGGTGGCAGCCCAACTGCTTCAGCGCCTTGATCAACAGGATGGTGTTGGCTGGTCCCCACATCAGTTGCCCTCTGCCGATCTTCTGCCAGCGGCCTAGAAGGATCTGTCCAATATCGCGCATGATGGCCGGCGGGCAGCTCGACGAACACGCAACGCGGCTCATGCCCTCCAGCAGAATCGGCAGAACGCGCGTATACTTTTCACCGCCTGTGATTTCGATCACCAGTTCCCCGGCGACCTTCTTCATCTCCGTGTCGATCTCAAGCGAGAGCTCGTCCAGCACGTGCCGCAGCAATTCGGCGGTCGCGTTGATCAGTTCCGCGTGCGCGCGCCGGGAACCCGCAACGTAAGTCAGCCCTTCCAGTGCGCGCGGCACAACCACCGCGTCGGTTCCGCGCGCCGCATCCAGCAGCGTGCGTGTCACCACGGCATCCGCGTCGCGCGACGCGGCCGGGCTGGATACGAGTTTGCCCAGAGCGCACAGCAGTTCGCCGCGGTCGGGAAAGTTCTCGTCCAGGCTCAACGCCTGCAACTGCCGCAGCACGTTGTTGACGCATTCCTGCATCCGCGCCAGTTGCCCTGAGGGCGCGCGCACATTCAGCGACCATTCGCCCAGCAGCCGCACCGCGCGCGTGCGCTCGATCGCCGGCCGCTCCGGCGCAAGGCGCTCCAACAGCGGCGCCACCGCCGGCAGGCCCAGCCGAGCGATGGAGAACTCGACTTTCTCGATATCGGTGCGGAACAGGAAATCGCTGATGGAACTCAAGAACGCGCGCGTCAGAGACGTTCGCGTGGCTTCGTCGACCTGAATGTCAGTGATGAAGCGGCACTCCATCGCCGACATGCGCAGCCCCTGGCTGCCAGCTTCGACGGCATGAAGCACAACCTTTGCGGCCCGATCCAAAGCCGCGGTCGACGGCTTATTCAGACGATAGATGTCATCAAAGAGAATCAGGAAATACTTCTGCGCGCCGAGATGCGCCGTGGAGAACGCGTCGCAGATCGCCAGCAAAGCTCTGTCGCCCCGCCGTGACATGCGCGTGCCGATCGCTCGCGACGCCCGCCCCTCTTCCATCTCGCGAGCAACGTATGCCGCAGAGAGCTTGAGGAGCTTCTGTTCGTCCTCATCGCCGGCTGGCGGCAAATCCAGCAGCGCCTGAAGGAGAAATGCTTCCGTAACCATGTCGGAACAGCGTTCGAGTTCGGATGCAATGGCCGGACGGAGCGAATCGGGGGATGCCGCGCCGAGTGCGGCAGTCAGCCGCTGCGCGGTGCAAAGCAACGCGTCGAGCTCCTGCGACGTGGTCTTCTCGTTGGCGGAAGTTCCAATGAGGCCGGTGATGACGCGCACGATTTCCGAGAGGCGCTCCGCATTGCGAGCCACTGCCGGCGCGCACGCCCGCAGCATGTCGAGCAACGGATTGATCAGCGCCGGATCGAAGCGCGTGCGCAACATCGCCAGCGCCGCGACCGCGATGGAACCAATATCCAGATCGGTGGCCGGCCTGCGCAGCAAACTTTGCATCCGTTCCGCCGCAGCTTTGCGCCGGGCCGGATCGGGCCCGTTCAGCCCAGCGAGCGCTTCAGAAAGATCCTTGTCCGCGCCCAGTCTCACCAGCAAGCCGGCGGCTTCGGCGCGCATGGCCGGATCTTTGTCCGAGAGCCCTTGCAGCAGAACCTGAAACTTGTCGGGCGCGGGCAGCGGGGCGAGGCACAGCGTGCGCACGGCCTCCATGCGCTCCGCGGGATCGGATGCCGTCATCATCTTCAGCCGCCAGCGGTCGATCTCGGCGTTTGAGAACAACTCGGTGGCCGGCGCAGGCGCGGGCTGTGAGCGCGCCAACATCGCCGGGGGAACGGTGGTCAACGCCTGCGGTTGCATGGGCGCCGGATCTTCAGGCGCTGACGGCTTTTCGGCGGGCGCGGTGGCCGCCCACTCAGCGCCGGCGTCCAGTTCCTCCTGCAAGCAGATCACGCGCACGCCGTCGTCGGACGTCGTGAGCGTCAGCAGCGTATTCTTAA
The DNA here is from genome assembly GCA_036504595.1 of Planctomycetota bacterium. GTDB lineage: Bacteria > Planctomycetota > SZUA-567 > H5-PLA8 > H5-PLA8 > DASXUX01. The sequence goes on along the minus strand of DASXUX010000052.1, from coordinate 56,070 downwards.
GTTCAGGATGGGCGGCGCACAGTCGGGCGATCGTCGCGGCGTCCACTTTCGCGGCATTGACGAAGACCTCGGCGTCCAGCAGGAGGCGTTCCACGGCCGAACCCGGCCGGGCCGCTTCCAGGGCGGCGGGCGAAATCGCCAGGCCCTTCTTCAACAGCGCGCCGACGCGGATGAGCAGGCGGTTGCCTAAACCGAGCCCCGAGACTTCATCCGGACGCCGGACACCCTTTATCATCGCGCGCTCCTGGAGACCGCCATGTTACGTTTTAACGGTCTGTTTAGGATAGAAGAACCACGCCATGAACACCGATAGCAGATACAGGCTGAGCAGCAGCAGACTGAACACCAGCATTGAAAGCACGTCCGTTCCTGGCGAGAAAATTGCCCCCAGCACAAAGGCGGCGAGCACGCAGATGCGCCAGTAGCGCGTGAGATACTCAGGTTTGACGATGGACAGCTTGGCTAGCACCGCGACCACGAGCGGAATTTCACAGACCAGCCCCGTGATCCACATCATGTTCAGCAGCAGCGACATGTAGTCTTCGACCGTATACAGGGGTTGCACGCGCAGATTCACGTCCAGCCATACGACGAAGTTCAGCGTTACCGGGAAGAGCAGGTAATACGTGAGCGCGACGCCGGCGAGGAAGAAGAAAATCCCGCCGAAAAGCACCGGCTGAATCGCGCGGCGTTCATTTTTCTTCAGCCCCGGCGCGATGAACGCCCATCCTTCATAGACCAGCACCGGCGCGGAAACGACCAATCCGGCGCCGAGGCCCAGCCACATAATCATCAGCATCGTGCTGAGCATGCTCGTGCTGGTGATCACGACGACTTTGGCGCCATCCGCAAGTTGCAAGGCTTGGCGAGCGGCATCGTAGGCTTCTCTATTCTCCGGTTTTAGATACCACAGGTTGATGTCGTCAAGGGGGCCGCGCAGAAACTGGAACAGCCAATCGTAACAGAACAGGGAGGCGACCATGCAGACGACGATGGTGATAATGGAGATCCACAGCCGGGAGCGCAGTTCCATCAAGTGATCGATGAAACTCATCCGCGCGCCATCCTCTTCCTCGTGCGGCAACTGCTTTTGGCCGCTGTCACCACCACCGAGGAACCAGAAGCGTTTGCGTGGAGGCGTCAGCGGCGCCGGCTTGCGATCGTACTGGCCATCAGGCTTGTGCTCGACGAGCACGGGCGGGTTGGCTTCCGGCTGGCTGGGCGGTGTAGTGGGCGTAGGTTCGGAGGACGGTGTGCCAGACATGCGTGTTCAGTTCAGTCCAGAAGTCCCAGTGCCGCAATCTTCCTGGATTGCGCAGGATAAGGGGCGCAGTCCGAAGTCGCGTTGCACAAAAAGAAGCCGGGAGTCGTCAGCGAAGCCCGGCAGGTCCTTGACTTCTGGACTCCTTGACTCCGGGACTTCCCATACCACTCTTTTGCGCCAAATCCACGAATGCGCACCCTATTTCTAACATGCCGCAGCCATCGTGGCGATAGCAATTCGCTGGTGGCACGCACGTGTTTGCGCTGTTTCTTGCGCGAACTCTGGCGTGCCACCTAATGCTTGGCTGCCTCATGCAACGATCCGGAACGCAGCCCGCGCAGGTCTACAGTTACGTATATAAAGCCCAACGCTTGAAGCGCGCGGCAGACTTCGGTCGCTTCCGCCAGAACCGCTGCGATTTCCTCGGGCGGAACCTCGATCCGTGCGATCGTTCCGTGATGACGCACGCGGCAGTCGCGGAAGCCGGCGGCATGCAGGAACGCTTCGCCCCTGGCGATCTGAGACAGCTTTTCGGCGGTGACGCGTTCGCCGAACGGGATGCGGCTGGACAGGCAAGGCGCAGCAGGCTTGTCCCATGTGGGCAAACCCATCTCGTGCGAAAAAGCGCGAATCTCGACTTTATTCAGATTGGCTTCGCGCAGAGGGAAGACTGCGCCCTTTTGAGCGGCCGCGCTTTCGCCCGGGCGGAAGTCTCCGAGATCGTCAATGGTCGCGCCCAAAGCGATCTTCTGAAAACCACGCTTTTGCGCGAGCTCGGACAGACGGTTCATCAGTTCAGACTTGCAGAAGAAGCAGCGATTCACCGGGTTGGAGGCGTAGTTTTCATCCTTCAGCTCGTCGGTGTGCACGAGTTCATGCGCGAACCCGCAGCGTTCGGCCAACGCGCAGGCTGCTTCCTGCTCCTCGGGCGCGAGGGACTCCGATTGCGCCGTGACGGCCAGAGCGCCGTCCTTGAGCACCCGTCCGGCAACGGCAGCCAGGAACGCGGAATCCACGCCGCCGGAATAGGCGATCAGCAGGCGTCCGTAGCCGCGCAGAATATTCTCGAGATTCGCGAGCTTGGCGCGGCTTTCGGCGGTGGGTGAGGGAGGGGTGTTCGCTACTTCCATCGTTGAGATTCTGCCTCTACTCCGAGAACCACTTGGCCAGATCCTTGGCCCAGTACGTGATGATCATGTCCGCGCCGGCGCGCCGGATGCTGGTGATCACTTCCAACACGGTGCGCTTTTCGTCCAGCCAGCCCATCTTGGCCGCTGCTTTGATCATACTGTACTCGCCCGAAACATTGTACGCGCAGACTGGCAGATCCGTATTCGCGCGCAATTGTCCAATGACGTCCAGATAGGCCAGAGCCGGCTTGACCATCACGATGTCCGCGCCTTCAGCAATGTCCAGGCGCGCTTCGCGCAGGCCCTCGCGGCAGTTGTGATGGTCCATCTGGTACTGTCTTCGGTCGCCAAAGGCAGGCGCGGAGTCCGCCGCGTCACGGAACGGGCCATAGAACGCCGAGGCGTACTTAATGCTGTAGGCCATAATTGAGGTCTGCTGGAAGCCTGCTCCGTCCAGGCCGGCGCGAATGGCCTGAACCATTCCGTCCATCATGCCCGAGGGCGCGATCACGTCCGCGCCCGCGCGCGCCTGTGAGACCGCGGTTCGGGCCAGGTTTTCGAGCGTGCTGTCGTTGATGACTTCCCGCTTCTCATTCAAAGGTCCGCAGTGCCCATGGTCTGTGTATTCGCAGAAGCAGGCGTCGGCGATCAGCACGAGTTCCGGAACCTTGGCCTTGATGAGCTCCGAGGCCTGCTGCACCAGGCCTTTGTCCGACCATGCGTCGGAACCGACCGCGTCTTTCCTCTCGCGCGGCGGCACGCCGAACAGCAGTGCAGCCGGTATGCGCAATTTGCGCAGCGCGCGCGCTTCGTCCAGCGCCACGTCTACGGACATCTGATAGACGCCCGGCATCGACTTCACCTCATGCCGCACGCCTTTGCCATCGCAAAGAAAGATCGGCGCAATGAGATTGTCCACGCTGACGCAGGTCTCGCGAACCAGCCGCCGCAACCCATCCGATTGGCGCAAGCGCCGGGGACGATCAAATGGAAAAGCCATGAGTCACCCCTTGGTTTAAAATTAAAAATTAAAAATTCAAAATTGGCGCGTTGCGGCCCGAACGTGGTTGTCAATTTTGAATTTTGAACTTTTAATTTTGAATTTTCAAGTTTGGTCGTCGCTTTGGTCGCCCTGTTCGCCATGCTTTCGGTGTTGTTCGGCGGGGGCTGCGGAGGCCGGCGGGCCGCTCTCTTCGCGGGCCAGAACAACCAGGACTTCGGCCTGCTTTTCGTCGGCTTTCAGGACGCAAAGGTCGAGGAAGTCGGAATCGCCATGCTCAGCCAGCACGTCAGCGACTTTCTGAGGGAGTTCTTCGCGGCGGGCAATGACTTCGACGGTCTCGTAGGTCGTCATCGTCGTCTGGCCTTCGCGGAATTCGCAGCGGCTGAGTTCCGACAGCGCGCGTTCAAGGATGTTGAGCTTGTTCAGGAATTGCTCGTCAATCTGCTGCAGCGTGAAGCTGTAGGAGTCCTCGCCGCCAACCTCATCGCGTATTCGGCCTTCGTGGGCAAGCAGGAAATCCACGTAGCGCCGGTACAGAGCGTTGCGGATGTCGCTCATGGCCGCGTAGGCGTTCTTGCTGCGGGCTTCGATTTTATTCTCGACATGCGTAGGATGATTGTGTTTTGTAGCCACGGCGCTCTCCGTCCTGAATGCGGAACGTCATCATTTTTTATTACCCGCAACTCCGCTTGTCAAAAACTAATCGGAAAACGACGCGATGTTTGCATTCTTGGGAAAGCCGCGAAAGTCAAGTATTTGCTATTTTGACGGCTTGCGCACCGCCGGTTCAGCCTGCGCGCGAGCCTCCTTCAGCATGGCCGCGGCCTCGGCCCGCGTGTGCGCCGACGCCGCTTCGCCGCGCAGCATCAGCGCCAGTTCGTCCACGCGCTGCTGGCCTTCGACCGCTTTGACGGAGATCGTGCTCGCCCCGCCCGCGCGAGCCTTTTCGACCTTCAGTTGTTGCGTTCCGTAGGCCGCAAGCTGCGGCAAATGCGTGACGCAGAGAACCTGCCGCACGGACGCCAGATCGCAAAGCTTTTTTCCAAGCACGGCGCCCAAGCGGCCGCCGACGCCCGAGTCGATTTCATCAAACACCACCACCGGCAGCCGGTCGGCGCCGCGCACTCGCGCCAGTACACCTTTCAGTGCGAGCATGACACGCGAGATTTCGCCGCCCGAGGCGCACTCTTGCAGCGGCCGAGGCGGCAAGTCGGGGTTCGCTGTAAAGAGAAGCTCCATGTTCTCGGAGCCGGTCGAGCGGAGTCCGGCGGGCAAGAGCGCGTGGGCCTCATCGGGGTCGGGGCCGGGCTCTTGGCTCTTAGCTCTTGGCTCTTGGGCGGGAATTGCCGAAACTGAGGGCTCATGTGGCTGAAGCAACATCTGCAACTTCGCGGTGGAAAGCCCGAGGTCCGCGAGTTCCGTGTTCGCCTTCTTCTCCAACTCGCGTGCGGCCGCGCGGCGCTTCTTCGAAAGCTTCTGGCTGGCGTCGCTCAACTGTTTCACTGCCGCAGCCAATTCAGCTTCGCGCTGCTCGGTGCTGACCTCAATCTGGTCCAGATCCTTCAGTTCCGCGGCCAGTCTCTGCCGCAGCGTTTGCAGGCCGGAGAGATCGCAGCCGTGTTTGCGCTCCAGAGACCGCAGCCGCGCCCGGCGGTCTTCGAGATCCGCCAGCCGCTCCGGGTCGCTGCGCGCACGTTCGGCCAGCGCTTCGGCTTCGGCAGCGGCATCGCGGGCTTCAGCCAAAAGCGACTCGATCCGGTCGCGCAAGGACTGCGCCTGCGGGCCGGCATCGGTCAGCGCGCCGGCGGCCTTCGCGGCGCGCGCCAAACAGCTTGCCGCGCACTCGCCTTCTTCGGCGTCGAGAGCCGCACCGGCGGCGCGCGCGGCCTGCCGAATCTGTTCAGCGCCGCGCAGCAGACGCATCTCGTCCTCGATCGCGGCAGGCTCCAGCCCATCGAGGCGCGCTTCATCAATCTCTTTCAACTGAAAACGCAGCAGGTCTTCGCGCCCTTGCCGGTCTCGCGCCGCGTGCCGCAGACGGGCGAGCGCCTGAGCGGCACTCAATGCCGCCGCGTGCAACTGGCGCACTTCGGCGCGCTCCGCGGCAGCGCTGGCGAAGCGGTCGAGCATCTCCAATCGCGTGGCCGGGCGCAGCAGCGACTGGTTCTCGTGCTGGCCATGAATATCCAGCAGCCGCTGGCCGAGTTCGCGCAGGGTGTGCAGGGCGATGGGCCGGCCGTTGGCGTAGGCACGCGGCCGGCCCTGGCGTGGAATCGTGCGTGAGAGAACCAGTTCGGCGGGCGCGTCTTTTCCGGCGGGCATAGTCTCGAACGCAATGCCCAGATCCGCCGCGAGTGCGTCGGCCAGTTCGGCATCGGCGATCTGGAAACGCGCGGTCACTTCCGCCTGCGGGGCGCCGGGCCGGACCATCTCCGCGTCGCCGCGCGCACCGAGCAGGAAGGTCAGCGCATCGACCAGCAGGCTCTTGCCCGCGCCGGTTTCGCCCGTGAAGACATTGAAACCAGCGGCGAGCTCAATATGCACGCTCTCGATCAGGAGCAGATTGTCGATGCGCAGTTCGGCGAGCAAGACTCCAGACTCCTAGACTCCAGACTCAAGACTCTCGTTCAAGACACTTCCAACCCCGATGGCACCGGCCCGTCGGTCGAGACCAGCTTGACGCCGCCGTCTGGCAGGCGCACGGCCAGCAGCATGCCGAAGCTCTCAAGCCCACGCAGCTTCGTTGGTTGAAGATTGTCTACCACGATGATCGTGCGGCCGACGAGCGTCTCCGGCGGGTAAAACTGGCGAATCCCGGCGACGATCTGCTTCGTGCGTTCGCCGATTTTGATCTGCAGCACCACCAAGCGGTCGGCTTTGGGGTGCGCCTCTGCCGAAATAATTTCAGCCGTCACCAGCTTACTTTTCTTGAACTCGTCGATGCTCACCAGCGCCACGCCCGGAAGCGGGACGGCGCTGGCCTGCGCAGCGGGAACGGGTGCCGCACCCGTGGCCGGCGGTGTGGCGGCGGCGGGGTTTCCGCCCGTCGCGGGCGCCGGAGTTGCCGGCGGCGTCGGTGGCAGGGGCGTGGCAGGGGGATTCTGGTCGGTCATAGCGATCTGGCTCCTTATTCATCGGATGCGAACAAAAAAAGAAGACTTTTGTCTTCTTTTTTTGCACCATTGATTTTGACCGGCCGGCCGTATGCCGGCCAAAGCGGGTTTAGCGCGGACCGGGGACATTGGCAGGGGTGGGCGGGGTGTGATCGAGTTCTTCGATGACCGGCGCCTCTTTCTTCGCCTGCTTGGCCTTCTCGGCTTCGGCTTGCTCCTTTTCGACTCGTTCTTTCTCAGCCTGCTCAGCGGCCACGCGTTCCTTCTCGGCCAACTGACCTTCCAGGACTTCCAGATGCTGTTGCGCAAACTTCTGCATCTGCGTGTCCTTTGGCTTCAGCAGCACGCCTTTTTCCAGAACCTTCGTCGCGTCCTCATTGCGGCCTAGTGCGCGCAGAATCTCCGCCTGAAGGCCGTAGGCTGGAGTGTACTGGTCGTTGCGCTGAATGGCGTTCTTGGTGTTGTCCAGAGCGTCTTCGTAGAACTTCTTGGCATCGGCTTCCTTGCCGTCTTTCTTGGCGGCATCGCCTTGCTTTTTCAGCAGGAGGGCAAGTTTGTAATAAGACTCAGGCCGCTGCGGGGCCAGCTCGCGAGCCTGGTTGTATTCCAGACGAGCCTTGTCGTAGTCGTTCAGCGCAACATACACGTCGCCCATCTCAAGCTTGAGCTCGACATCGGTCGGCCGGAACAGCTCCGCCTGGTTCAACTCGTCCCGAGCGATCGTGAGCTTCCCTTCGCGCAAGGCGATCATCGCGCGATTGCGGTTGGCTTCCGGCAGTTGGTTCTTCGGGGCAAGCTTCTGGGCGAAGTCGAGTTCCCGGTAGCCGCTGCGGATATCGCCGCGCATCGCCACGGCCAGGCCCAGTTCGGCGTGTGCGAGCGGATTCGACGGCTCCAACTCAATGGCGCGCTCGGCGGCTTGCTGAGCTTCCTCGGCTTTGTCGATGCGCAGGTCCGTTCGGGCCAGCAGCAACAGGTTTTCCACATTTCTGGGATCGCGAATGACGGCACTGGCCAAGGCATTTCGGGCGGCGGAAAGACTGCGCTGCTCGTAATAGGCTCTGCCCAGCATGGAGTACGCAGGCGCTTGCGCCACGACAGGCATATCGAGCGCCAGCGCGTCTTCCAGCGCTTGAGCGGCGAGGTCATAGCGCTTCTTGGCAAGCTGGATGTGGCCGGTTTCCAGGTGGCGCAGGGTTTCGGTGCGCAGCGCGACCTCGGGGATGACTTTGGCTTTCAGCACTTCGATCCACGGCATGCCGTCCGCTCTGGATTTTACAGAGCCCCAGATGTGCATGGGGGTATAGGCCGGGATGTTGGCGAAGGCGGCCGCCTCCTCAAGCCGTTTCTTGTCGATGTAGAACATCAGATGGACCTGCAGACGGCCTTCTTTGGTCCACAGAGGCGCGCCATACGGCCAGCCGCTGAAGTTGATATAGACATCGGGTGTAAACTGGGTGACAAACGTGCGGTAGAAGCTGCTCAACTTGCCGAAATAGACGTCGAACTCAACGATGCGATCGACGTAGTACGCCGGGTCTTTTGTCAACTTTTCGAGCGTGGTCTTCTCGGTGTTGTCCAACTCCTCGGGATAGACCTTGAAGTACTCGGTCACCGTGTGACGACTGGTGTCCAAGCCGTGCCGCGCCCAAGTACCGAGCGTCTCCTTGCGGATTGGCACCGGCGCGAACGGGTTTGGCGCTTCGCAGACAGTGATGTCGGCAGCCTGAGCGGCGCCAACCACGATGGTCGCCAGGAACAATGCGGCCGTGACCCTAATTCCTTTGTCCATTTCCTCGCACCCCTCCGAATGGACTAACCCCACCCCCCAGCATTGTCGCCTCTGCGCTAGAGCGTTACCCCCATAAACAGCCGCAGACTAGAGACAGTGGCATTTAGTCCTTATACGGCCGATGTTCGTCCTGCGCAAGGTAATTCCCATGCCTCGAACGAGCAGCGCCCAGTTTTCTACTGTAATCAGGAATCGGCGGTTTTGCACACGGCCTGAAAAGGAATAGCGCCAAACCGGGTAAATCCGTGCGTCAGCGCCCGCCGCTCAGGTTCAGCGGGGTGAATTTCTTGATCTGGTAGGCCTTCATCTCGTAATTCTGAGCGGCCTTGGCGTTTCCTTCGCGCTGAGCCATCTCGCCGGCGCGGGTATAGTAGTAGGCCGCTTTCGGATTGTCGCCGGCCTGCTCCCTCTCCTTTGCCATCCGCTCATATGTGGAAGACGGCGTCTTGTCGCCTTCATCCACCAGCGTTTCTTTGGATTTCCCGTCGGAATCCTTGCCGCCTTTGTTCAATGCGAGCATTCCAAGCACTAGCAGCGCAAACACGCCCACGCCGATGCCGATCAGCATGCCCGTGGACGCGCCCTTTTCTGAGGATCCCCGGCGGCGTTCGCGGCGATCCTCCGGTTCTTCCCCGCGGGCGCGTGTCGATTTGCTGGCCGCAGTCATGCGGCGCGAACCCTTGTCCGTGCGGCTCGACGCCGACTTGGCCGGCGCGGGCTCGGGTTCCGGCTCTGGCTCCGGCTTGTTCCGGGCCGGTAATCCGCGCTTGGAGCCTTTCAATTTTGAGCGCTCATTTTCGCGGCGCGAGCTCTTGCGCACCTCGCGCTCCGCAACCGCCTCTTCTTCTTCGGGTGGCCGCTCCTCAGGATCGACTTCATCGGGCGGCAGCACGACAACCGGTGGCGGGGCGGGCCGCGCAGGCGGGCGCGCGGACTGCCGTGTTTCAGGCGCGGGAGCTGATCGCTGCGACGGCTTGGCGGAAGTGCGCGCGGACGGTCCCTGCTTTGAGGCCGCCGGTTTGCTCGACGGGATCGCGGGGCTCGCGTCGCTGAACCAGTCCGACTCGGCCGCGGGAGCGGCTTGTGCCGGCCGGGCTGATGGCGCGAGCAGGCCTGGGATCATGTCTACGGTTTCAGATGCAGATGCTGCCGATGCAGGCTGACGAGCTGGCGGATGGGTGCGGTTTGGCGGTTGGACTGTTTTTGGCCGGGGTACCGCCGGAGTGTTGTTTAGGTCTATCTCCTCGACGACCTCGAACTGGGGCTCCGCAATCGGGGACATAATAAGCTGCGCACATGGGGCACAGTAGACGCGCGGCCCGTGGCGCATGGCCTCGCCTCTGCGCACCGAAGTCTCGGTAAGCTCACAACCACATGCCGAACACGAGATAGGCACCCTTCGTTCCCCTTAGCTTCTCCGGTGCACCTTGGAAACTTCCCACAGAGATAACCAGTGCACACGAACTTTCAAGTGTTTGTAACCGAGACTCGGCAACCTAACCGGCTGACGCACGCGTTCTTCGCTTGAGTTGCACGTGTGCTGCCGTTCTACTTTGCCTGACTTCAGGTTTGCACGCACATGCGCACAACGCGAACAGTCATCCTTCTTGCAGCGACGACCCTGGCGGTATGTGGAAGTCACGTCTGCGCTGCCCAGCCCGATCCCGCCACTCAGATTGTGAACTCACAGCTTTCGGCGGATGACATTGCCGCCTGCCGAAAGCTCTTCCTGCAACTGGCCAGCGAGAACTTCGATGCACGCGAACAAGCTTTGACCAGTCTGGTTGCAAAAGGCCCCGCCGTGCTCTCACTGGCTCAAGAATATGCAAAAAGCCACGACAATGAACTTTCTGCGCAAGCCAAGGGCCTTGAACACAAAATCCTGCTCAACTTTGATGGCTACCTTCCGGCCAGCGCGGCGCTGAAGACCGCGCTGCGTCAGCCCGTCACTCTCGAGGGCACAGCCGTCGATCTGCGGACGCTCGCGCGGAAGGCGTCGGCGAAGCTTGGGGTGCGTGTCGAAGTTGACCCGGCTATTGCTGACACTGAGACGCTAGAGCCTGCCAACGTGGCGGTCCCATTGCCGCTGATGCCGGAGAGTTTTGGCTGCGTCGGCGTATTGCGCGGCGACGTGTACTTCATCACCACGCCTCAAACGGCGCAGCGCATTTCCGTGCAGCGGCATCGCTTTGATTGGAGCGAACTTGCTCTGGGTCGGGATGAAGCCGAGCGCGTCGGAAAAGTTTTCTGCGGGTTTCTCCCGCCTACTTCGACCGAACTACACACGGCGCCGGAAACGCTGCTGGTGCGCGGCGAGGAGGACGCACTGGCCCGCGTCGCCCGCTTGATCGCGCTGCTGAAGCCGGGTGCGCCGGACGCCATCTGGCCCGCGACGTCGCTCATTGAACCCGAACGCATCGCCGCCCTTGCCGAGCAGCTTTCGGAGCCTGTCACCATTGGTTTGGCCGGAGAGGAGCCTGTGAACGTTGTCGGGCAACTTGCGCAGGCCAATCGGAATGTGGTTTTGGTTTCCACCGATGCCCCCGAAGGCCCGCCCGTGGCGAAACTCGCCCGCGCGCAGGCTGTGGGCGCGGCGCCGCTCAGCCTTTCGCTGCGAATGATGCCGCTGGGCCTTGCTCTGCGCTGGGTAGAACGACGCGCGAAATTTCCCGCTGCCAATCAGACGGACCTGCGCTTGGGATTTGAGACGTCCTCCACCGGACGATTGCAGCTTCGCGTGCAGCCGCGGACATCATCTCCGTTGAGCTATGCGATCGGCGGAGCAGACGTGACGTTCCTTTATCCGCGCGGCGCGCAACTCGGACCCGACAGCGATGCCGCGGCCGCGAAGGGTTTTTGCGCCGCGATGGAGTCGCACCTGGCGAGTTTTCCGGCAATAGACTGCGCGCGCGATATCGCCGTGTTACGCGGCCGGTTATTTGTGCAAGGCCCGTGCGCGACCGTGGCGCAGGTGCTGGCGATTGTCCGGCTGTGGCGCGAGCACGGCGCTCCGGCTCCGGCGAAATGGAAAACGGATCTGGAGACGTTGCTGCAACGGAAAGTGGCGTGGGATGGCCGCGGCCAGCGCCCCGCGCGCCTGCTGGCCCAGTTGCGTCAGATCGGCGGCGTGAACCTTCTCTTAGAGGACGCGCCCGACGGCAGCGCGCCGGCGTTTGAACTCACCGCCAAAGACGCCGAACTGCTTCCTCCCGGCGAATACCCGTTCAAATCGCTGCTCGACGAGTTGGGCCGGATCGCTCACGCGCAGTGGAAGATTGAGCTGGGGGCGGTTGTGATTATGCCGAAAATCCCCGAGCGAAAGTGACTCTTTTTCACCGCAGAGACGCGGAGGCACGGAGAGAAACGCAGAGCTGACTATGATTTCAGCGTTCGCGCCCGATGCCGCGCCATTTCAGCGGCAAGAGTAGTGGAAGCGAGCACCAAATCAGAATAATCAAATCGATAGCGCACTCGCCTCTGATCATCGTATAGGCGCGTGCGCGGAACAGAGACTCGGAAACAACCGTTCCGCCAATCCGAAGGACCTCTTCCCCTTGGGCGCCGATGTGTATCGCTGGAGTTCCTCCAGTCCAGTGATGAAGGAAGATATCGCTGATGAAAAAAAGGAAGAATCCCCCGACGCCTAACCAAACGAGCCAGCGCACGTATTTCTCGTCTACGTTCAAAGCAACGCCCGCGCAACTCAGGGAACCGGTGAGCGCAAACTGCAGCACGGCGCCAAAGAACGACCAGAACAAAGCGTAAACCATTCGGTGAAGTGTCCATAACGGGAAGTCCGGCGCGACGCAGGTCCAGATGAACACCGACAACAATGCTGCCGCTTCGGCAATTACGATCGCGAGGAGGAATGCCGCGACGATCTTCTTCCACGACGTGCCAGATATTAGCGCTGATTCAGCAGATTCCATTTTAGCTCAATAAACCCGATCGTCTGCTAAAACGCAAATCTTCGGGTTCCGCATTCCGCATTCCGCAATCCGCAATTGAACCGCCGTCAGTTGCATCCGGCTTATGCAGCAACTAGATTATGCGGCCCGGTCATTTTTACTGCATGAGGAACTTGCGTGGCGAAGACGGTCTTAGCGAACACTTTGCGTCAGGACGTGGTGCTCAAGGGCATCGGCCTGCATTCCGGCGCGCCGGCGACCGTGCGGTTGCGTTCCGCGCCGCCAGGAATCGGAATTGTCTTTGTGCGAACGGATCTGCCGGGGCAGCCGAGCGCCTCGGCCAGGATGTTCGACCAGAACGCGCCGCCGTTTCGTACCGTCATCAAAAACGGCGCGGCAGAAATACACACCGTTGAACATTTGCTCGCGGCCTTTGCGGGGCTGCAAATCACTGATTGCCGTGTGGAAATTGATGCGCTCGAAATGCCGGGGATGGATGGCAGCGCGCTGGAGTTCGCGCAGGCGATCGTGAAAGCCGGTGTGCGGGAAGATCCGACGGCGAGCGTTGAAGTCCTCACGGTCCGAGAACCGGTTGTGCTGAGCGACGGTGCGGCGCAACTGGAAGCGCATCCGTACGACGCGGGCCTGAAGATCACCTACACGCTCGACTACAAAGGCCATCCGCTGGCGCAGGGCACGTACGAAATTGAGTTGACGCCGGAGAGCTTCCTTAAGGAGATCGCTCCGGCGCGGACCTTTGCCGTGAAACAGGAAGCCGAGCGCATGCGGGCGGCGGGGTTGGGGAAGGGCGCCAACTACCAGAACACGGTGGTTGTGGACGGCTCGCGAGCCCTGGAAACCACTCTGCGCTTCGACAACGAGCCGATTCGGCATAAGATACTGGACCTTGTCGGCGATCTGTACGTGCTGGGCCGGCCGCTGCACGCTCACATTGTTGCGCGGTATTCAGGGCACAAGTTGAACCGCGAGCTGGCGAGGAAGCTGGGAGAGTAAACGAATTCAGAATTCAGCACGCAGAATTCAGAATGGCGGATTTTGACGGACAACGGACCACTGATTACGGACAACGGACAAATGACCATTGACATCAACGAGATCAAGACAATTTTGCCGCACCGCTATCCGTTCTTGCTGGTGGACCGGGTGGTGGAGATCGAGCCGGGCAAGAAGGTCGTGGGCATAAAGAACGTCAGCGCCAATGAGCCGTTCTTCCAAGGGCATTTCCCGGGGGAGCCGATCATGCCGGGCGTGCTGCTGCTGGAAGCTCTGGCGCAGGTGTCGTGTGTGCTGGTGTTGCGCGACTTGGGCGTGCAAGGCAGTATTGCGCTTTTTACGGGTGCCGATAATGTGGCGTTTCGGCGAAAAGTCGTCCCGGGCGATCAAGTCCGCCTGGAAGCCGAGGTCGAAAAAATTCGCGTTCCGTTTGGGCGCATGAAGGCCAAGGCGACGGTTGACGGCGACTTGGCGTGTGAGGCCGTGATCAAGTTCATGATTCAGATGCCTGAAGAAAAGTCTGGAGTCTAGGAGTCTGGAGTCTTGAGTCCGCAAGCGTGAGCCGGGAGCTTCTTTGCCGAACGACCGACTTCTCGACTTCTGGATTTCTCGACTCTCGACTTCATTGAAAAATGAGAACGATACATCCCACTGCGATTGTTGATCCCAAAGCGGAACTGGCTGATGGCGTGAGCGTCGGGCCGTTCACGATTATCGGCCCCGAGGTGCGGATTGGCGAGAATTGTACGATTCACAATCACGTGACGCTGACGGGTTGGACCACGCTGGGCAAGAATGTGCAGATTCACCCCGCGGCGATGGTCGGCGGCGCTCCCCAAGACTTGAAGTATCGCGGCGAAAAAACAAAGCTGACCATCGACGAGGGTTCGGTGATTCGCGAATGCTGCACGCTGCATACCGGGACCGAACTCGGCGGCGGCGAGACTTTTGTTGGCAAGAACAACCTGATCATGGCCTACGTCCACATCGCGCATGACTGCAAGCTGGGGAACAACATCGTCATCGCCAACGCCTCGCAGCTTGCCGGGCACGTGCAGGTCGAAGACGGCGCTCGAATCTCCGGGCTGGCCGCCATCCATCATTTCGTGCGCATCGGCACCTGCGCGTTTGTCGCCGGTTGCGCGAAACTGTCCATCGACGTGCCGCCGTTCACGCTGGCCGAAGGCCACCCGGCGCGCATTCGAGGCCTGAATAAGGAAGGACTTAACCGCCGCGGCCTATCGCCAGAAGCGCAGCAGGCTATTAAGGAAGCCTACCGGCTGTGTTTCCGCGAGCACATGCCGCAGGAGCAGGCGTTTGCGGAGCTGGAACAGAGCGGTGCGGATAAATTTGTCGAAGTCCAGATGCTGATTGAGTTCCTTAAGGCCGTCGCGCGCGGCAAACACGGCCGTGCTCTGGAAGCCGATCGCGAGATCGTTCCACCCGCGGAACGCGACGGGCGGCTCAATTTCAAGCTGCCGGGAAGCGCGGAAGCCTTGAATGCTGACGAAAAAGATCCGCGAGAGGATCAGAAGTAGTTGTGGAGGGAGATTAGGAGAGCTATGAGCAACATCTGTCGCGCCGGCCATCTAGTGCTGGCATCCATCGTGCTGCTATTCCTGGTTCAATGCGGAAGCGATCAGCCCGCCTACAACGGCCCGGCGTTGCCCTACACGCCCGAAGCCCCACGCCCCAAGCAGCCCAATCCGACCGTCCTGCTTTCCACCAGTCAGGGCGATATCGAGCTTGAGCTTTTTGAAGACGACGCGCCGAACACCGTCGGCAATTTTGTCGAACTGGTCGATCGCGGCTTCTACAACGGCCTGAAGTTCCATCGCATCATGAAGAATTTTATGATCCAAGGCGGGGATCCCCAAGGCAACGGGCAAGGTGGTCCGGGGTATAAGTTCCCCGACGAAATCTACAGCCGCGAAAAGAGCGCTCACCCGAACAAGATCGAGAAGTACGTCCTCGCGATGGCGAATACGAATGCGAACGCCAGCCCCGAACAGCGCCGCAAGGGCACCAACGGTTCGCAGTTCTTCATCATGACCGGCTTTTCTTCGCCGCGGCCTGACCTCGACACCATGCACACCGTTTTTGGCAGAGTCACTAAAGGACAGGACGTCGTGGACAAGCTTGCTTCGGTGGAGGTCGTGCCGGCCCCGGGCGCCAGACCCGGAGACCCGCCCTCTGCCCCGAAAGAACCGCAGATCATCAAGGAAGCCAAGGTGCTGACGAAGCGCAGTCATCCTTACGTCGTTCAGCGCAAGACGGCGGACAACAGCGGTGGCATGCCGCCCGGAATGCAGACGCGCATGACGCCGCCCATGAGACCGCCACAGAAGGTGAACATTCCGCGCGCACCGAATATGCCTCCGCCGCCCTTGCCGAACACGCCGGATGACAAGAAGGCGCAGACAAAGCCCGCGGAGACGAAGCCCTCTGACAAACCGGCAGAGACGAAACCCGCAGAGACAAAGCCCGTAGACACGAAACCCGTGGATACGAAACCTGCGGAAAAGAAGGAGTGAAGAGGAACCCAATCTAGGAGGAGTCAAAAAATGGCCGAAGCGAATCCCGTTGTTTCGATGCAGACAAATTTGGGCGAGATCGTGCTGGAGCTCTTTGAGGACGCTGCGCCGAACACGGTGGCTAATTTCGTCGCGCTGGCTGAATCCGGCTTTTATAACGGGTTGAAGTTCCATCGCATCATCAAGGACTTCATGATCCAGGGCGGCTGCCCGCAGGGCACTGGCACGGGCGGACCGGGCTATCGTTTTGCCGATGAGTGCAAGGGGAATCCGAATGGCGTCGATCGCTACACGCTGTGCATGGCCAACGCCGGCCCGAATACCAACGGTTCGCAGTTCTTCATCGTCACCAAGACCGACGGCTGCTCATGGCTGAACGGCAAGCACACCGTCTTTGGCAAGGTGAGCAAAGGCCACGACGTGGTCGATAAGCTCGGAAACTGCAAGACCGCCTCCGGCGACCGCCCGAATCCGGAGATGAAGATCAACACGGTGACGGTGGTGTCGAAGCGGAATCATCCGTACGCTGTGAAGAAAATGTAAGAGAAGTTTCGAGTTTCGGGTTTCTGGTTTCTGGTTCGCAAGCGCATGTTGTATGCTGAGGCTGGTACGCATCGTGGGGAGCAGACTAAGATGAACCAGTATACGGCGATTTTCACCAAAGCGGAGGAGGGAGGCTGGGTAGCGCAGTGCGCCGAAGTTCCCTCCGCCATTACGGAAGGCGATACGCTACGTGAGGCGCGCCAGAATCTGAAGGAAGCCATCCGCTACATGCTTAAGATTGAGGCCAAATTCGCGCTCAAGCAGGCGCCGAAAAATGCGAAGGTGGTTCCAATCCGGGTGGCCGTGTGAATCGCCGCGAGTTACTCAGGTACCTGAACGGTTACGATTGCCGCGTAATTGATGAAGGTGGCAAGCACTCGGCGGTGATGAAGTTCAGCAACGGCAGAAAGTCGTACGTCCCACGACATCGGGAACTCAGGCGCGGAACGGTCCGCGCCATTTGCCATCAACTCGACGTCCCAACCCCATTCTAGCCATGACCACTCCGCTCCGCATCGCCGTCGTCGGCCTCGGTCATCTTGGCAAGTTTCACGCCGAGAATTACGTGAAACTCGCGAAGAAAAGTCCTGAGCTGCTGACGCTGGCCGCCGGGTGCGATGCGCTGCCGGCGGGGGAAGCCGTCGCCAAAAGCGTGAAGGTGCCGTTCGTTCAAGATTACCGGCAGCTTGAAGGGCGCGTGGACGCAGTCTCCGTCGTCGTGCCGACGAGCTTCCATCATGAGGTCGGCGCTTTCTTTCTTGATCGCGGCATCTCGTGCTTGATTGAGAAGCCGCTGGCGAAGACGGTGGCTGAAGCGCAGGACTTGGTCGCACGAGCCGCGAAGAGCGGCGCGATTCTGCAGGTCGGACATGTGGAGCGCTTCAACCCGCTGTTCCGCGCGGCGGCGCCGTATTTTGGCAAGCCGCGCTTTATCGAAGCGACGCGCATTTCGCCTTACCCGTTCCGTTCGACGGACGTCGGCGTCACGCTCGACCTGATGATCCACGATATCGATCTGGCGCTGTCGCTCACGCAGGAAGACCCGATTGACATTCGAGCGGCGGGGACGCCTGTGTTCTCCAAGAGCGACGACATCGCCAACGCACGGCTGGAATTTTCGTCCGCCGTGGCGAACGTTGCTGCCAGCCGCGTCTCTCTGAAGAAGGAGCGCAAGTGGCGCATTTTCCAGGAGCACGGCTATTTGTCGCTCAACCTGCTCGAAAACGAAGGCGTCTTTATCGAAAAATCGGACGCGCTCAAGAGCGGCGAAATCGACCCATCGAACATCAGCCTTGCGTCGCTGGGCATCGCCGCGCTGACCTTCCAGCTTGAGAAACTTGTGAAGCGCGTGGTGCTGAAAGGCGACAAGACGCCCGGTTTGGAAGCCGAACTCGACAGCTTCGTGCACTGCGTGATCGAGAAGAAGAAGCCGCTGGTCGATGGCACCGAAGGCCTGCGCGCCCTCCAAGTCGCCGAACGCGTGATGCAGGTGATGAGGAAACTCTGAACGGCAGAAGGGGAGAAGGGGAGAGGGGGAGAAACAGCAACTGCTTAAACTATCTGCGTGCATCGGCGTTTATCTGCGGCTTAACTTCCGCTCCGCATTCGCTCTCGTGCCCGCAGCCGCAGCAACCGCCGCAGCCGGTGGATTCCTGCTCGCCGGTCTCGTGGCAGCGGGAGTGCAGCAGCAGGCGGCCAGCGCATAAGGCCGCTCCCGCTGCGATCACGATCGCCACAACGCTTTGCCAATCCATTTCCTGTTAGACTCCAGACTCCAGACTCCCAGACTCCAGACTTCAGTTCAGCGCCATCGCAACCTGATATGTCAGCAGCGCTCCGCCGTATGCCAGGATTGTCAGGTACGCGAACGTGAACAGCGGCCAGCGCCAGGAATTCGATTCGCGGCGGATGACGGCCAGCGTCGCGGCGCATTGGCTGCATAGCGCGAAAAAGACCATGATCGAAAGGGCGACCGGCAGCGAGAACAGAGGGCGGCCATCTTCGCGTTTGGCGTCTTGCAGCGCCTTCTGCAAGCCCGTCTCGTGCTCGCTTTCCACGTTGAAGATCGTGCCAAGCGTGGCGACGACAATTTCGCGCGCCGGCAACGCCGCCAGCACCGACATCGAAATGCGCCAGTCCCAGCCCAGCGGCGTGAACGCCGGCGTGATGGCGCGGCCCATGGTCGCCAAGTAACTGCTGCGCAGATACGCGCCGGATTCTTCCCGTTCCAGCGCTGAAAGCTGTTCGGCACGCGCGGCCTCGTCGGCAGTAGACGCTTGAACGGCCGTTCGCTGAGCGGCATAGCGCTGGCCGATGTCCTTCGAATGCGGGAAGTACGACAGAGCCCAGATCACGACGCTGACGGCCAGGATCAGCGTGCCGGCTCGAACGACGAACGCCTTGGCGCTTTCGTAGACGCGCAGCGCGACCGTGCGCGCGCCCGGCGCCTTGTACGAAGGCAGTTCGATGAGAAACGGCGGATCGTCTCCGCGCAGGGCGGTTTTTCTCAGAATCCACGCGATCGGCACGGCGAGGAAAATTCCAAGCAGGTACATGCTGAGGAGCGTGATCCCGCGAAGGCCGATCCAGCCGTGAGCGTAGCTGGTATCCGGCACGAACGCGGCGATCATGATCGTGTAGACCGGCAGGCGCGCGGAGCAGCTCATCAGCGGCGCGATCAGCATTGTCAGCAAGCGGTCGCGGCGGTTTTCAATCGTGCGCGTGGCCATGATGCCCGGCACCGTGCACGCGAAGCTCGACAGCATCGGGATGAAGCATTTCCCGGAGAGTCCGGCCGGCGCAAGAAAGCGGTCCATCAAAAACGCGGCGCGCGACATGTAGCCGCAATCTTCCAGCAGGCCCAAAAAAAGGAACAGAATGCAGATTTGAGGAAGGAACACGAGGACCGCGCCGGCGCCATGAATGACGCCGTCGCAGAGCAGGCTTGTGAGCGCTCCAGGCGGCATGTGCTGGCCGGCATACGCGGCCGCCGCGTCCATGCCGCCGGAAATCCAGTCCATGATCGGGCGCGCGCCGGTGAAAATAGCCTGGAACATCCCCAGCATGAGCGCCGCGAAAATCAGCGTGCCGGAAAACCAATGCGTCAGAATTTTGTCGGCGCGATCGGACGAAGTCTCGGGCGGACGCTCCGGACGGCGCACGGTGGCGTCGAGCACGCTTTTGGTCCATGCGTAGCGAATGCGGACTTCTTCGGCGGAAAGCGTGGCACGAGCATCCTGTCCGTGTTTCTTCACGGCCTGGAAGGCCGTGCCACTTGCGCGCTGGCGATGTTCGGCCAGGCTTCGAGCGAAGTCGGGGTCAAGGGCCGCAACAAGCCGCCGCTCGGCGTAGCCGCCGGCATCAACGAGCACGCGGAATGCCTCAATCTCGTGTACCGCGCGCTTCAGCCGGGGCGCTTGCGCGCGCAGTTCCTGATGCAGCGCTTGAACTTCGGCCTTCAGAGCCGGCGAGAAATCGGGCAGCATCCCGCGCGGCGGTGTCTTACCCAGCAGCGTTGCCTTGAGCGCCTGTCGCAGTTCGGGCAGCCCGTTGCCCTTGCTGGCGCAGACAGGGATGACTCGCGCACCCAGTGCCGCGGTGAGCTTTTCGGTCTGGATATGGACGCCTTTTTCGGAGGCCACGTCGATCATGTTCAGCGCGACGATGACCGGCAGATTCAGTTCCAGGATCTGCGAAAGCAGATAGAAATTGCGATCGAGATTGCTGGCGTCGAGGATGGCCAGAACCGCATCGACGCGCGAGGCGCCCTGTTGCTGTCCCAGCAGAACGTCCACGGCAATGATCTCATCGGGACTGCGTGCGGCGAGACTGTAGGTGCCGGGCAGATCGATGAGATCGACGGGGATGTCGTCGAGGCTCATCGAGCCCAGCTTGCGTTCGACGGTTACGCCGGGGTAATTTCCGATGCGCTGGCTCAAACCGGTGAGCGCATTGAACAGCGTCGTCTTGCCGGTGTTCGGATTTCCGATCAGTGCAAGTGTGTAGCGGGACTGCGAGACGCGAGAAGCGGGCGGAACGGCGACGGACTGCTCAGTAGATTGCATTCAAGTATTGCTCTTGGCTCATGGTGCTCCAGCGACGAGCGGGCTCACACGGCGGCGGCGCTGAAATTCTCGGCACGCTTTGCGGCTGCTTCGAACGGACGGCTGTTCAAGCGGGCGCCGATGGATGCGGCGTCTGCACGGCGCAGGCAGATGCGGCTGTCGCCCACCTGGATGAGCATGGGACTGCCGTGCTGAACTATGCGAACCCACGCGCCGGGAATCACGCCAAGTTCCTGCAATCGGTCGGTCAGGCCCGATGAGCCGATGAGTTCCGTGACCAGGCCTTCGTCCCCCGACTTCCAGTGGCACAAGCGCTCGACGTTCATCCCACCTCCAGCACGTCTGATTTCTTAATTGAGACTCATTCTCAAAACGGAAGATAACGTATCAGTTTCGCGGATCGTGTCAAGCGAGAACACTATAAAAGAGTTTGGAGTCGAGGAGTCTGGAGTCTGGAGTCTGGAGTCCGCACGAGAGATGGGGTGCGTGCCCGTAACTGTGATGCCGTGAGCGTCGTAGTGCGGGCATCTTGCCCGCTTCTTCGGTGGATTTGGCGGGCGGGATGCCCGCACTACATGGCAACCGTGCAGCTACTGTCATGCGCCCGGCGAGACTCTAAAATCTAAGACTCCAGACTTTTGTCTTTTTTGATCGCGATGTGTATAATCACGGCATGAAACTCACGCCGACTGCTCGCCAATTGTACGACGAAATTGCGCAGCTCGAAATCATCGACGCGCACACGCACATTCCGGCTGAAGCGGAGTATCTCGCGTTCGGGTACTCCGGGCCGAATCTGTTCGCGGGCGGCTACGTCCAGCATGATCTGGAGTCCGCCGGCATGCCGAAGGAGTATGTGGAGCGGTTGCGGGATACAGGCGACCAGTCGGTAGAAAAGTGGTGGCCGCATATCAAGCCGCTCTGGGAGAACATCAGGCACACCTCGTACTGCCGGGCTCTGCGCGTGACCGCGCGCGACTGGTTCGGGATCGACGACATCAATGACCAGACCATTCACGAACTCGCGGCGAAGGTGAAGGCCGACAACACGCTGGGCTTGTACTCGCGCGTCTTCAAAAAATGTGGAACGCGGGTGGCGATCACGTGTGTGGAGCGCGTTGCGTTTCCGGCCGATCCGCAACTACGCGGTCTGACGATGGCGCCGCAGAAGTACCTGACGGCGAAGCTGTCGGCGCCGGCGATTGAAAAATGGTCGAGCGGAACACGCATCGAAAACCTCGAAGACGCGGAAGAACGCCTGCTGGCTGAACTGCGGCACGACCTGTGCGGCGGCGCGATCGGAATCAAGCTTCTCGTGGGCGAATACAAGGCGGCGCACCAGTCGCTGGCGGAATCGGAATTCTCGGCGGCGATCCATTCGAAGACGCCCGTTCCCGTCCCGCACGTGCGAAGCTTTCTCGCCGACAAAGTCTTCAACGTTGCGGCGGAGATGAACATTCCGGTCGCGGTGCACACCGGCTATTGGGGCGATTACCGCGAACTGGATCCGAAGTTCTTCCTTGATTTCGCACTGCGGCGGCGCGATGTCCGATTTGATTTGTTTCACCTCGGCATGCCGATGGTGCAGGACGCGCTGATGATCGGCAAGAGACTGCCGAACGTCACGCTGAATCTGACCTGGTGCCCGATTATCTCGCAGGAGCAGACCCGCCGCGCGCTCAGCGAAATCATCGATCTGGTGCCGTTGAATAAGATCACGATGTTCGGCAACGACTACCGGGTCGCGGTGCAGAAAGCGTGGGGACATCTTGTGCTCGCGCGTGAATGCGCCGCCGCGGCTTTGGGTGACCGCGTGGATGCCGGCGACTTCGACAAGCCCGAAGCGCTGCGCATGGCGAAGATGTGGTTTCATGATAATCCGTATCGAATCTATGGACTGGAAAGGTCCGGAGTCTAGCGTCTGTCCTTTGGGTTGCCGAAATGCAGGGACTCCAGACTCCAGACTCCAGACTACTTTTGTTTGAATCTCGCATTGTCCGCTGCGGCGGCCTCGATTTCCTGCTGTGATAAAATGCGATTGTAGATCTTCAGTCCGGCAATCATGCCGGTGACTTGATAGGGCGCGTCGCTTGGGCGAGCGCTGTAATGTCCGACGTGCAACGCGCCGGTGAACGGCGCCAACTTCGGCGCGCCGGATTTCTCGGCGACCTGTTTGCCGTTCTCATAGACGCGCGCGGTCTGGCCGTCGAAGGTCCCGACCAGATGCGTCCATTGGCCTACGGTGGACTTTCCGCCGTCGCAATCAATTCCCGCCAAATGCCAGCGCCAGCCGCCGCCGATGCGTTGCAGCAGCCATCCGGAAGCGCCCCAGTCGCCGCAACTGACGATGACGGGCATCTGGCCGGGATCGGTAAAGTTCACCCAGCATTCCACGGTCAAGCGGCGGTCCAGTTCGTAGGCGCTGCGATGATCGAACGTGACGTAGCCGCCTTCGCGCAAGTCCAGAACGCCGGTAGCGCCGGCCTCCGTGCCGGCAGGAAGGATCTTGGCTTTGCCCTGCGCTTTGCCGGACGCGGCCGAGCCATCTTGAAGCTTCCCGCTGAGGTCTTGCGCGAAAGGCGCGAGCAGCACGGGGTCTTTTACTTCGGGCAGCGCGGTGGCTGAAACGGCGGCGGATGGCGCGCTCTCGGCGCCGCGGCGGCTGACGGATTTCACGGTGTACGAATACTTCGCGCCGTCAGCGGCGCTGGCGTCGCAGTAGCTCGTTGCGGTGATCGGTTCGGTGGTGAGTTGCTTGGTTTCGGCCGGCAGGGACGCCGGCGCTATTGAGGCGCGGTAGACGTGATAGCGCAGCGTGCTTTTTTCGTCGGCTTTCCATTCCAGTTCGATGCGGCCGGCCGCCGGTTTGGCGAGCAGTCCTTCCGGCGCTTTCGGCGGCGGAGGCGGCGGCACGGTGACGCTGGCTCGGATCGGCGCGCTGCGGTTATCGCCGGAGAGGAGCATCAACGCGTAATGCTGCGGGCCGGTTTGAGCCGTCATGTCCGCATGCCGAAACAGCCGCGTAGTGGTCATCAGGGTCTTGGCATCGGGCGCGAAGTCGGCCTTGTCGCCGTGATGCACTTCGAACGCCAGGCCGATCGTGCGCGCGGAACGTTCCCAGCTCAGGCGCACGATGCAATCGGCATCGACGGTGGCTTTCAGTTCGAGCATCGGATCGGGCATCGGCGGCGGATGAAACTGGCGGCAGACGCCGGCCTGCACATCGGCGCCGGGCATGTCCACGCGCGGAGTGGCTAGCGCGTCGCGTTTTCCCTTGCGGATGATTTCGAGCAGCTTCTGGTAATGCGGGTCTTGCGTGGATGCGAACGTCGTCACGACCGGGGCTTTGGGATCGATCGGCGCGGGCGGCGCGGGCTCTTTATAGTACTCCACCGGCTGGACCGCGTGCGCGTAACCATGCCAGAGCATGCGCACGCGCTGATGGCCGGGGAGAAGTTTGGCGTCGCGGCACAGGGCTTCGCCCAAGCCGGTAGCGCCGGCATCCCTGCCGGCTGTGGTGATATCAACGCTCGAACCTGCCGGCACGGAGGCCGGCGCTACCTCCTTGGCGGGCACGGAGGCCCGCCCTACTGCCAAGGGCGCGCGCAGGACGCGGCTGAGTTCCGGGCGTTCGAGGTTGAACCAATCGTCTTCAAAGAAGGTCGGCTGATTTTTCTCGTTGCCGTGGCATTTCATGCAGCCGGAAGCGGCCATCTCGGCGACGATGGCGTTTTTCGTTTTCTCCCACGAATCGATGCTGCAGCCATTTTTCGTGTAGTCCCACGTGCCGTGATACAGGCCGTTGCTGTCGATCCAGGCCAGCAGCAGGTCGCGTTCGGCGCGGCCGAGATTTGGTATATAACCTTTGTGGCCGCTGAGGAGAATTTCTGCGAGCGGCGCGGTGGAGGAGCCGTGCGACTTGGGCGGCATGATCTGCGCCGACCAGTGCGCGGTGCCGTTCATGCAATCGATGCCGGAGATCAGGTAGGCGGTGAGCTGGGTGAAGCGCCGGCTGGTCAGGTTTTCGTAGCTTATGTTGAAATGCTGCGTCCAGCCGCCGCTCAGGTCCAGCTTGCCCTGAAAACCTTTGTCGCCCCCGTGGCAACTGACGCAGTGCTTGTCGAGTACCGGCTGAACCATGTCGGGATAATCGACGAAGCCGCTGCCCCACGATTCGTCCTTCAGCTTGTTCGGTTCGCGCTCCAAGGCTTTTGGATGCGTCTTGCGCGGCGGCGCGCCGTATTTGAATTCATGGCAACCCACGCACGAACGCGTCACGCCGGGCGCGGCACTGATGAACGTGCGCATGCTGCGCACTAGCCGCATGTCGCCGTCCAGCGCTTGCAGATAAATCGCGCGGCCGGACGGCACTTCGAAATACGCCGAACCATCCGCTTCGACGGGTGCGATGCCCAAGAAACTTTTTACGCTGAAGGCCAGCGCGCAACTGATGAGGAAGGTCTGGTTGTACGGCTGGTTGCCGCCGGGCGTGGCCGACACGCGCGAGGTTTCTTCGAGCACGCGCAGCCACTTGATTTCGCCACGCTTGACGTTGTCGAGGCCCTCGTAGACATCCTGCACCAGCAACCGGCCCGTGACGGCTTTGCCATCGGTGATGGAACTGATCACGGGCGGAGTGGGGCGGGGAATAACGAGCATGGGGTTGTGGCAGTCCATGTCCGGTTCGGCATGAATGACGACCTTGTTGCAGTTGCGATCGATCAGCATCAGCGCGTTGTACGGCGGCCCGCCTTCCTTGGGCTTTGGCGCACCGCTGGGCAACGGCGCTCGCCCGCTGTAGAGCACCAGTTCTTCAGAGAGCGGCCAGGGTTCGCAGGATTCCCCGCGGTCGAACGTGGGCTTGTCGGGATACTCAAGGTTAGTGATCGCGTTGGGACTGTTCTTGCCCATCAGCGGATCGATGAAGGCGATGGTGCCGCGCGGCGGAGCGTTATGGGGTGCGAAGGTGCCGCAGATGAGGTGTTCGGAACCCGGTACCGCGCGCACGTCGAGGACGGCTTCGGGGAACACCATGTTGTTGGCGAAGACGGCGGTTTCGTTGGTCCCGTCGGGAAAAATTGTCCAGACCGATTGCTGCGTGAGCGCGGTTTTGTCCACGTATTCCCAGCGGCCGTAAATAATGCGACCGTCGGGCATGACGCTGGGGTCGAATTCGTTGACGTTGTTCACCGAAATCGGATGCAGGTTGCTGCCGTCGGCATTCATCACATGCAGGATGTTCACGCCGCTGTTGGCGCAAGGAACCAGGCCGCTGGGCCGCGTCGAGGTGAAGACGATTCGTCCATCGGGCAGGTACGCCGGCGCGACATCGTGCTGCCCGCCGTGACTGCCCTTGTAACATTCGCACGTGGCGTTCGGATCCGAAACGCGGCGCAGGCCCGTGCCATCGACATTGATTTCGTAGATGCTCGTCGATCCGGTTTGCGAGCCTTTGAAGCAGAAGAGCAGGCGCTTGGCATCGAACGACAGATCGGGATGGCTGTAGACACCGGCGCCCAACGTTCCTGGAGTGGTCGGGTCGATGATCGGCTTGACGCGCTGCTTCTCCGGCGGATCGGAGGGATTCTCCAGCAGGTAAATGCCGCCGCCGGGGCGCCACTTGTAATAGGTATCGTAGATGTGCAGGCCGAGGTAATTAAACTGTTTGACGAAGACGATGGGCGCATCGAGCGCATGCCGCATGGTCTGTTCGCGCGCGGCCTTATCGTCTTCCACCGCAGGCAAGGCCCAGCAGAACAGTGCCGCGGCCAGACAGATTTGAACGAGCAAGCGTGAGCATCGTGTGTGAGCCATACGCGCGCTTTCCCCTCTCGGCGTTCCAGTAGTAGTCACCAGTTCTACAGATGGTACAGCGCGGGTTGGCCGACGTCACGCGATTTCTTTGGGAAAAAAGTGGTTTGGTGTCTGGTGGTCTGGTGTTTTTCGCGCGGCAGGCGGAGGTTCGATAATCCAGGTTTTTGGGCTGCGAATCCATGTTCGAGGGGCGGTGCTAATTGTATGCTCCAGGTCTGATGACTCAGGCTTCAGGAGAGCACGCATGACATCGCGGGAACGATTCATCCAGACGCTGACCTTCGGACAGCCGGACCGGGTGCCGTTTTCGCCGGGCGGGCCGCGCGAATCGACGTTGAAGGCGTGGTGGGAGCAAGGGCTGCCGGAGGGCGTGGATTGGTTCGATTTTCTGTGCGAGCAGATCGGCATGCAGCGGGAGAAGACGCAGCCGTATATCGATCCGGGCGTGGACTTCCGGATGATTCCGCAATTCGAGGAGAAGGTGCTCGAACGGAAGGATGGACACTATGTCGTACAGGACTGGAAAGGGAACATCTGTGAAATCTCCGACGCCTATGACGTGACGTACCTGCGCATGGCCAAGGATTTTGTTACGCGGCGCTGGATCAAGTGTCCGGTCGAAAATCGGGACGACTGGGAGCAGATGAAGGCGCGCTATGCGATCGACACTCCGGGGCGTTTTCCGGCGGATTTCGCTCAGCGCTGCGAGAAACTGGCGGCTCGGGATTTTGCGGTGACGGTCTGGTTCAACGGCCCGTTCTGGCAGCTTCGGGAGTGGTGCGGCTTCGAAAACCTGTGCATGCTGATGATCGAAGATCCGGAATTTGTCGAAGACATGGCCGCGTTCTGGACCAACTTTGTCGCGGGGTGCTTGGAGCGGATTTTGGTGCGTGTGGCGCCGGACCAGATCCATATATCGGAAGACATGGCGTACAAAGCTCACGCGATGATTTCCCCGGCAATGACACGGCACTTTTGCATGCCGTCGTATGTGCGCTGGGCGAAGATGGCGAAGGCCGCCGGCTTGCCGCTTGTCGGGATGGACAGCGATGGCTATGTCGGCGATCTGATTCCGATCTGGATCGAATCGGGCATCAACGTTTGCGATCCGGTTGAGGTCGCGGCGCATTGTGATATCAACGAGTTTCGGCGGCGCTTTGGAAAACAGATGGCGTATCGCGGCGGCGTCGATAAGCGCGCGATGGCTCGCGGAGGCGCAGATATTCGCGCGGAACTCAAACGGATTGAGCCCGTGCTGCGGGACGGCGGTTACATTCCGTCGTGCGACCACGGCGTGCCGGCGGATGTTTCATGGCCGAACTTCGTCGAATACAGCCGGCTGCTGGCACGAATGACGGGATGGTGAGAGGCTTGAGTCCGCTGACCAAACCCGCATTTCTCAGTGCGCCACGAAGGCGCATAGGATCTGCGGATGCGTCCTCCGAGGAACAATCGGTTCACCTCGGTATCGACCTAAGCGGCACACGAGTACGTCAGACTGACGAGCAGCAGCGAGCTCTTCCGTGTGTGCGCGGTTCACCCCCACATGCGCGGGGAAGACTTGAACCTTCAGCCATGCGCAGTGCCGGTAGATCGGCGGTACTGAGTTTCACTGGCAGCGGACGCCGGTTCACCCCCACACGTGGGGAAGACACGCAAGAATACGATTACGGAAGTGATAATACGGTTCACCCCCACACACGTGGGGAAGACGAATAGCAATCTGGTCGAATTCCATGTAGCGGCGGTTCACCCCCACATGCGTGGGGAAGACGCTCCATAACGCGCTATACAGCGCAAGTGGAACGGTTCACCCCCACATGCGTGGGGAAGACTTGGTGGTGTGCGTGCCCGTGGTGATGCTCAGCGGTTCACCCCCACATGCGTGGGGAAGACGCTTCCAGTTCGGCCTTCGTGTCCTGAAGTTCCGGTTCACCCCCACATGCGTGGGGAAGACGCTTGAACCAGTCCTCGATCGACGTGTGCTGAAGGTTCACCCCCACATGCGTGGGGAAGACAGCTGGCGAGCGCCACGGCAAACACCGTCACACGGTTCACCCCCACATGCGTGGGGAAGACGCGATGCGCCGCTGCTTCTCGGCTTCGCGTTCCGGTTCACCCCCACATGCGTGGGGAAGACAAGTCGTTCGGATCTGGGACCGATCTGGGAATCGGTTCACCCCCACATGCGTGGGGAAGACACGTGATCGGCTTTCCTGGCGACAGCGGCTTACGGTTCACCCCCACATGCGTGGGGAAGACTCAACTTGAAAGCTTTCTTCGCGTTACTCATCCGGTTCACCCCCACATGCGTGGGGAAGACAGTTCCAGCCGGGCTGTTCGAGCACGCGCGAGCGGTTCACCCCCACATGCGTGGGGAAGACTTCGTACTCCGGCGCGCGCAGCGGGTTGAACTCGGTTCACCCCCACATGGGTGGGGAAGACCGTTTCGGCGTGCATCGCTGAGGCCAGGGCGACGGTTCACCCCCACACACGTGGGGAAGACGTTCAAACGCAGATCGATGCCAGCACGTGGCGCGGTTCACCCCCACACACGTGGGGAAGACGTGGTAGGGGCCGACGCGACCGGTGGCGCTATCGGTTCACCCCCACACACGTGGGGAAGACTACAGCGGGGCCAGAGGCTCTTAAAGCTTTAGCGGTTCACCCCCACACACGTGGGGAAGACACGCCATGATTCTTAAACTCTGCTTCGTAATACGGTTCACCCCCACACACGTGGGGAAGACAGCCGCTGACGACCTCCGCGACGCCCATGAGCTGGTTCACCCCCACACACGTGGGGAAGACGGGCAGCCTGCACGCCGTCGCGGCGGCCGGCGCGGTTCACCCCCACACACGTGGGGAAGACGTGCCTTCCACGCACGAATCGGCCGGTTTTTTCGGTTCACCCCCACACACGTGGGGAAGACCTCGGGAACAACACGCCCCGGAAACTGGACAACGGTTCACCCCCACACACGTGGGGAAGACCACGGAACCAGTCTGCAAGGTGCCTCTGAGTTCGGTTCACCCCCACACACGTGGGGAAGACCCCACCATCCCGCACCAACACTCGATCGCGCTCGGTTCACCCCCACACACGTGGGGAAGACTACCGCCCATTCGTCGGAGCCTCCCAAAGTAGCGGTTCACCCCCACACACGTGGGGAAGACACCACGTCGTAAGCCTTCCAGTTTTTTCCGGCCGGTTCACCCCCACACACGTGGGGAAGACGTCATGCCGGTGCGGTTCGGTGAATACGCGAACGGTTCACCCCCACACACGTGGGGAAGACTTGTCTTCCTGCATCTGTTCCCACGGAACAGGCGGTTCACCCCCACACACGTGGGGAAGACCGTATACCGCGACGGGCAACGAAGGCACGATTCGGTTCACCCCCACACACGTGGGGAAGACTCCAGGTGGAAGCGACTTCAGCACCTTATCAACGGTTCACCCCCACACACGTGGGGAAGACACGTGTAGACCACTTTTCCCCGTGGCTATCACCGGTTCACCCCCACACACGTGGGGAAGACTGCCCGGCGGTGAAAAGAAAGGCTCGCGCTGGCGGTTCACCCCCACACACGTGGGGAAGACCTGGGGCTTGTTGCGATACCGCACCACAAGACCGGTTCACCCCCACACACGTGGGGAAGACGCCCGACACATTGTCGAACCGCTTCCAACCGGCGGTTCACCCCCACACACGTGGGGAAGACCGTGTCGATCAATTCGAGCGCCGAGACTTCCGCGGTTCACCCCCACACACGTGGGGAAGACAGGTGCGCGGCGGTCCTGTTCGGGTCTTCGTTCGGTTCACCCCCACACACGTGGGGAAGACGTGCAACAGGCGATTACGCGCGGCCCTTCGATCGGTTCACCCCCACACACGTGGGGAAGACCGCAGCCACTCAGCATCCAGATCGCTGTTAGGCGGTTCACCCCCACACACGTGGGGAAGACAACTCGCTCGCAGTCGGGATGCCGGCGCGTAACGGTTCACCCCCACACACGTGGGGAAGACAAACCCACTCCCGCGATACTTGTACTCGTATGCGGTTCACCCCCACACACGTGGGGAAGACGTAGCTTCTCGTTGATGGTGCCGAACAGCAGCTGGTTCACCCCCACACACGTGGGGAAGACGGCGGACTCATTTGGGCGACGGAACCGATTGAGCGGTTCACCCCCACACACGTGGGGAAGACGCTGCTCTGGCACAAAGAAATGTTGCCGCTGCAGGTTCACCCCCACACACGTGGGGAAGACGGTGAAATACAGTCTGGCGCGGGTCGGACATGCGGTTCACCCCCACACACGTGGGGAAGACCGCCGCATCTTCCAGCGCGGCGTCGCGTTGTGCGGTTCACCCCCACACACGTGGGGAAGACGACTATCTGCATAGTTTGGACGGCGTGTCCGTCGGTTCACCCCCACACACGTGGGGAAGACGAATGCCCTTGCCCGACGATGATTTTCGGCCGCGGTTCACCCCCACACACGTGGGGAAGACTACAAATCGCAGGAAATGTAACCCTCCAGCCGCGGTTCACCCCCACACACGTGGGGAAGACTGCGCCAGCTATCCGGGGCCGCTAGAATTGCGCGGTTCACCCCCACACACGTGGGGAAGACGTACGCGGCCGGACCTGGTCATCATGGACGATCGGTTCACCCCCACACACGTGGGGAAGACGAGCCCGCGCTGGTGTGGACCACGGCGACGCGCGGTTCACCCCCACACACGTGGGGAAGACATTACCCTGCAATCCCTGGACTCCGGTATTGCCGGTTCACCCCCACACACGTGGGGAAGACCCGAACGCAGCCTTGGAAGCTGCTTTCCTTGCCGGTTCACCCCCACACACGTGGGGAAGACGTGTCGCAGTACCAAAGCAAAAACGGCCCGAGCGGTTCACCCCCACACACGTGGGGAAGACTGGTACCAGATCGTCCTGAAGACGCTGCGCGCCGGTTCACCCCCACACACGTGGGGAAGACGTCAAGGTCAAGCACGCCAGCGCCGGAGTAATCGGTTCACCCCCACACACGTGGGGAAGACTTCCAGAACTACCATCGCGGTATGGTCTTCCTCGGTTCACCCCCACACACGTGGGGAAGACAGGTAAAGCGCAATCGCTGCCGCCAAAGTAGACGGTTCACCCCCACACACGTGGGGAAGACTGTAGCCGCTGCGCCCT
This sequence comes from Planctomycetota bacterium, assembly GCA_036504595.1. Taxonomy (GTDB): domain Bacteria; phylum Planctomycetota; class SZUA-567; order H5-PLA8; family H5-PLA8; genus DASXUX01. The sequence goes on along the minus strand of DASXUX010000052.1, from coordinate 24,683 downwards.
TGTCCGCTCCAGCCGCGGTTCACCCCCACACACGTGGGGAAGACCTGAGCTTCAACGCCTCTTCGTTCGGCGTTCCCGGTTCACCCCCACACACGTGGGGAAGACCCGTCTTGCGCGGCTTCGCGGGCCTTGTCGCTCGGTTCACCCCCACACACGTGGGGAAGACGAGAGGCCGTTGATTTCGATGCCGCGCACGAACGGTTCACCCCCACACACGTGGGGAAGACATCAAGGTCACCGGCCTGGACGCGCGCGCAGACGGTTCACCCCCACACACGTGGGGAAGACTTGCGCTTGGCGGCAGCTAAGGGCGGAAACAGCGGTTCACCCCCACACACGTGGGGAAGACCGGTTCTCCGTCCACTTTCTGTAATTCGGAGACGGTTCACCCCCACACACGTGGGGAAGACGTGGCCGCACGTTTCAACGATTCGAGCGCTGCCGGTTCACCCCCACACACGTGGGGAAGACGTCGAGCGCTTCCAGGCCGGCGAGCTCGCGCGCGGTTCACCCCCACACACGTGGGGAAGACTTGGATCGACGACAGCTATCTGCGCGAGCACCAGGTTCACCCCCACACACGTGGGGAAGACGGAACGTCCCAGCCGCCGATATTGAGATTGCTCGGTTCACCCCCACACACGTGGGGAAGACGTTTTCGATGGCCATGACAGACGCGGTCGTGTCGGTTCACCCCCACACACGTGGGGAAGACCCGGATGCGTGTCGTATAGAACCACTAAGTCACGGTTCACCCCCACACACGTGGGGAAGACCGTCGAACCACTCGCTAACCGTGGCAACCATGCGGTTCACCCCCACACACGTGGGGAAGACTCCCGCGCCGCGTTTATTCCCTTGAGTGCGGGCGGTTCACCCCCACACACGTGGGGAAGACCGGATCTCAACGGCCGGAATGAATATCTGATGCGGTTCACCCCCACACACGTGGGGAAGACCATTTCCAGCGACTTGAGCGGAGCGGTATCGACGGTTCACCCCCACACACGTGGGGAAGACAAAACGTTGTCTTCTTCCGGTGGTTGAATAGCCGGTTCACCCCCACACACGTGGGGAAGACACCGAGACGCTGGTGCACTATCTCTGCGAAGGCGGTTCACCCCCACACACGTGGGGAAGACGGCTTGCAGACAAGCCAGCTTCAGGTTGTGGACGGTTCACCCCCACACACGTGGGGAAGACCCTGTGAACGTTCGTGAGTCCAAGCCTGCGAGCGGTTCACCCCCACACACGTGGGGAAGACTTTGGTTTGAACGGGTTTTTGAGTCCGCTCGCCGGTTCACCCCCACACACGTGGGGAAGACTGTGTTCCAGATGGATCTCATCGTCTTCGCACCGGTTCACCCCCACACACGTGGGGAAGACGTCAGGAACGCCAGTCCGGCCGGCACGGTCGGCGGTTCACCCCCACACACGTGGGGAAGACCTTGAAATCGGCCGAGCGCGCGAGCACCACGTCGGTTCACCCCCACACACGTGGGGAAGACGACGATCTAACGCTGGCGTTTGTTCTGTTTTTCGGTTCACCCCCACACACGTGGGGAAGACAACGCGCGCCGAGCCTCCAACGTACGCATCGCCGGTTCACCCCCACACACGTGGGGAAGACTCCCAAAGCTCGCTGCACTTTGCCAACAGGTACGGTTCACCCCCACACACGTGGGGAAGACCCAGTGACAGGGGTCAGTTTTACGGCCACGATCGGTTCACCCCCACACACGTGGGGAAGACCTCTTGCCGATCTGCTTGCCAATCGCCTCCGGCGGTTCACCCCCACACACGTGGGGAAGACGAGGGCTTTGGCGTGTCCCCCGCTTGGTTAGCCGGTTCACCCCCACACACGTGGGGAAGACTCGACAAACTTCGCGATCGCGCCGGCGGCTTCCGGTTCACCCCCACACACGTGGGGAAGACGTACGTGTCGCCGCCCGAATGGAACGGCCCCACGGTTCACCCCCACACACGTGGGGAAGACCGTACCACGATCTGGATACACGGCAGCGCAAGCGGTTCACCCCCACACACGTGGGGAAGACGAAGGTTGAAAACGAAATGTCGGAGCCGTGCGCGGTTCACCCCCACACACGTGGGGAAGACGTCGTCTTCTTCGCGCAGCGATTTCACGTCGCGGTTCACCCCCACACACGTGGGGAAGACAGAGATTTTCTCGGCGATGGGCTTGAGGCGCGCGGTTCACCCCCACACACGTGGGGAAGACACGCAGCGCTCTGCGATTGTAGTAGCCGATCACGGTTCACCCCCACACACGTGGGGAAGACGTGCGCGTTGCGATGACTGCACACCTGAAAACGGTTCACCCCCACACACGTGGGGAAGACGCGCATGCATGGCCCGTCATTGCGATCTGGACCGGTTCACCCCCACACACGTGGGGAAGACGTCCCGCTCAACGAAATGCTGGCTTCGGCATTCGGTTCACCCCCACACACGTGGGGAAGACCGGGGACGTGCCAGCGGCACGAGCGGCCTGCGCGGTTCACCCCCACACACGTGGGGAAGACGTTCCCGTCCGGGTTGATTCGGTCGATAGTGTGCGGTTCACCCCCACACACGTGGGGAAGACAACAACATCGCTGCGGGGCTGGCCGGCCAGGTCGGTTCACCCCCACACACGTGGGGAAGACCAGATCCAGGCCATCGGCCACGCCGCGCAAGTCGGTTCACCCCCACACACGTGGGGAAGACGGAACATCGACGAAATCCAGGGTGAACAATTTCGGTTCACCCCCACACACGTGGGGAAGACTCGGATGGCTATTTGGCTCCTGCGGACGGGTTCGGTTCACCCCCACACACGTGGGGAAGACTCGGCCCACGGAAGCAGATCGAACCGTGCGAGCGGTTCACCCCCACACACGTGGGGAAGACGATATCTCATTCGCGGCCCTCCATAGGTCAACCGGTTCACCCCCACACACGTGGGGAAGACAGATGGATCTGAGACACGTACCAGGACACGATCGGTTCACCCCCACACACGTGGGGAAGACGGAATCTCCCATTTACCAACCGTTTCATCAGTCGGTTCACCCCCACACACGTGGGGAAGACTTATCTACGGGTATCAATATTCCTGCCGTCACCGGTTCACCCCCACACACGTGGGGAAGACCGCCCTTCCGTTTTCGCGATGTGCCGCCGCAACGGTTCACCCCCACACACGTGGGGAAGACTCGACTAAGTGCTTCCGCCGAGCCGCAGGCCACGGTTCACCCCCACACACGTGGGGAAGACTTCCTGGGTCCGTCCTCAGACCGGCGCCTCCTCGGTTCACCCCCACACACGTGGGGAAGACTTCATAGGCTCATCCTTGGTTTTTTGCCCCGACGGTTCACCCCCACACACGTGGGGAAGACGTTCGGCTTGTCGGTCGCGGAGCCGTCGTGACCGGTTCACCCCCACACACGTGGGGAAGACAGAATAGCGGCCGGTTGCCCACCACGTTCATGCGGTTCACCCCCACACACGTGGGGAAGACCAGATCGTCTTCGCTCGTGAGCCATTCGCAGACGGTTCACCCCCACACACGTGGGGAAGACGGAACAAACCTGCCGAACATCTCGGCAAATTGCGGTTCACCCCCACACACGTGGGGAAGACGGCCATGAAATCGAAGGGGCCGTGGCCGTTGCCGGTTCACCCCCACACACGTGGGGAAGACTAAACTCACCAATCGGCATTAGCACCACCTCGCGGTTCACCCCCACACACGTGGGGAAGACGTTCTGTCCATCAGCGCTCCGATCCCGCACAACGGTTCACCCCCACACACGTGGGGAAGACGTCCCGAATACCGCGCGATGCATCGCAAATAGCGGTTCACCCCCACACACGTGGGGAAGACACCAGCATTTTGCCCATTCGGCAGCGGATGCACGGTTCACCCCCACACACGTGGGGAAGACTCCAGCATGTCGTACAACAACTGCATGGAGTGCGCAAGCCCTTGTGGTCGCCCATCCGCAAGGGTGCGACAGGTACTTCGCTCTATTCGGTTGCCAAAGAGCTATCGCTCCCGCGATCCGCGCCGTTTTTGTCGCCGTTGCCATCAGCGGTCTGCGACTCCGTTTTGGCTTCCGCATTCGCCCGCACCGGTCTCGCATGCACGCGCACCAAGGCGAGCCCCTCGTAATCCACGAGTTCGCGGCCACTGGCGTTGTGCGCTCGACTGCGGTAGCCCTGCGGACAGGGATAGCTCCATAGCTGAATCACGCTGCCGCGCCCAGCTTTGGCCACGGCCATCTGCCAAAGTTCGTCACGCACCCGCGCGCTCGGGTTCCCCAAGAACACCCCCGTCTCCGGCTCCACCAGCCAGCGAGACAGCGCGCCCCTCAAGCTCGCCGGGACGTTCTTCAAGATCATCACCAGCATCGAGCACCTCCGCAATATCCGGCAGGATCTTGTCCATCAGCTTTGCATGATAGAAAGCGTCCCGGCAACGCTGCCTGACGCGACGTTCCACCTCTGCTGTGGAACTTGCGACCATCTCGAACGCGGCGGGCACCGTCAGTTCCGTCTTGTACAGATCGGCGATGTCATAGACGAAGCTCAGCATCTTGCCCACATGCACAAAGCCGATGGCTGGCGAGTACCCAGCGGCCAGAATCGCCGCGTGACACAGGCCGTACAGGCAAGAGTTTGCACACGATAGCGCGCGGTTGAGAGGATCGCCTTTGCTCCAGTCGTTCTGGTCGTAGGCGCGAGCGTGCCACTCGACGTTGAACGTCTCCGCCAGTTTCCGGTACGATTCCCGCACGCGAGCGCCTTCCATCCCGCGTATTTGTTCGATACTTGCGTCGGCGGGAATCGGGCCGGGAAATCGTTTCTGGTACATGCGGCGGACGACGCGGCCCCGTTCCTGCTCGTCGCTGAACAGTTTCGCTTGGCGCAAAAGCCTATGCGCGCTATGCGTTCCGCCGATGCCGAAAGCGTACAGCCGCACGCCTTCTTCGCCCACCCAGTAAAGCTGACAGTTGTTGTCGGCCAGAGCCTTGACCGCCGCATGCGTGATCGTCGTTCCAGGCCCCAAGAACACGATGCTGAGCTGGTCGATAGGCAGCGGCGTCGCGCCGTCCTTGTCGTAGAGCGTCAGCGCGTCGTGCTCTTTCTCCAGTTTTCCCCGCTCCAAGTACAGATGGCTCCACCGGTCGTTGAAGCGCGGCAGTACGTGCAAATGTTTCATAATCCCCCCCTTCCATTCGGTGCGGCAGACCTCCAGCCTCAGACCTCCTTATTCCTGTAAAAAAATGCACATGTGGCAATCGTTACCGCGCTCGTCAGGGAGCGGTTCCTCTCGCCTGAACCCCGAACCCTGCCCTTTCTGTCCAAAAGTGCACGGTGCGTCATAGTGCGGGCGTCCCACGCCCGCCTCTCCAGCCTGTAAAAAAGTGCACATGTGGTGATCTACGGTATCCCCTCACTCAAGCCTCAGGTCTCAAGCCTCAAAGTCTCTCATGTCCAAGACTGCACAATGTGCAGAAAGTCTCTCCCCTAGCGCCCTCAGTTGCACACGTGCACTCCAACCTCTGTAACCGTTGAGTCCCTTTGTTGACTTGATAGTCGGTCTACTGCTCAGCGCTCCTTAACTGCTTTCAACACAGAGTCACAGAGAACACGGAGGAACGCAGAGAACCGATTAGAGCTAAAAGAAACTCTGTGACCTCTGCGTCCTCTGTGCCTCCGTGTTGAAATCTGTTGCCGTTCGTTGGACTGAACGCTTACCCAACCTCTGTAACCGTTCAGTCCCCTCGAAAACGCCCACACGTAGATCACTCCATTCCATGCTGTCCATGCTGTCCATACTGTCCATGACATGCAGTGTCGTTGCTGTTCGTAGCCGCGGAGCGGCGGCACACGGGTAGCCCGCAGCGTAAGCCATTAGTTTCTACACATCTCCCGCGGAACCAGCGGCGCGCCCCATTGCCGCCGACCATCCGGCGCAAAAGCCGTTTGGCCTGAAAGGCCTACCTATGAAAGCCCAGGGAAAGCTCACGCAGTGAGCGCCGCCCTGGGTTCCAGCGCCCTATGATTTCGTCGCCCTGAAGGGGCAAAACAAAGCGCCCTCCGAGTTGTGTCGAAACGAATGGCGTAAGCTGCGGGTTCGCATGTCCTTGCTCGTCAAGAGCCTCGCAGAGGCGACACAACGATCCGCAGAAGGACTGAACGCTCAAACCAGCCTTCTGCACACGTACTGAAAAGGCTGCCCCGGACTCCGCCCCCTGAACCCCGGACCCTGACCCCTCAACCCTGCCCTCACCCCCGCGCCACCGACAGCAACCCAAACCCAAACGCCTTCGCCGGACCGAGGCCCGCTGCGATGGTGTTGCGCAGCGCAATCGGATCAGTCACGATCAGAACTCCGGAAAAGCGCACGGATCGGAACGATAGCCCCGAACCCGTCTTCCTGCCATCCTCGTGTGATCCCGCATGAGTAGTGCCCTCGGGCCGGGTCTTCCAAGCGTGCACCCAGCCCTCGTCCAAGATCTGAAGTCCGAAATCGGGGTCGTTGTCCTCGACGATCGAGAATCCCCCGCAGTCGCCTTTTCGCCGCAACCACAACAGACGCTCCTCATCGCTCACGAGCACAGTCCGTTTGCCGTTCCTCGCGTCGATTTCCACACGCCGTCCGTCTCGCAAACATGTTCGGGCTTTACGCGTCGGATTTGCGCGCAGGAGAAAGCGCAGACGCTCCCCTTTCTCCGCCGGCAACGTGAATGGCCGAGTCTCCGGCGTGCTGCCCTCAGCCAGCAGATACGACGCGTTAGCGAAGGCGCGCTTCCAGTCCGGCTCGACTGTTGAAAGGACAACGATGCGCGAGGCATCGGCACGATAGAGAAAGTGCATGCCTTCGTCGGCGCGCGGCTCTCTGTTTTGATGGGCATCCTTCGGCATTTCTCCAAACGCCCTGCTCAGTCGCTGGTGCACGTGATACGGATTCTTCAACCACGTCCGGCCGTAGCGCGGCAGATTCGGATCGCCCTCGATATTCACCTTCAATAGCGATAGGTACATCGCTCACCTCCGTTTCACCAAGTGCCGCGCCCGCTGCTCATGCCGAATCTCCTCGCGGCGCTCGACGATGCGCATCATCTCGGCATCGTCGCAAGGATCGATGCGCACGCTGTCCATCCCGTATTCGTACTCCAGCATCGTCACCGCGAAGTGGCATTGTTTGCAAAGCGTCGCCAGGTCCGTCTCAATGACTTCGTCCGGCACATTCGCATAAGTTCTGTGATGCTCCTCCAGGCCCTTGGACTGAGCCCACGCACAGACAACGCACTGGTAGTCATCAAGTTTCAAGCGAGCTGGACGTTTCTTCTCACGCCACGTCGTGCTCGTGTAGTCCGGCCTTTTCGGGCGCTCGTCCTGGTACGGAATGGGAGCGGAGTCTTCGTTCAGACGGACATTTTTCAGCCACGTCTCCCGCACCCAGCGCCGCCCATATTGTGGCGGCCCCAGCCGCAGCAGCGTGTCATTCACTGGCCGAGCCCCGGCGTCAGCCGCATTCGCTTCAATAACTGCGCGCAGGCCGCGCTCACCGGGTTTCGCGTCAACGCCTTGCAGCCGCGGCCTCCAAGCTGCCGCTTTGAGCGCCTCTTCGACGTTCCGGTGCTCGGAAAGTTGCTCGGCATCTTTTTCCAGCAGCGGTGTTGAGGGCGGACAGCACTTGCGCCCAAGGAAGAGCGGCCACTCGGGCGACTCAAGCCTCAACTGAAGCTGTTCCAGCGTCTTCTCCTCGCCCAGCAGCACGGCAAGGAAACTGGCGTCTGAAATATACGAGCGGTATGAGACGATGGGCTCAAAGGTCGTCGTGTTCGGGATGAACTTTATCCTTCCCTTCGCCTTCAGATTTCCGATGCCGGCTCCGACGGTGTGATAATCCTTCAGAAGACGTCCGGGAATGTCCTCTCGTACTCCGAACTGTAATGCGTTGATCTTCTCGATCCAGCCCGCCAGCTCGGCCGAGTCGCGCCGCAGCCCCAGCGCACAACAGAGCAGCCCTGCGATGCCCGACTTGGTCGGCTCACGGCACGTGTCGCGCACCGTCCAGTTGGAAGCCACGCCCCAGGCTTGCAGCGGGCCCTCAAGCCGAAGATACAGCGCCCGCGCGTTCATCTTGCGCCGCCTTTCTTCAGTCTTTCGAGTGTCCAACTGATCAAGTCACCTAAACTGTCGGTAATTGATGTATTCTCGTCACATCTGAAAATTGGCGGCGCTCCGTCGTCCATATCTGGCCGCGGATAAGTCGCTGAAAACCACTTCCGCTCGGAGTCGATCTCAAAACCTTTCACGATCCGTGCCGCATAGTCGTTGAGCATCCGGATGCTCGACAACATTAGGTCGCCGTCCCTGCCTGGGACGGCCGGTTTCAGAAATGCGTTAGCATAGTTGGTCGGGATTTTCCTCTTCTTGACCTCCACCAGAATTGCATCGGGAAGGTTGTTGTGTGCGTGCCCCTTTCGCTTGCCCGATGGGGTCTCCTGGGCCAGCGCGCGGATGAACGCAGCGACCGTGTCGCCGGCGAGTTTCTTGGACTCTTCGTCAGGTTCTGGACCGCCAAGCGCCTGAACGAACGCGTCCCAGTCGAGCGAGAAGTATTTGTAGTATGTCGCACTGTTGAATTGATTTTCGCCGATGTGCGCCGAGCCAGTCTGTCCTGGCGTTGGCCGATCGTCCATGGCTGTAAAATAATCGACCTCTGGATCGACTTTATGCGTTGAAATTGCGTGCGCAACCTCCATGCACGCTTCGACATTCTGGAAGGCATCGGAGGTGGTCATGCGCCCGAACAGCGCGATGTCCGGCACCGTAGTGGTCACGTTCCCGCGCAAGGCATCCCAGAAACGGGGCATTTTCAGCGTGCGCGCTGGCTTGTAGTCCTCCCATTTCTCGTCGGAATTGCCCTTTGGCGGCGTCAGCTTTTCCTTCAACTCGTCTGCCGGGAGATTGTTGATCCATTCCAGGTACTCCTCAGCATCGGTTTCGGTCAGTACCCGTGATGCGTTTTCTCCATTTTCTGTATCAGTCTCTTCTGCCCAAGGCCTCTTTTGGCCCCAATGCCATGCGGCCTTCACGATCTTCTTCTTTTCGGCGTCTTTGAACGACGTATCTTCCAGAAGGCCGGCCACAATCTCCTGGTACATCGCCAGTGGGTTTAGGAACGCCTTGTATTCTTCTCCCAAGCTCTTGTCTTGGTAGATCATATCGAGACGCGCGACAATCTGCGTGGCCTCCATCGGACTGATGAAGATTAGCTGGGGGGTCTGAGGACGGTCATCTACCTTCTTTTTCTTCTCGTTTTGAGCACCACTCTTCTCTGCTTTCGCAATATTACAGCAGCCGCAAACTACTTGATGGAAGTCAGCGGCGGGGATGTGCAGCGACTTCTTTCGCTGCTCAAGAACTTCTCTAATCAACTCAGGAAAATACTTCGTTCGAATTCCCAACCCACCGTTCTCGATCTTCTGCCCCTTCACGGCCTCTGCTACCCCTTTGGTGAAGGCTTCGGAACGCCGTATCACCCGCTTCTGGCACTGCGACGAAATGCGCGCGCGCAGCGTCTGGCCAAAATACGCCGTCTTGGGCGCCCCTAAATCGTCTCGGTTGACGTTCGAGGGCACGTGGTTCTGCAACACATGAAACTCGATCAACATACGCTCCTCCTTTTAGTCATTAGACCAACGTCTTAGCCAGCCTTGATCTTCACGCGCCTGCTTGGCGCGCCCAGCGCCTCTGCACGGGCTGACCGGCGTCGTTCCACGCCGTCAGGTCCGCCAGTAACCGTTCCCAATCCACAGCAACAGCGCGTTTCCTCAAAAAGCGCACCAGCTCCGCCAACGGCAGCGCGAGTTGCCCGCGCTCCATGCGCAGCATCTCCTGAAAGCGCCGCTCCGCGCGCTTGCGTTCGTGCTCGCCGCGATAGCCCCATGCGCGAATCCGCGCCATGGCCGCGCCGATGTCCAGGCCAGACCGCCCGCCGCCCGGCAGTTCGTTGAACGCAAAAAGCGTCGCGACCAACCAGCATGACTCCCGATCCAGATGAGCTTTAAACTTCTGGCGCACTGGCCAGAAGATCTCGGTGAACACATGGCCGGCATGCACGTCGGAACAAGGGTTGCGGCCAAGCATCCCGCGAAAACGCCACTTGTCGGCTTCGGTGAGATTGGCCACCGCCCGGACAAATTCGCACTGAGCGTCCCGCTCATCATCCCTGGACCTGTGGTCCCCGCCGCCTTTCTGCGTGCCTGTTTCCACGTTTGCTTCGCCCGCCAATTCCGTCTCAACCCACTCGCCCGGCGCACGCGGGTTTTCCAACCACGCCAGGAAGACTCGCTCAGCAGCGGCCTCGATCTGCGGAACAGCTTCTGCTCGGGCCGCTTTCAGCGGATCTTCCAGTCTTTTTTGCTTCTCTGCTTTAGCGCCGCGTTCCATCTCGCGCGCGTGAATATGGTGCGCCGCTTTCCATGCCAACCCCGGGTGGTCACGCCCATTGTCGTTCACACGCGACTCCAACTTGGACAGCAGCGCACGCGCTGCATCGCGCTTCTCCTTTTCCAGTAGCAACGGCGTCGGGAACGTCCACAACTTATTGGTTGCGCAGAATAGCTTGGCTTTGCCATCGGAATGCAGTGCGACAACTTCAATGCGCACGGTCGTCATCTTGATGACGCCGTCGCGCAGCAGGCCGGCCAGTTGACAAAGCGCGGGCGGTGTTTCGGCATCCGGCTCGAACGCATCCAGAATCGCCATGACCTGCGCGCGCCAGAAGGATTCAAAGCGATCCGGACTGGCTTGCGGATTGGGAGGACGTAGCGGCAGCGGCTTCTTCACCGTCTGTACGCGAACATGCGGGTCTAACCACGGACGCTCGCGCTCCTGACTGCGCGAGCGCCCCGCCTGGTAAACCATGCGGCGCACAACCCCCGGGGCGCTTTCGCCGCTCAGCGCACAAACGCCTTCGTCGAGCGAACCCAACAGAACGCGGCGGGGATTCCAGGTAAGCCCTTCGCAGAAGCCAATCGGACCGCTGGACGTGCGCTTGCCTTCCCACACGGGCGCGTCTTTCTCCAGTGCCGGCGCGATTGGCAGGTTTAGCATCAGCGTTTGAAAATGGTCCGGGCCAAGTGGGAAGAAATAAACGGGTGGTGCATCGTTGATCCCCGCCGGAATTCCGCGCCCGCCGGCTGTCGCGAAGACTGGCAACCCCAGAAGGCCTTTCGCGAGCGCCGCCGGTCCCAAGCCGGCGCTGGCATCGTAAGCATGCATAAAATGAGCGATGTTGGTGTCCGCCGGCAGGTTCGAAGCCAGATACGCCGCTGGCTTCTCCTCCTCCCCGCGCAAGGCTGCTTCCTGCATGAACGGATGCTTCGGATCAAAAAGCTGAAAGCGGTCCTTCCACTCCTCTATGTACTCCCCGACGGCCTTCTTCTCGAAGCGCCCTGCGCGCCATCGCGCCTTCCATTCCTCTAGCGTCGCTGGCCCGCGTAGCGCACGCCTCACCAGCGCAAGCTGAAACCGCAGGCTCGCAAAGCGAGCCAGCGGTGACGCCTCACTCAGCCCGGCGCAATCGGCCGCACGCAATATGGCAGATTCGATCGACAGTTTCTTATCGCCGGCGTCGGCACACGGTAAATCGAGCACAGACAGGTTCATGTTCCCTCCTCCTCAGCGGGCCAGACCCCACGCCATCTTCCGCGGAGTGCGCGTTTTGGGCTGCAGCGGCGCGACAATCGCTGTAAGCTCAGTCTCTGGAACTCCGAGTTCGTAGGCGGCGGCTATGATCGCCCATCTGTTACGCTCTGTCGCGTTGCCACTCTCCGGCGAGCGGGCGTACGCCTTCTCATACGTGCGCCACCAGCATTCCCGATGCAGCTCCTCCAGTTCCGTCATATATTCCTCCTTCGTCCGGAGAAATAATATCCTCTGCTCTTAATTTGTCAAGCGTTTAATACGCGAGAGAAAATAAATATTTCTAGGCTTGAATCGAACCACCCTCCCTGCTACCCTCCTCCAAGTCTTCCCCACGCATGTGGGGGTGAACCGCGTTTCATACGAGAGAGCACATTCTCGTCTTCCCCACGCATGTGGGGGTTTCGTCCTCTGCTCCGCGTCGGGCGACAGTCGTCCGGCGCGGAGCACTTTTTCCCGGCAATGTGCGTCCCTAATCATGCCGCGCCTTTGAGGGACCACCAAACACGGCCCCAGATGGTGTTGCACGCACTTCCATGTTGTAAAATGGCTAGTGTAATTAACCCTGTTTTTAGCCGCCACGCAAGCGAATTCGTCCTGATTCCTTCGTCTTGCACCTGTGCAGCACGGCCAGCAGAGAGCGCAGGATCGCGACCCGATCCCATTGGGTTGCTCGCCGCCTCTCGCCAGTTTTTCAACAAGAATCCGCACGATTCACCAGCCGAAAGGCCTGCCAATGGCTCCTTGCATCATTATGCATCTGCACGTGATAATCGGGTCAGTTGGGGACAGGGCGGTACAAATCGGGACGCACGGATTGTGTTGATTGGTTGCCGCGAAAAAGATGTCTTGGGCGTCGAGCGGAATATTCGATTGGACCTCAAGTTGTTACAAACGTAATCTGATGGGACTTTATTGTACCGCAATCCTATTGACTGATCTGTCGATTGGTGCCACATGAAGCGGACCCGATTGTATGCGAATTACGCGTTAGCGGTGCTTCTCGTTGTGCTTACCTTTTTGGGGCGCGCACTGGGCGGACTCGAACAGCCCCTGGTGATTATTTTCGTTCTGCCGATTTTGCTCAGCGCCTGCATCGGTGGGCTGGGGCCGGGCCTGCTGGCAACGGCGCTGTGCCTTTTTGGCGTCGCGTATTTTCTGCTTCCCCCGATCTATAGCCTCAGCATCTCAAATCCGAATCACTTTCTTATATGGGTAATCCTGGGAGTACTGGGCGTGGTGATCAGCCTGCTCTGCGAGTCCAAGCATCGCTCCACGGCGCGCGCTCTTGAGGCTGAACGGCAAAAAGACGAGGCGCTGGCAAAACAGCGAGAAGCCGCGATCCGGCATTCAGAGGAAAAACGCTATTATCATTTGATCGACATTCTGCCGGTCGCCGCCTACATCTGCGATCTAAAGGGGCGCATCACATATCATAACCAGAGAGCCTCCGAGTTGTGCGGCAGCGAACCCAGCGCCAGCAGGGAGTGCTGGTGCTGCACCATACGCGCGTTCAAGCCAGACGGTGACCGGCTGCCGCTGGGAGGCTGCAACCTCTGCCCGGCTCACGTTGCGGTGGAAAAAGGGTGTGCAGTCGGTCCGGAGATCATCATCGAACGGCCGGATAGTCGTCGCGCACACGTCATCCCATACACGGAGCCGCTCCACGATGAAGCAGGCCACACGATCGGTGCGCTGAATCTGCTGATGGATATAACGGACCTGAAGCAGAAAGAGGACGCGCTCAAGTTATCGGAGTTGCGCTTCCAAAGAGTGGTGGACTGCAATGTCGTGGGCATGGTCTTCGTCGCTCCCGACGGCAAAGTTCTGCATGCCAACGATCACTACCTGCGCGTGCTCGGCTTCAGTCGTGAGGATTTGCAAAATGGGAAGGTGGACTGGCGAGCGCAAACTCCTGCGGAGTGGCTGCCGGCGGATGAGAAAGCATTTGAGGATCTGCGCAGCCGCGGCGTGTGTTCGCCCTATGAAAAGGAATACGTGCGAAAAGACGGTCAGCGCATCTGGGTGTACATTTCGGGGACTGCTCTGCCCGGAGCGGACCACCCCTCACTCTGGTTCATTGAAGACGTGACCGAGCGCAAGCGCTCTGAGCAGCATCTGGTAGAGGCGAACTGGCGCGCCGAGACGCTGGCGCAGGTCAGCGCCGACTTGCTGATGCGCGGCAGCACCGCCGACGTGCTGACTGCCATTTTCGAACGGATTTCGAAAAGACTCGGATTGGACGTGTTTCTGCATTTTCGGCTCGGAGAAGACGTGCGCCAGTTGCGGCTGGAGGCGTGGGGCGGGGTGGACGAAGAAACCGCACGCCAGCTCCACACGGTGCAGTGTTCCGATTGTCTGTGCGGCAAGGTGGCTCAACGGCGCGAGCGCATCGTCGTCAGCAACGTGCAGGATTCCGAAGAACCCGGGGCGAGGTTGATTCGGAAACTAGGCTTGAAGGCGTACACCTGCCATCCGCTCATCGCGCACGGAACGCTGCTGGGCACGATCTCGTTTGGCACGCGTTCGCTGCGGGCCTTCAGCGGCGAAACGCTGGAGTTGCTGCAGTCCGTTGCCGATCAAGTCGCAACCGCCGTGGCACGGCGCGAAGCCGAAGAAGCGCTGCGGGCCAGCGAGGCGCGCTTCCATCAACTCGCCGATTCGATGCCCCAGATCGTCTGGACCGCGCGCCCGGACGGCTTCACGGATTATTTTAACAGCAAGTGGTATGAAAGCGTCCGAGCCGAACCCGGACAGCTTGGGCTCGAAGCGTGGCAACGCTTCACGCATCCGGACGACCTGCCCCGAGCGCTCGAACGCCACCGCCAGAGCCTGCAAACGGGCCAGCCCGCGGAGTTCGAGTGCAGAACGCTGATGCGATCGGGCGAATATCGCTGGCATCTGGTGCGCGCCCTGCCGGTTCGTGACGAAGCCGGTCGTGTGGTGCGCTGGTACGGCACTGCGACCGACATTAACGATCAGAAGATCACAGAGAATGCGTTGCGGGACGCGCACCGCCGCAAGGACGAATTCCTCGCGATTCTCGGGCACGAGCTCCGCAACCCGCTCGCGCCCATACGAAACGCAATCGAGGTGCTGATACGGCTGGGCACTCACGAGCCCATTCTGGAGCGGTCGCGTGAGATCATCAATCGGCAGGTGACCCATATGTCGCGATTGATTGATGACCTGCTGGATGTTTCGCGCATCACACGGGGGAAAGTCCAACTCAGGAAAGACAGCGTGGACCTGACGGAGATCGTCAGAACGGTGTGCGTGGACATGGGCCAGTCGATAGAGAACTCCGGGCTGCGTTTGGCGAGCAATCTGCCCGCGGAATCGGTGTGGGTCTACGGCGATGCCGCTCGGTTCCGGCAGGTCGTCGGCAATCTGGTGCACAACGCCATCAAGTTCACCGATCCGGGAGGCACGGTCACCGTTTCCCTGAATCGACAGGGCGAACGCGCGGAGATCATCGTTCAAGATACCGGCATCGGGATGGATGCGGATATCCTGGGCCGCATCTTCGAAAGTTTCAGCCAGGGAGACACCAGCCTCGATCGCAGCCGCGGCGGTCTGGGGCTCGGGCTGGCGCTGGTAAAGGGCATCGCCGAACTCCACGGCGGAAGCGTCAACGCCGAGAGCCGCGGCATCGGCCGGGGCTCCACATTCACCGTGCGCTTGCCGCTGGAGAAGCATCCGCACCTGCGCGCCACGGCTGGCGTGCCCAGCAGTGCCAGCCGGCACGTCCCGCCCTCGCAGCGAATTCTGATCATTGAAGACAACATTGACGCCGCCGAAAGCCTGCAAACCTTGCTCACCGTCTTGGGCAATGAGGTCGCCGTGGCGCACTCCGGCCCGGAAGGCTTGGAGCGCGCTCGCCAGTTTAAGCCGCAAGTTGTGCTCTGCGACATTGGGCTGCCGGGCAGCATGGATGGCCACGCCGTTGCGCGCGCCATGCGCCGCGACCCGGCACTATCAGCGGTTTATCTCATCGCGATGACGGGATATGGCCAGGAAGAGGATCGCCGGCGCGCGCGAGAGGCCGGCTTCGATCAGCACCTGACCAAACCGGCGGATACAGCCGCCCTGGAGCAACTGCTGACGCGATAACGGCGGTGAGCACACGCAAGTCACCGCCGCCGAAGTGGCTACCTCTATCGGCGGACAGCATTGTGCCTGCCAAGCTCGTATTGATATCATCGTTGCCGTCTGCTGAACTCGTGTGGGAGGTAGGCATTCACCCGAAGAACTTGAGCGGCGTGGCTAACCCCTCTCCCTCGCAACCATAGTCTCAGAACGCGCTCAGACCGTAAATCGTGCCGAATCGTGAGCGGCGTGCCGGGCGCGTTTGCTCTTGTACATGGCGACGTCGGCGGCGTGCATAAGGGCTTCGGCGTCCTGGCCATCCGCCGGGAACACCGCCGCGCCGATACTCAGGCCGAGGCTCGTACGGGTATTGCGAGGAAGGAAGGCTCCACGGACGTGCTCAGAAATACGGTGGATGACCTGAACGGCGGCCGGCTTGTTGTGCGTGCCGGTGGGCAATACAGCGAATTCATCGCCACCGATGCGCGCGAGGGTATCGCAGTTTCGCAGGGCGCTTTGGACGCGCGCGGCAACGGCCTTTAACGCCAGGTCGCCGGCCTTGTGGCCAAAGGAGTCGTTGATCTTCTTCATATTGTCAATGTCGGCCATGAGGACAACCAGGCCGATGTTCTCGCGCTTGGCGATGGCGAGGGCATGGTTCAGGCGATCGAAGAAAAGCGCTCGGTTGGCCAAGCCGGTCAACGCATCGTGCGTGGCTCTGAAGAAGGCGGTTTCGGCGGCCTCCTTCTGGTCTTCGTATTGAGCGGCGTGCGCCAAGGTGGCGGCGATGAGTCCGGCCATAAGTTTCAAGACTTGGACGTCGTGGTTGTCGAAGGTGCCGGGGTCGTGCGAGAGAATCTTGAGCACGCCGACGGGCGTGTCTTGATGGACCAGCGGAGTAGCCACCATCGAACGCACGCCGCAGCGCTGACAAGCTGACCGGTCCACGTGGGGCTCGGTGAGCGCATCGTCGCAGCGCAACGTTTCGCGGCGCATCAAGCACAGTCCTGAGAAACTGTTGTGCTTGCCGAGTCTGACGCCCAAAGTTGCCACGGGGCCGCCCGCGACGGCTCGGGAAACGAGTTCATCGCCTTCAACCATTTCGACGGCCGCGCCGGCCGCGCCGGTGAGCGCGAGGGTGCGTTCGACGACGACCTGCATGACGCGGTTGACGTCGAGGCCGGCGGCGGCAATGTCGGTTTGAGTGCTGATGACGGCGCGCAGGTCTGTGGAAGAGGATCGAGGACTGCCTGGGTGATCCATAGGTGCACGCGTCCTGTGTCGAATCTTAGGTTGAAGCGGTTTAGGTACCACTTTCCACAGAATTGCGCAAGGAGCAATATGATAGATTGTTATACCCTATGTTATCTAGAACTTATGACACTAGGTATTGTTCTAGCTATCCTGTAAACACATGGTGAGCAGTCCTTGGTGAGTGGTGCGAACGCGCCGAAGCGGCAACGCCGCAGTTTCCGCGCGTTCACCCCTCGCCACGTCCAACCAGCGCGCCTTTGCGTCATTGAGGTTCGCTCCTCCGTTACTTGGATTCCAGGGCGCGGAGGCGGGATTCGAGGCCGGCGAAGGACTGTTCCAGAGCGGCGTTCTTCTTCTTCAGTTGCTCGTTCTCGGCGGAAAGAGCGGCGGTGCGGGACTCCAGGGCTTTGATGGCGGCCAGTTCAACACCGTCGAATTCAAGCGTGGAGATGCTCTTGTCGTCGCGGCCGGGGTAGAAGGCAGACTTGAAGTCCTGCGCGACCGGGCCGATGTGCGGGACGGATGTGTCGGTTTCCCACGTGTAGTTCCAGCGGGAGACATCGAGCGCGGCGATCTTGGTGAGGACTTCGGAGCCGGAGACGGGCGCGAAGTTTTTCTTGGCGTTGCGGTCGGAAATGACGGACCAGGAGGTGGCGCCAGCGTCAAGCTTCGCGCCCGCGCCGCCAAGATTCGTGACAAAGCGCACGCCGCCCGTGGCGCGCACGGCGAATTCGTTGGCGGCGGAAGAGTTGAAGTCCACGTCGAAGGCGTCAGCGAAAAGCATGGCACCGATGTGGGGACTGGAGACCTTGGCGCGATGGCCAGCCGCGAGACTCCAGTTTCCGGCAGCAGCGTTCACGCTGCCGCCGATGACCGTAGAATAATCTCCCGTGGCGCTGTTGGAATACCCGCCGCCGACGTACGAGGCCCAGCCCTGAGCAAGGTTTGCACTGCCGCCGCTGATCGTAGACCAATTCCCACTTGCGGTGTTACCCAGCCCGCCGCCGATCGATGCCAACTCGGCGGTGGCCCGATTGACCTGCCCGCCCGCAACTGTCGATAAACTGCCAGAGGCGGTGCAGGCACTTCCGCCACCAACGCTGGCCGCAAGTCCACTGGCCATATTTGATGAACCGCCTGCGACGACGGCGTTGCCACTAGTGGCGGAATTTCCGCTGCCGCCGCCAACACATGCGTACTCTCCACCCCCTATGTTATTGATGCCTCCGCTCACAGTGGCGTAATTCGCCGTGACGGTGTTGGGCAGGCTGGTCATACCGCCGCCGGCAATCGTCGCGCCAAAGACCCCGACCGCAAAGCCGTTGTCCCTCATCCCGGCTACGACGTTGGGCGCGTAGACAGTGGGCAGAGCCGGCGGGGTAATGCGCAACCCGCCGCCGCCAGTATCGCTAAGCAAACGGAATCCGCCGGTAGCGCGGACGGCGAACTCGTTGGCGGCGGTGGAGGTGAAGTCGGCATCGGTGCTGTCGGCGAAGAGGAAGACGCCAACATGGGCGGCATTGAGGTTCTTGGCGCGACGGCCCGCAGCAAAGCTGTAAGCACCCGCGGCGGTATTCAGATAACCACCACCCACGCTGGAACACTGGGCACTGGCAACATTAGAGGATCCGCCACTGACTACCGCTGCGTTGCCACTGGCTACGTTTTGTTGCCCGCCGCCGACCGCAGAGGCGTAGCCAGCGGTGTTACTCCAGCCGCCTGCTACTGTCGCGTAGCTGGCGGTTGTGGTGTTCGTCCATCCCCCGCCCACGGTGCAGTCGTCTCCGCTCACTGTATTGCCTCGCCCACCGCCAATGGTGCCGTAATGCCCAGTCACGCTATTAAGATAAGTGCTCATTCCGCCGCCCGCGACGATGGCGCCCCGCTTACCGGCGGCGACGCTGTTCCCGCTGTAGCCGCCGATCAGGCTGGGCGCGTCGGTAGCCGGGACGACGGCGGGAATCAAGCTCAATACCCTCACGCTATCGAGAGTAAAATCGAGCGTAATGCCGCTCCCGCTTATGCCGAGGGTCTTCATCGGCGCACCCGTGGCCGTGTTTACCTTGGTGACAAACCGCACGCCGCCTGTGGCTCGCACCGCGAATTCGTTCGCGGCGACGGAGTTGAAATCGAGATCGTTGCCATCGGCGAAAAGGAACACGCCGCCGTGCGCTGCGATTGCATCTTTAGCCCTGTAGCCGGCGACGAAACTGTAATCTCCTGCGGCCGTGTTCCGGGCACCCCCTACCGCCGTCGAATATAAGCCGCTGGCTATATTAGCCATGCCCCCGCCCACGGTCGACACCCAGCCGCTGGCGGTGTTTGAATTGCCACCACACACAACCGAGTAACCACCGCTGGCCGTATTCCTGAGTCCTCCACTGACGGCCGAGCAATCCATGCCACTGGCCGTGTTCGAGAGGCCTCCGCCGACGGCCGAGCACATGCCGCTGCTCGTATTTGAAAGGCCACCGCTCACCGTCGCGTACTGGCCGCTGGCGGCACTAGATTTGCCCCCGCCCACTGCCGACCAAAAGCCGGCTGTGTTCGAATCGCCCCCGGCGATGGTGGAATACCAGCCGGTGGAGTTGTTCCTCAGTCCGCCGCCGACAGCACCGTAGTCGGCCGTAACCTGGTTAAGGCTCCCGCTTGCTCCGCCGCCCGAAATGGTGGCGCCCTTTATTCCAGCGGTAACACTGTTCCCACTGAAGCCGCCGATTATATTGGGCGCGTCCGTGTCTGGGATTGCTGCTGGCTCTATGCGCTGCGCACGATAGCCCCCGACTTTGATCTCCAACGCCGTGGCATCGCTCGTGCCGATGTAATTTGTGCCGGGCGTCGTGCCAGCGTTACCGCCCGTTAGCCATGCGGTGTTCGGTGCCAGTTTCGCGGCAGTAATGTTGCCATCGGCAATTTTCCCTGTGGTCACTGCGTTGTCGGCTATGGCGGTTGCATTCTGTTGGCCGGTTACGTCGCCAGTAAGAAATCCGCTGAAGCTGACCGCCGTCGTCGCGTTGGCGACAGCGCCGGCGACCTTCGAACCAGAAACATCAGCGATCTTGGCATCCGTGATCGCACCGTCGGCGATTTTGGCCGTCGTCACTGCGTTGTCGGCTATGGTGGTTGCACTTTGTGGGCCGGTTACATCGCCGGCGAGAAATCCGCTGAAGTCCACCGCCGTGGTGGCGTTGGCAACTGCGCCGGTGACCTTCGCACCAGAAACATCAGCGATCTTGGCATCCGTCACCGCGCCGTCGGCGATCTTGGCTGTCGTCACTGCGTTGTCGGCTATGGCGGTTGCATTCTGTTGGCCGGTTACGTCGCCAGTAAGAAATCCGCTGAAGTCGATCGCCGTGATTGCGTTGGCAACTGCGCCGGCGACCTTCGCGCCGGAAACACTCGTAATCTTTGCATCCGTTACCGCGTTGTCGGCAATCGTTGTGGCGTTTTGCGGACCGGTGACGTCTCCGGCCAGAGCACCGCTGAAATTCGCAGCCATTGCGGCGTTGGCAACCGTGCCGGCGACTTTCGCGCCGGAGACACCCGCAATCTTCGCATCGGTGACAGCGTTGTTGGCAATCACCGTCGCGGTCTGAGTTCCTGTCACATCTCCTGCCAGGCTTCCGCTGAAGTTTGACGCATTGAGCGCGTTGGGAACGGTTCCGGTGACCTTCGCGCCGGAAACGCTCGCGATCTTGGCATCGCTCACAGCGCCGTCGGCCAGTTTCGCGGTGGTTACAACGCCTGCGGCGATCAGCGTTGCCGTTTGCGTGCCGGTAATATCTCCCGCCAGATTGCCAGTGAAGTTCGCCACGCTGGCAGATTGCTCGACCGCCAGCCACTCCGCCCCGCCCGCGCCGTCCGCCGTCAGCACGAAGTTGTTCGATGCCGCGCCACTGCCCACCTTTTCGGCGCTGACGGCTTTGTCGGCGATTTTCGCCTGGGTCACTGCGCCGTTCGCGATTTTGGGCGTCGTCACGCTGCCGTCGGCCAGTTCGGCGGCGGTGACGCTGTTATCGGCCAGGGCGATGTTGGTGACGGAACTTGGCGCGAGCGCGGGGGCTCCAACGGCGGCGTCGGGGAGCGTGCCGGTGGCCATCGTGCCGTCCAGGCCGATGGCAAAAACGCCCGAGAGGATCGTTGTTTCCGTCGAGCCGGCGTTGCCGACGGCACGCAGAAGGCAGTTGGAGGAGGCCGGGCCCGCGATCGTCCAGGGCATCGTGTTGCGCGCAGAACGGTCGGCTGTCACGTTGGACATTGTGCCGAGAAGTTTATAGGTCTTGCCGCCATCGCGGCTCAGTTCAATGCGAATGCTGCTGACTCGCCAGCGGTTGCTGAGTTTCACCTGCTGGACCTGGCCGGCGAAATAGACCTCGCCGCCGCGGGGAGCATCGAATTCGACCCACTTCGTAGCGGCCCACGCGTTGGAGACGAGGATAGTCAGCACCACGCATACTAGTTTGTACATTTGGATTCCCTCCGGCATGGCTTGGATGTTGTTATGTATCGTAGCCCCAGACTGAAACAAGCAGACCGCAAAGACGCGAAGGCGCGAAGACGAACGAGTGCTGAGTCCTGAGTCGATGCCGCAATCGGCAACGGGGAAAAATGTGGATCGCGTCGTGTTGAGCGGCGAGTGCTAGAATGATCCGGTACCCTTTGCTTTGGTTCCTTCGGCGTTGAATTTGAACTCCGATGGCACTTGAACGTCGAAGCTGCGGCCGGCGATTTCGAGCTTGAGCGGAACGTCGGCTTGCACGGAATCGTGCGGGTCGCCGTTGCCGAGAACGCCCTGCTGATTGAAGCCGGCTCCGAGGCTGGCCTTCTTGATCTGCGCTTTGATCCACACGGTGCCGAACGGATCGCCTCTCAAGTTGGCTTTGACCTGCCACTTGGCTTCGGGGCGGCTGGTGTCGCGCAGCTTCTTATCAAGGACGCCGGTGAAGCGCTGGCCGGCGATTTCGAGAGCGACGGCTGCGCCTTTTCCAACGACCAGATCGCCGACGTTGACCGTCGCGTCAAGGCTGAAGGTATCGGCGCTTGCGGCATTGCGGTTCCACGAGACTTTGTAGTGCACGTACGCGTTGAAGAGGCCGGCTTCGGAGGCGGGCAGGACTTCGATGTCGCGCTGCACGGTGCTGCTGAGGCCAGCCGCGTCGGTGATCGTGAGCGTCACCGTGTAGGTGCCGGGCTGGTCGTACACTTTGGAGATGATCTGGCCGGACCCTTGCGGCGTGCCGTCGCCGAAGTCCCACGAATAGGAAGCGATCTGGTTTTCGGGATCGGTGCTATAGCTGGCGTCGAAGGCCAGCGGCAGGCCGCCGAAGGCGACGACATCGCTGGTGGTCAGGCGCGCGGTGGGGGCTTTGCTGACTGTGATGGTCACGCTGCTTGAACCCGTCGCGCCCGCGCCATCGGTGACCGTGACAGTCGCGATGTAGCTTCCGACGGACGCGTAACTGTGCGAGGGGTTTTGCTCGGTCGAAGTGCCGCCGTCGCCGAAGTCCCACGCGTAGGTGATCGCATCGCCGTCAGGGTCGCTGCCGGAGGCGGAGAAGGAGACGGGGGAGTCGGGCGTGACGCTCGTCGGCGAGGCGCCGGCGGTGACGGTGGGGGCGGTGTTGGTGACAGAAATAGAGAGTGTGGCTGCGGCGCTTTCGGCGAGGCCGTCGTTGACCTTGAAGGTGAAGGAGTCGCTGCCGACGAAGTTGCCGGTCGGCGCGTAGGTGAGGTTCGGCGCGGTGCCGCTCAAGATGCCGTGCTGCGGCAGCCTTACGACGGCGAAGGTGAGCGGGTCGCTGTCAGCGTCGCTGCCGGTGAGCGCGATCGGCTTGGCGACGCCCCAGTGAGTGGAGACGGACTGGGCGGCGGCGACGGGGGCGGTGTTGGTGACGGAGATGGTGACGGTTGCGGGGGCGCTGTCGCCGAAGGCGTCGGTGGCTTTGTAGGTGAACGTGTCGGTCCCGACGAAACCCGCGGGCGCGCGATAGACGATGTTGGGAAGTGCTCCCGAGAGCTCGCCATTTGCGGGAGACTGTACCGTAAATGTCACATGCTGGGTGCACGAATCTGAAGAGAGAACGAAAGCAATGGATCCGCCCGAATGAACCGTTTGCGACACGTTGGAAACGCTTGCTCTGGGAGAGAAGAGCTCGCACGTGGCAAGCATATCGATGTGAAGAACGTCGAAGCCACCAGCCACGAGCGCAGTGCCATCTGGCAAAGTAGTCATTGAATGATACTGCCGCTCTCTGGCGGGCGAACTTGTCGCGTTCCAGGAATCAGTGGCAGACGAAAAGATCCGACACGCAGCAAGACTCTCATTGCCACCAGACAAGAGGATCATACCGTTCGACAAGCGTGCTGTCGCATGTGCGACCGGTGCGTAGTCCAGGTTTCCAGCGTTCGTCCACGTTTGCGATGTTGGGTCGTATAGCTCGCACGTTTGAAGTCTGCTGAGCATTCCATCGCCGCCGGAAACAAGGATCTGGCCAGTCTCCAGAAGATCCGCAGTGTGACTCGACCGACCATCGGCTAACTGGCCGACCCTAGACCAAATGACTGACTGAGGATCAAACAGTTCGCATTCGCCAATGGGGCCGCTATCGCCGAAGCCCCCCGACACAAGAATCTTGCCATCGGGCAGCCGGGTTGCCGCATGCGAATCACGCGCGGTGGCAAGATTTCCGCTCCCGATGTTGCTTGTCCATTGATTGGTCGTTGGATCATAGATCTCGCACGAGGTCAGCCGAACCGCTCCACTTCCCCCCGAGACGAGTACGTAGCCGCTTTTGAGAGCGGTGGCCGCGTGCCAGGCTCGCCCTGTTGTCAGACTGCCCCCAGCGCTCCACGTGTTCGTAGTGGGGTCAAATAGCTCCGACGAATTAAGTCTGCCGCTGCCGCCTACGCCACCCGCAACAAGCACCGTCCCGCTGGATAAGAGCGTTGCAGTATGATAGTAACGCGCATCCACAAGGGACGCCGTCGCGCTCCAAGTCAAGGTCGAGGGATCGTACACCTCGCACGAGGTGCCGGCGCCGTTGCCCCCGGCGACGAGGACCTTTCCACTCGGCAGCAGCGTTGCTGTGTGGATTTCTCTTCCTACCGCCATCTGCCCCGTGCTGCTCCAGCTTGGGTCGATGACGACGGGGAAGGCGGCGGCGCTCAGGTCGGCGGTGAGCGTGACACGATTTCCGGCGAGCGTATACGTCAGCTCCTTGCCGGCGGTAAGGCGGCGGCCGGCGGCGTCTTTGCCTTCGGGTAGGTCGATGCGCAGGCGGGGGGCACCGGACGGATCGCAGAGTTCGATCGTGTGCATGGGGGTCAGGCGCGGGGTGAGGGATTGAGCGCCGGAGCCGAGGGAAAGGTGCCAGGAGAACTCGATTTTGGATTCTTGATTTTGGATCTTGGATTGAGGCCCCCTCACCCCTAACCCCTCTCCCTCGCGGGGGAGAGGGGGACCGAAGGCCGCTCCCTTACGGTCGCGGTTCTGATCGGAGACGTATTGAACGGGGGCACCCGGATGCACGGGCAATCCGGCGGAGCAAGAAGCCGCTCCGCCGGCCTGCCCGTGCCACACAGCATCATGGATCACGATGAATTCTTCGGTC